>CAYGBV010000001.1:0-30140 GCA_964348295.1 uncultured Gemmatimonadaceae bacterium
ACGATCGCCAGGAACTTCAGCCGCTCGAGCAACGGATTGGTGGGATCCATCGCCTCCTCCAGCACCCGCCCGTTGAACTCGAGCCAGCTCAGCTCCCGGTTGATGTAATGCTCAGGCCCGTATTGGGGCTTCGGTCGTTTCGCCATCAGGAACTCCGTGTCGCTCCGGCCGAGCGTTGACCCGCCCGCCGGTTCCGCTGCCTCGTCCACTCCAGCCGTAGCCTCGCGTCGAAGGCGCGCTCGAAAAGATCACCCTTGCGCTGGGCATCCGCGAGGTCCACAGTGGGGTTGCGTCGCGCCGACAGCGCGCATCTTACCCAGCGCCTCGAGCGAGCGCTCCATGGGCCCACGGGCGATCCGCCCGGTCCGGTACAGACCACGCCCCAGCCGCGTCATCTCCCGCTCCTCGTCGAGGACGCGGTAATTGCCGTCGGGCTCCACCTCGGCCACGACCAGGCGGATGGAGTTGCTGCCGACGTCGATGGCGGCGAGCTGCGGCCCCTGACCGCTGCCGGCCGCCTCAGTCACGGCGCCTCTGATGGCTGGGCTTCATACCAGTAACTGCTCGTGGCACAGCGATTTGAAGTCTTTACCGGAAAGCTTCGCCCCCGACCCCGCGTGCCCCCGTACCCTGTAGAGCACGCGGCTCAGGTAAATGGTGCCGCCCGCGTGACGATTCCGCAACGGCGGTGTCACACATTGGCGACACAACCGCTCAGCGCACCTCGAACGTGAGGGTGGCCCAGCGGGATACATAGTCCAGCCCCGCCTCAGGCGAGGGGACCATGTTGATGAACTTCACGTACCACTTGCCCGGGGCATCGAGCCGCACTTGGGCCACGCCCTCTGCGTCGGTCCTGACGCGGCGCTCCTCGAGCGCCCCCTCGGCACCCTCTCCTCCCCAGATCACGGTCTGGTCGGGCACGGGGTGGCGATCCACTAGGCAGCGGACCCGCAGCACACTCCCCACGGAGAGCTCGTAGGGATTCTCCAGCGGCACGATCTCGGCCGGATAGCCCAGCACTGCGTCGAAGCCGCCGGTACGCTGCGCGCCCACCTGAAACACCGCCTTCACGTGCTTGGAGTACCGCTCGGTGGCCGAGTCGTCCAGCTCGCCCCGCTCGGCACGGAGCTTCAAGATGTCCGGAATGCCGTCGTGCTCCAGGTACTCGTTGAAGTCCTCCGCCCCGAGACTGAGCACCCTGGGCAGGATGCCGGCGCCCACCACGTAGGTCCCCGCCCCGGCGGTCTGTAGCCGGAGCCAGGTGCTGTCGCCCTGTACCTGCCAGGACGTCGTGTCGAGGTGCGTGAGCCCCGTCGGCGTGACCACACTGATGTCGAACACCCGATCGGGCGTGACCGAGTTCTCACTCTCGCTGAACGTGCCATTCAGCACCAGGACCTGGACCGCCGTGTCGGGCTCCAGGAAGTAGCTCTCGAGCTTGAGGAACAGGTCGTGCGCCAGCAGCACCGACGATACGAGCAGGGACAGACTGAGAATGATGAAGACACGTGATCGCATGTGGACCTCGTTTGTGGACGGTGAACCGTAAGCGCGCCACGGCGGCGCACCTGGCGGCACCGGCGACGCCGGCCGTAGCGCAAGGAATCTGCTACGCCGTCGCCCCCTCTGCCAGCGACGCACGCGGTCACCAAGGCGCGTTGACAAACCCACCGCTCAGCAGACATTCTCGTATCATCTGCGACTCCCTTGTCCACACGACGGCGGGAGGTGGTCACATGCGGGGACTCGTAACGGTATCGGCAGCTCTTCTGGCGGCAGCCGCTCTGACGATCCCATCCTCCTCGCAGGCCCAGAACGCCGGTTGCCTCGACTGCCACACCCGGGTGACCCCCAGGATCATGACCGACTGGCAGCTGAGCCGGCACGGGCAGATGGGCATCACGTGCGCGGCGTGCCACGGGACGGAGCACACCACGCAGCACGACTTCGAGGAGGCGGCGATCCCCACCCCGGCCACCTGCGCGACCTGTCACAGCCAGAAGGTCGAGGAGTTCACCCGCGGCAAGCACGCCGTCGCCTGGACGGCGATGAACGCCATGCCCACGACGCACGCCCTACCGCTGGCCCTGACCGAGGGCATGACGGGCTGCGGCGGATGCCACAAGATCGGCCTTAAGACCGAAGAGCGGGGAGCCGGCTACGGCCTGGGGTCGTGCGACGCGTGTCACACGCGCCACCTCTTCTCGGCCGAGGAGGCCCGGCAGCCCCAGGCGTGCCAGACCTGCCACATGGGCTTCGACCACCCCCAGTGGGAGATGTACGCGTCGTCCAAGCACGGCGTGCGCTACCTGCTCGTACAGAACGGCGTCCTGCCCGAGAACGCGGCGGCGCCCACTTGCCAGACCTGCCACATGGTGGCCGGCAACCACGAGGTCCGGAGCGCATGGGGCTTCCTGGCGGTGCGCCTGCCCATGCCCGACGACGAGCAGTGGGCCGCCGACCGGGCGACGATCCTCCAGGCGCTCGGCGTGCTCGATCCGGATGGTCAGCCCACGGGCCGGCTGGAGGTCGTGCAGGCCGCCGACGTCGTGCGGCTCACGCAGGAGGCCTGGGAGAAGGAACGGAACGCGATGATCCAGGTGTGCAGCCGCTGCCACTCGCAGAAGTTCGCCGAGGCCGAGCTGCAAAAGGGCGACGACATGATCCGGGAGACGGATCACCTGCTGGCCGAGGCGATACGCGTGGTTGCGGGGCTGTACGAGGACGGCACGCTGGAGCAGCCCGAGGGGTATGCGTACCCCTTCCCGGACCTGTTGACGTTCCACGACGCCCCGACGCCCATCGAGCAGCGGCTCTTCGTCATGCACCTGGAACACCGGATGCGGGCGTTCCAGGGCACGTTCCACGCCAATCCCGACTACGCGCTGTGGTACGGCTGGAGCGCGATGGTCAGAGATCTGGCGGAGATCAAGCAGATGGCGGAGGACATGCGCCGGCACCGCTAGGTCCGGCGTCCTCACGGCCCGTAGATTCCACAGCCCCGCTGCGCGCCGCCCGGCCGGCGCCGCGCAGCGGGGCCCTGCCTGCGGTAACGGAGTCAACGGCCGAACCGGCACCACTTGCACGGAGTGCTTGTCGATGCAGAACCGCCCCCTGGGGCCCAGCGCGCCCAAGGTCTCCGAGATCGGCTTCGGGGCCATGCCACTCTCGATTCAGGGACGCCCGTCCGACGAGCGCCAGGGCATCGCCGTCATCCACGCCCTGATCGGAGCCGGTGTCACGCTGTTCGACACCGCCAACGTCTATTGCCTGGATGACGACGACATCGGCCACAACGAGCGCCTCGTGGGCAAGGCCGTAGCTACCTGGTCCGGTCTCCACGAGCAGATCGTGGTGGCCACCAAGGGAGGCTTGACCCGCCCAGGGGGACGCTGGGAGCGGGACGCGCATCCGGAGCTGCTGAAGCGGGCCTGCGAGCGGTCGCTCCAAGCCCTCGGCGTCGAGCAGATCGATCTGTACCAGCTCCACGCCCCCGACCCAAAGGTCCCGTTCATAGACAGCCTGGGCGCGCTGACCGAGCTGCAGGAGGAGGGGAAGATCCGCTGGATCGGCCTGTCCAACGTGTCGGTGGAGGAGATCAGGGAAGCCGAGCAGATGGTGAGAGTGGAGACAGTCCAGAACCGGCTTAACCCGTTCTTCCGGGAGGCACTCGAGACCGGCGTCGCGCGCTACTGCGCGCACCGGGGGATCGGCTTTCTGGCGTACAGCCCGGTGGGCGGCGGGCGGCTCAACAAGAAGCTGCCCGACCATCCGACGCTCAAGCCGATCGCCGAGCGACACGGCGTCTCGCCGCACGCCGTCGTGCTCGCCTGGGTGATGGCACAGGCCGACAGCGTGATTCCGATTCCGGGGGCCCGCACCGTCGAGCACGCGCTCGACTCCCTGACCGCGGCCGAAGTGAAGCTCAGCGGTGACGAGCTGGCCGCGATCGACCAGGCGGAGTTCTCCCGCGCCTGAGGCAACCGTGATGCCACCCTGGCCGATCACGCTCGCAGACGTCCGGGCCGCACGGGAACGGATCGCCGACCATCTAACGCCGACCCCGGTGCGTGCGTATGCGGCGCTGGACGAGGCGGTGGGCCACGACATCCACGTGCTCGTCAAGCACGAGAACCACAACCCCACCAACTCGTTCAAGGCCCGCAACGGGCTCTCGGCCGTCAGCGCTCTCTCGGCCGCCGAGCGACGGCGCGGCGTGACCTCCGCCACCCGGGGCAATCACGGCCAGGGAGTGGCCTGGGCCGGTGCGTTGCTGGATACTCCCGTCACCATCTACGTACCGCAGGGCAACAACCCCGAGAAGAACGAGGCGATGCGGGGCCTGGGAGCGGAGCTGGTCGAGGTGGGGCGCGACTACGACGAGGCGCTCGCGGCAGTCGAGGAGGCGATCCGGCAACGGGGGCTCACGCTGGTACATCCCACCAACAATCCGTTCGTGCTGGCGGGGGCCGCCACGATCACGCTGGAGCTGCTGGAGCAGGGCGCCGCGCCGGATGCGATGGTGATCGCGGTGGGCGGCGGCTCGCAAACCGTCGGCGCCCTCACCGTGCTGCGGGAGCTCCGGCCCGAGACCAGGGTCTACGCGGTGCAGGCCGAGGGCGCGTCGGCGATCTACCAGTCGTGGAAGGCCGGCCGCCCCCTCACCACGCCGGCAGCCGACACGTTCGCGGACGGCGTAGCCACGCGCGCGACCTACGAGATGACGTTCCCCACCCTGTGCGAGGGGCTCACCGGCTTCGTGACCGTGACCGACGGCGAGATCGCCGAGGCGATGCGGCTGCTGATGCGCACGACCCACAACCTCGTAGAGCCCGCCGGCGCCGTCGGCCTCGCCGGGCTCGTGAAGCTCCGGGAACAGCTCGCCGGCAAGCGGGTCGTAGTGATCCTCACGGGGAGCAACGTGGATGCGGCCACGCTGCGGCAGGTCATAGCGCGGGAGATCTAGAGCCCCTCCGGTCGGCCAGTCTCAGCTTTCCCCTTTCCCGTTGCACCTTGCACTTGGCCGGCTCACCCCCACAGCTCCGGGGCCGGCGGGTGGAGCACGCTCCCCTCGAAGGTCAGCCCCCCGGGCCGGTCCTGTGCCAACAGGAGTGGGGCGTCGAGGTCCACGTAGCGCGCGGCCCATCCCAGGAGCGTCGCCGGAGCCACGCCTAGGGACGTGCCGATCATGCAGCCCACCATGACTTCCAGTTCCGCCTCCCGCGCCGTGTTCACCAGCTGGAGCGCCTCGGTGAGTCCTCCTGTCTTGTCGAGCTTCACGTTGACCAACTCGTAGCGGTCGGCCACCGCTGCTACGTCCCGACTCGTGTGGCACGACTCGTCGGCACAGACTGGCACGGGGTGCTCCAGCTCCGCTAGCGCGGCGTCCTCCGCGGCGGCAAGAGGCTGCTCGATCAGCTCCACCCCGAGACGGGCCAGCTCGGGCGCCAACTCCCGGAAAACCTCCGGCGTCCACGCCTCGTTGGCGTCGGCGATGATCCGGGGGCCGGGAGCGGCCTGGCGCACGGCCGTCACGCGGGCCAGGTCGTCTTTGCCGGTGAGCTTGAGCTTGAGGAGCGGACGGTGTGCGTGGAGCCTCGCGCTCTCCGCCATCTTGTGCGGCTCGTCGAGGCTGATGGTGTACGCGGTGGTGAGGGGAGCGGGCTGCGGGACGCCGGCGAGCTGCCAGGCGGGCCGATCCTGCTGCTTGGCCGCCAGATCCCACAGCGCACAATCCACCGCGTTGCGGGCGGCCCCCGGTGCAAGCGCGTCCTGTAGGCCGGTCCGATCGAGCCCGGCGGCAACGGCATCGGCGACGCCCCGAATCTGCGCTACGACGCCCGCAACCGTTTCCCCATAGCGAGGGTACGGAACGCACTCGCCGCGTCCGGTGTGCCTGCCTTCGGTGACCTCGACCACGACGACCTCGGCCTCGGTCCGGGCCCCTCGGGAAATGCGGAACACGCCCCGGATCGGCCAGGACTCCCTGTGAACCGTGAGTCGCCGCACTACCCCGCCGTCGCGACGTAGTCGTCCAGCTCTTTGAGCAGCGTGTCCTTCCGCGCCCGATCGAGGAAGGTCGCCTCGAACGAGTTGCGCACCAACTGCACGACCTCGTCACGGCTCAGGCCGAGCCCTTGCTGCGCCGCGACGAAGTTCTCGTTCATGTAGCCGCCGAAGTAGGCAGGATCGTCGGAGTTCACCGTGGCGCAGAGACCCTCTTCGAGCAGTCGCTTGAGGCTATGGTCCTCCATGCGGTCGTACACGCAGAGTTTCACGTTCGAGAGCGGGCACACCGTGAGCGGGATCTGCTCGGCCCGCAGCCGCTCGACCAGCTTCGCGTCCTCGACGCACCGTACCCCGTGATCGATGCGCCGCGCGTGGAGCAGGTCCAGCGCCTCCCAGATGTACTCGGGCGGTCCCTCCTCGCCGGCATGCGCCACCGTCAGGAAGCCTTCGTCCCGTGCACGATCGAACACCGCGGTGAACTTCTGGGGGGGGTGCCCCACCTCGGACGAGTCGAGTCCCACCCCGATGATCCAGTCCTTGAAGGGGAGTGCCCGCTCGAGCGTCTGCATGGCGGCGTCGGAGCTGAGGTGGCGCAGGAAGCACATGATGAGCTCGCTGGACATGCCCCACTGCTGCTCCGCGTCCTGCAGCGCCCGGTGAATCCCCGTGATCGCCGTCTCGAACGGAACATCCCGGTCGGTGTGCGTCTGGGGATCGAAGAAGATCTCCACGTGGCGCACGTTCTGCGCATGGACCCGCCGCAGATACGCCCAGGTCATGTCGTAGAAATCCTGCTCCTTCAGTAAGACATTGGCGCCCGCGTAGTAGATGTCGAGGAACGACTGGAGATCCGTGAACTCGTAGGCCTTGCGCACCTCCTCCACCGAAGCGAAGGGAATGTCCACGCCGTTCCGCTCCCCGATCTCGAACATCAGCTCGGGCTCGAGCGTCCCCTCGATGTGCAGGTGCAGCTCCGCCTTTGGGATATTGCGAATGAACTCCTCCATCATCACCTCCACCGGTCATCATAGAGTGGGCACCGGCCATTATGCAGGCCAGGGGAGCCCGCCCACAAGGAGGCCTGTCGCGCCGCGCCACGGGTGGTCGCGACACAGCGGCTCGGCCTGCAGGGCGCGAAACCCATAGCAGCCATCCGACGTCGTATTTGAGGGAGGGCAGGCAATGAGCCTGACACCGAAGCCGACGAGCACGATCCACCGTGCTCCGCTGCGCCGCTGGGCCGGTGCGGTCGCGGTGCTGCTCGCGTTGGGATGCGGCGACGGCGCCGCACCCTTCACACCCACGTCACAGCCAAGCGATGACGGCCGACCGCTCTCGGTCGCGGTGCGGACCCACCTCCTCGAGCATCCTGAGAACTCCTCCCTCAACACGTCCCTCAGCGCATCCGAGGTACAGGTCGTGTTCGACGGGGCGAACGCGATCTGGCTCCAGGCCAGCATCAACCTGGCGATCGAGTCGGTCGTGCGCGAGCAGGCCGGCGACTCGGAGGAGTTCGACCGGGCCCTGCGGGGCGAGATCGGCTTCACGACCGGGGTCGTGGCGTCGGTCCTTCCGAGAATGCACGTGCTCCCGGACGGGTGGAACGTCTTCTTCGTCCACGACTTGGGGGGCTTCATCGTGGGGATCTACGTCGCCGAGGTACCGGCCGTGGTCTGCGCCGAGCTCGACTGGACCGGACAACGAGATCTCGGTGGGTCGGTCGCGTACGCGCTGGCACACGAGTTGGGGCACTCGTTCGGCCTATTCCACGCCCCGTGCACTCCCGAGGGGAATCTCATGGCACCCGGCTGCAGCCAGGGCGATCGGACACGGCTCACCGAGTCGCAGATCGAGCTCGCTCGGGCGCAGGTACTGTACGGCCGGCCGTACGGCGTCCGCTAGGCACCGCCGCACCGGCACGCGACGCGCGCGGGACCCACCGCCCGCAGCCGGGAACCTCCAGCCGGCAGCCCTTGTTCTCATCAGACAAACGCACTCGAATGCTCGGGCCGTGAGTCGCATTCTCGTGCCTCCCAGTACGATCCGCAGCGCACGCCTCCCCTACTGGGCGGTCGCGCTCACGGCCCTTTTCTCCTTCGCCTGCAGCGAGGGCACCGGTCCCGTGTTCTGCATCCGGGGCTGGGGCAGAGTGTGGGGGGGCTATCTCTCGGGCGCCGGCCTCGCCCTGCGGTGATCGGCTCGCAGCTGGACCCCGCGCGTTTGCGGCGTCATGCCGGCGCTTGTCGGTTGGGGGCCCGGAACGGACGACCGTTCGCCAGCTCACCCCGGCGTGCGCTGCGCCTCGGGCGACGGCGGGGGGGCGACGCCAGCGTTACCGCGGGCGTGCCACTCGTGCGAAGCTCACCGCCTCGTCCGTGAACTCCGCAGGCCGTGCCGCGGCACCTTCCTCACCAGGTGGCCCCGGCTCGAGACTCAGCCGGAACGTATCGTTGTCCACGAACTCCAGGATCCCGTACATGGTGACCCCGGCGAGCGGACCGTGCTCGAATCCGGTGAGGTCGAGGTGGTGGGGTTCGGCCGACCGGTCGAACTCGTAGCGGATCTCCAGCGAGTCGGCGACGTCGGCCCCGGTCACGATCCACGCCGCGGTCCCGTCTCCGCGGAACACGAAGGCCATCCGGTATCCGGCGGCGTTCTCTCCCGTCCACCTCCCGACCAGCGGCGGGGCGCTGCTGCAGCCCGCCAGTAGCGCCGCGGCGAGTCCGGTACCCACGAGACCGATGCTGCGAGTATGCATGATGTGACAATCTAGTACCTGGCGCGCGCGGCGCGAGGCGGAGCAAGGAGGGCCGTTCAGCGGCCCGCTGTTGCTGCTGCGGCAAGTCTTTAGATTGCAGCGCAGGTAACGCGCCTCTCAATGCTCAAGTTCATACTGCGTCACCTCCGGAACCTCCACGACGGCATCCGCCAGACCGAGCAGATCTACATGGTGCTGGTGGCAGTCGTGATCGGCCTGCTGGGAGGGTTCTGCGCGGTAGGCTTCCGACTCCTCATTCAGGCCCTGAACGGGGTGTTCTGGCGGCAGGGTCAGTACACGCTGGATTACCTGTACTCACTTCCGTTCTGGTGGAGGATCGCGGCCCCCGCGGCGGGCGGTTTGATCGTGGGATGGATCGTATACCGCTTCGCGCGGGAGGCCAAGGGACACGGCGTGCCGGAGGTCATGGAGGCCGTGGCGTTGCGCGGCGGCCGGATCCGGCCCCGCGTGGTGATCGCGAAGATGTTCGCCTCCGGCATCTCCATCGGATCCGGAGGGTCGGTGGGGCGCGAGGGTCCCATCGTGCAGATCGGGTCGGCCCTCGGTTCCAGCATCGGACAATGGCTCAGGGTGGACCAGCGACGCATGCGGACGCTCGTGGGGTGCGGGGCGGCCGCCGGCATCGCCGCCACGTTCAACGCACCCGTGGCGGGTGCCCTTTTCGCGGTGGAGGTGATCCTGGGCGATTTCGCGGTCACCCAGTTCTCCCCCATCGTCATCTCGTCGGTGGCCGGCACGGTGGTGAGCCACCGGTTCCTGGGTGACTTCCCGGCATTCGAGGTCCCAGTCTACCGGCTGGTCAGCGCGAGCGAGCTGTTCGCCTACGCGGGGCTCGGCATACTGGCGGGATTCGTGGCGCTGGCGTTCATCCGCAGCCTGTACGGCACCGAGGATCTGTTCGACAAGCTGCGCGCCCACCCGGCCGTCAAGGCCATGCTCGGCGGTGCCATCATTGGGGTCATCGGGATCTGGGCGCCCCACATCTTCGGCGTCGGATACGAGGCGATCAACGAGGCGCTGAACGGCACCATAGTGTGGCAGTTCATGCTGCTCCTCGTGGTCGTGAAGATCATCGCCGTATCGATCACGATCGGCTCGGGCGGCTCGGGCGGCATCTTTGCACCGTCCCTGTTCATCGGCGCCATGTTGGGCGGGGCGGCCGGCACCGTGGTGCACACCGTGTGGCCGGCCAGTACCGCAGCGCCCGGCGCGTACGCCCTGGTGGGGATGGGAGCCGTCGTGGCGGCGGGAACGCACGCGCCCATCACCGCCATCCTCATCATCTTCGAGCTAACGGGGTCGTACACCATCATCCTGCCGCTCATGATCAGCTGCATCATCGCCACGCTGCTGGCAACCCGGATGCAGCGCGCGTCGATCTACACCCTGAAGCTCCTGCGTCGCGGGGTGGACGTGCAGCGCGGACGCGCGGTCAACGTGCTGCAGCACGCCTACGTGCGGGAGATCATGCGGCCCGAGAGAGTGACGGTCGCACCCGAGGACGGGCTGATCGCCCTGATCGGGAAGTTCATCGATCACCCCGGCTCCACGGTATTCGTAACCGACGAGGACGGCACGCTGGAGGGACTCATCACGGCCGACCAGATCCGGCCGGTGATGCACGACCCGGCCGCCCTCGCCACTCTGGTCATCGCGCAGGACGTGATGGTGGAAGGCGACTTCCCCAAGGTGCGACCCAACGACTCGCTAGCCGACGTGATGCGCCACCTCGAGCTGTACCGCGGCGAGGTGCCGGTGCTGGAGAACGGGCGACTGGTCGGTGTGATCTGGCCGGAGGACGTCATCGAGCGCTACAACACGGAGGTGTTCAAGCGCGACATGGCGGGAAGCATGGCGTCGGCCCTCACCCCGGAGGGCAAGCAGGGCGTAATGCCGGCCGCTAGCGATACGGTTGTGGCTGAGGTCACCGTGCCCGGCAGGTTCATTGGGCGCACCATCAGGGAGCTGAACATCAGGCAGGACTACGGCGTGAGCGTGCTGATGATCAAGCGCACGACCGACGACGGCGAGGAAGAACTCGACGCCGCGCCGGCGGCGGATTACGCGTTCCAGCCGGGCGACGTGATGCTCGTGCTCGGCCACGACGCCGACCTGCGACACCTGCGGCGCGGAGTCCCCCGGACCAGCGGGTGAGAAGGACGGAAGACAATGGCGAGAGAAGCGAGCGGAGCGAAGCAGGCCAAGACGGCCGGCGCCAAGCGCGGCCGTCGCAAGAAGGAGGTGCCGCCCCGCTCCCGCGGATTGAGTGCCGGCCGCCTTGGGTCGGCCACCCCACCGGCGGCCGTCGAGCGGCTGGCGGAAGCCATCGAAGCCGACGGCGGATCACCGCTGGGTGCCTACCGCGACCCACTCGGCGGCAATTGGCAGGTCATAGCCGGCCTCCCCATCGACAGCGTGGACCCCACGCCGTTTCAGCGGGACCTGTCGGACGCACACGTGAAACGGCTGGCTACGGCAATCGACAAGCTGGACCGCTACCTCGACCCCGTGATCGCGGTCCGGTCGGAGGAGGGGAGGTACTGGACCCCGAACGGGTACCACCGGCTGGCCGCGGTGCAACAGCTCGGAGGCAAGTCGATCGTCGCGCTCGTGGTACCGGAGCGGGAGATCGCCTACCGCATCCTCGCGCTCAACACGGAAAAGGCTCACAACCTGAGGGAGCGGGCCCTGGAGGTGATTCGTCTGGCGCAGGGGCTGGCGGAGCTCGCGGACCGGCCCGAGCGGGAGTTCGAGACCGAGTTCGAGGAGCCGGCACTGCTGACGCTGGGGCTGTGCTACCAGCAAAGAGGCCGCTTTGCGGGCGGCGCCTACCACCCCGTGCTCAAACGGGTGGAGAAGTTCCTGGGTGCGAAGCTGCCACGGGCGCTGGAGACCCGCGCTGCTCGGGCGGCGAAGCTGCTCGAGCTCGACGAGGCGGTGAATGCCGCCGTCGCCGCACTCAAGGAGCGGGGGTTTCAAAGCCCGTACCTCAAGGCGTTCGTGGTCGCCCGCATCAACCCGCTGCGCTTCAAGCGCGGGGCCAAGGCCGAGTTCGACGAGACCGTCGACAAGATGCTCAAGTCGGCACAGCGCTTCGACGCCGCCAAGGTCAAGGCCGATCAGGTCGCCGGCGCGGGAGGAGCACCGGAGGAGTAGCGTCATGGCGCGTGCCCGGGGCGGTCGGGTGCACGTGGGAACCTCCGGCTGGACGTACGACGACTGGACGGGTCCGTTCTATCCGGAAGACGTGAGGGGGGCCGAGCGGCTCACGTTCTACGCGGAACGGTTCGACACCGTCGAGGTGAACGCCACCTTCTACCGGCTCCCGTTCCAGGGGATGATCACGGGATGGAACCGGCGGCTGGGACCGCGATTCCACCTCGTCCTCAAGGGGCCGCGCCTCGTTACCCACCTCAAGAAGCTCGACGAATGTGACGAGCCGCTCGCCCGGTTCTTCGACCGCGTGCTCGCGCTGAAGACCCTCCGGGTGATCCTGTGGCAGCTTCCACCCTCGCTGCACCAGGACCTGGAGCGCCTCGACCGCTTCCTCGACCTGCTGCCGGGCTCGGTGCGACACGCGGTGGAGTTCCGGCACCGGAGCTGGTGGAACGACGAGACGGTGGAGCTACTCGTGCGCCACCGGGCGGCATTCGTCGCCGTGAGCCACCCGAGACTGCCGGACGACATCATCGCGACGACGGACTTCCTCTATCTGCGATTTCACGGCCTCGGGAAGGAGCTCTACCGCTACGACTACTCGAGGAAGGAGCTACGAGATTGGGCCGCCAGGGTGAGACCGTACCGGCGCGGTCGCGAGCTGTATGCCTTCTTCAACAACGACTACGATGCGCACGCTCCGGCCAACGCGCAGACCTTTGGAACCTTGCTGAGGGCACGCTGAGCACCACCACGCTATCGCACGTGCGCTACGGCTCGATCCAGTTCTCGATGAACCTGCCTTCGCCGCGCTCGGCCTCGTCCACCAGCGCCTGGAAGATCGCGCGGAGCTGCTCGTACGGAAACGTCCCGATGATCATGCGGTTGTTGATGATCATGGTGGGCGTCGAGCGGATCCCGTAGGCGTACCGCTCCGAGGTCTTCTCGTACTCGGCGCCCGTGTTCATGATCTGGTGGACGATCGCGTGGGTCGCCGAGTCGGTGAGCGCCGCCTCCACTTCGTAGCGTTGCGCCAGCTCGGCGCGCCACTCCACCGTCTTCGCCGCCCGGAAGTTATCCCACACCTCGTCGTGGATCGCCAGGAACTTGGCCGGATCGTAGGCCGCCATGTACGACAGGTCGCAGGCTCCCGGGTGTAGATCCTTGGCGACCACGTCGTTGCACTGGGCCTCGAGTGGGAAGAACTGGAAGGCGACATTGAGTTTCCCCGCGAACTCCTCCTTCAGGCGCACCATCTGCCGGTGCAGGATCAAGCAGTCGGAGCAGAGTAGATCACCGTACTCTATCACCCGAATCGGCGCGTCCTCGAACCGCTCGGTCGACCGTACGGTCCAATACGGCGACACGATGCTCGGCGTGGCGACCTCGGGGAGGCTGAAGTACTGCTCGATGATGCGCGCGGCGACACCGCCCGACTGGGCATCCCGCTTGGCCTGGTGGTACAGCGCCGTTCCCTGGGCGCCGAACAGGGTCACGATCGCGAACGCCACCAGGTGCTTCGCTGACGGGCGCAGCCAGCGCTCCACGAGCGTGGGCGCATCGCGGTCGATCCCATACCTCCAGAACAGCACGAAGCTGGCGATCGAGAAGACGTAGTACCCCGCGCACAGCAGGCAGAGGCTCCCCATCACCAGCAGCGAGTAGACGAGCAGCGCAATCACGCCGAGCACGTTCAGCAGCGCGATGGTCTTGTTCGTTCGTTCGAAGCTCTCCGAGGGAAAGACGGCCCCCAGACAGACCAGACCTCCCACCATCACGCCGAAATAGCCGATCGGCACCCCGCCGATCGCCGAGATTCCGGCGAACGCTGAGCTATCGCAGTTGAAGAAGGCGCTGACGTCGCAGAACGATCCCGCCCAGATCGTCGCCGGGTAGTTGGCCGCGAAGAAGTGCTGGATGGTTAACAGCGAGGCCGCGATCATCCCGAGCCCAAAGAGGAAGCTCAGAATGCGCGGCCAGGTGGTACCCTGTAACGTCACTGACCCTTGCATCAACCCCTCCCGTGGATTCCCAAATCTAACCGGGAACCGCGGGGGCGCAGCCGGCGTAGACTTGACGGAGCCTGGGGGAGGTATGATGGCAATGTCTCGGCTACGTCGTTGGATCGGAGTCGTCGCCGCCGCCACGGCGCCGTGGTGGGCTGCGGGCTGCGGCGGGGAGTCGGTTATCACCGGCCCCTCGGTCTGCAGCGGGCCGTCGGACCCGGTCGATCCGGCCGAGTTGGGGGACGGGAGCGGCTACCCGGGCGCGACCTGGCCCGTGGCGCTTTCCCCGGCATCGCTCGGCTGGGACTGCGAGCGCCTGTCGGCGGCCGTGGCGCAGGCCGAGCTGCTGGGCTCGGGCGCCGTGCTGGTCGTCGACCGCGGCGTGGTTGCGCTCGACTGGGGACCCGCCACGGGTGAGCGGGTGGTGCAGTCCGTGCGCAAGAGCTTCATGAGCGCGTTGTACGGCATCTACCACGCCGAGGGGGACATCGACCTCTCGCTCACCCTCGAGCAGCTCGGCATCGACGACATCCCCCCGTCGCTCACCACAGAGGAGAAGCAGGCGACCATCGAAATGCTGCTCCAGGCGCGCTCGGGCGTGTATCACGAGGCGGCGGCCGAGAGCCAGTCCATGAAGGACGCCCGCCCCGCGCGGGGGAGCCATCCGCCGGGCACCTTCTGGTACTACAACAACTGGGACTTCAACGCGCTGGGCACAATCTTCACCCAGCTCACCGGGCTCGACACCTTCGAGGCGCTGGAGCAGCGTCTCGCCGTGCCGCTCCAGATGCAGGACTTCACCGCCGCCGACGGCTTCTACCATTACGAGTTGGAGCTCTCCGAGCATCCGGCCTATCACTTCAACATGTCGGCCCGCGACATGGCGCGCTTCGGGCTGCTGTTCCTGCGGCAGGGGCGCTGGCGCGACCAGCAGATCGTGCCGCAGAGCTGGGTCGCGCAGAGCACCACCGGCCACACCGACGCGGGCGACTGGTGGGATTACGGCTACATGTGGTGGGTCGGCAAGTCGGCGGCGTGGGACGGCCACCACCTGTACGCGGCGCTGGGCGGGTCGGGGCACATGATCGCCGTGGTCACCGATCTCGACCTGGTGATCGTGCACCGCGTGGACTACGACACGTGGCGCGGGGACTGGGCCGGCGTGTTCAGCGTCGTCAAGCAGATCATGGCGGCCCGGTGACCGCGCGGCGCTAGCCCCCCAGCTTATACGTGAGCGCCGTAGTGAGCTCCGTGTCGTGCTTCTCGGAGCCGGCGGTGGGCGTGTTGTCGAACTCCCACAGGAACTGGATCCGAAAGCCGAGCCCGGCGATCACTCTCGCCGTCAGGCCGGTGATCCCCACCACCTGGTAGTCGTTGATGTCCTCGAGGGACGGCGCGTAGACGGCCCGCAGGTCGTAGTCGAACGGCCCTAGCACCACGCGGAGGGATCCGTCCAGCGAGCCGGACACCACAGTGGACGAGCTGTCTACCGTGCCTTCCTGCAGGAAGAACTTCTCGTGGCGGACACCGGCGCCCAGCGAGCTGCGCAGGTCCAGCTTCGGCTGCTGGATGAACTGGTAGCCCAGCCCCGCGGTGTAGAACGAGCGCAGGTCGATTTCCTTGAACCGGTCGCGCGACTGCCGCGTGGACCCGTAGATGAACAGCTTGGGCAGCGCGAAAACGTCGTACCGCAGCCCACCGAGGTACTTGCCCGCCGTCTGCTCCAGCTCCCCGCTCTCCAGGCGGTCGTGATCCTGGCTGACCTGGAGCGTCAGGGTCAGCCGGTCCAGCTCAGTGGCGCGGAACATGTCCAGGTAGAAGGTCCCGCTTCGCGTGTTGGTATTCCCATCCTTGATGGTGACGCCCAGACTGGTGGTCACCGTCCAGAACTTGAAGAACGGGCTCAACAGCTTGATCCTGACGGGGCGCAGCGCCTCCAGGTCGGCGGGGTCCCCCACAGCGGCAAAGTCTCCGGGGGCCACCGTCCTCGAAGGCTCACCCGCGGGCTGGAGCAATAGCCCGCCAGCGGTCGGCCGCACGGTGGCCGCGACGATGGTCTCATCCGCCAGTCTGATCCCGATGGGCTCGGGAGCCGAGAAGGAGACAACGTCCAGCGCGTCAATCTCCAGATCCTGCCCGGCGTACTTGAAGACCCACTTGCCGTCCGTGACGCCTACGAGCGCGCCCGTGAGCTGATCGCCGTTGGACAGCACGATCGTCTGTTGCGCGACGACTTCGCCGCCCGTCGCGGTGATCACGAACGCTGCCATCACTCCAGTGAGAACCCTGCGAGCCATCGGCACCCCCGTTCGAGCGTGCCCAAATCTAAGCTCCCGGTGAGGCCCGCGGTCTTCGCGGGAGTGTGAGCGGGTGACCGCGAGCCGCCCTCCCCGCGCTCACGGGGCGGCACCGTGCCCGCAGCCGGTGCGGGGTCTGATCCTCTATGAATCCACTCCCGATGCCATGGCACCGCGCGGCACGGCCCGGACGTTTAGGGGTAAAGCACGTAATTGTGACACCGCAGGGATGCTCAATCACGCAGGTGCGGGCAGGAGAGCCACCATGAAGAAGCTGCTGCCACTCCTCGCCGTAGCTCTGGGGTGCCTCGAGACCCAGAGCCCCTTTGGGGACATACCCGAGTCGCCGTCCGTCTCGCCTGAGATCGTGGCCTGGCTGCAGGACAACGCGCCGCCCTTCAGCACCGCCGACCCCTCGGCGGCGCCCCCCGACCACAGTGACCTCGAGCCGCTCCGGGCCATGGTGGGCGACGCTCGGGTCGTCGCGTTGGGAGAGGCGACGCACGGCACCCGGGAGTTCTTCCACATGAAGCACCGGTTGCTGGCGTTCCTCGTGGAGGAGATGGACTTCAACATCTTCGCCATCGAGGCCACGTGGCCGGAGGCCAACCGGGTCAACGAGTACGTGCACACCGGCCAGGGCAACCCCGACACGCTGCTGTCCGGTCTCTACTTCTGGACGTGGAACACCGAGGAAGTGCTGGACATGATCCACTGGATGCGGGAGCACAACGTGGATCCGGGGGGCGCGCCGACAGTCAGCTTCCGCGGGTTCGACATGCAGTTCCCTGGCATGGCGATCCACAACGTCCTGGAGTTCCTCGAGCCGCTGGACAGCGAGATGTGGCAGTTCGTGGAACAGCAGTATGCGTGCATGCAGCCCTATGCGAACGGTCCGAGTGGTGCATCGCCGGCGCGCTATGACGAGGCCGATGCTGCCTATCAAAACGATTGCCGCGACGACGTGGTGTGGGTCCACGACTCGCTGGCGCTCCGCGCGAGCGAGTACGAAGGGTTGAGCTCGCCGGAGGCATTCGCCACGGCTCTCCGCAGCGCCCGAGTCGTGGTGCAGTTCGAGGACATGGCGGCCGGCCGCACCGTCGGAGCCCGCGACATGTACATGGCGGAGAACGCCAGCTGGTTGCTCGAGCAGGGCGGCCCCGACGCCAAGATCGTGCTCTGGGCACACAACGGCCACGTGAACGACCGCACAGGGTCGATGGGGTCGCATCTGCGAAGCGAGTACGGCAACGACCTGGTCCTCGTCGGCTTCGACTTCAATCAGGGCAGCTTCCGCGCCGTCACCTACCTGGGGGGCGGCCGCTATGGAGACCTCCGTACGCACACGGTTGGTCCCGCACCGGCGTGGACCTATGAGTTCTACTTCAGCGGTGCCGACCTTCCCCGCATGATGCTCGACCTGCGAGGGATCGACTTCGGCACATCCGCCACATCGTGGCTGCCTGGGCCGCGCCCGATGCGGAGCATAGGGTCCATCTTCCGGCCGGAAACAGAGGGGGTGTACTTCCTCAATGCCCGCCTGCCGGAGGAGTACGACCTGATCATCTACTTCGAGAGCACGGCAGCGGCCGTGGGACTGCCGCACCAGCCACCCGAGACGTGGTGAGGGGGAGCAAAGGGGGCGAGAAACCACCGCCGCACGGGCCTGGCGCTGGAGGATCCTCCGACGTACCTTGGGCGCTTGCTCTCCCCCCGGAGCGAGCGCCCTGACTGACCTCCTGAGTCGCCTGAAGGCCGCCCTCAGTGACCGCTACCGCATCGAGCGCGAGCTCGGCCGCGGCGGCATGGCGATCGTATACCTCGGCGAAGACGAGCCGCAGCGCTAGGGCTGCACTGCTCCTGAAACTCGGAGGTCGCACGATGAGAGTCAGCGCCGAGCTGTCAGGCCTATTCTTCCTCAGTACACTGCTGCTGAACCCACAGGCGACGCTGCATGGACAGACCGGAACCGCCGAGGTGAACGGCGTGTCGCTTCCCTACGAGATCACGGGAAGTGGCAAGCCGCTGGTCCTTATCCACGGCTGGGCTGTGCACCGCGGGTTCTGGGACACCGACGTGGAGCGCCTGGCGCACCACTACACGGTCATCCGCTACGACCGCAGAGGGTTCGGCGAAGCTAGCGGCAAGCCGGATCTCACCGCAGATCCCGCCGACCTGAAGGCGTTACTCGAGACGCTCGACATTCCGCGCGTGCACATCATGGGCCACTCCCAGGGTGCGGCAGTCGCGCTGACCTTCGCGCTCCGCTACCCCGAGATGGTGGATGCACTAATCCTGTTCGGTGCGCCCCCACCGGCCGGGTTCGGACTCCCGCCCGGCGAGGACGGCCCTCCGATGGCTGAGTGGGTCGCGATAGGAAGAGCGCACGGAGTCGATTCGCTAAAGGCGGCCATCGGGGCGTGGGCGGCGCTGCGATTCGGTGACCGCCCAGACCAGATGATGGCGCGTGCCGGCGCGCTGATGGAGGCTTACACCGGTACCGATTTGATCGATCCCGACCCACCGTCGAACCTCGTCGAGCCGGCCCGCATCGACGAACTGGGGGCCGTGAAGGCACCTACCCTGGTCATCCTCGGGCAGCACGAGATGCCCTTCTTCCGGGTCGTGGCTGAGGCATTGACGTACGGCATTCCCGGAGCACGCAAGGCGGTCATCCCGGGAGGCGGGCACACGGTGAACTGGCCTGAGCCGGAGCGGTTCGCGGCGGAGGTGCTACGGTTCCTGCGGGAGGTGGATGGGGCTTAGGCCGGACCGTGACCCGCCTGCCTTTTTCAAGCCGGCCACATCGTTAACCAGCGCACCGGTCGTCCGACTGAGCTTGACCGTAGCCTGACGCAGTGTGATACTTGTCCACTCAGTAAAGGGATGAACTTAATCGGGTATCGCCGGGGCGCCAATCACATCCCCCCATGCACTCGGAGATGCACCCGCACACTGTCGCACCACCCGCTAAGGAGGTCATCATGATTCGCATGTTCGTACGCCACCCGGTAGCGGACTTCCCGAGTTGGAAGCAGGCCTACGACGATTTCGACCAGGAGCGCAAGGGCATGGGCGTGGCAGGTCACGCGGTGTTCCAGTCGGCACACGATGCCAATGACGTGACCGTATGGCATGACTTCGAGACGCTGGAATCTGCGCGTGCATTCGCGGAGTCCAAGCGGCTGCGGGAAGTGATGGGCACGGCTGGCGTGAGTGGGGAGCCCACCATATGGTACACTTCTCAGGCCTAGGATACGGATTCTGAGTCCGGCCCACGTGGGACGGAGGGGGGCCGGACGATACGGGATGGCATGACAAGCCGCTAGACGAGGCCCGCCCGAACGCGATGTTCGAGCGGGCCATTGTCTTGCGGGATGGTCCGCAGTCCAGACTCCTCCGGCGGGGTCCCCGCACCTACCCCGACACCCTGAGCAACGCTTCCGGTGCGCCGCGTGTCTATAGGCTGGTAGCGACGCTCGCGGCCTCCCAGCCCTCGCACGAGCACGCCATGAAAACGCTGCAGATCAGAACGCTCGCCGGCCTGTTCCTCATCGCCTTATCGAGCTGCGGCCGCGAGCCACCACGCCAGCAGGTGCTGGTCCGCGACAGCGCGCAGGTCGAGATCGTGCAGTATGCCCTCGGGACGGAAGCGGGCCTCGCTGCGTGGGAACTCTCCCCGAGCCCGTTATTGCAGATCGGCGCCTTCGAGGGGGAACCGGAGTACCAGCTGTACCAGGCGACCGGCGCCACGCGGCTCCCCGACGGGAGCATCGTCGTCGCGAATGCCGGCACACACGAGCTGCGCTTCTACGACACGGCGGGGCGGTTCCTCCAGGCGGTCGGCCAGGAAGGTGGCGGACCCGGAGAGTTCCAGAGGCTCTCCTCCGTGTGGAGGGTCGGGGGCGACTCGCTCGTGACCTGGGACTGGGGAAGCTCCAGGCTGACGTTCTTCGACGCGGCCGGCCGCTTCGGTCGGACCGTGACGCTGACCCTCGTGGAGGGACGAGGCCTGCCGCTCCCGGTGGGCGTGCTCCCGGATGGACAGCTCCTCGTCGCGGCCATCGGCTTTCCGAGCCCGAACGTGACCAGTGGGGTGCTGCAGGACACGGCCGCACTGTACCGCTGCACCGCGCTGGGCGAGCCGATCGACAGCCTGCGTCAGTTCCCGTTCAGCGACCTGCAGCTGTTCACGACGCAGCACGGCCCCTCCGTGACGCGGCTTCCCTTTGGCCGAAGGACCCAGGTCGGGACCGTGGCGGACGGATTCTTCATCGGGGCGGGCGAGGCGTACGAGATCCGTTTCTACTCGAGCGATGGAACCCTGCGGCGGATCGTGCGGCGCGAGCACCGACCCCGTACCGTCACGGACGCCGACGTCCAGCGCTACAAGGAACGTCGCCTGGCAACGGCCAGCGAGATGGAGAGAACGCGCTTCGACCTGGAGCGCCGTCTGGACGAGACCGAGTACCCCGCAACCATGCCCGCCTATGGCAACGCCCTCGTCGGCCGGGACGACAACCTGTGGGTGGCCGACTACCAGCCCCTCGGCGAGGGCGGGCACTGGACAGCCTTCGACCGCTATGGCCGCATGGTCGCGGCGCTGGAGACGCCGCCGGGATTCGTCGTGTTCGAGTTCGGATCGGATTACGTGCTGGGCCGCAGCCGCGACGAGCTGGACGTGGAGCGCGTGCAGCTCTACGCGCTGGTGAAGGGCTGAGGCCCCCGCGCTGCGCCCGTAGATGAGGAGTCGGGGAGGGTACTAGCCGGAGGGGCCACCAACAACGTTGCCCCTCTCCGACAAGCAGACTCTCCTATGCAACACTTCTGGCGGCCGCTCCGTTCAAGAAGTGTGGCACCGGGGCGACCGTCCCACATCCCATGTGCAACATGGAACGCATCGCGCGCGGCGTCGCCTGCGCGATCCTGGTGGTCCTTTCCCTGGTCTTCGTTGCCCCGCTGCGAGCCCAGGCACAGGATAGTGCGTTTGCCGCCGGCTCCCCACCACCGCCGCGCAACGTCATAGCGGTGCCGCTCACGGGTGAGATCGAGCTCGACGGCAGACTCGACGAGCCCGCCTGGAGCACCGCGCGTCCGGCCACCGACCTCTACCAGTGGGAGCCGCGCGAAGGCGAGCTCGCCACCCAGCGCACCGAGGTGCGGTTTTTGTTCGACGCCGACGCCATCTACGTCGGCGCCCGGATGGACGACGAGCTTGGCGCCGCCGGCGTGCAGTCGCGCCTGGTGCGCCGGGACCAGTCCCAGGACTCGGACGAGCTCACCATCATCTTCGACACGTTCCACGACCACGTGGGCCGGACCGTATTCGGCATCAACCCGTCAGGCGTAAAGGCCGACGCGTACGGTCCCAGCGGGCACGCCGACGAATCGTGGGATCCGGTGTGGGACGTCGGGACGCAGGTCGACTCGCTCGGGTGGGCCGCGGAGATGCGGATTCCCCTGTCCCAGCTGCGATTCCCGCGCGATTCTGTGCAAACCTGGGGCCTGCAGATCATCCGCGTCGTGAACCGGCTCAACGAGCAATCGTGCTGGGCGTTCTGGCGGCTCAACGAGTCGGGCGGCCCAACCCGGTTCGGGCATCTCGACAGCCTGCGGATCAGCCGCTCACCCGCTCGCGCCGAGTTCCTGCCCTACGCGGTGGGCCGCTCGATCAACTCCAGCGCGCCCCCCTCCGACGACCCGTTCTATGACCCGCACGAGCTGGACTACCGGATGGGGCTCGATCTCAAGTACTTGCTGACGTCCAACCTCACGCTGTCGGCGACCGTCAACCCCGACTTCGGGCAGGTGGAGGTAGACCCGGCCGTCGTGAACCTCACGGCGTTCGAGACTTTCTTCCCCGAGAGGCGGCCCTTCTTCGTGGAGGGCCAGGGGTTCCTCCGGTACGGCAGCCTGTGGTGCTTCTTCTGCAGCAACACTTCCAGCATCGGCGTGTACTACTCGCGCCGTGTCGGGCGCGCCCCCCAGGGGGCCGGCAACGCCGACGACTCCGGCGAGTTCGCGCGCATCCCTGAGAACACGACCATCCTCGGCGCGGCCAAGGTCACGGGTCGAACCGGGAGTGGCTGGTCAATCGGCCTGCTGGACGCCGTGACCGCGCGCGAGCACGCCGCCGTGATGAGCCCCGAAGGCGAGGAGATCGGTGTCGAGGTGGAGCCGCTCACCAACTACTTCGTGGGCCGGGTGCGGCGCGATCTGAAGGGGGGCAACCTCGTGCTCGGAGGCGTGCTCACGTCGGTCGTCCGCGATCTGCGGGATCCCGCACTCGCGGAACAGCTCAATCGCCATGCCGAGAGCGCGGGTCTCGACCTGGAGTACTGGTGGAAGAGCCGCACCTATCGGTTGGCCGCGGAGTTCGCGGTGTCGCAGGTCTCCGGCACCTCCGACGCCCTCCTGCTCGCGCAGCGCTCGAGCGCCCGCTATTTCCAGCGGCCCGACCGGCAGCACGGGGGCAACGGCCTGTTCACCGACGCCTACGACTCCACCCTCACGTCCATGCGGGGCTTCGCCGGCTACACCCGGCTCTCCAAGGAGTCGGGCGACTGGCTGTGGGAGGCGCAGCTCAACCTGCGCAGTCCGGGCTTCGAGACCAACGACCTGGCGTTCCTGAGGTCTGCCGACTGGATCTGGATGGCCGCGAACCTCCTGCGGCAGTTCACCACGCCCACCAGTGTGTACCGCCGCATGGTGTTCATTCTCGGTGGGCAGCAGCAGTACAACTTCGACGGCGACCTCACCGACCGGCAGGTCCAGGCCTACTTCTCGATCCAGCCCCTCAACTACTGGAACATCGAGACGTTCTACATCCACCGCCCCGATCTGTTCGACGACCGGCTCACCCGCGGCGGGCCCGTCGTCATGCGCCCTGCCATTCACTTCTGGAATCTCGGGATCACGACAGACACGCGTAAGAAGCTCGCGCTGGGGACCTATCCCGAGATCGGCTGTAACACGGAGGGCGCCTGCGACTACGCGTTCAATCTGGACATCACGTGGCGGCCCGCGTCCAACATCTCGCTGTCGGTCGGGCCGGCCTTCAGCCACGCCGAGCAGACCGCGCAGTACGTGACCGCCGTGGACGACCCCACGGCGACCGCGTTCTACGGCACCCGCTACGTGTTCTCCGATCTCGAGCAGAACTCCCTCTCGATGAACACGCGGCTGAACGTGACCTTCACCCCGAACCTCACGCTGGAGGTGTTCCTCCAGCCGCTCATCTCCAGCAACCAGTTCACGAACTTCAAGGAGTACGACCGGCCGCGCGAGCTCGCCAAGAGCGTGTACGGGCGGGACGTCGGCACCATCGCGACGGACGGCGCGACGTACACGGTGGACCCCGACGGGCCGGCGGGGCCGGCCGAGCCGTTCACATTCGACAACCCCGACTTCAACTTCCGCTCCCTGCGCGGCAACGCCGTGCTGCGCTGGGAGTTCCGTCCGGGCTCGACACTCTACCTCGTGTGGACCCAGAGCCGGGCCGACGACGCACCCGTGGGGGATCTAGACTTCGGCCGCGACGTGCGCGCGCTGTTCGACGCGCCGGCCGAGAACATCTTCCTGCTCAAGATCAACTACTGGATCGGGCTGTAGCGGGCCGGCCGGCAGTGGACATGCGATGCATGAGTCGCCGGATATCCTCGGCCACGCGGGGCCGTCCAGGCTTGCCTGCATGAGTGACCATCCTCCGGTGCTGGAGGCAAGCTGAGTGTCCTCCCCAATCGAGGTTTCATGACAAAGATTGTGATCGACCTGGATTCGTGTGCGCAATGTGGGGCATGTGCAGACATCTGCTACGCTCGAGAAGTGTTTGAGATGAGAGACGGTTGGCCAGCCGTCACTCATCCTGACAAATGCCGCCTGTGTGGCCATTGCGTTGCTGTTTGCCCAACCGATTCAATCGATCATGAGAACATCCCGCTCCAAGATTGCCCGCAGATCGATAACCGGCAATTACCGTCTGTAGACGTGATCGTAAGCACATTCCGCTGTCGCCGCTCGCATCGTAGATACCAAGACCGTGCCGTACCACGCGCGGCGATCCGTGATTTGATTTCTCATTCCAGGTGGATTCCCACCGGTGAGAATCGGCAATTCATGGATTGGATCGTACTAGACGATCCACAGGCGATAGAGCAGTTACTCGCGATCACACTTCGTCAACTCAGAGACAGCACTGCACAGGGACGCGATGCTGCGAAGTTCTTGGGAGGACTTGCTGTAGAAGATGTCGATCGTCTCGTCGAACTAGCGGTGCGGGAGAAGAGACGATTCTTCTTCAATTCTCCTGTGGTCCTTGCTGGGTACTGTGATAAGAATTCCTTCTGTGCGAGAGAAGAAGCGACGTACGCCGCATATAACATCTCGCTGGCTGCGGAACGGATCGGTCTTGGTACCTGTCACATAGGCAGTATCCAGTTGCTTCTCGAAGAGTTCCCCCATCTGCAGCACGATGCACTCGGAGTCCCTGAAAACAAAGAGCTACAGGTTCTTCTTACGCTTGGATATCCGGTTTGGGAATTCCGCCGAATGGTGCCGAGGCGTATGCCAGACATCAAATGGAATCCATAGGGTCGGCGCCAGCCGGATCCGACAAGAGACAGGTGTAGGTCTTCCTGTCGTCCCGGGAACAGCACGCAGACGGTCCTCAAGTGGTACCAGCGGCCCGATGAGGCGACGTCGTTTCGAAGCTTCAAGAAGGCATTTCCGAGCTTCAAGACGTCGTTTCGAAGCTTCAATTAGGCATTTCCAAGCTTCAAAACGACGATTCGAAGCTTGAAAACGGCGACTCGAAGCTTCGGAACGCCCTTTCGAAGCTTCGAAATGCCTAATCCAACCTTCAAAACGGCAAGTTGAAGCTTCGAGATCACCATCTGAAGCTTGGAAACGACCATTTCAAATTCATGCCCGAGCCACCGTAACTGCCCTTGTGGTGGTCGGTTGCGCTTATGCGCGTCAGACGGCGCGTGATCGCGGAATGGTCCTCCAGATGACCGATCCGATGCCTGCGGCGCTCAGGGGTCCGGCGGCAGGCGGCGGGCCTGGGCGAGGTGCGGTCCTTGCAGGCCAGGCAGATGTCGTTATCTGTTGGCGAGCGCCCGTTGGGGCGCCGCCTAACCCGCGCATGCACCTACGGAGGCGCCTATGGCTGCGGCTCACCTACAAGCCTTGCAAGCGTCTCCCGCGCGTCCTGCACCCGCGGCTCTAGCTCCGGGTCTGCGTTTTTCCACAGTTCGATGAACTGGCTGTAATAAACGATAGCCTGCTCGCGGTGACCCAATGACTCGTGCAGCTCGCCGAGTCGGCGGAGGGCATGGGGATACCAGCTCCGCTCAACGTTGAAGCCCAAGATTGACGGCGTGGCGAGGGCGCGCTCGTACAGTGCGATGGCGGAGTCGGAGCGACCAGCCAGGTCATGGGCGTTCGCAGCCTCCGGCAGCCCCAGGTTGAACACGTACGGATCGCCCGTCGTGTTCCACGCAAGAAACGCGGTCACGGCGCTGTCGAGCTTGCCTTCCGCCAAGGCAATCGAGCCAGCCACCCGCCCAGCATCTCTACGTAACCCCTCATCTTCATCCGCGCCGCGCAGTTGTTGCCACAACGCAAGGCACTGACGTGCCTCTCGAGCTCGTCCGAGTTCAGCAAGTGTCGTAGCAAGCAGAGCATAGCTGCCGTCCTCCGGAGCCAACGAATCCCGAGAGCGATCCGCGACCGAATCGACCATGCGACCCACCCTGGCGGTGTCGCCGGTGTAGCGGAGTTCCCAGAACGCCCTGACGACGGGCGCGTAGAACCCACACTGTCGCCGAAACTCGCTGAGGTGGCCGCGTACCAGTGCGAGGCCACAGCGGTAGTCTCGTATCGGCAGTCCGTCGTCGGGCACGCCAGAATCCTCAAGGGAGTCCAGAACCGCCTCGGCCGCGTCATAGTCCCGGCCAGCAGCCGGGAGCAGCACCCGGAGCTGGCGCAGCCAAGCGTTTCCTGAGAAGTGTCGCGCCATGCGAAGCAAGACTGAGTCGGCAGCCTCGAATCGCCGCTGCGGCACCTGCGCTTCAACGGCGGTTACGTAGCGCATGGCTGACCGCCGCGGTCCCAGTTCGATTGCTCGCAGCGCCAGCGACTCCGCTTCAGCCCAACGGCGCGCCCACGTCAGGACAACAGCGAGGTTGTTCAAGGCACGGTCGTCGTCTGGCTCCAGCTCCACAAGCTGCCGGTACGTCACCTCGGCGAGGGCGAGTTCCCCACGGGCCGCATGATACTCCGCCGTCACGTGCAACCGCTCCGCTTCCCGCAGGTGATTCCGCAAGGCGTACGCTCGTTCTGTTGCTTCCGTGGCCTCGCGGAACAAGCCCTCGCTGCGGAGCACTATTCCAAGCTTGCGCCACGCCATCGCAAAGGCCGTGTCCCGCGAGACTGCCTCCTGTAGCAGCATGATCGCGCGGCCCAACTGGCCTTCCCTATGGGCGCGCACGCCGCCCATGTAGGCTCGGAGCGCCGGGAGTGACGGCGTTGTCACCCGCTCCAGCGGCGGTGCAGCTCCCACCATGCGCAGCGACTCTCCGATGCCTCGCCGCAGCTTGTCCCCAAGCTCGCCCACCGCTTTGATGAGGTGCTCATCGTCCTGAGCGGTGGCCGTCTCCGTGAGCAGCACATCCCCATCGGCAGTCCTGTGCACACGAGCCGTGAGCTGATAGCTGGACCCCAGGCGGCTCACATCCCCACTCACATACGCCTTCGTGTTCTCCCGCACGGCCAACTGCCGGGCAAGACTGTCCGGCAGCGCGTCGCTGGGCTCCAAGTCCATACGACGCATCCCTTCCCACTTAGCTTCCGCACTCAAGACCTGGACGACACGCGACTGCCGCAGCGCAGTCTCAACGGCCTCCGTTACAACCGCTCCCAACAACGAATCGTCCGTGCGGTTCAGGAACTCCACAACCAGGATGTGGTCATGCACGGCGAGCACCTCTTGCCCCAGGAGCGTGCCCGGGCCACCCACCTGCACGTATTGGCGTAGCCCGTACCCTGCCACCACCACCACAGCGAGCAGCACCGCCAGCGCGTACTTCAGCCAACGGCGACGTTTGGCCCTTGGCTGTCGGACAAAGGCCCCACTGGGTACAGCAAGGGCCGCAATGAACTGCTCCGCAGTAACGAACCGATCCGCCGGAGCCTTCGCCAGCGCCTTCACCACTGCATCCTCAACCGCCTCCGGCACCATGTCCCGCACCACGGAAACCCGTGGGGTCGCCTCGCTAAGCTTCTTCGCCAGCACGGCCTGAACGGTCGGTCCAGTGCACGGCGGCTCCCCGGCGAGCATCTCGTACAGCACACAACCCAATGAGTAGATGTCCGTCCGGGCGTCGATCTCCTTCGTGCCCGTTGCCTGTTCCGGACTCATGTACGCGGGTGTCCCCACTGCGAGCCCCGTCTCCGTTAGGCGCTCGGTACCCGCCGCGTCGATCGCCCGTGCGATCCCAAAGTCCGCAACCACCGCATGCCCGACCTCGAAGAGCACGTTCTCGGGCTTGATGTCCCGGTGGACGATCCCGAGTGAGTGCGCATAGCCCAGCGCGTCGGCTACCTCGCGCGTGATCTGGAGAGCGTCCTCAACGGGAAGCTGCTTCTCGCGGGTCAGTCGATCGCGGAGTGACTCCCCCTCCACGTAGGGCATCACGTAGTACAGCAGCCCGTCAGCTTCGCCGGAGTCGTACAGGGGCAGAATGTTGGGATGCGTGAGACCGGCAGCGATCTCGATCTCTCGGAGGAAGCGCTCGGGGCCGATAGCGGCGGCGAGGTCGGGCCTCAGGACCTTGATGGCTACTTGACGATGGTGCTTCAGGTCCTGGGCAAGATAAACCGTGGCCATCCCGCCACCGCCGAGTTCCCGCTCGATGCGGTAGCGGTCGGCAAGGGCGCTCTTGAGGCGGTCGATGAGGTCGGTCGTCGCGCTCGGACCTCAGCTGCGTACACCACTACATTACGCCTCTACTCCTCAGGCGGCCAGAGCCCACAGCTCGGGGGCTGGAAGAGCCCGCAGACGGTCCTCAAGTGCTACGTCGGCGACGAGGCAGCAGCACGCAAGGACCTCGGGAGCCAGGGTCGCGCCACGGATGTGCCACGCCGACAACATGACAGACGCCGTCGCAATTCATCCTGCCCATCCGTGAGGCCGAATGTCTCACTTGCAGCACATCGTGTCCCCATAGGGGCCTAGTCGGATCCCATCTTGCGCTGCACATTGGCGCTCGCTGCCGAAGTCGGAGCTTCGCGGCAGCATGGAACTGACCAGTCCGCTGGTGACCGCGGGTGGCGGTGTTGCGTGAGCAGAGGGAAAGACACGGCAGCGGCACGCTCACCGGCACCGCCACCTCCTCCAAGGGTGGGATCGGGTTCCAGTGCATGGACCCGTGAACAAGCCGGGTCTTGGCCGGCCTTAAGCACCGGTCGCGCCCGAGTCGGCGACACGTGGTGATCCCATGGCCTCGTCTTTGATCGCCGCCGGGCGCTGGACTCCAGTTCCGCGAAGTACCACCTGTGGAGGCAGCACATGACCAAAGCAGGGCTGGGCACACGGGTTTACCAGATCAAGGCCGAGCTCGAGGAGATTGAGGGCGAGCTCGCTGGCGGCAACGTGTCAAGAGATGTCCTCGGCGATTTCAAGATGGCCGTCGATCACATCCGGCTGAGCGTCTGGGCCATCCTTGGCGCGGAGCAGCCCGATCAGCAGCGCGGTCTCCCGGCACCAGACGCCAAGACCATGCTGGCGGAGTTTCGCTTGGCTCGTGCCAATGAGATCTGTCGCAACGTGCTGGCCGATATCGACGCGCGAGCCATCAGCGCGGATTCGCCCGACGTCGGGCGGTTTCTCACCACCCTCCAAGAAACCACCGAACGCGTGGCCGACTTGATGAACACGGCATAGGCCACGGCGCTGTGTCTTGCTGCGCAGCCAGCCCCACCGCCCCTGCGCACCGAGGCCTCGCTCCCGTTCACCAGCCCCGAGCGTCCGGGCGAGTCGGCCCATCACGGGTCTGACACGCCACCTGATGCCCCGCCTCGCACTCGGAGTAGAGCGATGATCAATACCAAGTACGCATATCCTGCCGAGAAGCTGTCAGCAGCTCGCTACATCCTAATGGCTCCGCATCCGCGGGGTGAGGCCGCCAGCTTCGCCAGAGCCTTTCACGAGTGCATGCTTGGCCTTAAGGACTTACGGCCGACGGACCTTGACGATAATGCCCGTTCATGGGTCGCAACGATCGAGCGGACCATGGATACGACTGGCATTGAGGATCGGAGCGGCCGCGGGACTTGGACGAACAAGGCTGAGGGCCTAAGCATCGAGGAGAAGCAGCAGTTTTCGGACGCCGTCGACGAACTCGCACACTGGCTCGACCACCGCTTCTGGGAACGCGAGTAGCATCCCTGCGGTCGCCCGCTGGGATGTCCCACCGGGGGCACATGATGCCCCCAAAGGGGCCTGGCGGAAACGGGCAACGGTTCCAAGGGTAGTAGAGTGAAACGGGCGCTCCGTTCCCCTGCGCGCTCGATGACAGGGCACTGCCGACCATGCCGTTGTCTAAGCGCTCCCGGCCTTTGCAGCGTTTGGGCGTATTAGGCTGCAAGCAGATTAGGCTGCGGTGCTCGCAGCCTAATCCCGCACGGGCTTCACGATAGGCTGCCTGGTCCGCAGGGAGGGAGGACGTATGACGCAGCCTAATACCAGTTAGGTGGCACTGCCGGTATGAAACACCCACGCGAGTTCCCGCAAGATGCGTTCGCCGCACTCGGGGGTCTTGTTGAGCGGGGCTACTATCGGCGCTTCGACGACTATTCTCAGGTCCTTTCCGCGCTCAGTCGCATCAGCGC
>CAYGBV010000002.1:0-68838 GCA_964348295.1 uncultured Gemmatimonadaceae bacterium
TGGCCGCCGTAAAGACCACGACGACCGACGATGTAACCACCGGCATCGTGACGACCCTCGGTGAATTGGTGAAGGCAGTTGGCGACCCGGTTGGCCGCGTTCACGCGGCGATGGTCGGCACAACACACTTTACGAACGCGGTTCTGCAGCGGCGTGATGTTACGTCGGTTGCAGCGATCCGTATCGGCCTACCTGCAAGCGCTTCACTGGTCCCGTTCATCGACTGGCCGGAGGACCTCGTCGAGCTGGTTCGTGAAGAGGTCTTCCTGGTGGAGGGAGGGCACGAGTACGACGGCCGGCCCATCGTGCTTTTTGATGGGAAACGCATGCGTGAGATAGCGCTCACCATCCGCGACCAGGGCATCAAGTCCGTGGCCGTGTGCAGCGTGTTCTCGCCGCTCACCGCGGAGTCCGAACATGCCGCAGCGGACGTGCTCCAATCGGTCTGTCCGGACGTCGATGTGACCCTGTCCCATCAACTCGGCCGCATTGGCTTGCTCGGACGAGAGAATGCCACGCTGCTCAACGCATGTCTCATCGAGCTGGCACGTCACACGACGCGATCGTTCACCGCCGCGCTGCGCGGCAGCGGCATCCATGCGCCACTCTTCTTGACGCAGAACGACGGCACCGTCGTGCGGGCCGACTACGCCGAAGCCTTCCCGGTGTACAGCTTTGCATCGGGCCCGACCAACAGCATGCGGGGAGCCGCTTTTCTTTCCGGGCTGGACGACGCCATGGTAGTCGATGTCGGCGGGACCAGCACGGACATCGGCTGCCTCAAGGCGGGCTTTCCTCGGGAGGCCAATAGTGCAGTCGAGATCGGTGGCGTCCGCACGCTGTTCCGCATGCCCGATCTCGTCTCAATCGCACTCGGCGGGGGCACGATCATCGATCTGGAACAGGACTGCATTGGCCCGCAGAGCGTCGGAAACCGGATCACCCAGGAAGCCTTGGTCTTCGGAGGTGGCGCGCTGACCGCGACCGACGTGGCGGTGGCGGCTGGCCTGGTCCAGCTCGGGAGGGCCGAGCGAGTCGGCCACCTCGATCGCAGTACAGCCAATGGGCTGCGAGAACGCATGTCGCTGATGATCGACGCCGGCGTGGATCGCATGAAGACCGATGCAACGGCCATGCCGCTGATCGCCGTGGGCGGCGGTGCATTCCTCGTTCCGGAACGGCTCAGCGGGATCGCCGAGGTGGTTCAGGTCGAGCACTACGCCGTGGCGAACGCAGTCGGCGCTGCAATCGCACAGGTGAGCGGGGAGGTCGACCAGGTGTTCAGCAGTGTGCCTCGAGAGACGGCAATCGAGCAGGCCACCGCCGCCGCTCATCAACGGGCCCTGGAAGCGGGCGCTGAAGAGCATTCCCTATCTCTAGTCGAAGTGGAAGATCTACCGCTGGCGTACCTGCCCGGCGAGGCACGGAGAATTCGAGTCCGCGTCGTGGGAGACGTGGCGAGCACGGGTGGCAGCCCCGGCAATGATCGGGGTGAGTAGGACGCGGCTTCCCCCACAGCAGAAGTGAATGGACTCCCACCCTACCCGGCGAAGTCCTGGCCGAGGTGCTACAATACCAGCCCGATAGAACAGCGCGCTGAAGCAGCAAGCCGCAGTCTCACAAGAGTGAGGCCATCGCGCATGGAGGGTGACACGGCCACACGGTCTGTTCGGTCCATCGGCATCAGGCTCGGCATCGCCATTGGCATCGGAGTGGTGATCTGGTATCTGCCGGCACCGCAAGGCGTCACCGCGGAAGCATGGCACCTGCTCGCCATCTTCGTGGCCACCATCGTCGGGATCATGCTCGAGCCACTGCCCATGGGAGCAATAGCCGTGTGCGGGATCGCCGCCGTCACCCTGACCGGCACGCTCGGTCTGGGCGAGGCACTCAGCGGCTTCAGCCACAGCGTCATCTGGCTCGTAGTGATGGCGTTCTTCATCTCGAGAGGCTTCATCAAGACCGGTCTGAGCGCCAGGATCGCCTATTCGTTCATACGGCTAATGGGTCGGAGAACACTCGGTCTCGGCTACAGCATGGTAGCCACCGAGCTCGTACTCGGACCCGCCATCCCGAGCAACACGGCGCGCGCCGGCGCGGTCATGTACCCCATCGTGAGATCGCTGGCCGAGGCGTTCGGCAGCCGTGCCGGTGACGGGTCGGAGCGTCGCGTCGGCGCGTTCCTGATCCAGAACTCGTTCCACGGCAACCTGGTCATCAGCGCCATGTTCCTGACCGCCATGGCTGCGAATCCGCTGGCGGCGCAGATGGCGGCAGATCAGGGTGTGGAGATCACGTGGCTGAACTGGGCCGTGGCCGCCCTCGTTCCCGGGTTTACCAGCCTGCTCGTAGTCCCCTTCGTTCTCTACAGGCTCTACCCGCCCGAGCTCAAGGCGACCCCGGACGCCCCGGCGATGGCCAGGTCCAAGCTGGCTGCCATGGGGCCGATGAAACGCAGCGAGCAAATCATGCTCGGCACGTTCGTCCTGCTCCTTGCTCTCTGGATCTTCGGCAGGGAGTTGCAGGTGCACAGCACCGTCACCGCATTCGTAGGGCTCACCGTGCTGCTCGTGACCCGTGTGCTCACCTGGGAGGACGTGCTGCACGAGAAGGGGGCGTGGAACGTCTTCATCTGGCTGTCCACGCTCGTGATGATGGCGACCTATCTGAGCAGGCTCGGGTTGGTCGGCTGGTTCAGCGATACGATCGGTGCTCGCTTCACAGATACGGGCTGGCTACCCGCCTTCGTGGCGCTCAGCCTGATCTACTTCTACAGCCACTACTTCTTCGCCGGCAACACCGCGCACATCAGCTCGATGTACGCGGCGTTCTTGAGTGTGGCGCTGGCGGTCGGCACGCCGCCGCTGCTGGCGGCCCTGGTCCTCTGCTTCTTCAGCAACCTGTTCAGCAGCATGACCCACTACAGCACCGGCCCGGCGCCCGTTTGGTTCGGGGCCGGCTACGTCGCGCTCACCGACTGGTGGAAGCTGGGCGCGGTGATCAGCGTGGTGAACGTCATCATCTGGCTGGGGATCGGGGGGTTGTGGTGGAAGGTGATCGGCCTTTGGTGAGGGCTGGGCGGTAAGGCCCTCCGAATCAGTGCGGTGGCAGCATCCCGATCCCAGGCTTCGGCTCCTTGGGTCGCGCGATGCGGCGGAACTGGAAGCCCGCGATGTTGAGTGTCGGAAGGGCTCCGCACACCAGCACGGCCTGCCGCAGAATCAACCCACCCACCAGACCGAGCAGGGCGCCCACCACCACCAACGTCATGGCCCCGCCGGCGTCGGGCTGCGCGATGGAGCGATACACGATCAGCATCAGCACCAGAGGCGCGGCCAACCCCAGAATGAAATAGCCCACGACGAACGAGCGCCTGCGCAGAATGCGCTCCGCCGATTCCCGCGGGTCGGGCAGCCTGTACGCCGCCTGAAGGAAGAACACTATTGCCAGCACCTCCAGGACCACCAACCCGACCGCCTCCAGAGCCATCGTTCGCAGGGGCTGCACGGTGGCAGCTCCCTCGCCGAAGAGCGTCATGCCGAGCATGATGGTGAAATGGCCCGTGACCAGTGCCGAGACTACGAAGACCACCGGAACCACGCCCGAACGCCAAAACGGAATCCCCTTGGAGGCACCGAGCAGGATGCCGGTGTAAGCCATCGTCAGGACCGCAAACACGATTCCTGCAACGGCGATGACATTCAAGGCCGTTTCTCCTCCGGGCGTCTGGCCGACAGCGGTATACAGCTGAAGCATGAAATGCAGGAAGGCGAGGATCATGAAGATGCTGATGATCCAGAACCCCCGGGCTATCCAGGAGGACCCGGGGCGCATGCCGGACAAGAAGGCGCGGGTCGGCGAGCCGAGATCCACCAGCAGGCAAATGCTGCCGATGAGGAGCGCCGGGAAGCTGATCCAGAGACCCACCGTCGTGGAGAGATCAGCACCCTCACCGAGGAAACCGTTGATCGCGGCGATCGTGTAGGCTCCGGCTCCGACGCCACCGAGAAAGAGATAGACCGCTACCAGCCAGCCCCACTCCGTCTGCATCTGACCGTTGACCTTGGGATCCATGGAACTATCTCGGCGCGAGGTAGTAGACCTTGGGCTTGTTGCCGAGCTCCGGATGCAGCACTTCACCCCGGTGCTGCTTGATCAGGATCGAGACCTCGCTGTTGGGGTCATCCAGGTCGCCGAAGGTGCGAGCGAGGGCCGGGCACGCCTCGACGCACGCCGGCTGCCTGCCGTCGGTGATTCTGTCCTTGCAGAAATCACACTTCGTCGCCACGCCGCACCCCGACTTCTCCTCCCAGGCCTGCTTGGCGAACTCCTCGTAGGGTGAGAGCGGCAGACCCTCCGGGAAGTAACTCTCCCACTTCGAGACCGTGTATCGCGCGCCGTACGGACAGGCCATGATACAGTACTTGCAGCCCATGCACTTGTCCTTTTCCACGATCACGATCCCGTCGTCCCGCTTGACGGTGGCGCCCGTGGGGCACACCTCCAGGCACGATGGCTCGTCGCACTGCATGCAGAGGACCGGCAGGGCCTGCCGCACGACGTTGGGAAATGTCCCCATCTCGGCCTTGAGGATCCGGGCCCAGAAGACCCCCGGCGGCGTGTGGTTCGCCACCTTGCACGCCATCATGCACGCGTAGCAGCCGTAACACCTCTTGAGGTCAATGACCATTCCCCAGCGCGGCATCGCTGTCTCCCCTAACGAGGCTCCGCGGACTCGGCCCTGTAGACCTTCACGCGCACGCAAATGTCCTGGTTGAACGTGAGCGGATCGGTGTGGGGCAGGTCCATCTCGACCAGGTCGTTGAAGAAGGTGCCCTTCCCCTTGGCGACGGGCATGTAGTTGCCCCAGTGACCCGCCACGGCCGCGATGGCGAGGTGGTGGGGCTCGATCCCGTCGGTAGTGGCGACCCACCCTCTCACGCGGTGGCCCTTCGGGTTCTCCAGCCAGACGAAGTCGCCGTCACGAATGCCCTTCTCTGCCGCGGTGTCCTTGTGCATCTGAATGGCGTACACGTACGGGTCTTCCTGTGAGCATTCGTCGAGGTAGGGGTTCTGCTGGGTCATCGAGTTGCAGTGCATCACCGCACGCCAGTAGAAGGCGTGCATGTCATACTCGGGTTGCGTCTCGGTGTGTGTCGGACAGGGATACCAGTCCGCCAGGGCCTTGAAGCGCGACCAGTCCAGGTCGAAGAAGTCCTGCCCGCCGAACTCATCCCACAGCTTCGCGATCTGCTCCCCCGAGTCGATGAAGTACTCGAAGTAGACCGGCACCCTCGAGGGATTGAACCACTTCCAATAGACGTCCTCCTTCTTCTTGGGCCAAGTGAAGACGCCCTTCTTCCTCACGTGCTCGAGTCCGTGCTCCTCGCCGAAGCGATCCTTGAGGAGGCGGTCGCAGACGTCCTCCCAGGAATGCTCGACACTGCCATCCTCCACCAGCTTGTACTTCTCGTCCATCGCACCGCCGTAGCGCACCCCGATCGAGTCGTTCAACCCCTTGTAGTACTGGCCCAGGATGCCAAGGCGCCTACAGATGTCCAGCATCACCTCGTTGAAATCGCGCCGCTCGAACAGGGGCTCCACGACCGGCTGCCTGATCGACCAGCCCCAGTCATCCTCGCCCTGCGGATGCGAGAAGGTCGACGGGAAGCTGACGGCCGGGGTGTAGCGCTCGAGGAAGCACGTGTCGGGCAGCACGATGTCCGCGACCGCGTCCTCGAACTCCGTGATGTACAGCTGGAACGAGAAGATGAAGTTGAACTTCTTCAGGAAGTTCTCGGTCACCGCCTCGGCGTTCCCCATGGTCATCACCGAGTTGGAGCCGAAGTTGATCATGACGTCCGGCCTGTACGGGATCTTGAAGCGCTCCAACATCTCGAGCCATCGGGGGCTCGTGATGGTGAACGCGTTGTAGATCGACGTCGGGAACATGTCGTGCAGGTCCAGCCGGGTCGGGGGCTTGGGCACCCGCATCGGATAGGGGACGTGATCGTAGACCCAAGTCTTGGCCACCATCAGGCCGTCGGGGCAGGGGTAGGGAATCTGGTACGGTTTTCCCGTCTTCTCGTAACCGCTGCCCACCGCGGCGCCCAGACCGAAGGCACCCCCGTACGTGTCCGCCGCGCCGACGATGTGGTTGACCATGTCTATCGCGAGACAGGTCCAGCCCGAGTTGACGTGCCCCTGGCTGCCGCGGAAGAAGTGCGTCGCCACCGGACGCTTGGGGATCCTCTTGGGGCCCTTGCTCGTCTCGATTGTCACCGTGGCGCCGATCTCGGCCGCCTCGCCGAACTCCTTGGCGATGCGACTCACCGTGGCCGCCGGCACCCACGTGACCTGTTCCACGTACTCCGGCGTGTATCGCCTGACGTGCTCCTTCAGCAGGTCGAAGGCCGGGCGGCACTGCACCCCGTCCACCGTGTAGCTGCCCAGGAGCGCCACCTCATGGGCCTCGTCCTCGTACTCGACCCGAGTCACCGACTCATCGTTGTGGACCCTGGGGCAGTTGTCGACCAGATCCCACACGAGCGGTTTGTTGGTCTCCTCGTCCCGCATGTAGCGCCCGTCCGAGGGCCGGATCAGGTACGGGGCGTTCGTCTTGTACATCAGGTACTCGGCGTCGTAGACGCCGTGCTCGTTCAGCAGGGAGTTGATCAAGCCCAGCGCCAGCGCGCCGTCCGTCCCAACGCGGATGGGCACCCACTCATGGGCCTTGGAGGCCTGGGCGCTCTGGAACGGATCGAATACGACGTTCTTGAAGCCGCGAAACCGGGCATCGGCGGCCTGAGTCGCGTTCTGCACGGCTACGTGCCCGGCACCGTGTCCCTTGGAACACCCGAAGTTCAGCGCGTAGTTGCAGTGCGCGAAGTCGGGGATGATCGACCAGGCGGCGTGCATGATCCCGTTCATGAAGTGCGCGCCGTTGCCGCAGTGCAGCCCGCCGCCCGAGACCCAGTAGTTGGGCGTTCCGAAGCCCTTCATGAACCCGATCACCCCGAAGCGGATCTCCGAGGCCTGGGACGTGGTCGCCTGGAAGTAGGCACCTCGCGGGTCCCGCTCGCGGCACTGCTGCAGCTTCTCCACAATGATGTCGAGCGCCTCGTCCCAGGAGATGCGCTGCCACTGCGGGTCGACACCGAGGCCCTTCTCGGGATTGGTCCGCTTGAGGGGATAGTTCACCCGATAGGGATCGTACAGCAGATGAGGCAAGGCGATTCCCTTGACGCAGGTCCGACCCCGCCCGCTCGGTGCATCCGGGTTCCCCGCGACTTCCGTCACGACGCCGTTCTGCCGGCGAACCTTGATGCCACACATGCAGTAGCACTGTCCACAGCTGGTCGGGATCCAGACATCCTCCGCGACCGGCTGCCGTGCGGTTACGGCCATGGGTCAGCTCCTGGAATGTTCGGGAGGCTAGGCGACACCTCCCAGGAAGGTGTACCTGTGGACGCATTAAGACCCCGTGAAGCCAGACTGAACCGTATGGGCCAGTTGGCGCCCACTCCACCCTGCCTACCACAACCCGCTGCGGCCTGGCGAAACCCGCCGGCTACAGCCGTAAGTGAAAACCCCACAGTCACTTAAGGCGACTGTGGGGCCTGAGGATCCAGCCGAGCCCTGACTATTACAGTCTCTGCTTCTCCTCAGCGACGTGTTCAGTCATTCGCTTCTGCCGCACCTCCTCACCACACGAACGTATGCGTGTACTTGAGTACAACCGCTCTGCTGTCCGTACGAGGTAGGACTGGATCGGCGCGGTCCCGATTGAGGTTGAGCCCCTCATTGTAGACAAACCACAGGTCGTGGCCCTCGCCGAAGTTGTAGCGCACGCGAACGTTCGCCGCTGCGGCATCTGCCACGTTGCTGAACTGCAGGAAGGCGTTCACTGACAGCTTCGTATCGAGTGCCGAGTTGACCCTGAGGCGCACCAGGTGGGAGTCGAAGCGCTGGTCCCGGTCCGGGAAGCGAACGAAATCGGCCTGGTACACGGTGCTCAGCTCGAGGTGTCGGGACACGTTCCAGCGAGGGACAAACCACAGGTTCGCCCGCCAGCCGTCGTAGAACCCGCTCACACCCCCACCGATGGAGACTCGCAGGAGCTCGCCCGGGGGCATGCTGTAGTCGAACTCGAAACGGGGGAACCAATAGCTGCCGGGTGGAACGACGGTCTCGCGTGGGAAGTAAAGTTCCTCGCGCACGTCCTCGTAGTACAGCTCCAGATCCAGCCCGATCCGCGATCCACTGCGCCACAGAAGATCCACATCGTGCTCGATGAATGCCGACTCGACGGTGCGGTCCCGGTTGCGCAGGGCGACGGAGCCGAAGAGCTGGAAGGGGTCGATCCGGCGGAAGGGACCACCCTCGGGGTAGTGGAAGTACGCCAGAGAGTAGTGGAAGTCGCTGAAGTCCTGCCGGGTTTCGAATCCCATCTCGGGCTGGTAGTCGGCACCGAATCGTCGAGCGCTGAAGAAGTAGGAGAACCCACGGTCCCGGACCCGGTTGAGATAGACCCGTATCGCCGATGCCTCGCCGAACCGGAAGCCGTGATCCGCGATGACGCCGTCGTCGATGGTTTGGGCCCAGCGCAGCCCCAGGTAATCATCGCCGGCAATCCGAATCGTGCCGTCGAGCCCATATCCCACATTGTACGAGCCGTCCGCGCCCAGCCTGGTCGTGAGCATCGCCCCTGCGTTGGAATACTGGTTGAACACCCGCCTTCGAATCCGCAGGACCCCGAAGTTCTCCGCGGGCAACGACGAGCTCTCCGCCGTCTGCATGTCGAGCAAGCCGAGATCCCACTCCCCTACTCGTCCGACCAATCTCGCGCCCGCCAGAATCCGGACCACTTCATCTTCGTGTAGTCCAATACGCCGGCTATAGAACAGCCGCGTCGGGCCGCCCGTGTAGAAGTCGAACACGCCGGATCGCTCCTGGAAGAAGCGACGCTTCTCTGGATAGTACAGAGAGAAGCGCGTGAGGTTGACCTGGTAGTCGTCCGCCTCCACCTGGGCGAAATCCGTATTCACGGTGAGGTCGAGCGTCAGGTTGCTGGTCAGGCTGTACCGCAGATCGCCGCCCGCCTCCACCTTGGTCTCATCCTGCAGGAAGTAGTGATCTTCGGTGTCGGCCAACTCGGAGGTCTGCCCAAGACCACTCAACACATACGGCGTGAGGTAGACGGGCTTGTGGGTACTCACCCCGAGAAGAACCGCGTCCTGGGCGAGCGATGGCCTGCGGTATTCGAAGTCCGGAGGTATGGCCGGATATAGTTGTGACTCGTTCTTGCGAGCTATGTAGCGGCACACGGTGACGGCCATCTCCACGCGACCGTCGATGTCCTGGAAGCCGAGACTCGAGAACGGAATGCGCATTTCGGCAAACCATCCCTCGGACGTCTGCACGGTAGCTACGTCCCAGTGCGCATCCCAGTCGTCATTCCAGCGTCCCTGCCCATCCCCACCAATCGACACGTCCCCCCGGATCCCGGCCGGCGTCGTCCAGAACCAGAGGCCTATGTCATTGTCGTTGAACGGATCCACGACGACGTCGAAACGGTCGTCGCCGCTCCAACGGTCGCGGTACATCGAATTGACCCGGATGCCGGTCGGATCGGAGTCGAAGAAGCGACCGGATACGTAGAGGTGCTCGTCGTCGTAGGCGACCCGGATCTCCGTCCGCTCGGTGAGCTCCCCTTCGAACGTCGGGATGTGCATCGTGAGCGGGAGCGGTTGGATCACCTGCCAGGCAGGCTCGTCACTCAGGCCGTCCAGCTCTATTGCGCCGCTAAGCCGTGACAGCTCCATCGCCGTGTCGCTGTTGCCGGATCCGGCGCGCTCTGGTGTCTGCGCCCTCAGCCCTGGCACCCCCGACAGCAGCAGGACGGCAGCAGCAACCCGCAAGCTCCATGGACTATTCATCGGTCCTCCGTATCAGCAGACCGCCGGTGAGCCGACCCGCCGATCGGCCCCGGACGCAGGAGCGCGCAGGGCAGCCCCTTCACCCACCGACGTCCTGCGCTCTAGCTCGTCCCGCCGCCTCCAGAACCGCGACCGTCGCAACACTCGCCTTCGCCATTGTGATCGCGATGACGGTACCGGGATGGGTTTATCTCGTCGAGCGCCCAGATCGCGATGGCCCGCACCGAAGGCTCGGGATCGCGCAGCGCGTCCAACAGAGGATTGACCGCCCACTCCTCGCCTTGCTTACCCAGCCACGCCGCCGCCGAGCGTCGCATCCCGGGATCAGAGTCGCGCAACGCCGCGATCAACCCCGACGAGTCTCCAGCGAGTCCCCGCGCCTCACACGTACCCAGATGCCCGCTGAAGACCTCGTCGTTCTCCCAAGGACGTCGTCCCCAGTCGGCGAACAGCGCTGCCCGCCGCGCGGAAGCCTGACTCCCGCCGATTTCCCCCAGCGCCCAGATCACGGGCTCCAGCAGCTCCGGACGTCCCTCGAGTGCGTCGCTCAACGAAGACACAGCAGCCGGGTGCTCTATCTCCCCCAGCGACAACACAGCCATCTCACGCACGAGCGGGTCGGTGTCCTGGAGCCGCTCGATCAACGGCTGGACGGCCATGTAGTCCTTGATCTCGCCCAATCCCCACGCCGCGGCTTGGCGCACTTCGCTGGAGCGGTCCTCCAAACGCTCGATGAGCGGCCGGACGCCTCTCGTGTCCTCGAGCTCGCCTAGCGCCCACGCCGCATACCGCCGCACCAGGGGATCGTCATCCTGCAGCTCGCCGACGCGTTGCGCGACAGCATCGCCACGCTGCATGCGTACCTTGATCTCGGGTACCCCCAGCATGGCAGCCGCGGCAACTGCTGCGGCAAGGATGCCTAGGATCGGTGCAACTGAAAAATCCTTTTCATATTGGGTCACAGAAATCTCCTTCGCCGTCGTGATCCGTGTCCTCTACGTGGTGATAAGCGGTCGGCGAGCCGCAGGACCGGTGCGGCACACCCTGGCAACCGACGCTTCCCGGCTACCTACCTGGGTCTCGGGCCCTGCCCCCTCCAATGCCGCGACGGGTTGATCTCGTCCAGCGCCCATATCGCCAGCGCGCGCACAGAAGGCTCCCGGTCGCGCAGCGCGTCCAGCAGCGGATCGACCGCGCGCTCATCGCCTCGCAGCCCCAGCCACTCTGCCGCGGAGCGTCGCATCCCGGGATCATCGTCGCGCAATGCTGCAATCAACGCCGACAGGTCGCCCGCCCGCCGTCGTGCCTCGTCGGTGCCCAGACGACCGGTGAAGACGTTCCTGCTCGGCTGCCGTAGTCCCCACCTGTCCATCAAGGCACGTTGTACTTCGCGAGCCCTTGCTCCACCGATCTCCCCCAACGCCCAGAGTCCGGGTTCAACCAGCTCGTCGTGCCGCTGCAGCACCTCTGCCAGCGGCGACACCGCGGATGGATGCTCGATCTCCCCGAGCGACAGTACAGCCATCTCCCGCACCAGTGGGTCCTCATCCCCGAGCAGCTCGATCAACGGCTGGATGGCCATGTGATCCTTGATCTCGCCCAACGCCCACGCAGCGGCCTGCCGTACCTCGGCGTTGGGGTCCTCCAAACGTTCGATGAGCGGCCGCACGCCCCGACTGCTCTCGAGCTCTCCCAATGCCCAGGCCGCGTGGCGCCGCACTAGCGGGTCGCTGTCCTGCAGCTCGCGGACGCGCCGCGCCACGGGGTCGCTCTCCTGCTCCCCGCCGCGTACGTCAGCAGCGTCCCGAGCGCGCGTCGCACGGCTCAGCTGAGCGGGCTCGCTCTCCTGCACCGGAGCACGCGCCTCGCTGGATTCAACGCCGCTGCGCGGCGCGTCCCGCGTCTCGACTGGCACACTGTCCTGCACCACACCCGGCTTCTCAGCGGCGTCGCCCTCCCGCAACTCCCCCCACATCTCCATGCTCGCCAGCGGGAACGCGAGCATCACTGCGCCCAGCGATGTGGACAGCAGCCGGCGCTGAGTCAGTGGTGCCCGGTCCATCCCCTTGGCAAGGATGCTGCGAATGCGCCTCCCCAGGCTCGAAGGTTGCGCCATAGCGAACGCGCCTCGTGGCGCAGTGCCCACGACCTGCGCACGGGCGATCTCATACAGATGCGTCGCGTAGACATCCGAGCGGATACCCCCATGCAACGCCTGGTCATCGCAGGCACGCTCACGCTCCACCGCGCCGAGTCGAGCGGCGAGCCACACGAGCGGATTGAGCCAGTAGACCGCGCATGCGACCTCGACAACGAGAAGGACGGGGTAGTCCCACCGCCTGATGTGCGCCAGCTCGTGGGTAAGCACGACTCTCATCCGCTCCGTAGACCACTCCCCCGCGTCACACGGGACAATGATGACCGGCATCAACGCACCCCAGGACAGCGGCACCGCCACCTCGTCACTCACGACGATCCTGATCCGTCGTCTGATACCCATGGCGTTCGTGAATTTGTCTTTCAGCTCCTGCACGTGGGGCCAGCGGCATTCGGTCGCCCGTCGTGTCAGACGCTCGACCCGATACGTGTCGAGACCGAGGCGGGCAAGCAGGCCGATGACCCCAAGCGACCAGGCCAAGAGGAGGATGCCCGCAGCCGTCGGAGCCCCAGACGCCCCTCCCTCGGGCACATCTTGCGTGGCGGGCCCCGTAGCTGCCGACGACGGGTCCCGCGGAGCGACGGCAATCGACGTCGCAGACGGCTGTGTAGCACCGGCCCGCGCACCAGCATAGGCGGGGCCGCCGTCCCAAGTCGTGATCGGGCCTGGAGCCACGGATACGTATACAGGCTCTGCGCTCCAGCCAGGAAGCGCTTGCGAAAGGAGCGGCAGAACGAGCAGGCTGCCGAGCGCCAGACTCCATACGGCGTGCCGCACTGCAGCAGAGCGCCCCCGCAGAGCCCAATTCACCAGTCCAGCTACGGCCAGCACGATCGTGGCCTTGAGCAGGACGTCGATACCGAGATTGATGGCTAATGCCGTGTACGGACTCGCGAGCGCCTCACTCATGGGACTTCCTCTCTTCCTCAATCCACTCGGCAATCTCATCGAGCTCTTCCCGAGACAGCCGCGACACTCCCAGCAGGGCGAGAATCGCCCGCGATGGCGACCCGTGGAAGAAGGTCCTGATGAGGCTCCGGACAGCCGATCGCGAGGCCGTCGCATGCGGGACCACCGGACGGTAGATATGCCGGCGGCCCTCCTGACGGCTGCTCACGTGCCCCTTCTTTTTCAGAATCCCCAGCGTCACCCGCACCGAATCGTAGCCGGGATCGTGCTCCATCCTGCTGGCTACCTCTGCCGCGCCACCCTCTCCGAGCCGGTAGAGGATGTCCATGATCTCTCGTTCCCGGCGACTCAGTTCTGTTGGTTTCGTCATGGAACCCTTGCAGTGAGGGACGTTGTGGCCGTTAGACAACCAGTAATGAAAAAATCCTTTCGCTTCCTGTCAAGCAATATCCGCCACCTAATTGCGATACCACCCATCGGATTCACCGACCATCGCGGTGACGGAGATGCTACAAATCGTCGGCCAGGCAGCCCCCTGCCTGTCCACTCCCCTCTACGTTTGGAGCAGCATCACGGTTTCCGGTGGGCATTACGAGGCTTTGGGTCCCGATTGCGACAGATGTGGTCACGACGCGCATGAGCACTAGTGAGCGCGCGGGCATCGCTTACGGAGCCAAGGGTCACAGGTGGTATAAGCAAAAGCCCCACAGCCATTCAGCTGGCTGTGGGGCTCGCTGCGAGGGTGGGTTTCAACCGAACCCACGCCAGTCGCACACTCCTTAGCCGATCACTGCCGAACCCGCACCGGATACGGCGGCCGGCTCGGCTCGGCCGCCGGGGCAGCCTCCAGCTGCTCCAGGATGACCTCGATCGCTTTCTCCAGCTGTGGATCGCGACCGGCGATCACTTCGGCCGGCAGTTGCTCTACCTCGATGTCGGGGGGCACCCCGACGTTTTCTACCACCCAACCGTCCTCGGTCCAGATAGCCAGGTTCGGCGCGGTGATTCGGCCTCCGTCCATCAGAACCGGGAACCCCAGGATCCCCACTAGTCCACCCCAGGTCGGACGGCCGACCAGGGTGCCCAACTCGAACTTGCGGAACATCCACGGCAGGAGATCGCCGCCCGAGCCGGCCGTCTCGTCTATCAGCATCACCTTGGGACCGTGTATCGCCCCCTGTGGAGTCTTCAGGTCCGCCCCATATCTCATCGCCCAGTAGCTGATGAGCGGGCGCCGCAGGATGTTGATGTAGTAGTCGGCGATCTGACCGCCGCCGTTATGGCGCTCGTCGATGATGATCGCCTCCTTATCGGTCTGCGGGAAGAAATACCGCTTGAAGTACTCGTGCCCGAGTCCCGCCGTGTTCGGCACGTACACGTAGGCCACGCGGCCGTCGGTAGCTTCGTGCACCTTCCTCAGGTTGCCCTCCACCCAATCGCGGTTGCGGAGCGCTCGCTCGTTCGGGATCGGGACGACCTTCACCGTGCGGGCGCCTCTGCCGTTGGGGTCCGGCCCAACGGTGATCTCCACGATCTTTCCGGCCGTGTTCTCGAACCGGCTGTAGAGGTTCTCCGGCGGCCGGAGATCCTCGTCTTCCACCGCGAGCAGATACTCCCCCGGCTGCACCTCCACACCGGGCTCGGTCAGCGGAGAGCGCAGCTCCGGATTCCAGTTGAGTCCGCCGTACACCTTGGCGAAGCGGTACCGCCCCCGTTCGATCTCGAAGTCAGCTCCCAGGAGCCCGCCCGGCACGGTCTCGGCTCGCTCCAGGACATCGCCGCCCCCCACGCTATGGTGGCCAACAGCGAGCTCGCTGTGCAGCCACCGGAGCAAGCGGTTCAGATCCGAGCGCGCGGACAGGTGCGGCAGGAACACGGCGTACTTCTCCCGCAACGTGGCCCAGTCGGCACCGTGCATGTTGGGGTCGTAGAAGTAGTCGCGATTGATCCGCCAGGCTTCGTGGTAGATCTGGTTCCACTCCGCCCGCGGGTCGATGCGGACCTTGATACGGTCCGCAGAGATCCTGCCCTCGCCCTGCTTGATCGCATTGCCGCTCGCCTGAGCGATGAACCAATCGCGATTCGACGTGGCGTACAGGACATGCTTCTTGTCGGCCGCCAGCACAAACCGGGTCGCCCCGTCAATCAGCGTCGTCTCCTCGCGTTCCTCTAGGTCGAAGCGCCGCAGGCTCAGGTCGTCAGAATCCCCCCCCAATGGGCTAAACGCGCTGGCTGGACTGTCGGACTTGAGGTAGTAGAGCTGTCCGGGTGAGCCTGCCTGCAGACTAGAGTAGGTGCCCGCCTCGAGCGGCAGGGCGAGAATCCTCTGGTCCAGGCCCTCGAAGTCAATGCGGACCGTGACCTCATCCTCCTCTCCACCGGCCGGTTCTTGGTCACCCTCCGCCCCCTCTCCAGCTTCCTCATCACTCTCCTTGGCAAGGGGCGACGGGGTGCCCTGCCGGAGCACCGCGAGAAAGATGGAGCTGGTCATCTCCAGATCATTGTTCGACTGCGCGAACCACTGAATCACCGGCCCGGCATCCGTGGACACCAGCAGGTACAGGTACTCACCGCCGGCGTCGAATACCGCCTCTGAGACCTCACTGAGCCCGTCCGTGACCGCGTGTGACTCGCCTGTCTCAAGTGAGTGCACGTAGACGGTGTGGACGTTCGTCTCGTTGTTCCGGGTGTAGGCGATCCAGCGCGAGTCGGGCGACCAGGAGTGGTAGGGCGGCTGCAGCGGACCATACACCACATCTGCGTCGATCCGGCGCGAAACTCCCGATTCCAGATCGAGCCAGTACACGGCCCGCGAGTTGTCGATGTAGCTGATCTTCTCGCCGTCCGGAGACCACTTCGGGTCCTGGTAGAAGCCGGCTCCATCCAGTGCGTACCTTCGCACGTCCCCCTTACCGTCTTGGGGAGCTACGTGCAGCATGTACTCCCCGGATTCATCCGAGAAGTACGCGACGGACGCCCCGTCGGGCGACCACACGGGAGACCGCTCGTGAGCGGCCACCGACTTCGTGAGGTTGCGGTGATCGCCTTTCTTCTTCGGGACGGTCACGATCTCTCCCCGAAACTCGAAGGCGGCACGCGCTCCGGATGGCGACAGGGTGGCATTCCTAATGAAGTTGGGCCCCTCGGCGTACCTCGATCGAACCTCGATCAGGTCAGACGCGATCCGAATCGGGACGGGACCGCCCTCACCCGTCGACGGCTCGTAGAGGTGCAGGCGACCAGCCTGTTCGTAGGCGATCTGCGCACCGCCGGCCGAGGCGTTCACGATCGGGAAGTCGGAGTGCGACGTCAGTTGCTCGATTCGACCGGAAGCCGGATCGAACGAGAAGAGGTTGAACTCGCCGTTACGGTCCGAGCGAAAATACACGGTGTTGCCGACCCACATCGGATCGGTGTCGTTGCAGCGCCCGGCCGGCTGCGGTATCTGCTGGACCGAGTGATCGCCGGTGTCGTAGATCCAGATCCGGGTCGCCGTCCCACCCCGGTAGTTCTTCCACTGGTTGAAGGCCTCGTACAGCGGCGTGTAGGCTATCTTGGAGCCGTCCGGCGAGTAGCTGGCCTTGAAGGCGTGCGGGATGGGGAGTTGATCGGGATGGCCACCCTCAACCGGCACGGTGTAGAGCTGGCGATGTCGGCCCGTGTAGGCGGCCCGGGCCGACGTGAAGAGCACCGCCGCGCCGTCTATCGTGAAGCCCTGGACGATGTCGCTGCCCGGATGCCAGGTCAGCCGCGTGGGCACTCCACCGTCGACGGGTACCACGTAGACGTCCGTGTTTCCGTCGTACTGGCCGCTGAAGGCGAGCGTGCGGCCGTCCGGTGAGAAGCGAGGATTGGCCTCAAGTCCCTGGTGCGTCGTGAGCTGCCGGACGCCGCCGCCGTCGTGCCTGGCGATCCACAAATCGCCGGCGTACGTGAACGCGATGTGGGACTCGCTCGTCGCCGGCTGGCTGAGCATGAGGGTAAATTCGGCTCTGAAAGCGTCACCTTGAGCAAACGCGATGTTAGCCGGGGCCGACAGACCGATCAGAATCACAACGCCGATCGCTGGCTTTACTCTCTTCATACTACCTCCGGTACTTTGTGGCTATCCTGCCGCTGCCTGGCGCGCGCACAATGGCGCGCTCGGCAGCGGCGGCTCATGGGAGGTCCAATAGGTCGGCCAAGTAACAAGCAAAGATGCAGGCCGCCCACAACGGACGCGAGAGCAGCAAGGGGTCACGCAGCCGCGTATCCCCTAGTCCTGCTCAACGAGCGTCGTAGTCATTGGGCCGAATCCGTGCACCTGTACCACCGTCTCCCCCACAGCAAACATATACGCTGGTACGTCGGCGGCTACGACCACGTAGCTACCGGGACCGTACTCGCGCGCTGCCGGTCGGTCCATCTTCTCTCCGATCCCCACGTAGAACCTGCCGGACATCACCGTCATGTGTTCAGCCACCGGATGCGTGTGGGGCTCCATCTCGAAACCGTCTGGCAGGATCAAACGGAACGTGAACGGCTCCCCGGGTTGCGCGGGATCGCCATGGAGGCTGGCGATCTTCACGCCGGTGGCTCCCCGGGATTCCCAGGTAATGTCGGACGGTGTGAGCAGCACATTGTCGCCCTGCTCCTGTGCCTGCGCGGCGGTCGTCAGCGCGACGATCAAACCCAAGGACGCGAGACCTGTGCACACTAAACGCACGACAGTCATCTGGCCTCCGTGTCAGAAATCAGAGATGGAGTGGGCAAGCCGGCGAGCAAGGGCTACCGCTCCAACAGTTCCTTCACTTCCTGCCGCGCCGCGATTTCCGCGCTCACGCGCTCGCCGATCTCCCGGGCGCGCTCGAGCTGCAACGTGAGGTCGTCGATGGTGCCCGCACCGGCCTGGAGCCGGAGCATTCCCAGGCGCACGTTCTCGAGCGCGGCCACGGTGATGGCCAACTCGTCCTCCGCTGCACCACGCCGGCGCAACTCCTCCGCGCGGTGCTCGAGCCCATGGATCACGCTGGGGGCATCGGGGAAGCGGGTGCGTACGTCGGACGGGAGTGAGTTGAACATGTCTACGGCCGCGCGGCCGAGCACGATCTCGGTGGCATCGGCCGATGGCAGCGCCTGGCGCTTGGGCGGCTTGATGCCCACTCCTGCGACCTTGAAGAACGTGCGGCCGAACCAGCCGGCCCACAGGCGGTTCCAGAAGCCGAACACGCGGCGCCAGAACTTCCCTTCCCGGGTCGCCTCCATCTCCTCTTGCTGGACACGCGCCTCCGCGAGGAGCGCCTCCCGGATGTCGTCAAACGTGTACCCGGTGTGCAGCAGCCGCCGGGCGACGGCCACGAGCTGTCCGACCGTGACGATTACGACCAGGCCCACCGCGCCTTGGTCGGCGGGCCCCTGCGAGACGATCGCGGCCGTGATCATTACGGCCGTGCTCACCTCGGCGTTCCGCAGGAAGCTGCGCATCAGGGGAGGCGCTCGCAGTTCCCGGCCCCGCACCTCACCAATCGCCTGGGCGAGTTCCCGCCCCGTGCCGAACCGCGACGCCGGGTCCTTCTCGAGGCAGCGGTCCACCACGGCCGCGAGATTGACCGGCACCTCCTTGCGCACCGATGCGAGGCGCGGCGCAGGCTCGGTCACGTGCTTGGCCAGCAGCGCCGGCAAGTTGGCTGCCTCAAACGGCGGCCGCCCCGTGAGGGCAAAGAACGCCGTCGCTCCCAGGGAGTAGAGGTCGCTGCGAGCGTCGACCTCCTCGCCCGCGGCCTGCTCCGGGCTCATGTAGCGGGCGGTCCCTACGACCTGGCCCCTGGGTGTGGAACCCGCGGCGTCGGCCACGTGCGCGATGCCGAAGTCGGCGACCAGGGCCCGCTCGGTGGCCCGCTCGATCATGATGTTCTCGGGCTTCACGTCGCGGTGCACCACGCCGTGCTCGTGGGCGTATGACAGCGCCCAGGCCACCTCCTGGAGCAGCTTCATCGCCGCCCGCGGCGAAAGCGGTCCGGCGCGCTCGACCCGCTCGCGCAGTGTCTCGCCGTCCACGAAGCCCATCACGAAGAACACGAACTCGCCGTGCTCCTCGACCGCGTGGATCGGGACGATGTTGGGATGGGACAACCCGGCAGCCGTGCGGGCCTCCTGCAGGAACCGCTCACGTAGCTCGGGTTGCCCGGCCAGCAGCGAGGGCAGCAGCTTGATCGCGACCAGGCGGTCCAAGGCCACGTCCCGCGCCAGCAGCACGACGCCCATACCGCCGCGTCCCAGCTCGCGCTCGAGTGAGTAGCGCCCGGCAAGCACCTCCTGGAGGGCCAGGAACTCGGGACCGATCGCGCCGGTCACTGGGCTGGGAACTCCAGGACCTTGGCGAGCGCTGCTGTGACGCGGTCGAGCTGATCCGTCATGGGTCAGCTAAAGATGAGCGACGCAGGTTGACCACGCGAGCGCCCTACGTGCCACCACCCCCGGGTATCACCCCCACCATCCGCAGCGGTCCCCCGCTTCCTCCGGCGATCTTGATCGGCAGGGCGATGACGTAGGCGCCGGTCGGCGGCAGGCGATCGAGCTGCGCCACGTTCTCGAACGCCGGCATGTCCTGCGCGTACAGGATCCGGTGGCTCTCGAACAGCGTAGACTGCCCGAAGTCGATGCTCGGCGTGTCGATTCCCAGCGCGTCGATCTGGCGGTTCTCGACCAGCCAGCGCGCGGCGTCCGGGTGGAGACCCGGGAAGTGCAGCTCGGGCACGGCCGCGGAACCGGTGAGCGCCGTGCCGAGATACGCCTCGGGGTCGGGCCAGCGCGTGCCCCAGCCGGTGTACAGCAACAGGATGGCGCCATTCGCGATCTCCCCGTGCGCCGCTTCCCAGGCCGTGAGGTCATCCACCGTGACCAGGTAGTCGGGGTCGGATGCGGCTGCCGCGCTCACGTCCACCACCGCCGCGGGGCCAACCAGGCGCTGCAGCAGGATCTGTTCTGCGGTGTGCCGCCCCTCCGCGAAGTGGACGGGGGCGTCGAAGTGGGTGCCCCCGTGCTCCGCCATGCAGAAGTTGTTGGCGGCATAGTAGTAACCGGCCTCCGTCGGACCGGCAGCGACGACCTCCAGCTCGAACGGCTGTGCCGTGGGCCAGAAGATGGTATTCCCGTCGTAGGGGTAGCTCATGTCGATCCACTCTGCACCCGCTCCGGAGAAGAGGTCGGCGACGATGGCCGCCGAGTAATCCTGCGTCGGCCGACAGCCGGTCGACATGAGCAAGATCGCCGCGCCGCTCGCGGCCACGATACTCAGACGTCGCATATGGGCCTCCCCAGGTTCACGCATACGGGGTCTCGCGGGGACTCGCAGCAAAAGTGACTCGCCGCGGAGCATCTGGCCAGCGGGCGACGCCCGACAATCTGGCGCTTCCTCTGCACGGAGTTTGGGAGGTGCTTCGGTCCGAGTCAGCTCTAGAGTGGTCTGGTAGACTGTTCCAACAAAGTGGACGAACCTGAGGCGGGTGACCTCCCGGGTCACCCGCCTGGTTTCGTGTGTCTCGCCGCCCCCCGAGGCCACCGCTGATACGGCGTGCCTTCGGTGTGCCGACCTCCCCTACATGAACCGCTTGCCTACGAACAGCCGGAACTGCCACGAGCGGTTGTGCGCCAGGAGCGTCTCGAACGTATCGGACAGTCCCAGCGAGTAGCGCACATCGAGCGCGAAGAACGTGTCCGACGGCGTCCACTTTCCGACCTGGATGCCGAACGGCCAGGCCCACTCCGTCTTCTTCTGATCACAGGTGAGTAGGACCGCCTCGGACGAGCAGCCGATCGGAAAAGCCACACCAAGGCCGGTATATACCCGGGCGCGCAGGCCACCGCCGCTGCCGTAAGTGCCGCCAACGAGGAACGGGATCTCGATGTAATCCACCCGGGTGTCGCCGCCGCCCTTCTGGATCCAGTTGGCCTCCAGGTTGAAGGCCACGTAGTTCCAGCCGCGGTACCCCACGGTCACTCCGGCCGTACCGCCCCAGCGATGGTCGGTGTTTACGGCGCAGCAGATGTCTCCGTACGTGGCGCCGCCGGAGATGGCGGCGAACTTCACCTGTGCGGCCGCCGAGCCGGCGAACGCCAGCGACAACAACGCGGTGAGCGGCACCAGCCTCTGCAGTCTCATTCTCTGCCTCCTTTGGCTCCGAAGGGTGTAGAGCGGCCGGTTGTCAGGTGCTATCTGTCGTATTGCCTGATCAATCGCGGAATGGCGAGCGCTTGGGCCGTGAGCGCGCCGGCCCGACGGAATCCAGCATGCGCTGGAGCTCCTCGATGCTCAGCTCGAAGGGGTCTCCCTCATACCCCGGAGCTTGTGCGGTCCGGGACGCCTCGGGGTTCCCCGCCACCGGCGTGAACTCCCACTCGTCGCGCGACCGGTCGCGGATCTCCCACACGTTGCCGTTCCGGTCGGTGAACCTGCGATAGCCCATCGTGGCGGCTCTCCTGCCCAGGTAGCGGTGGCCCTATAATGACACACGGAGTCGGATCATGCCACCGCGCCCACTCGACCACTTATCGTGTAACTCACTGCCTCGCAGCCATTTGGGCTGCCGCGCGCGGTGCAGCACGGTGACGCCCGTTACCGCTCGGCGCGTCATCCCACCCTACGTTGACCAGTGGCCCAGGCATCGCACAAGGAGGTAACATGCCCCGACTCAGCGCTGGGGCCATGCGTAAGCTCGAGGGCCTGGAGGAGGCGAGGCGCAAGCTGGACCACCTGCGCTCCCTGGTGGAACAGGCCGCGGGCTATCAGGCCGACATGTCCATCATGAAGCGGATCGGCCGGACGGCGGCCGACGCCGGTCGTGTGCTCGACGGCATCGGCTACGGTGCCCTGGCCCAGACCCTGGGCGAGCTCGGCATGATCGTGCGACGCACGACCACGAGCCAGGCCAAGATCCGCACCATGCGAGAGCTCGTGGCCGCCGCCCGAGCGGGGCTCGAGCAGGCGGAGAGGAACGTGCAGAAGGTCCAGCCGAGCGGCCCAGAGGAGAAAGAGGAGAAGCAGGAATAGCCGGTCCACGCCTCACAGCGTGATCCGCATTCCCTCCCGCGCCAGCTCGAAGCCTCGGCGGCGCACCTCGGCGGCCTCGGCGCCCCCATCGAGCACCGGATTCGTGTTGTTGAAGTGCGTGAACATCACGCGCCCACTCCCACCCACCGTGTGCTCGAGCAGGTCCATCGTGTGGGGAATGAGCGGGTGGGGGATGTCCTCGATGTTGCGGCCCGGCACCTCGTTGGCAGAGTAGAAGGTGCCGTCGAGCAGGGCCGTGTCGACACCCATGACCACATCCACCACCGAGCGGTCCCACGCCTCCCACCGGTCCACGTCCGGCACGTAGAGGATCGAGGACTGCGGACCGCGAAACACGAACCCCACCGTGTCCGAGAACTCGGGGCGGTGCGGCACGGGAATCATCCGCGCCGACAGCCACTCATCCACCTCGAACGGCTCATCCGTCGGGACTTCGGGGAAGTAGATCCGGCCCTCGTCCACCAGCAGGCTCCACGGACCGTTGGACGACAGGTACTCGGCCATGCGCGGCGTGCAGTAGACCGGCGTACGCTCCATGCCCAGGCCCTCGCGCCCCAGCTGCGCCAGTCCCAGGTAGTGCCCGATGTGCCCATGCGTGAGGAAGATGCCGTCGAACGGGCGGCGCGCCGCCGCCCGGCGGCGGAACTCGCCGTCGTCGATCAGATCGAGCTGCCGCGTGATGTCGGGAGTCGCGTCAACCAGGTAGTACCGCTGCGCTTCCGGATTGATCAGCGCGAGTGACGCTACGTACCGCGGCTCGGCACGGGCGCGGTCGCAGCGCGGTGTGTAGCAGCCGACCTGGGGGATGCCGCCGTCTTGCACGGTGCCGAGAACGAGGGCATAGGGATCGGCGGCGCCACGGCACCAACCAGCCAGGAGGCGTACGGGTCGGGGGGCCAGCAGCACCGCGCCCAGGGCCCCGAGCAGCTCGCGACGGGAGATGTCACTCACTCGACCGCGCATCCCGCCCGATCCACTTGGCCAGCTTCCGCCCCACAACCGGGTGGTTGAGGTAGCCGAAGGCCTTGTGCGGGTTGGACCCGGCCGCGCCTACCCAAAACGTGTAGATGCGTGGCAGGTCTCGAATCCGGCGCACCAGCCCTCGGTGCTGCATCTTCGCGAAGTTGGCCTCTGCCGTCGCGTGGTGCACCACGAAATCGTCGTGCGCGGCGACATTGACCCAGTCCAGCACGTTGGCCGGGTAGAGGCCGTCGTCAGGCTCACCGGCGTCGTACAGGTGCCGCTGGATGATACCGTCGCCGAGCGGACTCCCCATTGTGAGCCACAGTGAGACCTTGTGGTCGTGCAGCCTCCGATGCTCGCTCAGCCGGGAGAGCTTCCACAATACGTCGTAGGCGACGATGCAGCCCATGCTGTGTGTGACCAGCGCGAGGTCGTCGCCCTGGCGCAGCGCCAGGCTCAGGACGCGCTGCACGCGGCGTCGAATCTCGGAGCCCCACTGGCGGGTCCGCAGGTAGGCCCCCAGGTCCGGAAAGATCCGCTCGATGGTCCGAATCCCGAGCCGCGTCAGCGAGGCCAGGGGGCTCGCTACCCGCAGCACATCGTCCAGGAAGCGTAGATTGCGGTGCTCCCGCACCAGCTGCCGATAGTGCTCGGCGGTGTGACTCCTGAGGGGCCGCGTCACCAGCTGGTCGAGCCACGGCCGATCCTCGTCCGGATGCTCGAACCACTTGTCGCGCCGCCGGATCATCGTTCGCGCCCGCTCCGGGCGAGCGGCGACCATCAGCGCCGTAGTGAGGTCACCGTAGTAGGCCACCGACAACCGCACGCGCCCCCGCTCCACCGCCCGCGCGGCCGCCCGGTCCACCTGCACCATTCGCTCAAGCAGTGCCCGCCGCACGGAGGCGGTCAGCACCCGCCGCTCGGGCTTGGCGCCCCGTCCATGGACGTAGACGATGTGCTTCAGACAAGACCTCCCCCGACTCCGCAAACGGCCGCTAGAACCGCAATAGCAGGGCCGCCCAGTGGAAGCCGGCGCCGAATGAAGTCAGCAGCACCAGGTCCCCGGTCCTCACGCGGCCCTCCTGACGCGCCTGCCACAGCGCGATGGGGATCGAAGCGGAGCCTGTGTTGCCGTACTCGTCGATGTTGACGAAGAGACGCTCCGGCGGCAGCGCCAGCTCCCCGGTCACCGCCTGCATGATTCGCAGGTTGGCCTGGTGGGGGATCACCAGGGCCACTTCATCCAACGTCACGCCGGCTTCGGCCAGCACAGCCTCGGCCGCTGCGCTCATGCGTTTCACGGCCTCCCGGAACACGGCCCGCCCCTCCATCACCAGGTGCAGGTGCTGGCCCTCACGGGCGCGCTCGAGGCTGAACGGGGCCCGGGTGCCCCCCACCTCCCGACCCAGGATGCCGGTCTGGCTGCCGTCGGTCCCGGCGACGGCGGCGAGGATCTCGGACGCTCCGTCGCCCGCGCCAACCACGGTGGCGCCGGCCCCGTCCCCGAACAGCACACACGTGTTCCGATCCTGCCAATCCATCAACCGGCTCAGCAGTTCCACCCCGATCACCAGGACACGACGGCCATCCTGCTGCACCCGAGCGCGTGCCAGGTCGAGCCCCAGCACGAACCCGGCGCAGCCGCTGCCGCCGAGATCGTAGCTGGGGATCTCCCGCAGCCGCAGGCGATGCTGCACGAACGCCGCCGTGTCGGGCCAGTAGACCTCCGGTGTATCGCTCGCCACGATGAGCTCGTCGATGTCCTGGGGCGAGAGCCCGGCGTCGGCGATGGCGTCCCGGGCGGCGGCAATGGCTAGATCGGCGGTGCTTTCCGTGTCGGCCGCGAGGCGGCGCCGCTTGATGCCCGTGCGGGACGTGATCCACTCGTCGGAGGTGTCCACGTACTCCGCCCAGTCATCGTTCGTCATGATGCGTTCGGGGAGGTAGGCACCCAACCCGAGGAGTCCGATCGTACCGCCACCCATCGTCCGCAACACCCTCCCGGCCGTCAGTCAGATTGACTCAGGACGTCTCGCTCCAGCACTCACTTCTCGCCTGTGCCCTCACCCTTGTCGCTGCCCGCCGCTCGAGACGGGGCCTGCGCCAGTCCCGCCGCGCCGGCTACTCCCGTCAGGCCGATGACGTTGGGGAGGTTGAGCGAGTCGGCGAGGCCCGACGGCACCACCATCAGCGAGCCGCGCTTCACGATGCTCTCGTACAGCATGTTCATGGCGCGCAGGTTGAGGGCGGTGGGATGCTCGCGATAGCGCTCCGCCGCCTGGACGAACTTGTCCGCGATCTCTGTCTCGGCGGTGCCCAAGATTATCCTGGCCTGGCGCTCCCGCTCGGCCTGCGCCTGGCGTGACATCGCCTCCTCGAGGGCCTTGGGAATGATCACGTCACGGATCTCCACCGACTGCACCTGGATCCCCCAGTCGTGCATCTTCTCGTCGAGGATGCGCTGTAGCCCCTGGCCCAGCTCCTTGCGCGACTGGATCAACTCCGCGAGGTCGTGCTTCCCTATGGCGTCACGCAGGGCCGTCTGCGCGGCGAGCACCACCGCCAACTCGTACTGCTGCACCTCCAGGGCAGCGCGCTCGGCGTCGTACACGATCCAGAACGCGATCGCGTCCACGTTCACGGGCACGGTGTCCTTGGTGAGGCACGACTCGGCGCCGAAGTCCGTGGTGCGGATGCGCTGGTCGATGTGGTAGCTCACGCGGTCGACCACGGGGATCACGTAGAACAGTCCCGGGCCGCGCAGACCGCGATACCTGCCGAGCCGTAGCACGACCGCCTTCTCCCACTGGTCGGCGTACTTGATGGACGAGCCGACCAGCGCGGCGGTCAGCGCGGTGACCACCGGCGCCACGATCGCGCGCCACGGCTCCCAATCGATGGGCAGGGCGAACAGCGCAGCGCCGACCGCCGCGGCAGTGACGAGTCCGGAGATGACCGCCGCCGTCGGATAACGCGTGTCATTCGGGGATTTGGGCGGGCGCGATGTCGGCAAGCCGCGCGCAACGCGGACCGGAAGGAACTCTTCAGTCATACTCAGCGCCTCTTGGCATTCGATTCGCGCTCTGAGGAACGGAGCGCGATCAGTGTCTCGATGACCTCATCGAGGGGAAGCCCGAGGGCCTCGCACTGGGCCGCTACGTCGCGGCACAGGCGGTCGAGTTGCGCCCGGCGCTCGATGGTGTCGGGGTCGGGCGGCGCCAGACCTACGAAGGTCCCCTCGCCCGCCCGAGTCACGAGCACGCCCAGGCTCTCGAGCTCCCGGTAGGCCCGGGCGACGGTGTTGGGATGGGCAGCCAGATCGATCGCGAGCTGCCGCACCGTGGGTAGGCGCTCACCCGTCTCGAGCGTGCCGGTGACGACCTCGAGCCACACGCGGTCGGCGATCTGGCGGTACAGCGGGGCGTCGCCGGACGGGTCCAGATACATAGCGAGTCGCTGGGCGATGCTGGCGCGCTCTTCGTCGCTCATGGGCTCCTCGGGTGAACAAACGAAGGATACGGCGGGGGCCACCGCGGAGCCAGGCGGAGGAGTGAGCGTCCCGGGCCGTACGCCTCACCGCAGGGCTAGTTTGAGCCACGCTCCACGCGTGCCAGATACCCGCTGATCTGCCGCGATATGGGGACGGCCCCCCTGCTGTAGTTCGACATCACGGCCACGACGTAGCCCCGGTCGAGGTAGATGTCGAGGTTGGCGTTGATTCCTGGAAAGCCCCCCCCGTGGCCCACTACCCGGCCGTTGGGACCCTCGGAGATCCCGAAGCCGTAGCCGTAGCCCTCACCCGAGTGGTCGGTCCACATCAGCTCGAGAGACTCGCGCGACACGAGCTCCTCTGCAAGAAGCGCCTGCGCGAAGCGGTACAGGTCGCCGACCGTCGAGAATCCGCCTCCCGCCGGCCCACCCCGTACGACGTGCAGATAGATGTTGTTCTCCCACCCGAACTCGGAATCCGCGTCGGGATGGTAGCCGATGGCCAGGTTCTCGACCGGCTGGTCCATGTCGTAGCTGTCGCTGCTACGCATCCCGGCCGGGTGATAGATGTGCTCCCGGATGTGGTCGAAGTAGTTCTGCCCGGTAGCGCTCTCGATGACGACCCCGAGCAGGAACATGCCGGTGTTGCTGTAGCGGTACTGCGCCCCGGGCTCGAACGCCAGCTCCTCGGTCTCGATCAGCGGCTTGTAGTCGTCGAGCTCACGGAAGCGGAGCCGCGAGCTCTCCCAGTAGAGGTCATTGAAGTAGCTGCCCAAGCCGGACGTGTGTGTCAGGAGATGGTGGACCGTGATCTTGTCGGTCATCTCCCGGGGAAGCCACGTCTCGTCCACGTACTTGCTGATCGGCTCGTCCACCGAGAGCACGCCCTGCTCCACGAGCCGCATGATTGCGGTGGAGGTGAACATCTTGTTCATCGAGCCGAGATTGAACTTGGTGTCGATGTTGATCGGCACATGGAACCGCTTGCTGGCCTCGCCGCAGGCGTGGGTGAGCAGGACCTCGTCGCCCCGCGCGATCAGCGCCGTCCCCGAGAGCACGTCGCTGGCACAAGCCCGCTCGAGCATCGCCTCCACCTCGCCGAGGAACTCCACCTCGCTGAGCGGCGGCTCCGAGACGTTGGTCGGCGTGCGGGCGTCGTTGAAGCCGATCCCTGCTACCCGCTGCTCCGCGGTGCCGTCGAACCGCAGCGTGAAGGCCCGCCAGGCGCCGAGATTGCGGTCCTTGAGTATCACGACAGTCTGGTCCGGCCGCGGCGGTGTGTAGGTCCGAATGCTGTGGAAGTCTATGCCGCCCCACTGCCGCTTGATCGAGGCGAACACCGAGAGATGTTCCTCCATGGGCACGTGGTCGCGGAACTCTGTGGTGCACTCCTCCTCGAGGAAGCGCCGCGCCTGCTCCGGATCATCGGAGTTGAACGTCGCGATGAGCGACTGGATGCGCTGGCCGATCACGCCGCCAGGCATGACCGACTCATCGTGGTAGCCGAGCTCGCCGGGCTGCTGGGCAGCGGCGGATTGCGACAGCAGCAGCGCGAGCGCGGAGCCAAGCCTCACCGTGGAAAACCTCCACACCACCATCCGGAACATGTCTCTGCTCCTTCCTGACACCGTTGATGACAACAAGAGGGAGACGGCTCGAAACCGTCTCCCTCTACGGCGTTAGCCGGGGGCGTGTTTCAGCCGGGGGCGGATCGAGCTGCCCGGCTCGACACCCCCGATTCCTACGGCCCTCGCAGGAGGCTCGCGTTGCCGTTTACCGTCGAGACCAGCAGCGCCCTGCCTCCTGCGCCCAGCGTGCCCCGCCAATCACCCAGTGCCACCTCGGTCAGCGTGAAGTCCGAGGAGACGGAGCCGTTGACCGTCAGCACGCGCGCCTCGGCGTTCGTGGCGGCCGGGACCTCCACGGCAACGTTGCCGTTCACGGTGGAGAATGTCAGGTCGCGGTCCCAGGTTACCAGTCCCACCGATGCCGTGACGTCTCCGTTCACGGTCTCGGCTAGCGCGAGCTGCGTGGTCGAGACGCGGACCTCGCCGTTGATCGTCTCCAGAAAGGCGTTACTCAGCAGTTCGTCGGCGGTCACGCTGCCATTGATGGTGGTTCCCGTGAACACCACGCCCGCCGGCAGCAGAACCGTGAAGCTCACCTCGACGTCGTTGTCCTGCACGCTCATGTGGCCACCGTCGCCGGGCTGGCACTCGTTGGCAGGCTGGCCAGGCACGTCGGGATAAACCGCGCAGATCGTTATGCCGCCCGGGTGCTCCACCAGCTCGACCGTGACCGAGTCCGGATCGTTCCGGTCGGCCCGCTTGTGCGCCGTGACCTCGGTAGTGCTGCCGGACGCCAGCGTTACCTGGATGCCGCCGTTGATCCCCTTGATCTCGAGCTGGTCGCCCTGGGCGATCTGCCCACTCCACTCGAACGCCAGCTCGCCCGGCCCAGTCAATTCGTCGCAGCCCGTAAGCAACAGCGCGGCAGGCACCGCGAGCAATAGCAGCTGGAGCACTCTCATCAAGTCACCTCCCAGTAGATCGAAGGGGCGGCATCAGGGGTTGAGCACGATGTTCGCAGAAATCTACAGCAGCTACGCCGCCCAGGCCCTACGCGTAGTGAAACGGGCAGGCCCTGGCGGCGTACAGCGGGCCGCCGTACAGGTCGTTCCGCAGCGGGGCGGGTGCCCACGGCACCTGCAGGTCCGCGAGCCGCTCACCCACCAGCTCGATGGCCTCCTCGCGCGGCTCCCCCAGCCCCATCTCGTAGGCGATGACGAGCTGCCTCTGCGACGCCACGTCGTGGCTCATGATGCGCGCCGCCGTCGCATCGGCCGCCACGAGATCCCCGCTGGCCAGGACGAGCCACGAGCCCAACCGGCTCCGCACGTCCACGGTACGGCCGCCCGATCCGCGAGTCGGCCCGGAGCCCTCTATGCCGAGCGAGAAATCCACGACGGCGAGATCGGGCTTCACGCCGTCCACGACATCGAGGTAGATCTCCGCGATCGCCCGCGGACTGCTGTGGTCGAACACGCCACCCCGATCCATGTGCCCGTTCACCCACACGCCATAGCGCTCCAGCGACGTCACGCCGACGAAGTTCTTGAGCGCCAGCGTGAGCTGGGCCCACGAGTGGGTCTTAGCCACCGGGATCGAGATCACGCGGTCGGCGTGGGCCACGAGGCTCGAGACCGCGATGGTGCCCAGGTAGGTGCGCGACGGAACCTCGACCCAGCTCGGCGAATCCACCTCGAGCGAGACGACCGATACCGGCTTGCCGTAGCTCGCGGTCAGGCGCTCCGCCTCCTGCACCAACGTGGTCGAGCCGTCCAGCGTGGCGGCCAGCTCCCACTGCAGCGACGGCAGCTGGGATCCATCGCCGATGATGACCTCGGCGGCGCCCGCCTTGAGGCACTCTTCGGCGACGGCCACGGCGATCTCCGGCTTGGTGCACTCCCCACTGGTGAAGATGCGGCCCGATGCCACCCAGGGCATGGTCACCATGTTGGGCTTGATGAACACGGTCTCGTCCTGGTGGACGACCTCTCCGATGCCGCCCAGAAGGTCGAGGGCCTGGCGGGTCATGCTGGGGAGATCCGTGCCACGGACCGCAGACACCGGAACGATGGGATCGGAGGGGCCCGGAGGATCCCACGGCGGCTCAATGGGCTGGAGAGGCCCGGATGGGCCCGACGGGTCGGATTCCCCCGAACACGCGGCTGCCGCCGCCCCGCCTACGGCCAGCGCAGACAGGCGCAGGAACTCCCGCCGGCTGAGGTGCCACATCACGAGCCTCCCCTCACCCATCAATACACAGATGTCGCCCCAATGGGTTCACGCCGCGGCGGGAATGTCGATGAATTTCGTCGGGCTTCGAACGCCACCAGCGGTGGCGGCCGCCGAGCCTACCGTGGCTGCGACTCGGGCGGCGCCCAACACCGGCGCCCATCCGGCAGACGGCACGGCGCAAAGGAGAAGTTGGCCGTATCGCTCCACGCACCGACACTGCCGTACGCGTCCACCGGCTGTACCAGCCAGTACCACCCGAACATGTTGCGGTCGATCACGAAGCCGTTGCACGCCGTGAAGTCGAACTCACTCTCCGCAACGAACCAGTCGATCATGGGGTACATGGCGCTCCGGTTCTTGACGAACAGGTAGTAGCCGGCCGTTCCGTCCGGTAGCGCGACGTCCGTCCAGTCGAACTGGATCTGGAACCCGTAGCCGCGCGCCTCATGCGGCGGGCACCCGATGCTCGAGTCGTTCTGTGCAATGACGGCTCCTTCGGGCGGTGCGAGCAGCGTGACCGTAGGGCCGCCGCCGAACGAGTCAGGCGCAGCGGCGGCGCGGCCTGACCCCGGGCGCTCCCACATCGCAACCGGCTCGCGGCAGGCGCAGAGCAGCAGCACGGCCCCGAGACAGATCACTTGGGTGTGAGTCTGCAGAGGCTGTCTCATTGGTGCCTCCGAGTGTCTGTAACCCTGCTGCACCATGCGGTTCCCCGGTCAAGCGTCCGTCAAGAGCCCCGGACAAGGCGCCCGGCTTGAGCCACCTGAGTCCCCCTGGGTATCGTTCACCCGCGTCACCGCACGGCCGACAGAGACGGACCGGCCGCGATCCTATTCACGCTCGCACACGGAGGTCGGCGCAGTCATGCCGCTGAACGCCCGACGCATCCGATTCGCCGCCCCCGCCCTGCTGGCCGCGCTCGCGGCCGCCTGCGCCGGTGAGGCGGCGGACGAATCCACCACGCCGCTCCCCGCGCAGATCCACGGCCTGGCGCTCACCGAGTCGCACGCGGGCGAGGAGGCCACCCGGATCCTGATCGAGATGCACCAGTCCGAGGTGGTGCCGCCCGAGAACTACATCGGCCACTACGGCACCGAGGAGATGGGCGCGGTGCTCTACGTGAGCCGGTTCGCGGCCACGGCGGAGGCCGACTCCTTGCTGCTGGCCATGGGCCAGCGGATCGGCCCCGGGAGCAGCGGCTTTGGGCACCACACCGAGTTCACCGCGGCCGACCGTGTCGTGCATATGGTGTTCGGACACGGGCAGGTGCACTTCTTCTACGTCGAGGAGCGGGACCTGACGTGGTTCGCGGTCCATCCGCAGCTGGCCCGCCCGGCCCTGGCGGAGCTCTTGAAGACCGAGACGGACTCGATTCCCACATTCGAGGAGCTGATGATGGGGCGGCCCGTCGTGGACGACCGAGCCGGCGGGTCGTAGCGCGAAGCAGAGCCCCTGAAAGATGAGCCCCACAGCCGAGCTTCGACTGTGGGGCTTCGCTTTGCCGCTGGTCCGCGCGCGATGATGGCCTTATCGCCGCGCCGCGTCCGCCTCCTCCTCGGTTGGGAACAACTGGCCCGTGTCCAGCTCCAGCACGATGCGGTCGGCGTCGTACACGTGATCGAGCGAGGCGCGAATCGCACGCACGTCCACCATGATGTTGCGGCCCCGCTCTGGCAGATAGATGAAGTCGCGCGACAGGCCCTCGATGTTGCGGTCGAAGTTGAGCCCCACCAGCTCCAGGTCGGGGGTCACGGCCGGCGAGCCGGAGTTGCCGCCGTACGTGTCGGCCGTGGAGACAAAGTTGAGCGGTGTCCGGAGGTCGAGCCCGGCGGGCGGTTGGTGCCACCGCTCCGGCAGGCTCCAGTCAATCGCGCCGCCGTGCGCCCGGAACCGGTCGTACAGCCCAAAGAACGTGGTGTAGGGCGGGGCGATGGTCCCGTTGTACTCGTAGCTCGACACCACGCCGTCGGTGATGCGCGGCGAGAACGTGCCGTCGGGCGGCACGTCCCGGCCATACACCTCGAACCGCACCCGGCCCAGCTCCGCTTCCAGCTCGCGCTCCTCGGCAGCGAGGCCGCCGTAGGCCGCTTGATACCCCCCATAGACAGGGAGCAGCGCCGCGGCGAGCCGCATCAACGGGTCGTTGTGGCTGAGCGTTCCGGCCTCGACCGCGGCGGCGGCCGACGCGGCATCGCGCAGGGCCGACTGCTGGAGCAGCATCGCGGCCGCCTGCTCCGGCGTGCGGCCCTGCAGGGCGGCCCGCGTGAGCCGGTGCTCCGACCCCAACCAGCGCTCGAAGTCGCCCAGCCGGGCCGCCAGATAACGGTGCTCCAGCTCCACCGGATGATCGGGGATGGCCAGCAGCCCCTCTCGAATCGCCGCCAGGCTCTCCCCCGTGGCGCCGGACTCCAGGGCATTGAGGTAGGCCACCGTGGACATCATGCGGCGCAGGGCCGCCGAGCCGTAGGTGCGGTGCGCCAGCCGGTAGAACGCCGCATGCGCTGCGGCTACCTCGCGCTGCTCGGCTTGAATCTCGGCCAGCCGGTCGAACAGGCCACCGTAGCGCGCGCGCAGCTCGAGGTTCGTCTGCACCGCCTCGATGAGCCGCCGCTCGGCATCGGCCTTCCGGGCCATGATCGCCGGATCCTCGAGCGCGGCGAGCCGCCCGGTCGAGGCCTTCAGCGAGTTGGACAGGCTGAACATCCGGTTGCGGACGTTCAGCGCCTCGGCCTCGTCGGGCTGGACCGCGCGGAACTCGCCCAGCGCCGTGTGCCGGCCGGCGAGCCAGCCGATCCGCGCAGGCACGTCCACGTCGCGCTGGTACTCGAGCTGCGCGGTGGTCCGCAGCCGGTTCGTGGAGCCGGGGTTGCCGATCACGAAGACGACATCGTCCTGCTCCACGCCGGCGAGGCTCCACCCGAAGTGGTGCTCGGGCCGATACGGGTTCCCGTCCGCGTCGTAGATCCGCAGGAAGGCGTAGTCCAGCGCGTAGCGCGGATAGGTGAAGTTGTCGGGGTCCCCACCGAAGAAGCCGAGTTGCAGCTCCACTGCCGCCACCAGCCGCACGTCGGTGAAGCGGCGGAACACGTAGGCGGAGTAGCGGCCGCCGTTGTACAGGCCGATGAGCTGCACCCAGACGGAGTCACCCGGCTCGGCGTACTGCCGCTTGAGCCGGGCCCCGACAGCCTCCAGAGTGCGCTCGCGCACCGCTTCCCGCTCGGCGTCGCTCGCCTGGTCCAAGGCGGCGAACACCTCGTCGGAGACGTCCACGGCCGCCAGGAGCTGGTCGGCGTAGTAGCCCGGCATGCGCCGCTCCTGGCCGAGCGACGTCGCGTAGAAGCCGTTGTCGAGCAGGCCCTCACCGGGCCGGCTCACCTCCGACACGCGGCTGCGCACGCAGTGATGGTTCGTGGCCACCAGCCCATGGGGCGAGACGAACGACGCCGAGCACCCCGGAATGCGCAGCACGGAGAGCCGTGCCCGCTCGAACCACGCCTGGTTGGCGTCGAAGCCGTAGGTCTCGCTGAAGTACGCGGTCGGCGCGTACTCGAAGGTCCACATCTTGCCGTAGTCGAACCGGCCGGCGCGCATGGTATCGAGATTCGTGCCGCCGACCTGGGCGGGGGCGGCGACGGGTGCTGCAACGAGCAACCCGACGGCTGCGGCGGGGCCGAGAAGCCGCTTCACTATATGGGATCGCATGTCTGCCTCTACGTCAGGACACGTCAGGATGGCTCCGCGGTGGCTCGGTGCACTCGGGCCACGACTCGTGCTCCAGGGCGATGGCCCATTGGCCGTCGTCGCCGCGCACCAGCACCTGGGTCCACATAAGGAACTCGGCCTCCGTGGAGCTTCCCTGAAAGATGACCGTGGCCACCGTGGGGCTGAGCACCTGTATATGCAGGACTTCATAGTCAAACGTGACGTCGGTATTTCTGCCGTACCACGGACCCACCAGATTGGCGAAGTGCTCCCATCCGACCGTGATGTCGGTGACGCCCACGTAAGCGAAGTCCGCGCTGTTCATGTAGTAGCTCACGACGCGGTCCCCGTCGTGAGCGTTCATGGCATCTATCAGCTCCCCAACCGCCTGGTTCACCTCGGAGACGATGGCCTCCCGCTGCGCGTCGGTCAGCTCCGTGGACGCAGGCCGGCACGCGCCCGCCATGAATGTGATAAGCAGAATCGCTGGTACCCAATACCGCATCGGTCCCCCCGCATTCGGAAACAGTGGAAACGGTTGTTGGAACATACTAGGCAGTACCACGCCCCTGCAGTGCGTGTAGAATTAGGGCCGTGAGAGACCTCCAGGAGTACACGAACCTTCGATCGAGGAGGGGGCCCCGGGTCCTCGCCGCTCTCGTCTGCCTGGCCATTCCCGCGCTCGTCGAGGCACAGGAGGTCCGTCGCCTGTTCCCGGAGCGGGAACTCCTGCCAAACCTGGTGGCTGCGCCGCGTGATCCGGTCACCAAGGCCGCCCTACTCTACGTTGCAGACAATCCCAATGCCTTCGGCGACGGCGTCGAGGCCGAGCTGTCGCTGGGGGTCACCCTGCCCGTCTATCTCCTCACGGGTGACTCCGTCGAGGACGGGCTCGTGATCGGCGTCGAGGGCGGGGCATTCGCGCGGTTCGGGCTGCAGGTCACCGAGCGGGAACTGATCAATACCGACTGGATCTTCGCCGCGCCGCTCGTATGGCACCGGGGAGACCACTGGCTGCGGCTGCGCTACTACCACACCAGCAGCCACCTAGGCGACGAGTACAGCCGGCGCTTCGAGGTGGAGGGAGACAACTTCTCCCGCGACGCGTTCGACATATTGGGCTACCTGCGCGTAGTCCCGGCGCTCGGCACCTACGCCGGCGCCGGCTACGCCTACAACGTGCATCCGGAAGATTCCAAACCCTGGACCATCCGCCTTGGGGCCGAGGTCGGGCCCGCGCGCGACGGGGCGACGTTCCTGCCGTACGCTGGCCTCGACGTCCAGCTGGAGGAGGACAACGACTGGGACCCGCGCATCAACGCGCAGGCGGGGGTGTGGCTGCCGGAGGTCGCGGGGCGGCGCGCCATCCGGCTGGGGCTCGAGCTGCTGACCGGCCCATCGCCGCTGGGGCAGTTCCAGGGCCAGCACACCACACACATCGCCCTGAGCGCCTTCGGCAACCTGTAGGGCATCACAAGAACATGGGCCCCTCCCCAAGGGAAGGGGCCCATGCCTGTTCCTTGTTCGATTCAGCTAATGCAGCCCTACGCCGCCACTCTACGGCAGGATCGTGAGCGTGTCGAGGGTTTCCTGCAGGACACCCTGCACCCACATCGGCGAGTGGATGCCAACGCTCCGGTCCTCACTGAGCATCTGCCAGTTGAGGAACGCCGCCGCGAGATCGTTGCGGATTACCAGAGGCGTGGTACTCGATGCGATGACGTGCCCCGTCGCGTCAATGATTCCCCTCGCAAACAGATCGGCCTCAATGAGATCGAGCAAGTTTTGCACGTTCGTCTGACGGCTGGTCGCATCGAAGTCGTCGTCGAATGCCCCGTCGTGACAGGCAGCGTCATCGCACGACTCGGTGTAGTCCCGCACGGAGCCGTGGTACTCGTACTCCATGCTCCACGTGTGGCCGCCCGCCTGGTTGCCACGGGGGTTCGCCATGTGGCAGGTGACGCAGCCATTGGGGTTGCCGGTGGCGTTGCCGTGCGTGTTGGGCCCCGCAACGGACACGAACTCAAAGGCACCAGACGCGCTCACCGTGTTGGACTGCGGACCGTGGTGGAAGCCGTAGCGGCTGGACGTGATGGAAATCGTCGTGCCCGGATTCGCCAGGTCCGGCGCTGGGCTGGCCGTCCGCGACTGGTGGCAACTCGCGCATAGGTTGCCCTCACCCAGGTCGAACGTCGCGCCACCGACCAACAGCGGCACGGGGGCGTTGTAGATCCGCGCGTAGTCGGCCTGCGTGTACGACGTGTGGATCGCGTGGCAGGTGCGGCAGTTCACCGGCGACGGGTTAGTGATGGGCGCAGCGGTCGCCCCCCCTGGGTCTGCGGCCGCCATCACCTCCATGTGGCCCTCGTGCGTGTGGCAACCCGCACAGGACGTGCTGTAGCCACGCTCGAAGGTCGCGGGCTCGCCCTCGCGGCCATTGCGGTGCACGGACGCATTGTACTGCACCTGGATGGCGAACAGCTGCGTGTCGTCGTTGTGACAGTCAGTACACGTCTCGGCGGCGTTCACACCGTCGGCGCCGTCTTGGCCGTCCTGACCGTCCGCTCCCGGCAGACCCTGCGGACCCTGCGGCCCCTCGCAGCCCATCGCGAAGAACGCGAGGAACGCGGCGCCTGCAAGCAATGACAGTTTCTTCCTCATCGGGCTCTCCTCCCCCTTTCTCGTCCCCCTATAGAGCAAGCATCGATGCATGGAATCTCGTCCCGGTCGCCGCACACAACGCGGAGAGGCGGGGTCTGAATATCCAACGATCAACTTATTTGACCGAAGTAAACTTTCCCTAAAGATGGAGTGAAGGGATCGTATCCCGGTGTGCCGCGAGGTCATGGCGACTAGCCTAGTTGACCGCTCGGGATTACATGGCCGCGCTCACTGAATACTGAGCTTTCTCAGAGGAATGGTCGGATTGCCGCTGCCGGACTCCGCTGCGGCAAATGCGGGCGCGGCGGACCGCGCCGGCTCGTCCGGGAACCGGAGTGGAGGGATCGGAAAGGCCGCTGCGGCTCTGCCGGGGCCCTCAGCCGGGCAGTTGGCGCGGCCCCCGGCCCAGCGCAATCGCCTCCAGCCGCCCCGCCAGCGCCTCGAGCTGCCGCCGCCGCTGCATCTCGGTGTTGGCGCGGATGGAGCGGGACACGAAGAAGGCGCCCCCCACGGAGAAGCTAAGCCCGATGAGCGTGGCCAGGCCGGCCGCCTCCTGCGGCGCCCCGATGGCGAGCCACGCGGCGCTTCCCAGCAGGCCGCCCACCACGAACCCGGCGAAGCCCCCGATGATCCTGCCGCCGATGTGGCCAGCATCTCCTCCAGGTGGATGCTCGTGTTACCCCCCTGCGGGGTCACCGCGACGCGCACGTTGCGACCGACGCCGCCGGGGGTGCTCGAGCTCCACACCAGCGACCGCCCGACCCGCGCGACGTTGCCGATGGTGCCGAGCGTGCGGCGCATCTCCTGCACCATGGTCTCGTACAGCTCCTCGGTGACCTCGCCGTCCACCGTGCGGTCGACGCGCACCGTGATGGGAGCGGGCCACGCCTGGGGGGGTCGGGCGGTTGGCGCGGTGGGCTCAGCCAGCCGGGGGTCCAGCTCTGCCATCGCCTCGCGCACGCGGCCTGGCGGGATGCCCACTTGCGCACCGATCTGCTCGACCCCGCCTACGGAGAAGGTCACCCCCTCCTCGGTGGGATACTTGGCCTGCAGCTCCGCCGCCCGCTGAATGACCCGCCTCAGATCGGCGTCGCTGTATCTGGGACCGGCGCCGGCACTACCGGTTACCGCGACGAACGCCTCGACGAACTCGACCGGCGTCGTGAAGCGGTCGTCCCGCCGCATCGCCAGCGCGCGGGCCAGCACCTGCTCCAGCCGGCCCGGCAGGCCGTCGAGCTGCTCCCGGTGGTGCGACTCAGCATCCACAAACCGTCCCAGGCGCACCGCCTCTTCGGTGAGCCACAGCCCCGGTGGCTCGCCCACCAACGCTTCGTAGACCACGCACGCGAGCCCGTAGACGTCGGTGCGCTCGTCGAGGTCACGTACCCCGGCGGCCTGCTCGGGGCTCATGTACCCCGGCGTTCCCAGCGCGAACCCCGTGCGGGTGAGGTTCGGACCACCCGCGCTGCTCAGCGCCTTGGCGACGCCGAAGTCCACCACGAAAGCGTGACCCTGGGAGAGCAGGATGTTCTCGGGCTTGATGTCGCGGTGCAGCACGCCCTCCCGGTGGGCGTAGCCCAGCGCATCGGCCACCTGAAGGGCGATGTCGGCTGCCTCGAGCGGCGTGAGATACCGCTCGCGTTTGAGCAAGCCCCGCAACGACTCCCCGTCCACATACGGCATGACGTAGAACAGAAACCCACGGGCGTCGCCCGAGTCATGCAGCGATACGATGTGGGGATGGGTGAGCCGGGCGGCGATCTCGATCTCGTTGAGGAAGCGATCCTTGCCGAGCGAGGCGGCGAGCTCGCGCCGCAACACCTTGACCGCCACGTGACGATCGTGCTTGCGGTCGCGGGCCAGGTACACAGCGGCCATCCCACCCCGCCCGATCGTGCTCAACAGCTCGTAGCGTTCCGCGAGCGCCGCCTCGAGCCCCTCGGGGATGCCGTTCATGGCCCCAAAGCTATGCAGCCAGCCTTCAATCCACGAGCACGCCTGGGTAGGTTGCCGGAGGAACGGAAGCACCCTTCGGTGAGGACGGGATGAGGACGCTCTGGATCGCCCTCGCGATCATCACGCCGTTGGTCGGCTTGCTGCCGCCGCGGGCGGCACGGGCCCAGGCCGTACGTGCGGTCCTGTTCTACTCTCCGACCTGCCCGCACTGCGAGCAGGTGATCAACCAGGACCTGCCGACCTTCTTCCGGGTGTACGGCGGTGAGCCGCAGGTGCTCGTGAACGATGAGCTCCCGCGGCCCGAGCAGTTCCTCTTCCTCGTCACCAATGGCCAGCTGGAGATCCTGATGGTGGACGCGTCGCGCCCCGTGGGTGGGGCGCTCTACCAGGCCTCGTTCGAGAGCCACCCCACGACGGGGCGGCGGTCGGGCGTACCCCGGCTCATTGTGGCCGACGAGGTGCTCGTCGGGGCGATCGAGATCCCCAGCCGGTTGCACGGGATCATCAGAGCGCACCTGGCATCCGGCGGCACGGGCTGGCCGGCCGTCGCCGGGCTCGCTGAGGCGGTGGCCAGCATTCCTCTGCCGGCGACGGCGGCGGCGGAGCCAGCAGAACCGGAGCCGGAGCCTCCTGCAATCGCGACACAACCGGCTCAGCCGCCCCCCGAGGAGCCGGCGCGGGCCGAGCCAGCAGCCGACACGGCTCGAGCGCCCGCTTTGACGACACCCGCCGAACCCACGGCTGACTCGCCCGCGGCCGCCGTTCCCTTCGAGCAGATCGTGGAGCGCCGCTTTTCGTTCCGGGAACGCTTCCTCCAGGACCCGGTCGGCAACGGGCTGGCGATCCTCGTGTTGCTGGGAATGATCGGGAGCGTGCTTGCGGTGCCGCTGCTCGCCGCCGCTCGCAAGACACCGGGGGAATCGGGCTTCGCGGTTCCAATCCTGGCAGCGCTCGGCATCGTCGTGGCGGGATATCTCAGCTACATCGAAGCCAGCGGTGCGACTGCCATCTGCGGTCCGGTCGGCGATTGCAACGCGGTGCAGCAGAGCGAGTACGCGGTGTTGTTCGGGATCGTGCCGGTGGGGCTCCTGGGACTACTTGGGTACATCGTCATCATCACCGCGTGGCTACTCGCCGGGGTGGCACGCGGCCGCACGGCCGAGCGGGCCGCGGTGGCGCTCGTGGGCACCGCCTTTCTCGGCACCGTGTTCTCGATCTACCTCACGTTCCTGGAGCCATTCGTGATCGGAGCCACCTGCGCCTGGTGCCTCACCTCGGCCGTACTGATTACGCTGCTGCTGTGGCTCTCGGCAGAGCCGGGCATCGAGGCGTGGTCGCGCCTGCGCCACCCGGCCTCCCCCGGCTGACGTAGCAATCCGAGACACGGGCCGGCGGCCGTGGCTGAATCTCCCCTCGCGCGCCGCCCGTAGTAGATGGGAGGGAGAACCCCATGCCCACTCGCCGGCAAGGACGCGACCCGCGCTACACCCGCACGTTCGGCACTCCGCCCCACACGGGGCGACGCTACGTCGAGAACGGCAAGGTCCGCATTCAATGGACTGAGCAGGGAAAGCGCCGCTCGCGCACCGTCGGACCCAACACCGCCGAGACGAGACGCCGCGCCGACGCGGAACTCGAGGAGATTCTGGGACTCATGCCGAGTGACACGAAACAGGCGGAAGGCTCCACGCCATCGATCGAGGAAGCGCTGCGCCAGCTCGCCCTAGCCATCCTGGAGGCGGCCGATCGGCTGATCGAGCGGCTGCTGGAGGCGATGCGCGGCGACGGGGCGGAGCCGGGAGACGAGGCAGCGGAAGGCGACACCGAGGAGTGACGTCGTGAGAATGCCCCGCAGGGATCGCTCCCCGCGGGGCACTCGTGAGCGGCACGCTCCTAGCCGGTACTACATCCGCCCCACGATCGCCTCACCGAAGCCGGAGCACGACACCTCGTTCACGTCCTTGCGGCCTTCCGCGTTCATGAGGCGGGCCAAGTCGTAGGTCACGTGCGCGTCCTTGATCGCCTGCCGCATTCCCTTGAGCACGAGGTCGGCCGCCTCCGCCCATCCCATGTGCTGCAGCATCATCACCGCCGAGAGGATGATCGAGCCGGGGTTCACCTTGTCCATCCCCGTGTACTTGGGCGCCGTGCCGTGCGTCGCCTCGAACAGCGCCACCTCCTCCCCGATGTTGGCGCCGGGGCCGGGGCCGAGGCCGGCCACCAGGGCGATGGCCGCGTCCGACAGGTAGTCACCGTTCAGGTTCGGTAGCGCGAACACGCTGTACTCACCGGGTCGCGTCTGAATCTGCTGGAAGATCGAGTCGGCGATCCGGTCGTTCACCAGCTTCTTGCCCTGCGGCATCTTCCCGTCCAGCTCCTCCCACAGGACCTTTTCGCTCACGAACGTGTCGCCGAACTCCTCAGTGGCCACCTCGTAGCCCCACTTGGCGAACGACCCCTCGGTGAACTTCATGATGTTCCCCTTGTGAACCAGGGTCACCGAGGGCAGGTCGTTGGCGATCGCCCACTGGCACGCCTTGCGCACCAGACGCTTGGTGCCGGTTACTGAGATCGGCTTCACGCCGATCCCGCTGTCCTCGCGTATCTGGCGGCCGGTTTGCTGCTTCACCAGATCGATCAGAGCCTTGGCAGTGTCGCTGCCGCGCTCGAAGTCGTGACCGGCGTAGACATCCTCCGTGTTCTCGCGGAAGATCACGAAGTTCACTCGGTCGGCGTACTTGTTGGGCGCCGGCACGCCCTCGAAGTACATGATGGGCCTCACGCAGGCGTAGAGGTCCATGGCCTGGCGCAGTCCCACGTTGATGGAGCGGAAGCGCGGTGCCACGCCATCGTCCTTGCCGCACTTGTCGCAGGTACCATCGTGGTACTGCTGGTGCGCGCAGTACAGACAGACGTGCGTTTCCTCGCCGATGGGGGTGGTGAACGGGCCCTTGATAGCCACCTTGAGGTACTGGATCGCCGCGATCGACTCCTGGGGCAGCACCTCGCCGTACTTCTGCAGGCCATCGAGCCCCACGTAGATGGGGCACCACACGATCTCCTTCTTCCCACCGTAGGCCTGCTTCACGGCGGCCTCGACCACGTGCTTCATGGCTGGCGTGATGTCCAGCCCGATTCCATCTCCACGCAGCGACCCTACGATCGGGCGATCGCCCACCACGGGCTTTCCGCTCTCGACGGTGACGAGATCACCCTCGGGAATCTTCACGTGCTTGAAGTCTGGCATTTGGAGGTCTCCTCACCTTCCCGACACTTCACTTCCCGGTTGCGGCGCTCCGGAGGGAACTCGGGGAGCGCCGTCTGCTTCAGGAGAACAATACCCACGGGGCCCGTGCTCCGGCCACGCGGCCGCTACGGGCCCCGCGAGGTGCGTCGGGCACAGCGGAGCGGCGCGGTGCGCTCGGAGCCGACCGGAATGCAACCACAAGGGCGACACCCGGCGGCGTCGCCCCCAACGACCTCGCCCGGCGCCGTGCTACGGCCTAGTCGGTCGCGCGCGGCTCACCCACGAGGCGGGCCATTCGCTCCTGGACCTGGCGGACCTGCGGCTGGAGCTCCGGATCGGCATCCCGCCACAGCTCGACGAAGCGGCCGTAATGCAATAGCGCGCGATCGCTGTCGCCCGCTCGCTCGTACAGCTCACCCAGGCGCCGGAACACGAGCCATACGTTGACGTTGTCCTGACCCGCACGGAACAGGACCGGGGTCGCGAGGTATTGCTCGTAGAACGCCGCCGCCGAGTCCACCATACCTGCGGCATCGTGCGCAAGGGCCAGCTCTACCAATCCGCACAGTACGCACTTCGGCAGCACCTCTCGCACCACCAGGTACTCCGCTACGGCTTCCTCGGGGCGCCCCTCCGCGAGGGCGATGGCCCCCCGCGCGCCATGCCAGTCTGCGCGCTCACCCGCCTGCTGCCGGGTCTGTTCGTCGACCAGCGACTCGTACTGCGAGACCAGCCGCCGGGCCTGCGCCACTCGGCCGGCCTCGGCATACAGCGTGGCGAAGTCCAGGTACGGCCGCTGCTCGGGCTGCAGCGTGTCGAATGCCGTGCTCCGCATCCCCCGGTCGAGGGCAGCCGCCGCACCGTCCGCATCGCCGTAGTAGCGCAGGCTCACCACGGCGTCGACTTCGGCACTGAACACCTCCCAGGGCCGACCGATGGCATCGAGCCCGGCATCCGCTTGTCGCTCGTAGGCCTCGGCGATGAGGCGCCGGCCCTGCCCGACCTTGCCCCGAGCCACCGCATATCCCGCGAGCTCCATGCCGGTCGCCACGTCGGACACCGGATCGCCCCGCTGCGCCACCCGCAGGGCCGTCATGGATTCCTCAGCGGCGTCGTAGTCGAACTGCGAGCTGGCCAGCGCGGCACGGTAGCGCAGCACCTCGGGGTGAGCCGGATACTCCGCCTCGAACCGTTCCAGGATCGCTGCTGCGGTGTCCGCGTGGTCGAGGTTGTAGAGCACCTCGATAGCGTTCGTAAACGTGACCGCCGGGGCGCCACCCAGCTCGATGGAGCGGAGGTATAGCTCGGCGGCCTCCTCCTCCCGCCCCAGGGAGCCCAGGTTCACGGCGAGGTTGTTCAGCGCTATCTGATCGGTCGGGTACCTCTCGAGCAGGCTGCGGTAGGCCTCGATCGAAGCCTGCTGGTCATCCTGTACGTACGTGTAGTACGCCGCCTCTGCCAGGTAGCGCTCGCGCTCCGTGAGCCGTTCGCGCAGCTCGTACGCCCTGGTGAACGCTTCCCGCGCCCGGTCGCGATCGAGCTCCCGGTTGCTCAGAATGACGGCCAGCTTGCGGTGGGCCATGGCAAACGTGCTGTCCTGCACCAGCGCGTCCTCCAGGAGACCGATGGCCCGCTGGTAATCGCCCTGATTGTTGGCCCGGTCGGCCTGGGCGTACTTGCGCAAGGCCTCCGTAGACCGGGTCGTCACACGGTCGAGCGGGGCGTCGGTGCGGATGGTGCGGAGCGACTCACCCACCCGCGCCCGCAGGCTCGCAGAGAGATCGTCCACGGCCTGGATGATCTCGCCGGCGTCGGACGCGGATTCCCGTGCGGCCCAGAGTACCTCACCAGTGCTCGCGGCCGTGAGCCGGCTCGAGACCACGTAGCCGTTTCCCACCTGCAGGATGTCGCCGGCGACAACGGCCTTGAGCCCCTCGCGCTCGGCGACCTCAGCCGCCAGGTCGGTAGTGAGCGGCACATCCGGGTCCCGCTGCATCCGCTCCAGCACCTGGTCCACCTGCGCCCGGTCCAGGACCGTGACCGCCGGCGACTGGGTCAAGTCGATGCGGAACAGCTCGGTGACGGTCTGCCCCAGCGTCGAGTCGGTGGTGCGGTTCTCGAACTCGGCCAGCACGATGCGCTCCTGCCGCTCCAGCACGCCGGTTGCCACCAGCGTGCCCACCGGTCCGATTCCCAGCAACCGCATCGTCATGTACCCGCCGACTGCCGCGGCGAGTGCCGTGAACGCCACGCCGCCCCCGGCAAGCGCGTTGCGCCAGGTGAGGAAGCCCTGGATCCCGCCATCGGCCGGCGTCCTGCTGGTGAGGCCCGCGCGCCACGCCGCGCGCTGGCGCTCCGCGCGACCCGTGAGCATGACCATGGGGAGGGCGGCCGCCAACAGCACAACGGCGCCCGGGAACACCCAATCGGGCAGCCCCAGCTGCACCATCAGCAGGTAGACGAGCGTCAGCAGCACAACCGACGCGCCGGCGAACAGGCCCATGACCCGGGCGGGGTGGCTGCGGCGGAACATCACCTCGGCGCTGACGGTCGGCTCCACCCCGATGCCGGTCGGCGTGACGGGGCCGCTCGGGGTGCTCACGGCGTCGAGCTGCGCGCGCAGCTCCGCGGCGCTCTGCCACCGGTCCGCCGCCTTCTTCTCGAGACACTTCATCACGACGGCGGCTACCGGGAGAGGCACCGCCGGCCGGTAGTGTGTGACCGGCGTGGGGGTCTCGGTGACGTGGGCGGCCAGCACCATCTGGGACGTCGTGCCCTCGAAGGGCGGCCGCCCGGTGAGCATCTCGTATGCCATCGCGCCCGCGGCGTAGATATCGGCCCGGTGGTCCACGTTCGGATCGGCCGCCGCCTGCTCGGGGGCCATGTAGGCCGGCGTCCCCACGGCCATGCCGGCGCTCGTGAACTCGTGGCCGGCCGCGGCCGCGCTCACTGCCTTGGCCACCCCGAAGTCCGCCACGAGCGCGTGGTCCTCGGAGAGCAGTACGTTGTCCGGCTTGATGTCGCGGTGGACAATTCCCTGCTTGTGCGCCGAGGCGAGGGCATCGACCACGTCGCGCACCAGGCGCACGGCCTCGCCGACGGGCAGCTCACCCTCGCGGGCGAGCTTCTGCCGCAGCGACTCGCCCTCGATGTAGGGCATCACGAAGTAGAGGAAACCCTCCGCGTCGCCCGAATCGTAGACCGGCAGGATGTGGGGGTGAGTCAGCTTCGCCGCGATCCGGATCTCGCGCAGGAACCGGTCGCTGCCCAGCGTGGCGGCCAGCTCCGGCCGCAGCACCTTGATGGCTACCTTGCGATCGTGCCGGGCGTCGTACGCCAGGTAAACCGTGGCCATGCCGCCGCTGCCCAGCTCGCGCTCCACTTCATAGCGGCCGGCCAGGGCGGACGTTACGCGATCGAGCTGGTGGGACACGCGGGACCACTCCGATGGATCGTTGGGTCCACGTACGATAGACCGTCTACTAAACGGCCGCCAGGTGGGAATTCTTACACTAAGTGCCGGGCTGAGTGCCCGGAGGCGGCTCAAGACCCCCGCTCGAGCCTCCGCAGGGAGAACACCTGCCCGGGGATTTCGATGTCGAACTCGAGCTCGAGAAACCGCAGGCTGGTGCGGGTGTCGGCCTGGAGCGCGTTGTCCAGGTCCATCTGGAACGGATACCAGCGCCCCGCGATCTGCCGCACGTCGCTCAGCACGGCCGTCTTGAGGAGCTTCCCGCTGCGGGCGAACCGCTCCTCCTTGAGCGGCACCCAGCGCTCCGCGTCCACCCAGATGCGGCGCTGCGGGTAGGCCAGGCCGCGGCCCTTGCCGGTGAGGAACAGGACGTAGGTGGGACGCCCGTCGAACGACTCTTCCCGCTCGATTACGGCATCGTAGTCGCTCACCATGCTGGGGTTCTCGCTGGCGTCGCCGTACGAGAAGTCGCTTCCCATGAGCCCCTGCTCCAGCATGCGGCCCTGGATGCGCACGCTGCGCGCCGCGCGCGGCAGGTAGATCCACATCTTGTCTTCGACCCGCAGGAAGCGGCTGCCCGCATCGCGCGCCGGCGAGGTGAACTCCAGGAACGAGCGCTCCTCACCCTCGGCCCACGACTCAAACTCCAGATCGCGCACGTCCCCTTCGCGATACGTGATGCTCATGATGGCGCGGCTGTACACCGTGCGGATGGTCATGTTGTCGTCCACCCGCTCGAGGATCTGCTCCGCGGTCACCTGCGCCCGGGCGGGCCCCGCGGCGAGGACCACGAGCGCCGCGGCTAGCGCCACGGAGCGGCAGCTTCGCAGGGTCATGTCCGCAACGCCTCCGCCGGCGTCAGGCGCACGGCGCGCCACGCCGGGTACAGCGCCGCGATCACCGCCGTGACGGCGCCCAACACCGCCGCCGCAATCACGAACCGCGGCTGCCAGTCGGGATACATGACGCCCTGGAACGGGAAATCGATGGCCTCCGCGGCTGCCCGTATGTCGATACCCGTACGCTCCAGCCACAGAGCAAACCCAGTGCCCAACGCCCCACCCGCGACCGCGCCCATGATGCCGATCACGAACCCCTCCGCCAGCACCAGCACCACGATGTCGCTGCGCCGCATGCCCAGCGCCGCCTGCATCCCGAACTCCTGCGTCCGCTCCATCACGCTCATCAGCATCGTGTTGACGATGATGAGGGCCGCCATGAGCAGCATGATGAAGAGAATGACACCGAATGCGGCCTCGGCTACCTGCATCATGCTCGCCAACATCCCCTGTTGCCTCCACGAGCGGGCCTCCACCCCACCGGGAACCAGCGGGTCGAGCTCCTCTTCGAGGACCTGGGCGAGCGCTGGTGCCGCCTCGGGGTCATCCATGAACACGAGTATCTCCGTGGCGCCGCCCAGCAGGTCGACCAGCTCCTGCGCCTGATCCAGCGGCGCGATCAGGATCGTGTTGTCGAACTGTGCCATGCCGGAGACAGCGAGCCCCGTCACCACTACGCTCAGTCCGCCCAGCGACCGGTACGCGGTCTGTCCCAACAGCACGACCGTGTCGCCCACATGCAGCTGCAGCTTCTCGGCGAATCGCCTCCCCACCAGGATCTCGCCCGAACCGGGCTCGGGCAGCCGCCCCGCGGCGACCATCGCCGCCGGGTCCAGATACCCCTCCTCCCGCTCGAGATCCAGACCCAACAGCAGGCCCCCGCGGTTCGATCCGGCACCATCCACCAGCACGGGGGCCTTGATCCTGGGAAGCACCTCCTCGACTCCGGCGTGCGTGCGCGCCGCAGCCACCAGCTCGTCCACGCGTGGCAGATTGAGGTACACGGGCATGAAGCGTTCGCGCGCCGTGTAGCCGTCGCGGCGGATCTGCACGTGTCCTGACTCGGTGCGCGCGTACGTATCGAGGAAATCGCCCATGATGCCGGTGACGTGGGCGGGCCCGTAGGTCAGCGCCGCCACTGCGACCATCACGGCCGTCGCTGTGAGCAGGGTGCGGCGTACCTGGCGCCGCGTGTTGCGCCATGCCAGGCGCAGCAGCGGAATGCGCCGTCTCGGCCTAGGCATGGCGCAACGCCTCGACCGGTGGCTTGCAACTCGCTCGCGCAGCGGGATAGAGCGACGCTGCCGCCGCCGCTACCCCCGTCGCCAGCCACACGGCGACCAACACGCCGAGCTCAAGCGCCGCGTACATCCGGTCCTTCACCGGATAGCCGATGTCCATCTCACCGTACAAGGCGGTGATGTTGATCCCCACCGACGCCAGGTAGGCGATGAGCCCGAGCGCCACCAGCGAGCCGACCGCGCCGCCCAACAGGCCCGCGAGTGCGCCCTCGGTGAGGAACAGCTTGCGCACGCCCCCGGCGCGCAAACCCATGGCCATCAGCATGCCCACCTCGCGGGTGCGCTCGAACGCCGCCATGAGGACCGTGTTGGTGACGCCCACCAGCGCCAGCACCACGAAGATGCTGAGCATGACGACGCTCCCCAGGCGCTTCATGGCGGCGAACGCGAGAAAGTCGGCCTCCGCCTCGCGCCAGCCCTTCACCTCGTAGCCGAGGTGCTCGACCCTCTCGACGAGGGCGCGGAGCGTGGCCATCTCACGTGCCCCCAGCGAGAAGCGCACGGCCACCTCCGTCGCCTCCTCCTGCAGGTCCAGCATGTAGCGGGCCGTTTCGAGAGACACGAGGAACGTGTTGCGGTCGATGACTGGGTTACCGGTTCCCACGATCCCCACGATGGGCAGGTCGAGCGCCTCGTACGCGCCGTCGCGCGTCTTGGTGAGCACCGTGAGCCAGTCGCCGACCTCTACGTCGAACAACTCCGCCAGCCCGGAGCCCAGCAGCATCCCTTCCTCGCCCGGCTGCAGGAACCCCCCGGCCACGATGGCCCGTGGGATGCGGAACACCTCGGTGTCGCTGCCAGTGAGCTGGATGCCGGTGCCAAAGCACGCCACCTGGTCCACGCCGTCGGACAGACTCGCCTGGAATACGAGCCGCGGCGTGGTGGCCGCCACACCCGATACCTGCCGCACCGTGGCCTGCAGCTGATCCAGGTCCGTCAGGGTGTAGTCGAGTGGCAGCTCCTCGCGGTTCTCGAAGTAGCCCACGGCGTAGAGCTTCGCGTGCGCCGTCTGGTAGTTGATCAGGTTGTCGTACGACTGCCGCTCGACACCGATCATCACGGCAATGCTCAGCTGGAGCAGCAGGACTGCCAGCGAGACGGTGACCGCCGTGATCCAGGTGCGCCGCCGGTTGCGCCGCAGGTTGCGCCACGCCAGGCGCAGCGTCGCAATCCACCCGATCCGGCCGGGCAGGGTCTCAGGTGTCATGACGCACCCCGCCCTGAAGCTCGTCCGAGGCCACCTCACCGTCCTGCAGCCGCACCAGCCGCGTGGCGTGGCGCATCACCAGCGGGTCGTGCGTCGAGAACACGAACGTCGTGCCGCGCCGCTCGTTCATCTGCTGCATCAGCCGCATGACCTCCAGCGCCGTCCCGCTGTCGATGTTCGCCGTGGGCTCATCGGCCAGCACCAGCGTGGGGTTCTTCACCAGCGCCCGGGCGATAGCCACACGCTGCTGCTGCCCACCGCTTAGCTCCGAGGGCCGCCGCTCGGCGAGCCCATCCAGGCCCACCTCGCTCAGCAACTCGTCCACCCGCCGGCGGCGCTCGCCCCGGTCCGCCACGCCCTGGAGCTGGAGTGGAAACTCCACGTTCTCCCGCGCCGTGAGCACCGGGATGAGGTTGAAGGTCTGGAACACGAAGCCCAGGTGCGTGTTGCGGAAATCCGCGAGGGTCCTGGCAGAGAGCCCTTCGGTCGTGCGCTCGCCGATCCGCACGGTGCCGGCGCTCGGGGTGTCGAGAGCGCCCAGCAGATTGAGCAGGGTTGTCTTACCTGAACCCGAGGGCCCGGCAATCGAGAGAAAGGCGCCGCTCTCGATCACGAGACTCACGCCGCGCACGGCGTGCACCTCGACGTCGCCGGTACGGTAGATCTTTTTCACGTTATCGAGACGCGCTGCGACCGTCATCGTTTGGCTCCCTCCGTGGGGCGGGCGTCGCGCCGCCGTTTCTCCCGCTGCCACTGGGCCAGCACCGCAGCCATCTCCATCCCCGTCCACTGGTAGAAATCGCGCATCTCCGTGAGGCGCGCGCGGACCCGCGGGTTTCCGCTTCCCACGGCCGCCAGGCCCTCGTCGGCCAGGTCGATCATCTGCTGCAGCACCTGCATGCGCACGGCCAGCATGCGCTCGAACGACCCCGGCACCATCTCATAGTAATCCCGCCGGTCGCCGGGGATGCTGATGCGGCGCACCATCTGAAGCTGCTCGCAGAGTCGGGCGTTGGTGCTGATCGAGGCCTTGCTTACGCTCAGCTGCTCGGCCATCTCGTCGAGCGAGAGTGGGCGCTCGGCCACCAACAGCAGGCCAAACAGGCGCCCGAAGGTGCGGGAGGCCCCGAGGCGTTCGATGGCCAAGCCCATCCGCTCGATCCAGTCCCTGGTTTCCTGGTTCATCAGTTCCTCAGTGGCGCTACTCTTATACGTTAAATACGTACTGAATGTTTCATACGCAAGAGAAGTATTTCGGTCGGCTTTGGAGGCCCCGCCGGCGTAGCCCGCTAGAGCTGCCCAGCGCGGGCACCTGGATCGGAGCCCTGACAAATTGCCCCGCAACCACTTACGCGGCTGCGGGGCCGTCCTTGCCGGCCTCGAGGCGACCGCTCACCTCACTCCTCCAGCGAGCCCACCACCGCCTCCACCGCCTCCAAGATCTCACACGACTCCACCACCTCGGCCATGCGCGTGTGGTCGGGGAACAGCGGCCGATCCTCGCCCAGATGCTCCACGTGCCGCCGCACCACCTCGTGGGCGGCGGCCACGCCCCGCCCAACCCTGTGCCCCCGCAGGTCCAGGGCCTGCGCCGCCGCGATGAGCTCGATCCCCAAGACACCGTAGGCGTTCTCGAGGATCTGGCCGTTCTTGATCGCCGTGTTCATGCCCATGCTCACGAAGTCTTCCTGGTCGGCGGCCGCCGGTATCGACTGGTTGGCCGCGGGAGAGGAGAGCATGCGCTGCTCTACTATGAGCGTCCCGGCCGTGTACTGGCTCAGCATGAGACCGCTGTGGAATCCGGGTCGCTCCGTGAGGAAGGGCGGCAGGCCCGCGGAGAGCGCCGGGTTGAGGAGCCGGTTGAGTCGCCGCTCGGAGAGCACCGAGACCATCGTGACGGCAGTGCCCACCATCTCCATGGGAAGGGACACGGGCGTCCCCTGGAAGTTGGCACCGGTGAGCACGAGCTCCTCGTCGGCGAAGAAGATGGGGTTGTCGCCCACACCGTTGAGCTCGATCTCCACCTGACTGCGGGCGTAGGCCACGGCATCGTGGGCCGCACCGATCACCTGGGGCGTGCTGCGCATCGAGTAGGCATCCTGCACCCGCTTACGGCCGGCCTGCAGCATGTCACTCCCTGCGACGCACTTCATGATGGCCTTCGCACTGCGCAGTGCGCCGGGGAAGCCGCGCGACTCGTGCAGCCGTGGATGGTACGGCGTCATGTTGGCGTTCAGGGCCTCGAGTGTCATGGCCGCCGCGATCTCCGCCTGCTTGAGCCAGCGGTTGGCGTCATACAGGTGCAGGGCGTTCATGCCGGTCATCACGTTGGAACCGTTGATGATGCCCAGGCCATCGCGGGCGTGGAGCACCACCGGCTGGAGCCCCGCGCGCGCGAGAGCCTCGCCGCCGGGAAGCAGCTCCCCGTCGTACCAGGCTTTTCCCTCCCCCATGGCCGCCAGGGCGATCTGGGACATGGGGGCCAGGTCCCCGCACGCCCCGACCGATCCCTTCTGGCACACGTACGGCGTCACGCCGCGGTTGAGCATCTCCACCAGCAGCCGTACGACCTCGAGCCGGAGTCCGGAACGCCCCTTGGCATGCACGTTGATACGGGAGAGGATGGCGGCCCTTACGTGCTCCTCGGGAGCCGGCTCGCCGATGCCCGCCGCGTGGTTGTAGATGAGGTACCGCTGGAACTCCCTTACTTCCTCTTCGCTCAGTACCGTCTCGGAGAACTCACCGATGCCGGTGTTGATGCCGTACATCGTCTCCCGCGCGGCGAGCTTGCGCTCCAGCATGGCGCGGCAATCCCGGATGCGTTGCTCGGCGTCCGACGCCAACCCGACCTGCGCTCCGCCCCGCGCCACCTCGACGACCCGCTCGATCGTCAGCCCCGCCCCGTTCAGAATCAGCGCCATGAATGACCTCGGAGTTGACCCCCGCTACTCGAGCTCCAACGAGAGACTTGCCGCCCGCACGCTGTGGGTCAGCGCGCCCACAGAAACATAGTCCGCCCCCCGGTCGGCGTAGGCGCGGGCCATCTCCAAAGTGATGCCGCCCGTCGCCTCGACCTCGATGTCGGGTGCGAGGCTCCGCGCCAGCGTCGCCAGCTCGCCGAACACCTCGGGCGGCTGATTGTCGATGAGCAGGCGATCGGCACCGGCACGGCAGGCCGCTTCCACGTGAGCCGCGGACTCCACCTCGATCTGGACGGCCCTGGCGCCACGCTCGCGCGCATCCCGGCATGCCTCCTCGACAGAGAGCCCGGCCCGACCCAGCGCCACCCAGTGGTTGTCCTTGATCATTACCACGCGCGCCAGCCCGACGCGGTGCAGCGATCCGCCGCCGGCGAGCACCGCGCGGACGTCGAAGCCACGCAGCCCAGGGGCCGTCTTGCGGGTATGCAGGACGCGGCACCCAGTGCCGGCGACAGCGTCCACGAAGCTGCGCGTCGCGGTGGCGATGCCGCATGCGCGCTGCAGCAGGTTCAGCAGCGGCCGCTCGGCTCGGAGGATGGCCCTCAGATCACCACGCACCACGCCGAGACTGCCGCCGGAGCGAACCGCCTCGCCCTCGCCCGCCTGCCACTCCACCTCACTGCACCCGGCGTGCCGGGCCACCGCCTCGCCATACGCCAGACCGGCGGCGACAACGGGCTCACCAGCCCGCACCACCCCGGCGCCCATCTGGCCCGCGGCGACTGTCAGGTCTGTCGTGAGGTCGGCTCCGTCCTCGGCGAGGAGGCGCCGGGCGAGCTCGTCTGCTTCGGTCTCGAGATTGGGTAGTTCTGTGGTATCCGGGTGGCTCGGGTCAGCCAATCGCCACCATCCGGTTGAGCGCCGTGCGCGCCCGATCTGCTACGTCCGGGGGCACCGTCACGACGTGCTCATCGTGCCGCAGCGCGTTCCACACTGTGGGGAGGGTGATCGTCTTCATGAAGGCGCAGTTGGCCTCCGGGTCGGCCGGCAGGAAGTCCTTGTCCGGCGCCACCTGCCGCATGCGGTGGAGGATGCCAACCTCGGTCGCCACGATGTAGCGGGGGGCCCCATTCTCCTTGACGCGACGGATCATCCCTTCGGTCGAAGTGATGTACAACCCCTTAGGATCCACGTCGCCGCGCCCCATGCTGTAGATCAGCTGCCCCGCGCAACCGCACTCGGGGTGTACCAGCACATCCGCATCCGGGTGGAGCTTGCGCGCCCGGTTGAGGGTCCGAGCGTTGATTTCGGCGTGCACATGGCACTCGCCCATCCACACCTCGATCTTGCGCTCCGGGCGCAGCCGCTTGATGTGGGCGCCGAGGAAGAAGTCGGGCAGGAACAGGATGCCGCGATCCTCGGGAAGCGCGTCGATCACCTCGACGGCGTTGCCGCTGGTGCAGCAGTAATCGAGCTCTGCCTTCACCGCGGCCGTGGTGTTAACGTAGCCGACCGCCAGGTAGTCCGGGAACTCTGCTCTCCAGCGCCGCACGTCTTCAGCCGTGATGGTGTCGGCCAGCGAGCAGCCCGCCCGCAGGTCCGGCAGCAGGACGCGCTTCTCGGGCGACAGGATCGCCGCAGTCTCCGCCATGAAGTGGACGCCGCAGAACACGATCACGCTCGCGTCGGTGGCGGCGGCCTGCCGGGAGAGCCCCAGGGAATCACCCACGAAGTCGGCGACGTCCTGCACCTCGGGGCGCTGGTAGTTGTGTGACAGGATCACGGCCCCGCGCTCAGCCGCGAGCTTCCGGATGTCGCGCTGCAGGGAGCGGATCTCGCCCTGCGACAGGGCCGACTCTTCTATGACTGGAAGTGGCAGTGCCATCGGTGCGGTCGTGGGTCTCTCGGCGAGACCGCCCTTCTCTCAGTAGTTCTGGGTCCTGCGGGAGCCACAATTCCCGCGCAGCCGAATCTACACAGGCCCGGCGGGAATCGGAACCGGTGAGACGCTAGGAGGCCGGCTCCGGACCGAGCGGCGGCACGGCGGTGATGTACAGCGTGGGCTTGAGCTTGTTAGCGCCCTTGGGAGGGCGCGGCGCTTCCTGCACATCGCGCCGCTTCCGTCCCCGCCCCCGGCGCGTTCCCCGCCTGCCGGACCGGCCCGCTCTCGCGCTTCCCTTCCCGATCTGTGCTCTCATGTTCCTGGCCTCCAGGCAGTCACCAGTGGCTACGCAGCTACCCGATCCGCCGCACGGCCCCGCTGCCCGACACAATCGCGTTCACCCACGGGTTGCCGATGTACTCGATCAAGCCGCTGCCGCTCACCGTGGCGTCCAGCCGCTCGCTCACCCGCACCACCGCCACACCGCTCCCCGAGACGGTGACGCTCGCCAGCCGGCTGTACAGCTCCTGTGCTTGGTACGTCCCGGACCCGGAGATTACGAGGTCCTGCCAGTCGACGACGCCCTGCAGCGTGACGTTCGCCGCTCCACTCACCACGACGTGGAGCTCGGGGGTGTCGATCCCCAACGCCTGTACGTCCCCGGCGCCCGAGACCACGATGTCCCGCAGGTGCCGCAGCTCCACCCGATACACGATCTCGCGGGTCGGCGAGAGGCTGACGTCGGGAACCGTGCCGAGGATCAGCTGGCCGTCCCGGACGTCAGACGTCAGGTACGGCAGGATGTTATCCTCGGCGGTGATGGTGAGGGCCTCCCGCCCCGTCTGTTCGATGATCAGACGGCCGGCTCCGCTCAAAATGACGCCGTCGAATCCGGCAACGGGGCGCGCCTGCGTCACGAGCTGCCCATTCCCCACCACGTGCACATCCGGACCCGTCCAATCGCTGCATGCTCCCAGCGTGATGAGCAGCGTCGCTGCACCGAGTACTGCCGTCGTCCCCCGCATCCTACGCCTCCACCCATGTATGGTGGTGATCCGCATCGCGCCCCGTCGCGCGACGTTCACTGAAGGAGGGGTTAAGCAAGATCGGTACCAAACCGATCCGCCAGCCGTAACGTGTTGATTCGTTATGGATTAGCCGTGAGGTGCCGAGCGGCGAGGCGCCGGGTCGTCCCCGCTGGAGGACAGCAGAGCCGTCCCTTCGTGGTCAGGACGGCTCTGCACGAATAATGGGGTATATCGTTGTCGTATTTACGTGACGGCCTACCGGGCGATGGAGCGCCACCTACGCAGCGAGCAGGATCTCGGTCAACTGCTCCGCGTACCCCCTGCTCGCGGCATCGGCAGTCAGGATCTCCACTCCGTCGGGGCGATCCACGCCAATCCCCAACTCGACCGCACGGGCAATCTGCTCCAGTCCGAAGATCGTTCCCTCCGAGACATCCGGGGTCGTCCCCTTCTCACGGAGGATCGCCACACCCACGGCGTCGAGCGCGACCCGGTCGGTGGAGGCAAGCACCACGTTGGGTTGTGCCACCGTCCCCTTGTCCGGACCGCCGTGGGTGAAGCACTCCACGGCGTCCAGCACGACGATGGCCGGCTCATAGGCCAGATTGAGCTCCGCAATCATGTGCCGCTGGTAGCGCGAGGAGTGGAGCTCGCGCATGAAGTCGTGCGGCAGGGCGGGCACAGTCCTAGCCACCATCCCCACCGAGTTCTTGAGCGACATGGTGAAGTGCCCGCCGAAGCGGTGGGTCTTGAGACAGCAGGTCTGGACGATGGCGTCGGTCTCGCGGAAGATCCCTCCGAGGTGGAACCCCTGGTCCCAGTGCAGCTCCGGGTGCTCGATGTGGGCCCACCCGTCCCGCGGCAGGTTCTCCAAGGCCAGCGTGTCGTAGCCGAGCGACTCCGCTTGGTCCAGCACCCCCTTCTCGCGCATCACTAGTTGCGTGTCGCCCATGCCGCTGCGGTCGGCCACGGTCACGCGCTCGGCACCCAGCTCATCGAGGTAGCGCGCCAGGAAGCCGAGTGTCTCGGGGTGGGTGGATCCGGGGTACGGGTCGGCGCTGTTGAAGTTGGGCTTGAGCGCCACCCACTTCCCCGCGAGATCCGGCACGCCCACCAGCTCCACCGCCTGGCGGATGGCGGCCTCACGTCCCCCACCACCCACCTGGACGAGGCTCACCCGCGCGCTCGGTTGCTTCGGCCAGCCGAGCTTCCCGGTCGCGGTCACCGCCAGGCCCCAGGCCGACGTCTTGACGAACTCTCTCCGACTCCAGTCGCGCATCCCTAAGCTCCCTTCAACGCAGAACGCCCCGCGCAATCGCATGCGCAGGGCGCAGACATACGCACTCGCTCACTCGTGCAGGCGAGCGTCCGATCAGCGCCTGGCAAGCCCGCAGCAGGCTAGTGCTTGTGGCGGCGCTTGCGCCGCATCCGCCGCCGCTTGCTCCCGATCTTCCTCCTACCGCGGTGTTTCTTGGGATAGCTCATCTACCCCCCGCTCGTGCAGGAACCGGCCCCGCCGTCCAACATCCCAACAATAGGGATCGTACCGCCCGCCGGCCAGTCGGGCGCGCGACGCCCGTCCCAAAAACCGAGCGCTTCGGTCGGTTTACGTCTCTGTCTTCCCCGTGAGGATGCCCTCGCGGATCGCGATCGCCTTAGCCGATGCTTCCGGTGCCTCCAGAACCGCGAAGTTGATCTCCTCCACGAAGCGGAGCTCGGAGTCGATGGTGACCGTCTCGAACCCCCGACGCACCGTTATCTGATAGGGCGTTCCAACCGGCTCACCGCGATACCGCGTGCGAAACTGCGCCCCGAACTCGTCGTTCAGCACCTCGATGGTCCCGACCGCGAGCAGGTAGTCTCCGACCTGGACACCCGCCGCCTCGGCCGCGCCACCCGGAGCGACATACTGCGCGTACACCCCCGTGCTGTCCCGGCCTGTGGCGATCCCGATCAGAGGTCGTTGCGTGGTGTCAACCGTGAGGGCCAGACCCGCGAGCGGCAGCACCTCGTCCCACGGATACGGCTCTCGTCCATCGATGTAGCGCCGATAGACATCGTCGAACGACTGGCCCGCGGCCGCCCTGCTCACGGCCTGCCACCACTGCCCCTCGGTAAAGCCCGTGCCGGCCTTGTAGGTGCTCTCATACAGCTCCCGCATCACGTCGTCGAGCGACGCGCGGTTGCCGCTCGCGTCGCGGATCAGGATGTCGAGCATGAGCCCGGCGAGCGAACCCTTGTCGTAGTACAGGCGTCCCGCACCATCGACCGGCGCAATCCACGTCGAGAGTGAGGCGTCCTCGAGGGCGACGGGCGGCGCGTTCGCCACCGAACTGATCTTGCTGGCGGTGGCTTCGTAGAAGCGGCTGGCCGGTACGACGCCTCCCCGCACCAGCGCCAGGTCGGCATAGTAGTCGGCGATGCCCTCGCTCACCCACAGCAGGGTGGTCGGCTGGGCACGCCCGTAGTCGTACGGCACCAGCTCCGCCGGCCGCAGCCGCTTCACGTTCCAGGCATGGACGGTCTCGTGAGCCCAGATCTCGGTGAGGAATGGACTGCCCACTGCCTGGGTGACATAGATCCCCAGATGCGAGTTGCTGTGCTCGAGGGCCGAGGCGCCCGGATAGTCCTCGTCGAACAGCATCAGCGTGGTGTAGGTCTCGAACGGGGTCTCGCCGAAGACCGCAGCCATGGGTGGCATCATGCGTCCGATCTGCTCCCACAGCGCTGCACGCGCCTCGCCCCGGTAGACCCCCTCTGGATAGGTGGCCATGCGATGCCACACCCCGTCGATCCGCATGCTGTCCAGATCGAAGCGCCCCACGAACGTCGGCATGTCCACCAGCTCGTGATAGTCCGCCGCCGTGTACTGGCCCGGCGCGCCGGCAGCCGTGAGCCCCGTCGCGACGCGCCAGCCGGGCTCGGTGTGAATCGCCACACGCGATGCGAACTCGAGGCTACGCCCCTCGGGATACAGGAAGAGATTCGTGCCGTTGAAGTACGCGAAATCTTCGAACGCGCCGGCCATCCCTGTGTCGAGCGTGTCGGCCCGGTAGTCGAAGCTCACGGTCACCGTTTGTGCACCCGTCGGGACCACCCGCCACGTGTCGTAGTCGACTTTGTCCCAGTGAAGCTCCGCCTCGCCGGCGCGCGCGGTGAACGCCATGACGAACCGCGCGAAGTTATCCAACTCGTATGAGCCCGGCGTCCACGCCGGGAGGGACAGAAGGACCGGTTCGTCATCCCTCGTCCGAAACGTCATGCTGGAGCGGATGAGACGGCGTGCCCCCAGCTCCGCGTTGATGGTGACATCGTAGCGGACGTCGCTGACCGGCGCGGAGCGTATGGCAGACGGGGCCTCCTGCGCAGCGATGCCCCGGGGTACCAACGCCGCCAGGGCCAGTAGCGCCCAGGCCGTGGTGAACCGAGTCGGACTCATTGAAGGCCTCTCGGGGAGAGGGTATCGGCAGCCCCCGACGCCGGGAGGCCCACGAGGGCGGTGGTGACGCCAGCAGACCTCCCTCTCTTAGACGACGCGTGACCAGTCGAGGGGGTTGCGCTAAACGCGACCGGACGGCTCCGGTCTGCGTTACAGCTTGAACAGAGGCGGGCTAGAGCAGAATCGCCAGCGCCAAGGAGCCGGCAAGGAACAGGTTGGTCGCCAAGTTCCACCCGACGTTCGCCCCCAGCGCCGGAATCGGCACGGGGCTCAGGGGGTCGGTGAACGCCCAGCGCAGCGGCTCCTTCAGCAGGGCCGAGGGCAGCACCGCCGCCAGCGCGTACTCCGGCAGGACACCCATGATCACGGCGGCGACGATCGCCACGGGTGTGAGGAGAGCTGCCCCCGCGTAGGTGTGGGCGGCGCCACGCCTGCCCAACAGGAGGACGAGATTGCGCCGACCACCGGCGCGGTCGGCCTCCTCATCGGGAAACTCGTTGAGCAGGAGCAGGTTGAACGTCATCAACGTGGCCGGCACCGCGGCCGCCACCGCCGCGGGTCCCAGCGTGCCGTCCTGCACCAGCGCGGTCCCGATCACCGGGAGGCCGCCCAGCCCCAGGCCCGCTGCGATCTCCCCCACCCCGATGCGCGCCAGCACGTCGGTGTAGGCCAGCACGCACACGGCGCCCACGATCATCACAGGCAGCAGCACCCACCCGACTTGCGTCAGGAACCAGACCCCGATGGCCAGCCCGACTGCTGCCGCAGCAAGCCCGAACACCAGCGCGGCCCGCGACGAGATGGCGCCCGCCGGCAGCGTCCCGCTCCCACCCGAGAACGGCGTGCGCCGCGTGTGGAGGTCGATGCCGGTGCGCATGTCGCTCCACTCGTTCAGCACGTTCACCGCCACGTGCAGCGCCACCAGACCGACCAGCGCCACCACGGCGCGGGACCAGCTGAAGTGTCCATCGTACGCCGCGGCGGCGGCACCCGACGCCACCAGCGTGACTGGCAACAGCAGGAAGGGCACGCGGGCCACGCCCGCAAACGCGCTGGGTCTCGGCATGGGGTCAATCTGTCAGCAGAGCAAGGGAAACGCTAACCAGGCCCACCGCGAGCCACGGGCTTCCCGCCCTCGGCAATTCGGTGCATCGTTGGTGGACCCTCAGCCGAGACCACGACTTCTCCCCGGAGCACACTCATGGACAAGCCCACCGTCCAACAGCGGTTCGGCAGGATCTTCCTGTTGCTGCTCGTAGTCGCCATCAGCCTCCTGTTCCTCACGATGATCCGCCGCTTCGCGATGGACCTGCTGCTCGCGGCGATATTCTCGGGGCTGTCTTATCCCCTCTATAGACGGCTCGTCACGCTCTTCAGGGGACGGGAGGCTGCCGCATCCCTGGGCACGATCGCGATCGTGCTGCTCGTGGTCATCGTGCCGCTCAGCGGTCTTCTGGGCATCGTCACGGCGCAGGCGCTGCAGGTGAGCCAGTCGGTGGCCCCCTGGGTGGAGCGCCATATCCAGCAACCCGACGAGTTCGACCGGCTGCTGACGCGGCTGCCGTTCTGGGAGACAATCCAGCCTTATCAGGACCAGATCGTCGCCAAGGTAGGCCAGTTCGCCGGGTACGTGGGCACCTTCCTGCTGAACAGCGTCGCGGCGGCGACGCGCGGCACGGCTGCGTTCTTCTTGGACCTGTTCATCATCCTGTACGCCATGTTCTTCTTCCTGAAGGACGGCAAGGTGCTGCTCAAGAAGATCCTCTATTACACGCCGCTCGGTCCCACCGAAGAGAACCGCATGGTGGAGCGGTTCACTTCTGTAGCGCGGGCGACCATCAAGGGCACGTTCGTGATCGCCATCGTACAGGGTACGCTGGGGGGGCTGGCCTTCTGGGTGGCCGGCATCCCCGGCTGGGCGTTCTGGGGCACGATCATGGCCGTGCTGTCGATCATCCCCGGCGTGGGCACCGCGCTCGTGTGGATCCCGGGCTGCATCTACCTGGCCGCCACCGGCCATCTGATCACGGCGATCGTCCTGGCAGCCTGGTGCATTGCCGTGGTGGGCACCGCGGACAACGTGCTGCGTCCCATCCTGGTTGGGCGAGACACCAAGATGCCGGACCTGCTCGTCCTGGTGAGTACGCTCGGGGGTCTGTTCCTGTTCGGTGCCGTCGGCATCATCATCGGACCCATTGTGGCAGCCCTGTTCGTGACCGTGTGGGACATCTACGGTGAGGCATTTAGCGAGTTCCTGCCGGCCGTGCCGGACACCGGCACGCACAGGGCGCCGGCCGCGCAGGGATAGGGGGCCCCATGCACACCATGAATCGCCGTGACTTCGTTCAGACGACTGCGCTGGGAGCATTGGCCATGACACCCTTGCAGGCCGTGACCGGCCGCCGACAGGTGAAGGACTGGAGAGAGTTGCGGGTGAACGGCGCGCGCGTGAACCAGCATCTCGCCGACCTGTCGCAATATGGGCGTAACCCCGAAGGCGGCGTGAGCCGCGTGTCCTTCAGCGACGCCGACATCGCGGGGCGTGAGTTCGCCATGCGCATCATGCGCGAGGCCGACCTCGACGTCCGCATCGACCCGGTCGGCAACATCATCGGGACGAGGGCGGGCACCATTCCGGATGCGAAGCCGATCCTGTTCGGCTCCCACATCGACTCGGTGCCGAACGGCGGCAACTACGACGGTGACTTGGGCTCGCTGTCGGCCATCGAGGCAGCGCACACCATCGCCGAGGCCGGCTACCGCAACCGGCACCCGCTCGACGTCGTGATCTGGTGCGACGAGGAGAGCGGCCTCACTGGCAGCCGCGGGTACGTCGGATTGATCTCCGAGGACGAGCTGCGCAGCCCGGGGCGTGACGGCGTACCGCTGGCGGAGAAGATCGCGCGCATCGGGGGCGACCCGGAGCGCCTCGCCGCGGCAAAGCACAAGCCGGGAAGCGTCGCGGCCTACCTCGAGCTGCACGTCGAGCAGGGGAACATCCTGCACGAGGAAGGCGTGCAGATCGGCGTGGTCGAGGGGATCGTCGGCATCCACCACTACGACGTCACCATCGAGGGCTTCGCCAACCACGCGGGCACCACGCCGATGAACCGGCGCCGCAACGCCATGCTGACGGCGGCGGAGCTGGTGCTGGCCGTGGACCGCATCGTGAAGGCGATGCCGGGTGCCCAAGTGGGGACCGTCGGTCGGCTCTTGGTGGAGCCGGGCGCGCCCAACGTGGTCCCGGGGCGGGTGCGGCTCACAGTGGAGCTGCGCGACCTCAAGACCGAAACCATCGAGACCCTGTGGCGGCAGATCGGCGCCGAGCTCGAGGAGCTAGCGCAGAAGCACGACACGCCCGCGACCTGGACCAGGGAACACGCCAACGTCGATCCGGCGCTGTCGGACCCCGCCATACGGGAGCTGATAGCCGACTCCGCAGGATCGCTGGGCCTGTCCTACAAGCACATGCCGAGCGGGGCGGGCCACGACGCGCAGACGCTGGCCAGGATCTGCCCCATGGGGATGCTGTTCGTACCCTCGGTGGACGGCATCAGCCACTCCCCCAAGGAGTTCACGCGGCCCGAGGACGTGGAGAACGGGGCGAACGTGCTGCTGCAGTCGGTGCTGCGGCTCGATCAGCGCTAGGGCCGAGCCACCCGCCGGCAGCGGGGCGCATCCGGCGGCGCCGCTGGCGGCCAGCAACCCCGTAACTCGCATCCCTACAACGTGTTACGGGGATTACCCTAGCGGAGCGCCTCGCCAGGTGTAGGATATCCCTTATCTCGCTGCGCCACCGCAGTAATCGCGTGGCCAAGCTGCGTCGCCCTACGCGGCCCAACCACGGTCCGCCACCCCATGAAGCTGGCGCCCAGCACCCGCAGTGCCGTTGGCGCGCGCCTGCGCCGCACCGACGGATTCGCCATTCCGGTCACGCTCTTCCTCGTGGCGTGCATCACGGTGATGCTCACCGCCTCGATGGTCCGCGTGCGCGCGGACCTGTGGAGCGCCAAGAGCAGCAGCGACGTCACCCAGGCCCTGGCAATCGCGCAGAGCGGGCTGCAGACCTACCTCGGCACGGTCACGGCCCGGCCCGTCACTAACGACTCGCTCCGCATCAACGTCGTCGGCGGCTACGCCGACGTGGTAGCGCACCTAGTCCGCAAGCCCGCCGACTCGCTGTCCCCCTGGACCTACTTCGTCCGCTCGACCGGTCACGTCATCGAGCCGCCGCAGGGAGCCGAGTCGCAGGCGATCCACACCGTGGGCCAGGTCGCCCACTGGTACCAGGCGAGCTTCAGCCCGCTCGCCGTGCTCGTGGCCATCAACGGCGTGCTGTGGGCCCCCGGCCCGGTATTCGTGATCGACGGCAACGACGAGTGCAGCGCCGACGCGACCGGCGGGCTCCGGGCACCAGGCGGCTCCGATGCTCCACCAGAGACCACCGGCTCGCCAGCGGCGGAGCTCAAGGGCGGATGGTCTCAGGTCGCAGAGGACGCCGGCATCGATTGGGAGGCGACCATCGACGGAGGGTTCCTTCCCGAGCACGCCACCGTGCAATCGGGCGACACGACGTTCGGATCGTCCCTCGTTCGGGGGGATGTCGTTCTCGAGAACACGACGGGCACGGGACTACTAGTCGTCACCGGTGAGCTCGAGACCGAGGGGAGCTTCTTCGCGTGGGACGGCATCGTCCTCGTCGGGGGGGAGTTTGATCCCGACGCCGACTCCACCGTGATCCGGGGCATGTTGGTATCTGGCTTGAACCAGACGCTCGGCGCAGCCGTCGAGGTGAACGACATCAGCGAGCTGAGCGACGACGTCTACATCACCTACAATTCCTGCAACATCCGCCGCGCCCTCGCCCCGTTCCAGGGGTTCGTCCCCGTGGAGAACGCGTGGGTCGACTACGTGACCGGCTACTGAGGAACGAGCTACCGCACCGTCCTCGCCCGATGGCCTCGGGGCGGCCCAGCCGACCGACCTACTGAATCCTGTTCGCCCGCTGGTCAACTCCGCCCTGGTGCAAGATCAGCGCGGTGACGTTCCCCTGCTCGTCCTTCACGAACGTCAGTTGCGCATCCACCACCTTGTAGAAGAACTCCGTCTCCGACTGCGGAAAGACCTGAAAGCGAGCCTGCCCAGTGAGCTGGGCCATGAGCTTGCCGTCCTCAGTGGTGACGTCGAGCACCACTCCCGGCGCGAACTGGTATCGCCCGACGTAGCTCTCCAGGATCTCCGGATCGACGGGCACCTCCGCCCTCACCGTCGGTTCCTCGTCCGGACCCAGCTTGCGAGCCGTGCGATCGGTGCCGCCCTGGTGTACCACCAGGGAAGTCACTTCATCCTGCTCGTCCTTCACGAACGTGACCTGTGCATCGACCACCGTGAGGAAGAACTCACTCTCCGAGGCAGCGTAGAGCGGGAACCTCGACTGCCCAGTTACCTGCATCGTCAGTTGACCGTTCTCCACAGCGACGTCGATGATGACCTCGGGCTGGAGCTGATACCTCCCCACGTAGCTCTCGAGCAGCGCCGGATCTACGTCCACGGCCACCTGGATCTCGCGCAGAGGCAGGCTGGGGTCCAGCATGTGGAAGCCAATGTCGTCGGCGCTCGTGGACGTGTTGCTCAGAACGACCACGCCGGTCTGTCCTCCTCGAACGAAGCCGGCAAAGCTCCGGTACCCTCCCGTCCCGCCGTTGTGCCAGATGATCTCGCGCTCTCCACTGAGGCGGATGTGCCACCCGAGCCCGATGCGCATGCTCGGCGACCCGGCTTCTTCACGGGACTCGTGCGAGGTCTCCATCGCCCCAAGCAACCGGCTCTCCGTCAGGCCCATGTTGGCCGAAAGGAACAGCAGCATGTCGTGCGCCGTGGATCGCAATGCGCCTGCCCCTGCAAGGGTCGGTATGTCCCAATTGGGTACCTCGTTGGGGCCACGGTGCCCGACGGCCAGCCGGCTCTGCATCTCGGGCGTGAACGTCACCCTGGTAGCGGCCATCCCCAGCTCGTCCGCGATCCGCGCGGTGACCAACTCCTCGTAACTCCGGCCAGCTCGCAGTGCGAGAACGTGACCCAACAGGCCGCCGCCCAAGTTCGAGTACTCGTACTCGGCCCCGATATCCCGGCGCAGCGTGTGACCCGACAGGAACTCGTACATCTGCTCCACCGAGTAGTCCGCGTACGGATTGCTGGGGTCGGCCGGATCCATGTTGTCGGGCAGTCTCGGCAGGCCAGATCGATGTGTAGCGAGGTGAACCAGAGTGATCGACTGGCCACCCCGCGTCGGCACACGCACCGTGCTCGGGAGATACAGCTCGATGGGATCTTCCAGGTGGACCTCACCCCGCTCGACCATGTCCGCGAGGAGTATCCCGGTGAAGGCCTTGGTGATGGACCCAATCTCAAAAACGCTGTGCTCATCCGGCGTCGTACCGCCGGAGGCCGCGGTCTTCCCGTACCCGTAGTACCGTGTGCCGGCCGGGCTCACGACGCCCACCACGATGCCGAAGTTGTAGCCGTGATCCACCCGAGCCCGAACACTCTCCCTGACTTCCTCGGCAATGTCGGGTGCCTGAGCCCAGCCGACCTGCTGACTCGCAAGGAGACCCCCAACCGCAGCGGCAAACCACAGCGAACCGATCACTGACCTGAGAGCTCGTTTCATGCCCACCTCCACACTGCGTCAACACCGTTAGAGAGAGGATATTCCATCCAGTTGCGTTTCGCGTGACCCGCAACGCGAAGCGCCCTCACGCCTGCAACAGATCCTCCAGCTCGAGCGACTCTGCATACGCAAACAACGCAGGGATGCCCCCGGTGTGGATGAAGACCACCGTCCGACCCGAGTCGATCAAGCCTCGCCGGACATGATCGATCAGACCGGCCATGGCCTTCGACGTGTACACGGGGTCGAGGAGCAGTCCCTCGCACCTCCCGACGACTCGCATCGCCTGTCTGGCCTCATCAGTCACCGCGCCATACCCGGGCCCGACGTAATCCACGATGCTCGTGATGTCTCCCGGGTCGAGTCTGCTGGGTAGGCCCAGGATCTCGGCGCACTCGTTCCCGTGGGAGGAGATGCACTCGGGGAACGTCCAGTCCGGCAAGATCGGGCTGGGGAGCGCCGGAAGGCCGACTATGCGAACTGGCGATTCCACGTACTTCGCGGCGATGGCGATACCGGCCTGCGTGGCGTCCGACGAGCTCACCCAGATCTCGTCGATCGTCAGGTCCAGAGCCTCCGCTTGCTCGATGAGCTCCACGAATGCGTGCGCATAGGCGCATGCGTAGAGCCCGAGGTGAGATTCGTCTCCAGCGCGGCCAATGTAGACTTTCCGACCCTGTGCCGTCAGTTCTCGTCCGCGTTGTCGGATGAGCTCACCGTGGGCTACCCAGTCCACCCCTTCGATGATCTCTACCTTCGCGCCGACCAGGAGATCGAGCAGAATGCCACCCTGAATCTCGTCGTCCTTGGCGCCCCGGACCTTCCGCAGGATCAGGTGGCAATCCAGACCCAGCTTCGCACACGCGGCCGCGAGCTGGCGGCAGTAGTTCGACTGGACGGCCGCGCCGCCCACCACCGTGTTCGCCCCGCTCTCGACGGCCTCGGCCAGGACGTACTCGAACATCCGGGTCTTGTTTCCGCCCGTGGCCAGGCCCGTGAGATCGTCCCGCTTGACCCAGATGTCGGGGCCACCGAGCTCGCGCGTCAAGCCGGCACAGAATTCGAGAGGTGTTGGCAACGTGGCGAGCGAGACGCGCGGCCGCGCCTCGAGCGCCTGCTTCAACGTGGCCACCCGATGCTCACTTGCATTCTTCATAGCTGGCTCCCGCAGCGAACGCCCGCCCGTGCGACCCGACCCATGAACGCTTCTGGCACCGACGCACGCGAGGACCTGCCCTCGTGAACGCCGACCCCGGAACCGACCACCGAGTAGAATACGGTGCACCCCTCGGCGCAGCCACCTCTCCGACCGCTCCTGAACCAGCCTTTGATACTCCTCCAGGGAGTCGCTTGACATCGCCAGACCGCAGGTTAAAATTTTGAACGGTCATTCAAATTGGGCACGGCGGAGGCGGACCCATGTCCGACGGCCGCGAACCGACCACACTCTCACCACACGTCCGCGAGAAGCGGAAGCGCCGGCGCGCGGAGATTCTCCACGCCGCGCTGCGTGCGTTCCGCGAGAACGGTTATCACACCACGACGCTCGACGACATCGCCGAGCACCTCGGTGTCCGCAAGACCGCGCTGTACCACTACTTCCCCGACAAGGAAGCGATTCTCTACGAGTGTCATCAGGAGTCACTCGGCGAGATCGATCGCATGATGAAGAACGCTCGCAAGCTGGACACGGCGGGCGAGCAGCTCGCCTACGTCATCCGCGAGCATGTCCGCATCATGACCGACACGCTGGAGGGCTCCCCCCTGGCGTTCGAGGTCACGGCGCTCTCGGCTGAGCGGCAGCGGGAGATCATCGCCGCCCGCGACCGGTACGAGCGCGAGCTGCGCAGAATCATCGACCGCGGGATCAAGGACGGAGAGTTCCGTCAGGTGGACTCGAAGATCGCGGTCTTCGCCATTCTAGGCGCCATCAACTGGATCGCGCGCTGGTACCGCCCCGAAGGAGCGATCCATGCACCCGAGCTTGGGGAAGAGTTCGCGGGCCACCTGGTGGGAGGCCTGACGTGCAGGTAGCGACTCCTGAGGGTGGCGAGCGACCTCCGGTGCCGGTCGTTCGCTGCATCACCTCCAACGACGGCGAGGTAGCATCATGAAGGCGATACAGCTCACATCGGTGGGAGCGCCCCTGGAGGTGCGGGACGTCTCCCGGCCCGAGCCGGAGGACGACCAGGTACTGGTCCAGGTCGCCGGCTGCGGCGTGTGCCACACGGATATCGGTTTCTGGAAGGACGGCGTGCCGACGAAGAAACCATTGCCCCTCACGCTGGGGCACGAGGTGAGCGGCACCGTCGTCGAGGCCGGCGCCGACTACCGCCACCTGCTGAATCACGAGGTCATCGTCCCGGCCGTGATCCCCTGCGGGACCTGCGACCTGTGCGCGCAGGGGCGCGGCAACGCGTGCCGTGCCCAGATGATGCCGGGCAACGACATCGACGGTGGGTTCGCCGAGTACGTCGCGGTGCCGGGTCGGGGCCTGTGTGAGGTCGAGGATCGGGCAGGCTACGACCTCCCCGAGCTCTCGGTCATCGCCGACGCCGTGACGACGCCCTACCAGGCCATCGTGCGGAGCTGCCTGAAGGCCGGTGATCTCGCCGTAGTCGTGGGAGTCGGCGGCGTGGGGACCTACTGTGCGCAAATCGCGGCCGCACTCGGCGCCCACGTCATCGCCGTCGACGTGGACCAGGCGAAGCTCGACGCCATCGCCAAGCACGGCGCCGGGCTGACCATCAATTCCAAAGAAACGGACTTCAAGAGCCTCAAGCAGCAGGTGAAGGCCCAAGCCAAGGAGTGGGGCTGCGCGTCACACGGCTGGAACATCTACGAATGCTCCGGTCAGCCGGGCGGCCAGGAGACCGCATACGGTCTGCTGACCCACGCCGGCACCCTGCTGGTAGTGGGGTTCACGCTGGCCAAGATCGAGCTGCGCCTCAGTAACCTCATGGCGTTCGACGCCACCGCCCAGGGTACCTGGGGTTGCCGGACCGAGCTCTATCCAGAGGCCCTGAAGCTCGTCACCGCAGGGAAGATCACACTGAAGCCGTTCATTCAGACATTTCCAATGAGCGAGGCGCCCGACGTCGTCCAGCAGGTCGCCGATCATCGGGTCGACAAACGAGCAATCCTGATGCCGGACTGGGCCTCCTGAGGACGGTCCCGCGCCTCGAACCGGCACGTGGGGAGGTAGGTACGATGCTGAAGAGCCACACACTCGTCGACGGAGTCAAGTACAAGCACATCCAGTACGAACTCCGCCCGGCAAAGGACGAGACCGGCAATCCAGTGGACGGTCTGCACAACGCTTGGATCAGCCTGGACAACCCCAAGCAGTTCAACAGTTATACCACTGAGGCGGTGAAGGACGTCATCATGGCGTTCCGCGAGGCGAGCATGGACCGCAGCGTGGTGGCCGTCGTGTTCACCGCTGTCGGAGATAAAGCGTTCTGCACCGGCGGCAACACGAAGGAATACGCCGAGTACTACGCGGGTAACCCGCAGGAGTACAAGCAGTACATGCGCCTGTTCAACGACATGATCGACGCGATCCTGCGGTGCGACAAGCCGGTGATCAACCGCGTGAACGGCATGCGCATCGCCGGCGGGCAGGAGATCGGCATGGCGTGCGACTTCAGCATCGCAGCCGACACCGCGCGGTTCGGCCAGGCAGGCCCCAAGCATGGCTCGGCGCCCGACGGCGGGTCCACCGACTTCCTCCCGCTCTACGTCGGTTTCTCACGCGCGATGGAGAGCGGCATCCTGTGCGAGACGTGGAGCGCGCACAAGGCCCTGTTCATCGGGCTCATCAACCAAATCGTGCCCGTGCTCAAGGTGGACGGTAAGTGGATCCCCAACCCCATGGTGATCACCGACCGGTTCGCGGACGAGTTCGGCAACATCGTATACGGCGACTTCAAGGTGGGGGACGAGCGGAATGCGGCCAAGGAGGTCCTAGCCACGGCCGAGACCGACCTCTGCCTACTCGACGAGGCCGTGGAGAAGCTGTGCACCAAGATCCTGATGCTGATGCCGGATTGCGTCTCCAAGACGGTGAACGGCCTCCGCAAGCACAAGCAGTGGCACTGGGACAACACCAACGTGACCAACCGCGAGTGGCTGGCCCTGAACATGATGACCGAGGCCAAGGCAGGCTTCCGCGCCTTCAACGAAGGGCCGAAGGGCAAGCGCGAGG
>CAYGBV010000003.1:0-20222 GCA_964348295.1 uncultured Gemmatimonadaceae bacterium
CGAGATCTTGTGCTGGGTAGCCTCGTATATTTCTAGGGCGTGGGCAGTGCTCTATTGCTGCGGTGGCGCTGCGACCGGGACCACGCGAGCATCCGCCGTGGATCGGCGATCTCGATCACGTGTCGTAGCTGTGCCCGGCGTCGGGATAACGGCCTTCGCGAACGTCGGCCCCGAACGCCTCGACTGCCTGTCGCACCGCGGCGGCCAGGTCGGCGTAGCGCTTCAGGAACTTCGGCTCGAAGCCCTCGTTGAGCCCGAGCATGTCGTGCAGCACGAGCACCTGTCCGTCGCAGTGCGGCCCCGAGCCGATCCCGATAGTGGGCACGGTCACCGCCTCGGTCACGCGCCGGGCGACCTCCGACGGCGTGAGCTCCAGCACGATGCTGAACACGCCCGCCTGCTGCAGGGCCTGGGCGTCGGCCACCATCCGCTCCGCGGCAGCGGCATCGCGGCCCTGCACCCGGTACCCACCTACCTGGTGCACCGACTGGGGGGTGAAACCCAGATGTCCCATGACCGGGATACCGATGCTCACCAGCGCTCCAATCGTCTCGGCCATGGCTGCGCCGCCCTCGAGCTTCACCCCGTGCGCCCCGGTTTGCTTGAGCACCCGACCGGCGTTCCGCTTGGCCTCCTCAACGGAGACCTGGTAGCTCATGAAGGGCATGTCTACGATGACGAGCGCCCGCTGCACGCCCCGCCGGACGATCCGGCCGTGATACACCATCTGCTCGAGCGTGGACGAGAGCGTCGTTTCCTCCCCACAGAGTACGGTGTTCACCGAGTCGCCCACGAGCACTATGTCCACGCCTGCCGCATCGACGAGCGACGCGAAGAGTGCGTCGTACGCCGTGAGCATCACGATCTTCTTGCCGTCGCGCTTCATGCGCGCCAGCTGGAGTGTGGTCACCGGCTTGGCGCTACCTGGCATGGGGCTCCAACTCGGCCACCTCGCGCTGCCAGAAGGGTCGGTTGGGCAGCTCGGGATGGGGGATCGTGACCCCCGGCTCGCGCAGCCTCTGGTCACCGTAGCGCACGAGGTCTACGTCGAGGGTTCGCGGGCCCCAACGCTCCCGCCTCACGCGACCGCCCGCCTCCTCGATGCGCTGGCACTGCCTCAGGAGCTCACGCGGGGAGAGCCGTGTACGCAGCAACACCATCTGATTGAGGAACGGCCCCTGGGGCACGGGACCGATGGGATCGGTCTCCTCGATCATGCTCTCCGCAGCGAGCACCGTGTGCGGCAGCGCCGCGAGGTGCTCCCGCGCGAACGCCAGCCGGTCCGCCCGGTCGCCAAGGTTCGAGCCCAGCGCGACGAAAGCCCACTCACCCGTTGTCGTCACTGGTCCGCTCCAGAACCACCTCGACCCAGTCGATCGGCCCGCTGATGGGGGCGTGCGGCTTGCGGGCCGCCACCCGCACCCGCTCGACGGCCGCCAGTTCGAGCGTGCGGCTGGCGATCTTGGCACACAGGGCTTCGAGCAGGCGGTGATGACTGGTCCCCACCGTGTCGGCCACGATGGCGTAGAGGCTCCGGTAGTCCAAGAGATCGGCCGGCGAGTCCGTGCGGCCCACGCTACTCAGCGAGAGCCAGGCGGTGAGGTCGAGCTCCAGGGGCTGAGGCACCAGCTCCTCGTGCGGCAGCAGCCCGACGCACGTGTGGAACCGCATGCCCTTGAGGGAGATGCAGTCGTTTGCAGCCACGGCGGAATGGTACCGAGGCTTCGGTCTATTCGCCAGTTGCGAAACGGTGTGTGATGTCGGAGAGCATGTTCACCACGGCTTCCAGTTCCCGGGTAGCGGCCCCGATCTGGTCCACCCCTCGGGCCACCACCTGTGCCCGCTCGCCCACCGCGTCTGCATCGCCGCGATTGCGTTCAGCCACCTTGACCACCGTGCCGATGCGCTCGTCCAGCCGCCCCAGCGCCCGGTTCTGGCCCTGCGCGACTTCGGCGATCTGTTGCGCGTGCCCCATGGCGCCGCGGGTAGCATCCACGATCGCCGCCAGGGCGTCGAGCCCCTCGGCGCTCAGCTTCTCCACACCCGCCACGGCTACCTCGCCACGGCGCATCTGCTCCACGACCTCGCCAAGCCGTACCTGCATCTCCTCGAGCAGCCCCGCCGCCTCACGCGCCGTGCCAGCGCTCTGCTCTGCCAGCGTGCGGACCTCCCGTGCCACCTCCGCGAAGCCCCTTCCATGGCTGCCGGCCCGGGCTGCCTCGATGGCCGCGTTGAGGGCCAGCAGGTTGGTGAGCTCTGCCAGCTCGCGGATCGAGGAGAGGAACTTCACGATGCCCCGGGCCGATGTGCCGAGCTCACCTACCTTGTGTGAGCTCTCCGCCACGAAAGACTTGAGTCCCACCAGCCGCTCCATCGCGTCACCGATCGTGCGGCGATGCTGCTCGGCCACCGTGCTGGCAGTGCCGCTCGCCGTAGCGGCATCTGCACTCTCGTGCACGACCTGCTCGGCGGCGCGACTCAGGTCACGTGCGGCGTCGAGACCCTCGCTCACGGCGGCGTCCTCCTCGGAGAGACCCTTTCCGATCGCCTCCATGGAATCGCGCATGACGTTCACTGCGGAGCGGAGCGCCTCGCTGAGGGAGGCGAGTTCCTCCACCTGCCGGCTCACCCGGCCCACCGTGTCGAACAACGGAGCCCGGAGATCGGTAATGTGCAGCAACGTGGCGATACGCCGAGCCACGGTTTCCACCAGCCCGACCTGCCACCGGCCGTACACCCTCCGCTTGTGGTGGTCCAGCTCGAGGGTCCCCAGGAGGTCATCACCGAACACCAGTGGTTGGATGACCAGGGAGCGGATCTGCTCCGGGAGACGCATCGTGCGTGGATCCCGCTCGCAATCGGCTACCGCGAGTGCCTCGCGGGACTCGCACGCCTCCTGCCGCACCTCCTCGAGCTCGTCGGGGATCTCATCGCCTGCGCCGGGGCCCAACTGCCCGCGGTAGGCTAGCCGCAGCTGTTCACCGTCCTGGTGGTACACACGGAAGTCCCGCCAGTCGAGCACTAGGTGCGCGTATTGCTCGATCCGCTGGAGCGCGTCGTCGAGCCCGACATAGCTCGTGATGACGTGCTCCATGCCCTGGATCTTGTTCAGCTCTTCCGCCTGGATCGCCTCTTCGAGGATGCGCTTCAGGATAAAAGCGGCGGGCAGCACGGGGCCGGCCACGAAGGGCCAGGCCAGCGGCGGCATGACCGCAAAGGTGAACACGACGGTTCCCGCACCGGCCAGGGTCGTGCCGTAGGTGCCCACCTCGTAGCGCAGGATGAAGGGCTGCTCGGCAACGCTGAGCTTGCCGCGCAGGGCGAGCGTGTAGTAGAACAGCACACGTGAGATGACGAAGTAGCTGCCGGCCAGAACGGCTATTGCCAGCATCCCCTCCGCAGCGAGCGGCTCGCTGATCCCAACCAGGACCAGCGTGGCGGCATAGAAGCCGAAGGCGGAGGCGACGGCCACAACCTCGCGAGCCGCGTTGATGCCAGCTGCGCGGCGATCCTTGTGCAGGATCAGCGCGTCGGCGGCGAACGTGCCGATGGCAGCGGCGAGCGCGGTCAGGCCGGGACCCACCAGCAGCCCCGCCGAGAGGGTGACGATGCCGACCTGGGAAACGTAGGCGTACTTGCCCAGCGCGAGCTGCGGAACGCGCAGGGCCGCCACGAGCACGGCGACCACTAGCAGTGCCGGCATTCGCTCGCCGAGATCGGGCGTGCGGAGCAGGACGACCCCGATGATCAGCGTGCCGGCAACCGCCAGCCCCTGGGCGTAGAGGAGGCTCAGCCGCTGCGAGCTCAGTCTCACGGACTCCTCCCTCCCTTCCCATCCAATGCTTCATCCACGGCGCAGCGCAACTCCGCCATCAGTGCGCGCGCCCCCTCCAGTCCCCGCTCGAGCCGCTCAACCAGCGCACTTCCCACCACCACCCCATCCGCATACCGCGCGGCCGATGCGGCCTGCTCCCCACTGGCGATCCCGAACCCCACGGCGACGGGAAGCGACGTCGCCTGCTTCACCCGGCCGACGGCCTGCTCGACGGCCTCATCCAGCGTTGTCCAGGCGCCGGTCACTCCCAACCGGGAGATTACGTACACGAATCCTTCGGCGCGCGCCAGCACCAGCCGGAGCCTTAGTCCCTCGGTGGTGGGCGCGACCAGGGGAATCAGCGCCAGGTCGCTCTGCCGCACCTGTTCCTCGAGGGGCGGGTCCTCGCCGGCGGGGAGGTCGGTGAGCAGCAGCCCCGCGACCCCAGCGGCGGCCGCGTCGACGAGAAACCGGTCCAACCCGTACGCCAGAATCGGATTCAGGTAGCCGAAGGCAATCACCGGAATCGGCAGCGCCGCCTCACGCACCAGCTGCAGCGCACCCGCGACGGTCATCCCCTGCTCCAGCGCGATCTGGGTGGACTTCTGGATAACCGGCCCGTCGGCCAGGGGGTCGGTGAACGGGATGCCCACCTCCACGAGGTCGGCCCCCTCCTCGGCCACCATCGTGAGGGCCGAGCGACTCAGGTCGCGCGTGGGGTAACCAGCAGTAAGATAGGGAATCAGCGCGACGCGGCGCGCGTGACGCAGGCGCTCCCAGTGCGCCCGGAGGGCAACATCAGACAAAGTAATCCGAGGGATTGATATCGTACCTCGCCGGGTCGCTCACCTTGATGATCGACCGGCGGAAGGTGCCGTCCTGCTTGGTGTCGGCGAGATCCGCCAGGAACCCTTCCTCGAGACGCACCCCCTCGGCGCTGATCACGACGCGCACGATCGGTCGGTGGAGTTGGGAGGCGTCCGGGTTGGCAGCGTGCACCACGCCGACCTCGTACGAATCGAGGATCACGCAGGTCCCCACCGGATAGATCCCTGTGAGGTTGATAAGTGCCTTCACCAGCACCGGATCCTGTCCCCGTCGCGGATTCTCCCACAGCTCGCGCAGCACCTGGTCCGGCTGCAGCGGCTCCGTCTGATACGAGCGCCGTGTCGTGGCGGCGTCGAACGCGTCGGCCACCGACACGATCTTGGAGTAGACCGACAGCACTCGCTCCCGGATAGTCTTGGGGTACCCGGTGAGATCCACCTTCATGTGGTGCTCGAAGGCCGTGATTATGGCGCGATAAGGAATCTCACCGTAGCCCCGCAGACCGAAGAGCGTGAGCACGCCGAGCCAAGGGTGCGCCTGCATGATGCGCCACTCGTCGTCGCTCAGCGGCCCGTCCTTGTTGAGCACCTCGATGGGTACGCGGCTCTTCCCCACGTCGTGGAACAGGGCACACAGTCCGAGATCGTAGAGCTGCAGCTTGGAGAGGCCGAGCCGCTTGCCAATGGACACGGTGAAGATCGTTACGTTCACGGAGTGCGTGAAGGTATACTCGTCGTAGTGGCGGATGGTAGTCAGCCCGATGAGCGATACCTCGTTCTTTAGCACCTGGTCCACGATGCTCTGTACTGCACGCTTCACCTTCTTGACGCTGGCGCTCCGCCCCATGCGCACCGAGTTGATCACCTCCTTGGTGACGGCCACGGTGCGCTCGTAGGTCCGCTTCGCGATCTCCTTGGCCTTCTCCTCGTCCTCCAGCTCCTCGTCGCTCTCCGCCGGCGGGGCCACCATGATATTGGTGACGCCCCCCTGGATGAGCTTCTGCTGCAATTCGTACAGCTTGTTGGCCATCGCTTCCTTGGCGGCGAACGCCAGGAGCAGCGACAGCACCACCTGCCACTCGCGACGTTCCGCGACAGCATCCACCTGGAGCGTGCCAACGCCGGCCTGGCGCAGGGTGGTGAGTACGTGGCTGAAGGAGGCGAAGTTGTCCAGGTCGAGTCGCAGCCGGGTAGCGTTGACGAACAGGAACTCGCTGGCGACCCGGACCTCGAGCTCCTGCTCGACCTCGAAGATCCCCTTGGCCCGCTCGAGCAGCTCGTCGAGTGAGCGCTGCACCTGATCGTTCTCGACCGGGTAGAGCTTGAAGCTGCGCAGCGCCGTGTAGAGCGCGATCAGGAAGTCCCGCCCGGCCTGCCGGACGAGCTGATCGGTCGTCTGCTGCATCGTGTCGACGATCGACGGGCGGGAGGCGCGGGTCGTGGCGTCAGGGTCGCTCATCTCACCGCATCTCCCGCAGCGCCTTGGTCACGGCGTTGCGCACTAAGGCATCCTTCTCGCCGGACAGTTTCTCCAGGAGCTTCCTGGCCTCCGGCGTGCCAATCTTGCCCACTGCCATGGCGGCGCACGCCCGGATCTGGGGATCTTGCTTGCGCCGCATGAACCCACCCGGCTGGAGCATCGGCTCCAACGTGGCGAGGCCCGCCGCTCCGGCGAGGGCGCCGTATGCTTCGAAGAACACAGTCCGTTCGGTCAGGTCGGCATCCCTGAGCGCCTTGCCGGTGATGGCCGCCTCGATGGCAGGGAAGGCTCCCCGATATCCCTGGCCGGCCATGACGCGTACCGCGCCGACCCGGACGTCCCTGTCTTGATCCTCGATGGCACGCTCGAGCTGCTGCATGGCACCCGCCGTGCCGATGGCCGCCAGCGCGTCGACCGCGGCCCGCTTCACCGGCGTGCTGCCCTTCACCATGAGCGCGCCGAGGGCCGGCACGGTGGGAGGCAGCTTTGCCTGCTTCGCCAAGCGGATCGCCTCCAATAGCACGACCTCGTCCGGGTTCTTGAGGGCATTGGTCATCACCTCGGGGTGGGCTTGGGCCAGGCGCTGCGCTGCGGCGTCCAGCAGCGAGCGCACGCGCTCGTTGGTGAGCTTGGGAAGCCATGCCAGCACCGCCTCCAGGGCCTCGGGGCGCAGCTCGCGGAACAGCTCAGCGAGCTCCTCCTCCGACGGGTGCACCATAGCCTCGTCGAGTGACTGCAGCAATTGCCCTAGCGCGTCGGGCTCGGACAGCCGGGCCGGGACCGTCTGCAGCGTGTCGCGGTGCTCGGGCAGGAGCTCCCGGGCCCGCTGCATGATCACGCGGATCTCGCGCAACACGTAGGCCACGGACTTGAAGTCTCCCACGGCCAGCAGGTACGGGATGAAGTTCTCGAGGATCGAGATCAACTCCGCACGCACCGTGCTGTAGGTCTGGAGCTCCAACAGGTCGAACAGCATCGAGAGCGTGTTCTCGCGCAGGTCGTGCGAGTACTCGCGCTCGATCTCCTGGCGTAGGTACTCGATCTCCTTGTCGTCCAGGAAGTAGAGAGTGGAGTCGAAGTCCTCCACGCGCACGAAGCCCGACGGACGCTCCTCCTCTGCCTCCTCGGCGCGAGCATCGTCGGCCACTGCCTGCTGTATCTCCTGTTGTGTCTTGGCCGGCGCCGATCCCATGCCCCACGTGGTCTCCCCGGCACCTTCGTCCCGCACAATCACCGGGATCTCGTCCATCGCGAGCTCAACTGCGTGATACCGAAGGAACTGGAAGTCCTCGTCCCACAGTAGCGTCAAGAGGTCGTCGGCGTCATCGGCCTGCAGGTTGCGGGCCCTGTGCACGACGTTCAGGAAGCGGATGATCTCGTCGTCCTGCACGCCGGGCGCGAGGCTGAGGCTGCGCACCCCGTCCTTGAACAGGACCCAGGCGATGCTCTCGGACTTACTGGGCTGGGAAAGCACCACGTCCTCGCCCAACAGTAGATCGGTCTCGGCGACTTCCAGATCGAGCTCTACGAACTCCTCCCAGATCGGGTCGAACGCTCTTCGGACGTTCTCAATGGCGCGCTGGTAGACCGGGTTGTTGGGGAGGTACAGTTGGACGGCACGCAGGCCCTTCACCAGTGCCTGCATCAGGTGCACGACGGCCGTTGTGTCTTGGACTTGCTCCTGATCCTGGGTCGTCGAGTCTGTCATCGAGCACGCCCCGCCAGGCCAGCCACGTGCTGGACGTCCTTGTCGCCGCGCCCGCTGAGTGTGAAGAGCAGCACGTCCGATGCGGACCACTCAGTGCCAGAGTCCAATACCCACGCCAGGGCGTGCGCACTCTCCAGGGCCGGCAGGATACCCTCCATCCGACCGAGTACGTAGAAGGCGTCCACCGCCTGCTGATCGGTCACCGTGTAATACTGCACTCTTTCGGAATCGCGCAAGTGTGCATGTTCAGGCCCGACACCGGGATAGTCGAGCCCGGCGGCTACAGAATGGGCCGGTTCCACTTGCCCGTCGGTGTTCTGCAACACATAGCTGAGACATCCGTGCAGCACCCCGGGGCGGCCCGCTGTGAGCGAGGCCGAGTGCCGACCACTCTCGAGGCCCGATCCCCCCGCCTCCACACCGACCAGCCGCACGTCGTCATCGTCGAGGAAGCCGTAGAACATGCCAATCGAGTTGGATCCGCCGCCCACGCAGGCCACCACCCATTGTGGCAGCCCGCCGGTGCGCTCCGTCACCTGCTCGCGCGCCTCGCGGCCGATGACACTCTGGAAGTCGCGCACGATGCGGGGGAACGGATCAGGTCCCACCACCGAGCCGAGTACGTAGTGTGTGGTGTTGACGTTGGTGACCCAGTCGCGCAGCGCCTCGTTGGTGGCGTCCTTGAGGGTTCGGGTTCCCGATCCGACCGGCACCACGTCGGCCCCCATCACTTCCATGCGGAAGACGTTGAGCCGCTGGCGCGCCATGTCCTCCTCGCCCATGTAGATCACGCACTCGAGACCGAACAGGGCGCAGGCGGTGGCGGTGGCGACGCCGTGTTGCCCGGCACCGGTTTCGGCAATGATGCGCCGCTTCCCCATGCGACGGGCCAAGAGGACCTGTCCCAGTGTGTTATTGATCTTGTGTGCGCCGGTGTGCGCGAGGTCCTCCCGCTTGAGCAGCACCCGGCAGCCCACCCGCTCCGAGAGCCGCGGGGCCTCGGACAGCGGCGTCGGCCGCCCGACGTAGGTCCGCAGCAGCGCGTCCAACTCCCGATGGAACGCACGATCCGCGCGGGCGGCGTCGTAGACCTCCGCCAGCTGCTCCAGCGCAGCGACCAGCGTCTCCGGCACGTAGCGGCCACCGTAGGGCCCGAACCGCCCCGCCCTCGTTTCGGCCACGTGCTCAGCCACTGTCCGCCTCACCGTTCCCCGTTCCCTCGACGCCCTTCCCCCTTCCCGCTTCCCGTCGACCTGCCCCCCGCTCCCTCCGTCTCACACCGACCAGCTCTCGCACCGCCGTCTCCGGATTGGCCGCCCGGACCAGTGCGGTCCCGACCAGCACTGCGTCGGCACCCCACGCGGCTACCCGCTCCACGTCGCCCCGGCTGCTCAGGCCGCTCTCGGCCACGGCCGCCACCCGCGGCGGCATCAGTCGCAGCACGGTCTCCACGCGCCCCACGTCGACCGAGAAGTCGTCCAGGTTCCGGCTGTTCACCCCAATGGAATCAGCCTCCACTGCCAGGGCTCGCTCCAGCTCGCTCGCATCGTGCACCTCTACCAAGCACCCGAGGTCGATCTCGGCGGCGGCCGCCGCCAGCTCGGCCAGCTGCTCCTGCCCCAAGGCCCGCACGATGAGCAAGACAGCGCTCGCTCCTGCCGCCCGGGCCTCGTATAGCTGCACTGCATCCACCACGAAGTCCTTGCGCAGCACCGGCACGGGTGCGGCCCGGCACACCGCCTCCAGGTCCGCCACCGAGCCCCCGAAGTGCGGCTCCTCGGTGAGCACCGAGATCGCCCTGGCGCCCCCTGCCGTGTACGCCCTCGCGTGGGTTTGCGGCTCCAGCTCATCCGCTATTGACCCACTCGACGGCGAGCGACGCTTCACCTCGGCAATCACCGCCACGTCGGCTCCCTCGAACACCGCGGGCCAACGTGGTGGGATCGGAGCCTCAAGCGCCGCTGCCTCCAGGTCGCCACGTCGCTGCCTCAGGTCTCGCGCCCGCCGCCGGGCCGCTGTCAGAATGCCTTCCAGCGTCTTCGTCACGGCTCCGAGTTGCGGTTCGGGGTGTATTCGGGTATATTCGCTTCGGCCTTTTTTCGGTCGGACACGGCTAGGAGCGAGACATGCCACTGACCCGGCGGCAGAAGGAAATTCTCGATTACCTGCAAAGCTACATCCACAAGCAGGGGTACGCCCCGTCGTTCGAGGAAATAGCAGAGCACTTCTCGTTCCGCTCGCTCGCCACGGTGCATGAGCACCTCACCAACCTCGAGCGGAAGGGCTATATCCAGCGTGCCCACAACGAGAGCCGCGCCATCGAGATGGTGCCCGTGCCGGGTCAGACCGGTGCCACCGAGCTCCCGCTGCTGGGCCAGGTCGCGGCCGGCGAACCGATTGAGGCCGTCGTAACGCCCGAGAGTATAGCCGTGCCCAACGATCTGATCCCGCGGCGCGGGAACTGCTACGTGCTGCAGGTCCGCGGCGAGTCGATGATCGACGAGCACATCGAGAGCGGTGACTTCGTGGTGGTTCATGGGCGCGACACCGCCGACAACGGCGAGATGGTGGTCGCGCTGGTGGATGGGACCTCGGCCACGGTCAAGCGCCTGTACCGCGAGCCGGGGGGCTGGATCCGACTCCAGCCGGCCAACGAGGACATCCGTCCCATTCGAGTGCACGAAGACAACGTCCTGATTCAGGGCGTCGTAGTGGGCGTCATTCGGAGGTACTGAGCGGCGCAGCCGTTCTGAGGCGCTCAAGCGCAGTGGCGCCGGCGGCCGACTCCAACGCCTCCAGTGCGCGGCGCATTCCCTCCCCCAGGCTAGCTGCCAGCCCGGCGACGTATACCGCGGCTCCTGCATTCAGCGCCACGGCGCAACGCCCAGCCGGATCGGCCGCCGGATCTCGCAAGAGGCGCTCGACGCGGGCGGCGTTTTCCGGAGGCTCGCCTCCGCCGAGGGCGGCCAGATCGTCGTACTCCAGGCCGTGCTCCCCGGCAGTGATGCTCCCGGCCGTGATCGCTCCCTCCCGTACCTCCCAAACCGCGGTCCGGCCGTGCGGCGCGATCTCATCCATCCCGACCTCGCCGTGCACCACCAGCGCGTGCTCCGCACCCAGGCGGGCCAGCACCTCGGCGATGATCGGCCCCCGTTCGGGCTCTGCGACCCCGACGAGTTGGCGCCGCACGCCGGCCGGATTCGCCAGCGGCCCGACGATGTTCATGATCGTGGCCACTGCCAGCTCGCGCCGCACCGGGGCCACGTGGCGCATTGCCGGATGAAACGCGGGCGCGAAGAGAAAGGCCATCCGGGCCTGCTGCAGCAGGCTGGTGGCGCCGGCGGCATCGCTCGTGATCTGAATGCCCAGTGCCTCTAGCACGTCGGCCGAGCCGCACTGGGACGTGTAGGAGCGGTTGCCATGCTTGGCCACCGTCGCGCCCGCTCCCACCGCTACCAGCGCCGCGGCCGTTGAGATGTTGAAGGTCGTGACGCTGCCGCCGCCCGTGCCGCACGTGTCCACCAGGTGCCGGCTGTCGCCGGGATCGACCCGCCGCATCGCCCCGCGCAGCGCGCGAACCGCCCCGGCGATCTCGTCCGCGCCTTCCCCCTGCACCCGCAGTCCCATGAGCAAGGCCCCCACCTGGGCGGGTGTCGCCTCGCCCCCCATGACCTGATCGAACGCCTCGTGGGTGAGGGCCTCGCTGAGGCGCTCACCGCGCGAGAGGGTCCCCAGGGCCCGGGCCACGGGGGTGCGGCTGTCGGACACGGCTGCTCCGTCGTGATGGTCGGGTTCGGTGAAGCAGGTACATTCTCCAGTCAGGGTCCATTTGTCAACGCCGCAAGTGCTTGTTCCGCTTGCCGCTAGAGCACCCCACAGGTATCTTGGCGCGCATGCCGGGCGCCCCGTTTTACGCGGTGCTGCACTACGACGGTGGCGGCTTCGCCGGCTGGCAGCGCCAGGCCGCAGACCGCACCGTACAGGGGGAGTTCGAGGCGGCGCTTGAGCGGCTCGCCGGCCAGCGGGTGGCGGCGCACGCCGCCGGGCGGACCGATGCCGGGGTGCACGCGCTGGGCCAGGTCGTGAGCTTCCTGCTACCCCGCTCATGGGATCCGGGTCAGCTGGTGCGTGCCCTCAGAGCATTGACACCTGACGACATCTGGATCGCGCGTGTGGGCCCAGCGCCGCCGGGTTTTCATGCCCGCAAGCACGCTCTGTCCCGGCGGTACCGCTACGTGGTGGGCTGCGACCCGGCCGCCCGCTCTCCGTTCCGGCGCCGCTACGAGTGGGCCCTCGGAGTGCCGCTCGATCCGACCAAGCTCGATGCGGCAGCGGCCGCACTGCTTGGCGAGCACGACTTCCGCGCGTACTCGGCGGCCGGACAGGAACGACCCCATTACCGTTGTCGTGTGATGGTCTCCGAGTGGGATACGCGCCCGAATGAAGAAGGTTTTATCTTTACCATCGAAGCTGACCGCTTTCTCCACCGGATGGTACGCTTCCAGGTCGGCACCATGGTGGACGTGGCACGCGACCGGCGGCCCCTCAGCGACGTGACCCGCCTGCTCCTGAGCACGAGAAATCACGAGGCGAGTCCACCGGCCCCGCCGCATGGGCTCTATCTCGTTGGCGCACGGTACCCCGAACTCGAAGAGGGATGTGACCGATGAAGCTCTTCCTCGACACGGCCGCGCTGAGCGACATCCGTTGGGCCTCCCAGGCCGGTCTGATCGACGGCGTCACCACCAACCCGACCCTGCTCTCGAAGCACGCCGGCGACGTGGAACCGCAGGACGTGCTGAAAGAGATTTGCTCGCTGGTGGATGGCCCGGTGAGTGCCGAGGTGGTAGCGGTGGATGCCGACGGGATGTACGGTGAGGGTCGCGAGCTTGCCAAGCTCGCCGACAACATCGTGGTGAAGATCCCGATGCTGGAAGATGGCATGCTCGCCACGCGGCGGCTCGTAGCCGATGGTGTCAAGGTCAACGTGACCCTGGCCTTCAGCTCCGTGCAGTGCCTGCTGGCCGCCAAGGCGGGTGCCACGTACGTGTCGCCGTTCCTCGGGCGGCTGGACGACATAGGGCACGACGCGATGGACATCGTGCGCGAGGCCCGTCAGATATTCGACAACTACGGGATGGAGACCGAGATCCTGGCGGCCTCAATTCGCCACCCGCGGCACGTTGCGGAGGCGGCGTTGGTAGGCGCCGACGTGGCGACCGTGCCGACGGCAGTGCTCAAGAAGATGCTACTGCATCCCCTCACCGATCGGGGCCTCGACCAGTTTCTGAACGACTGGAGCAAGCTGGTCGCGCGAACGAAGGTCAACGCTTGAGAACCCTGCTGGCGTTGCTGCTGGGCGTCGTCCTGGCCTGCGGTGATCCCACTCCTCAGGCGGCCGCCTCCGCGCAGACCCCAGACACTACCGCGCTCCCGCGCCGCAGCTCCCTCGCCCTCCAGGTGCCGAGTGACCGGGCGGCTCTCAGCGACAGCATTGCAGCCTCGCGCTACTCGGCGATCGTCACGGCAGCCGAGCGCGTCGCTCCGGCCGTCGTGAGCGTGAACGTGGTGCGGCGCGTGCGGCGGCGCGCCCGGGGGGCCTGGGAGTTCTTCTTCATGCCGCCGGGCTACGAGCGGGATGTCCAGGGCCTCGGCTCGGGGTTCCTGGTTTCGCCCGATGGTCTGGTGATCACCAACCAGCACGTGACCAGCGGGGCACAAGAGATCGTGGTGACCACGCGCGAGGGCGTGGATTACGAGGCGACGCTGCTGGGAGAGGACCCCCTGACCGATATCGCCGTGCTGCAGATCGAGGCGACCGACCTCACCTGCGCAGTGATCGGCTCCAGTGAGGACCTCATGATCGGGGAGTGGGTGGTGGCCATCGGTAACCCCTACGGCTACCTCCTAGGCAACACCGAGCCATCGGTGACCGCTGGCGTGGTGAGCGCGGTGGGCCGCAACATTCTCCCTTCCAGCAACGACCGCAGCATCTACGTGGGCATGATCCAGACCGACGCGGCGATCAACCCGGGAAACAGCGGCGGCCCGCTGGTGAACGCCGTCGGTGAGGTGGTGGGGGTGAACAGCTCCATCTTCTCCGAGAGTGGCGGGTCGGTGGGCATCGGCTTCGCAATCCCCATCGAGCGGGCGCTCCGTGTCGCCGCCGAGCTCGAGCAGTATGGCTCGGTACGGCGCTCGTGGGTGGGCCTGAGCGTGCCCGGCCCCGACCGGCTGGGTGACTGGAAACGGACCGGCGGCCTCCCTGTAACCGACGTGGCTCCCGCGGGCCCGGCCGCGACGGGAGGCCTGCGCGAGGGGGACGTGCTCGTGGCGGCGGCGGGCCGGCCGGTGCGGACCTTTCTGGACTGGGAGGCCGTGAAGCTGGACGTCGCCCCGGGCGACACCCTGGCCCTCAGGTACCGACGGGACGGACGCGAGCGTGCCACGGTCGTCGTCGTCGCGGACCTCCCGACTGAGCGAGCCGACAAGATCGAGGTCCTGGGTGACCTCCGGCTCATAACCGTGACGCCCGCGATCCGGCAGGAGCGAGAGATCGAGAGCGAGCACGGAGCTCTGATCTACGACATCGGAGCCGGTGCGCAGCGCAGCACGGGGCTGCGCCCCGGAGACGTGATCTACCAGGTCAACCGCCAACGCGTCGAACGCGCGGAGGACGTCCCCGAGATCATTCGCGAGGTGTCCCGGCGAGGCGTCGTCCGCGTCTACTTCGAGCGCCGCGGGTCACACGGCTACACCGACTTCTACGTCCGATGACCGATCAGCCACGCTACCAATCGCCGCTCGGCTCGCGCTACGCGTCGCCGGCAATGCAACGCCTGTGGAGCGCAGAGCATCGCGCGGGGATCTGGCGCCGCCTGTGGCTGGCGCTCGCCGCGGAGCAGCAGCGCCTCGGTATCGAGATCCCCGACGCGGCGCTCGAGGAGATGCGCGCCCATCTGGATGACTGCGACCTGGATGCCGTGCGCCGCTACGAGCAGCGCTTCCGGCATGACGTCATGGCGCACGTGCACCACTTCGGCGACCAGGCACCGGCCGCGCGCCCGTTCCTGCATCTGGGGGCCACCAGCGCCTACGTCACAGACAACGCCGATCTGGTGGTGACGCGCGACGCCCTGGGACTGCTGCTCGGACGTCTGGCCGCGGTGATGCGGGCCCTCAGGGGATTCGCCGAGCGGTACGCCGCCCTGCCCACCATCGCGTACACCCACTTTCAGCCGGCGCAGCTCACGACGGTCGGCAAGCGCGCCACCCTGTGGCTGCAGGACTTCCTGCTCGACGCAGCGACGCTGCGCGACCTCGTCGCCGACCTGCCGTTCCGGGGCTGCAAGGGGACCGCGGGAACCCAGGCCACCTACCTCGAGCTGTTCGGCGGGGATCACGACAGGGTAAGAGAGCTCGACCGGCGAGTGGCCGAGGAGTTCGGCTTCGCGCGCTCCGTACCGGTGAGCGGCCAGACCTACACGCGCAAGATCGACAGCCGCGTCCTCGACGCCCTGGGCGGCGTCGGGCAGTCGGCGGCCAAGTTCGGCACCGACCTGCGCCTGCTGCAGCATGAGCGGGAGGTGCTGGAGCCATTCGAGCAGGAGCAGATCGGCTCCAGCGCCATGCCTCACAAGCGCAACCCGATGCGGGCCGAGCGGATCTGCGCCCTGGCGCGCTACGTGCTGGCACAGCAAGAGACGGCGCACTACACGGCCGCCACCCAGTGGCTCGAGCGCACCCTCGACGACAGCGCCATTCGACGCGTCGCGGTGCCCGAGGCCTTCCTCTCGGCCGACGCCGTGCTGGTGCTCTGCACCAACGTGAGCGCCGGACTCGAAGTGAACGATGCGGTGATACGGCGCCACGTGGATGAGGCGATGCCCTTCATGGCCGTCGAGCGGTGGCTCATGATCGGCGTCGAGGCCGGCGGCGACCGGCAGGCGCTGCATGAGGTGATGCGGCAGCACAGCGCTGCCGCGAGCGCGGCCCTGGCCCAGGGAAAGCCCAACGATCTGCTCGACCGGCTAGCCGCCGATCCTGCGTTCGCGGCCGTCTCGGCCGAGGCCCTGCGCCGCGAGCTGGAGCCCGAGCGGTACATCGGTCGGGCGCCCCAGCAGGTAGCGGAATTCCTCGCGGGGCCGGTGGACGAGCTGCTGGCCGCCCTTTCCTCCTACGATGTCCCCGACGGGGCCGCGGTGAGCGTATGAGCTCCGCTCCCCTGACCGAGAGCACCCTGCCGCTACCCCTGCTGCGCCGGGGGAAGGTGCGGGAGGTCTACACCGTCGATGACGACACCCTGCTGCTCGTCGCCAGCGACCGCGTGAGCGCCTTCGACGTGGTGATGGCCGAGCCGATTCCCCGCAAGGGCGCGGTGCTCACCCAGATGAGCGCATACTGGTTCCGGCGGCTCGCCGCCGTTGCCCCGAGCCACTACCAGTCGGCCGACGCCGACGAGATCGTCCGGCGTGTGCCGGCGCTGGCGGAGCACCGCGACACGCTGGCCGGCCGCGCCATGCTGGTGCGGCGCACCCTGCCCGTGCCGTTCGAGTGCGTGGTCCGGGGCTACGTCGCGGGCTCGGCGTGGAAGGAGTACCGCCAGGCGGGCACCCTGGCGGGCGAACCGCTGCCCACCGGTCTGGTGGAGAGCCAGAAGCTGGAGCCCGCCATCTTCTCGCCCGCCACGAAGGCCGAGACGGGGCACGACGAGAACATCACCTTCGGCCGCATGCGGGACGCGCTCGGGCCCGAGCTGGCCGAGCGACTGCGGCACCTCTCGCTCGCGGTCTACACGGCGGCGGCCGAGGAGAGCATAGGGCGCGGGATCATCATCGCCGACACCAAGTTCGAGTTCGGCCACACGGCCGACGGCGAGCTGCTGCTGATCGACGAGGTGCTCACACCCGACTCCTCGAGGTTCTGGCCGCTGGACCGCTACGAGCCGGGCCGCAGTCAGCCGAGCTTCGACAAGCAGCCCCTGCGGGACTTCCTCGACGGGTACCGCGAGCGCGGGGAGTGGGACGGCAATCCGCCGCCGCCCCCGCTGCCGCCCGAAGTGATCCAGGCCACAAGCACCCGCTATCTGGATGCCTACCTTCGGATCACCGGTGAGGCCCTGGCGCCCGCGCCGTGAGCGTCGCCCCTGAGGGCCGGCCGTTCATCGCGGCCGGCCTGCTAGTCCTCATCGTCCTGGGGGTGTTGGGCGCGTGGTTGGGAGGCTGGTGGGCAGCACCGGCCGTCGCGTGGGTGCCGGTGGCCCTCTGGGTCCCGTGGTTCTTCCGGGATCCGGTGCGGGAAGGCCCCCGCGGCACGGACCTGATATTGGCCCCGGCCGACGGTAGGGTCGTGGGCGTGGTCGAGCTGCCCGACGCCGAGTTCGTCCGGGGAAAGGCGACGCGGGTGTCGGTGTTCATGAACGTGTTCGACGTCCATGTCAATCGACATCCGGTGGACGGCACGGTCAACTACCGCGAGTACCGGCCGGGCAAGTTCGTGAACGCGACGCTCGACAAGGCGAGCGAGGACAATGAGCAGATGTCCCTCGGCATTCGGAGTTCCCGTGGTCCCGTGTTGGTGCGGCAGATCGCCGGGCTCATCGCACGACGCATCGTGACTGACCCACGGGTGGGCGACGCTGTGTGCCAGGGGGAGCGCTTGGGGCTCATCCGGTTCGGCTCGCGCGTGGACACCATCGTGCCGGAGGCGGCTCACGTGCGCGTCCGGATCGGCGACCGGACCAGGGCGGGCGTGACCATCATAGCGGAGTGGTCGGCATGAGACGGACACCGCGGCGCCGCCGCCGCGTGCGGCGCGCCATCATCGTGGTACCCAGCATCTTCACGCTGGCGAACCTGCTGTTCGGCATCTGGGCCGTCGTGCTCGCCAGCCAGGGGGAGTTCTACCTGGCAAGCTGGTGGATCGTGATCGCCGGGGTGCTGGACATGATGGACGGGATGTTCGCCCGGATGAGCAAGACGGGGTCGCGGTTCGGTGCCGAGCTCGACTCCTTGGTGGATCTCGTGAGCTTCGGGGTGGCCCCGGCTCTGATCCTCTACTTCCTGCACTTTTCGGCCGTGGGACAGTTCGCCTGGGTCTTCCTGTACGCCTACGTGGTATGCGTGTCGCTGCGCCTCGCCCGGTTCAATGTGCAGGCCTCCGACGGTCACAAGACCGCGTTCACCGGCCTGCCGTCACCGGCGGCCGGGATGACCCTCGCGACGTACTATCCGTTCACGCAGACGGCCTTCTACCAGACGCAGCTAGCGAGCTTGCCCTGGAATCAGATCCTGATCTTCCTGGTGATAGCGCTCAGCTTGGCGATGGTGAGCAACATCCAGTACGCCCGGCTACCCCGCATCGGCGTACGGTCCTGGCGTGGGTTGTTGGGTCTCACCTTCCACCTCACGGTCATCGGGTTCGCCATCTGGAGCCGCGACATCTTCTTCTTCCCGCTGGGCATAGCCTATCTGACGTACGGCATCATGCGGGCGGCGGTGAGCGGCTTCCTGGAGCGGGGAGAGGAGGCGCGGGAGCCAGAGGAGGCGACGACGGATTATCCTCACATCGTGCAAGACGTCGATACGGGCAGGCGCCGGCATCGGCGACGGGGCGGTGTGTGACGGCGTCACGAAAATCACTATCTTAGTAAGTGCACCACGCCGAGGTATGCGAAGGAGGGACGCAATGAAATGGCCCATGCTGGCAGCCACGGCCGCGCTCTGCGTGGCTACCATCGGCTGCGACCGGGTGTCCCTGCCGTTCTTGAGCCGAGACGAGGCCGACACGACAGCTGCCGATACCGCGGTCGCTGTCGAGCAACCCGGGCTCGACACCACGGCGCTGGCGCCCGCACCAGACCCCACGGAGCTGGCGCAGGCACCGGCCCAGCCGGAGCCCCAGCGGCCGCCGCCGAGTCGCGTGAGCTCGCTGGTGGATGAGCCTTGGTTCCCCACCGACACGGGCACCATCCGTCCCGGCATGAGCGCGATGGAGGTCATCGCCATCTGGGGTGAGCCAGTGGCCGAGCGGATCTACGGGAGCCGCACGTACCTCTACTACCGCAACGGGTGCGAGGTCACTTGCGGCACCTTCGACGTCGTGTTCCTGGAGAACGATCAGGTCGTCGACGCCATCGTGCGCGGGCGGGGCCACACCTATGCGGGGATGTCGTCGTCTCCTCCTGATCGCGAAGCGCAGTTCACCCCTCCCACGACGGGAGAGGAGGTACCGGGAGCTAACTAATGCCGGACAAGCCCAGCCGCAACGAGGACGAGTACTTCGCCAAGCAGTCGGCCGAGCTCCTCAAGGCCCGCAAGGTGCGTGCGGAGCGCGAGGCCGAAGAGGCGCAGCGCCGGTCGCACTACATGAAGTGCCCCAAGTGCGGAGCCGATCTCGGCACGGAGGAGTACCATGGCATCCAGGTCGACCGGTGCTCCGAGTGCGACGGCATGTGGCTCGACGCGGGCGAGGCCGAGGAGCTTCTGGCCCGGGAGGACGCCGGGGTCATCAACATCTTCAAGTCCATCATGCGCGGCGTCGGCAGCTGAGGCAGCCGCGCCCCATGAACCGGAGCCACGCCCCCCTCCCCGTGGAACCACGCGCTCGACGCGGGCGTGTGCCCTGTCGTGACCTGGACTCTCCCTGACGAGCCATGTGCGGCATCTTCGGCGTAGTCGGACTCGAGAACGCGGCCGAGCTCTCCTACCTGGGTCTCTACGCGTTGCAGCACCGCGGCCAGGAGTCAGCCGGCATCGTTAGCGTCGACGCGGACGGGCACGCCCACGTACGCCGTGAGATGGGTCTGGTCTCGGAGATCTTCCCGCCCGAAGTGATACGCCAGCTGCCCGGCCCCATCGCGATCGGCCACACGCGCTACTCCACGACGGGGAGCTCGGTGCTCGCCAATGCCCAGCCGGCCGTGGTCAACTACCACCACGGCGCCCTCGCCCTCGCACACAACGGCAACCTCACCAACGCCCGGCAGCTGCGGGACGACCTGGTGCGGAAGGGCTCGATCTTCCAGTCGTCGTCGGACTCGGAGGTGCTGATTCACCTCATCGCGCGGTCCGACGCGCGCGAGCCCGAGAACCAGATCCTCGACGCGCTCGAGCGGGTGGAGGGGGCATACACGCTGCTGCTCAGCATCGGCACGACCATGTACGCGATCGTGGACCCCCGCGGCTTCCGCCCGCTCGTCATCGGGCGGGTGGGGGATGGCTGGGTGCTCGCCTCGGAGACCTGCGCCCTCGACATCGTGGGAGCCACACGGGTGCGGGAGCTGGAGCCGGGTGAGTGGCTCAAGATCGAGAACGGCGAGGTGATCGACCTACCGCGATTGCCAGCCAAGCCGCACCGCCGCTGTGTGTTCGAGCTCATATACTTCTCGCGCCC
>CAYGBV010000004.1:0-46605 GCA_964348295.1 uncultured Gemmatimonadaceae bacterium
CCTTCGTGCACTCGGGCTTCGGGCTGGGGGTGGAGCGCACCGTGGCGTGGATCTGCGGCATCTCGCACATCCGGGAGGCGATCGCGTTCCCGCGGATGATGACGCGTCTATACCCCTGAGCGTCAGCCCTCCGCCTTCACCTCGTCCCACAACACGTCCAGCTCCTCGAGCGAGGCACGGCCCATGTCGATGCCGCGCTCGGCCGCGAGCCGCTCGACTGCGCGAAACCGCTCTGCGAACTTGTCGTTGGCCTGCTCTAGCGCGGCGCGGGGGTCGCATCCCAGCTTGCGGGCCAGGTTCACGACGGCGAACAGCAGATCGCCGATCTCCGCCCTGATGTGCTCGGGCGTGTCACCGTGCTCGATCTCCTTGTCGAGCTCGCCTAGCTCCTCCCGCACCTTGGCCAACGGCCCATGCGCGTCGGTCCAGTCGAACCCCACCCCGGCGGCGCGCTCCTGCAACCGGTAGGCCATGAGCAACGCGGGTAGGGTGGGCGGTAGCCCATCCAGCACGCTGGGCCGCTCCTCGCCGTGCTCCTCTAGCTTGGTGCGCTCCCAAGTGTCGGCGTCCAGCGGGGCCCGGGCCGTGTCGGCGTCCAGCTTGTCGGGAAACAGGTGCGGGTGGCGGCGCCACATCTTCTGCTCGACGCTGCGCGTGAGATCCTCCGCGCCGAAGCGTCCCTCCTCCTCGGCGAGCACCACCTGAAAGGCCACGTGCAGCAGGAGGTCGCCCAGCTCCGTCCGGATCTGCGCCGGGTCGGCGAGCGAGAGGGCGTGGTCCAGCTCGAGGGCCTCCTCGACCAGGTATGGCCGGAGGGTGTCGGGAGTCTGGGCGGCGTCCCACGGGCAGCGTTGCCGCAGGTCGCGCACCAACTCTACGATGCGTCCAAGCGCTGATGGTTCTTGCATTTGCGTCCTCGGGCCGGTTACAATACGCGTCCGTCCGTGAACCTGTCAACGAGGCTTTCGACGAACCGCGCCTGGGTCGAGATCGACCTGGCCAATCTGGTCGCCAACGCGCGGACGGTGCAGGCGGCCGCGCAGGGCGCGCCGTTGCTCCCCATGGTGAAGGCCGATGCGTACGGCCTCGGGGTGATTCCCGTGGTGCGTGCCCTGGAAGCGCTCGAGCCGTGGGGCTACGGCGTCGCAACCGTCGAGGAAGGGATCGAGCTTCGGGAGGCCGGCATTCGTCGGCCCATTCTTGTGCTCACGCCGCCGTCGGCTGACCTGCTGGCGGCGTATCGCGACCACGACCTGCGGGCGGTGCTGGACCATCCGGTCCTGGCGGAGAAGTGGGATCTGCCGTTCCACCTGGAGATCGACACCGGGATGGGGCGGTGCGGCGTGCGGTGGGACGCAGACGGCCTCGCGGCGTTCGCGTTGCCCCACCTGGAGGGGGTGTTCACCCACTTCTACGCCGCCGACGCAGGTGCGGAGACCGTCGCCGCGCAGTGGTCGCGGTTCCAGGAGGCGCTCGCGGCGTTGGACGCGCGTCCTGAGCTGGTGCACGCGCAGAATAGCGCTGGCGCCTGGCGGCTGCAGGAGCGCCTCGGTCTCGTGCGCCCGGGCATCTTTCTCTACGGGGGAGAGCACGCGCCCGATCTTCCGGCGCCGCTCCCCGTGGCCGCGCTCAAAGCGCCGGTTGTGAGCCTCAGGCGGCTGCCCCGAGGGGAGACGGTGAGCTACGGTGGCACGTGGGCCGCTCCACGCGATACCACGGTCGCGACGCTGGGCGTCGGCTACGCCGACGGCGTGCCGCGTGCGGTCGAGGGGAAGGCACAGGTGCTGCTGGGTGGGGTACGGCTACCGCTGGTTGGTCGCGTGACGATGGACTTCGTAATGGTGGATCTGGGAGGCGTCGCGTCGCAGGTGCGGGTGGGCGACGTCGCGACACTCGTGGGTCGGGACGGGGACGAGGAGGTCACGCTCGACGAGTTCGCGGGCTGGGGTGGGACGATCGCCTACGAAGCGCTCACCCGCCTAGGTAAACGCCTGGTACGGGAATACGTGAACGGATGAGCGGGGGCCGGGGCCGCGTGGCCCTCGTCGTGCTGGACGGGGTCGGCATCGGGGCGGCGCCCGATGCGGCGGCGTTCGGTGACGAGGGGAGCGATACGCTCGGCAACGTGGCGCGGGCGGTGGGCGGCTTGCGGCTCCCCAACCTGGAGGCGCTGGGCCTGGGCTGCTGCCGCCCACTGGAGGGGATGCACTGCGAGCGCCCTGCGGCGGCCCATGGCGTGGCGCTGCCGCGCTCCCCGGGCAAGGACAGCACTGCGGGACATTGGGAGATCTGCGGCCTACCGTTGGAGCGGCCCTTTCCGACGTACCCGCGTGGGTTCCCGCACAGCGTGATCGCGGCGTTCGTGCGGACCACCGGCCGGGACGTGCTGGGTAACAAGACCGCTTCCGGCACCGCGATCATCGAGGAGTACGGTGCGGATCAGGTGGAGCGCGGGGATTGGATCGTCTACACCTCCGCCGACAGCGTCTTCCAGATCGCGGCGCACGAGGGAGCGATCCCGCTGGAGGAGCTGTACGCGGCGTGTCGCGCGGCGCGCAACGACATCTTGGTGGGCGAGCACGCGGTCTCGCGCGTCATCGCTCGCCCCTTCGTGGGGGAGCCGGGGAGCTTCCAGCGCACGGCGAACCGTAGGGACTTCTCGCTGGCGCCGCCGGGCGCGACGCTGCTCGACCGGCTGGCGGAGGCAGGGGTGCCGCGGGTCGGTGTCGGCAAGGTGGACGACCTGTTTGCAGGTCGGGGCATCGCGAGCCGCCACGCCCCGACCAACGCGCAGGCCTACGAGCTCATCGCCGAGGCGCTGCGCTCGCTGGAGCGGGGGCTGGTGTTCGCCAACGTGATCGAGTTCGATCAGTCGTGGGGGCACCGCAACGACGCTGTGGGGTTCTACAGTGGACTCCAGGAGTTAGATCGCGCGCTCCCAGAGTTGCTGGCGCCGCTGCGGGAGGGCGACCTGATGCTGCTGACCGCCGATCACGGCAACGATCCCACGACGCCGTCAACGGACCACTCGCGGGAGCTGATCCCGGTGTTGGTGGCGGGGCCAGTGGTGGAGCCTGCGGCGCTCGGGGAGCGCGAGACGTTCGCCGACCTCGGAGCAACCGTGGCCGAGTATTTTGGAGTGGCAGTGGAGGCGGGAACCTCGTTCCTCTCCCAGGTGGCACCGTGGGCGACCGCCTGATTGAAGCGGCGAAGGACGCACAGGCCCACGCCTACGCGCCGTACAGCGGGTACCGTGTGGGGGCGGCGCTGGAGGCGCAGGACGGCCGCGTGTTCGTGGGCGCGAATGTGGAGAGCGCGTCGTACGGGCTGAGCAACTGCGCCGAGCGGGTGGCGCTCGGCGCGGCGGTCGCGGCGGGGGTCAGGCAGTTCACGCGGCTCGTGGTCGTAACCGACTCGTTGCCGGGGGGCTCGCCCTGCGGCGCGTGCCGCCAGGCGCTGGCGGAGTTCGGACTGGAGCTGGAGGTCGAGGCCATCGGCGCCGATGGATCGCGCCGCTGGCGTCTGAAGGATCTGTTGCCCGACGCATTCGGGCGGGAGGACCTGACGCAGCGATGAGGTTGGGGAGACTGGAAGTGGCGCGGTCGTTGTGGGGCATCGGCCTGCTGGCGCTGCTCGCGGTCGGGTGCCGGGAGGACCTCACCGCGCCGGGGACCTGTCCTGAGTACTGTCCGGCGAAGCGCATCGTCATGTTCGACTCGCTGTTCGTCGGGAGCGTGTTTGCCGACAGCGCCTACGCGGGTTACGTCGCACCCCATCTTGCGGAGCAGGCGCAGGTGGTCACTGATGGGGCGAGCGCGGAGAGCCGCGCGATCATCCGGTTTCTCCGCTTCTCCGAGACGATCGACGCCCTGCCGGTCGCCTCGACCGACTCGTTCCAGCTCGCCATCGAGATTGAGGGCCGCGGGGACGTGGCCGGGCTGGAGCTCGTGGTGCACCGGCTCCCGGCAGACGTGGACACGACGGTGACCCACGCGGGCACCGACGCCTTCTTCGAGGACAGCACCGAGATCGGGGTCATCGCGATCCCGGACACGCTCACCAGCGGGGCGGTCAGCGCCGTCCTCCCGGGCGATGCCTTTCCAACGTTCGAGGCCGATAGCTTCGTGACGGCTGTGGGGCTCAGGATATCAGCCGGCAGCGAGACGTTCGTGGACGTGGGCGCGCTCGCCGGCTTGAAGCCCGCGGTGCTCACCCAGTACGCCCAGCTGCAGGATGGTGACACCACCGTCCCCGGGAGCGCGACCAAGGGGGCGGCATTCAACTCCTTCGTGTCCGTGGATCAGTCGCCGTTCGACCGCGATATCCTCGGGGTCGGCGGCTCCCCCGCGTGGCGCGCGCTGTTGCGGGTCGACCTGCCGAGCCTCGTGGTTGACTCGTCGGATGTGTCCCGCGCCACGCTGATTCTCGTCCCCGCGGAGCCGATCCTGGGGGCTGCCGGAGACACGCTGCGACTGCGTGCCGATGCCCTGACCGAGGATGTCGGACCCAAGTCGCCGATTGTGGCGCCGACTGGCGAGGCGCGGGACACGTTGTCTACGGGCGGTCTGGATCTGCTGGCGGGCTCGAGCGACACGGTCCTCATCGATGTGACGCACATCATCAAGCCGTGGCGCGCCGACACCACGGCCCCCCACTCCATCGCGCTCTGGATGCCTCCGGAGGCAGCGTCGGTGGGGCAGGCCCGCTTCTGGTCCAGCCGCAGCGCAGCCGGCGCCCCGGCGCTGCTGATCACGTACATCCCCCTCTTCCCCCGTGATGAGCCATGAGGCGGATAGCGGTTCTGCTGCTGGCCCTCGGATTGGGTGCGCCACAGGAGGTCGCCGCCCAGTCTTCGCTGTATGCCGTGGTGGGGCCCGGCTTTCCCGTTCGGCCCATCGGCGTGCGTGCGCGCGCGTTGGGTGGTGGGAACGCCGCGCTCGACCCCGGCTCGGGGCTCAATCCCGCGCCGGTAGCGCACCTGCGCCGGCTCGCGGCGACGGTGACGTCGCTGACCTCGCTGCGGGACTATCAGATCGACACGGTGGCGGTGGACGGTCTGCGGGACACCCGGTTCCCCTTCGCGGCCCTGGCCGGCGCGATCACGGGCACGCCGCTCTCCTTTGAGGCCAGCTACGCCAGCTACCTGTCGCGCACCTGGGACATCGTGACGATCGACACGATCCCCCTGCGGGGCGAGTCGGTGGTTGTGGAGGACCGCATCCGCTCCGACGGAGCGGTCGCGGACCTGCGCGGGGCCATCGGGTGGTTCGTCTCGTCCCGCCTTCAGCTGGGAGCGGCGATTCACATCCTCACCGGCTCGACACGGGAGCGGATCGAGCGCGAGTACTCCGACAGCACCTACCTGCTCCTGCGGCACGACAGCGACGTTGGCTATTCCGGACTCGGGTGGTCGGTCGGGTTGGTGGCCTCTCCCGCGAACTGGCTTCGCATTGGGGCGTCGTTCCGCAGCGACGGCGATCTCGAGGCGGCGCGGGACTCGGTGCTCATTGGGGAGGTCGACCTTCCGATGACCGTGTCGGGCGGGCTCGTGGTGGTGCCGGTGCCGGGCATAGTCTGGTCCGGCACCGCCATATGGCGGTCCTGGTCGGACGCGCAAGAGGGCCTCACCTCCATCGGCGGTGATGCCATCGCGTCCGACACGTGGGACCTGAGTACCGGCCTGGAGGTCGGCGGCACCGTGGGGCCCAAGTTCCCCATTCGGCTGGGCTTCCGCTACGCGCAGCTGCCGTTCAGCCCCGACGACGATCAGGTGCGAGAGATCGATCTCGCCTTCGGTGCCGGGTTCCCGTTTGCCCAGGGGCGGGCGGCTTTCGACTTCTCGATCGAGCGGGTCTTCCGAGACGGCGGCGGAGCGAGTGAGGACGCGTGGCAGCTCTCGTTCGGCCTGAGCCTCATCCCGTGACACGGGTCTACCTCCACACCTTCGGCTGCAAGGCAAACCAGTACGACACCGAGACGGTACGCCAGGCCCTCGAGGCGGCGGGCGCGTGCGTCGTGCAGGATCCTACGGAGGCCGACGCGGCCGTCGTGAACTCCTGCACGGTGACCCACGTCAGCGAGGCGAAGATGCGGGGGCTCGTGCGCCGCCTGGCGCGGCACAACGACCGGCTGCGCACCGTGGTGATGGGGTGCGCCACCGCCCTGGACGGCGGCACCATCGCCGGCTTGCCGAGCGTCGCTGGCGTCGTGGCGGGCGCCGACCCGGCGCGCGTGCTCGCGGCGCTCGGCCTCCCTGCCGACGGGGTCGATCCGATCCTGCGGAGATTCGGGCGGGGGAGCCGCGCCTGGGTCAAGATCCAGGACGGATGCGACGAGCACTGCACCTTCTGCGCCACGACCGTGGCGCGCGGTGCCCACCGGTCGCGCCCGCCCGAGGAGATTGTCGAGGAGGCCTCCGCCCTCGCCGCGTCCCACGCCGAGCTGGTGCTCACCGGAGTGCACATCGGGAGTTACGGGAAGGAGCGCCCTGACGGACTGAGCCTGGGCAGGCTGGTGGAGCGCTTGGTGACGGCGGTGCCTCGCGTGCGCTTCCGCCTCTCGTCGGTGGAGGCGACGCAGCTCGACGACCGGCTGGCGGACTTGATGCTGAACGCCCCCGACCGACTCGCCCCCCACCTCCACGCCCCACTCCAGTCGGGCAGTGACCGGGTCCTCAAGCGCATGGGGCGCCACTGGTACACCGCCGCGCGCTACCAGGAGCGTATCGCGCGGCTGGCAGCGCGGTTGCCGGTGCTCGGGCTCGGGGCGGACGTAATGGTGGGCTTTCCGGGGGAGACCCCCGAGGACCATGCGGCCACGCGGGCTGTGATCGAGAGCCTGCCCTTCAGCTATCTCCATGTCTTTCCCTACTCGGAGCGCCCCGGCGCCGCGGCTGCGCGCCTCGGCCGGCCGGTGGAACCTGGCGTGGCCGCGGCGCGCTCGGCGGAGCTTCGCAAGCTGGCGGCGGCCAAGGGCTCGTCGCACCGGGCCAGCCGCGACGGCGGGCGAGCCGATGTCGTGTTGCTGCGCCGCTCGGGCGGATGGTTCGAGGGCCTCACGGGGGATTACCTTACCGTGTACCTGCCCACAGACCGTGCCGTGCCGGGGCGATTCCCAGCGCTGCTGCGGCTCGCCGACGACGGCACGTTGCACGCGGAGATCCCACAGCGTCGAACGACATGAAGCGCGTCTACGTCGAGACCTACGGCTGCCAGATGAACGTGGCCGACACCGAGCTGATCTTGGGAAGGCTCGGCCGGGACGGCTACGTGGTCACCGAGGACCCGACGACGGCCGATGTCATGCTGGTGAACACCTGCGCCGTACGTGACAACGCCGAGCAGCGGGTGATCGGGCGCATGGGCGAGCTCAAGCGGCACAAGCGCCCCGGTGTGGTGCTCGGGGTCGTGGGGTGCATGGCCCAGCGCCTGGGGCAGCGGTTGCTCGACGAGGCCCCGCACGTGGACCTGGTCGTGGGACCGGACGGCTACCGCGGGCTTCCCACGCTGGTCGCCGGAGCGATAGACGGCGCGCGTGCGGCCGATGTGGAGTTCAAGTCGTGGGAGCATTACGAGGACATTCCCACGCAGCGGGTCGGTGGTCGCGTAGGGGCGTTCGTGACGGTGCAGCGGGGCTGCGATTATCGGTGCACGTTCTGCATAGTTCCGATGACGCGGGGGCGCGAGCGCAGCCGTAATCTGGACGACGTGGTGCGCGAGGTGGAGCACCTCGCGGCGCAGGGCATCACGGAGGTGACGCTCCTCGGTCAGACGGTTAACAGCTACCGCGACGGCGAGCGCGACTTCGCCGACCTGCTGCGGGCGGTGGGCGGCGTGCCTGGCGTTCGCCGAGTGCGGTTCACCAGCCCCTATCCCAGTGATTTCACAGATCGTGTCGTGGAAGCGATGGCGCAGGTCCCTTCGGTCTGCGAGCACGTGCACCTGCCAGTGCAGAGCGGGTCGTCACGCGTCCTCAAGCGGATGGGGCGCCGCTACGACCGCGAGGGTTTCCTCGCGTGCGTGGCGCGATTGCGCGAGGCCCTCCCCGGTCTGGCCATCACGACCGACCTCATCGTGGGCTTCCCGGGGGAAACCGAGGAAGACTTCCGCGCCACGGAGAGCCTGGTGCGCGAGGTGGAGTTCGACGACGCGTTCACCTTCCGGTACTCGCCGCGGGAAGGAACCGGGGCGCTCAGGCTACCCGACCCGGTGCCCGAGGACGTGGCGGGGGCGCGGCTCGAGCGGCTCATCGCCACGGTGCGTGAGGTGGCGCGCCGCAATAACGTCGCGCTGGTGGGGTCGACGCTGGAAGTCCTGGTGGAGAAGGTGGCGCGCCGCGGCGAGTTGCTGCAGACTAGAACGAGAACCAACAAGATCGTGCTGGTCGACGGCCCCGAGGACTGGATCGGCTCCTATCTCGCCGTGCGCATCACGGGTACCACGGGAGCCACGTTCACCGGTGTGCCCGCTGCGGCCGGCAAGGAGTTGGCCATCGTGGGGTGAAGAACCTTGTCGAGGAGCTGGCGAATCGCGAGTACGAGCGGCTCGTCCCGACCATCGAAGGATTCTGCGGCTGCGCGATGTGTCGCGAGGACGTGCTCGTCTACGCGCTGAACCGGTTGCCGCCGCACTACGTGGCGCAGCCGACGGGAGAGGTGTTGGGGAAGGTCGCCCTCCAGACGGAGCAGCCGGTGGCGGATGTATCGGTGGTCCTGCTGGACGGCTTCCGCAAAGTGAAGGCAGCGCCGAGGTCGGGGCACCCGCCGCTCGGATAGCGTAGGGCGGCCGCGGTGCCGCCCATCCTTCAACTCGTGACGGCCTACGGGGCCGGTCTCTGGACCGGCCTCGTTGTCTTGATGCCGCCTGCGGTAGTGTGGGCGCTCGGTGGGGCGGCGGCGTTGTTGGTCGTGCGCCTGCGCTGGTGGGGGGTGGTGGCCGCGGCTGGGGTGTTGGGTGTCATCGCCGGCGCGGTGCGCGCCGGCGCGGAGGCGGCGAGTTGCCGTGCCGCTTGGCGACCGGGACCCATCGCTGTCACGCTCCTGCTCCACGACGCACCGGGGCGCCGCGGCGTGACCACGGCGACCGTGCGCCACGCGACCGAGGGTTGTGGCGGCACGGTTCGCGTGCGCCTGTGGGGCGCCGTGCCGCCTGCGGGTAGTCGCCTCGTGGCCGTGGGCACGGCGCGGCCGGGTGGGGTGCTCGGGGTCTCGCATCTCCGCGTTCTCGACGCGCCGCGCCCTCTCCGGTTCAGGATTCGTGGCCTGGTGGCGCAGCGATTGCGCTCGCTGTACGGCGCGCGCTCGGGGCTGGTGGAGGCCATGGTGCTGGGGAGCAGGCACGACGTGGATCCCGCCGCGCGGCGCGACTTCGTGCGGGCCGGGCTCGCCCACCTGCTGGCAATCTCGGGGCTGCACGTGGGAATCATCGCCGCGTGGCTCCTGTTGGTGCTGCGCCGCCTGTTGCCGCGACGCCGCGCCTGGCTCGGCAGCGTCGTCGCCACCTGGGCATACGTGTCACTGCTCGGCTTTCCGCCGCCCGCCACCCGGGCTGCCGGCTTCTTCACCCTGTACGCCGTGGCCCGTTGGCGGCAGCGGCATCCGCCCTTTGGGGCGGTGCTGGCGGTGGCCGTGCTCGTGGTGCTGCTGGCCGATCCCGGGGCAGCAGCCGGGGTGGGAACGTGGCTCTCCGTGACGGCCGTATGGGGCACTCGGTGGGGTACGACGCTGCTCTCGGGCCGTTGGCGACGTCATCCCGTGGCGCAGCTCGCCGCCGCGTCGCTGGGCGCCACCCTGGCGACCGCGCCCATCACGGCGTACGCCTTCGGGTCCGTGGCGCCGGTGGGACTCCTCGCCAACCTGGTCGCGGTACCGCTGGCGGGCGTGGCGGTGCCGGGGGCGCTGGCGAGTGTGGCCGCCGGCGGCGCCATGGCCGGGGGGACGGGTCTGGTGCTAGCCGCGCTGGAACAGACGGCGCGCTGGGCGGCGCAATTCCCGGCGGGACACCTCAGCGTAGCACCGGGACTCGCCTCTGCAGTGCCGTGGGCTGCGCTGTTGGCGGTCTGCGTGTGGCTCGCCCGGAGCAGGCCGCGCTGGCCCCGGGTGGCGCGGCGGGCGTTGGTGAGCACCGCGCTCGCGAGCTGGGCGCTCCTCGCCGTGGCGGTCGTGGGCCGAAGTGCGGTTGGGAGGGAGCTGGTGATCCACGTGCTCGACGTGGGGCAGGGCGATGCCATAGCGATCCGCACCCCCGGTGGACAGTGGATGTTGGTGGATGGTGGGCCCAGTGGCGCGCTCGGCAACATGGGACGCCGGGTCGTGGCGCCGTTTCTCAGACGGCAGCGCGTGGACCGCCTGGCAGTGGTGGTGGTGTCGCACGGGGATGCGGATCACTTGGGCGGCGTGTCTGCGGTGCTGGAGGAGTTCGATCCCCGATTGGTGTTGGAGCCGGGGCAGGCACTGGGCACGCCGCTCTACCTGGAGTATCTCGCCGCGATCGACCGGAGCGGGGTCCCGTGGCGCGCGGCGCGGGCGGGCGACACGCTGGTGGTGGACTCGGTGGTCGTGGCGGTGCTGCACCCCTCGCCCGGCTGGCTCGAGGGACGGACCGAGCCGAACGAGAACTCCGTGGTCGTGCACCTGCGCTACGGCTGCTTCGATGTCCTGCTGACCGGGGACGTGGGAGCGCCCGCCGAGTCGCTGCTGGTGGCGGCGGTCCCGGAGGCCGACCTGCTCAAAGTGGGGCACCACGGCTCGCGTGGCGGCACGACCGACCTGTGGTTGAACCGCCTGCGCCCCCGAGCGGCGGTGATCAGCGTGGGACGCAACCGGTACGGCCACCCCGCGCCCGAGGTATTGCGGCGGCTCCGTGCCCGGCAGATACCGGTGTGGCGCACCGACCGCGGCGGCACGGTAACGATCCGCTCGGATGGGCGCTATTTTTCAGTCGTGCAGGGACGACTCGAAAACGGGTGGGGGATACTACCGTGTCGGATTCGCAACTTGTTACGATCGAGCGGTTCATCCTCGAGCAGGAGCGGCTGCATCCCGAGGCCACCGGTGAGCTTACCCAGCTGCTCTACGACATCGCGCTAGCCGGCAAGGTCATCTCCGGCTACGTGCGGCGCGCGGGGCTGGTGGACGTGCTGGGCGCGTTCGGGCGCACCAACGTGCAGGGGGAGGAGCAGCAGAAGCTCGACGTCATCGCCAACGATACTATGAAGCAGTCGATCGCCTACACGGGGCGCGTCTGCGTGATGGCCTCGGAGGAGGAGCCTGAACCCTTCCCCATCGCGGCCGAGTACAGCCCGGGCAAGTACGTGTTGCTGCACGATCCACTGGATGGCTCGTCCAACATCGACGTGAACGTCTCAATCGGTACGATCTTCTCCGTTCATCAGCGGGTCACGAAGGGGGGGCCGGGCACGCTGGAAGACTGCCTCCAGCGGGGGCGCAAGCAGGTCGCCGCCGGGTACGTGATCCACGGCTCCAGCACGGTGCTGGTGTACACTGTGGGGCGCGGTGTGCACATGTTCACGCTCGATCCCACGATCGGCGAGTTCCGGCTGTGCGACCACGACATCAAGACCCCCCCGGTGGGGAAGTACTACAGCATCAACGAGAGCTACTACCAGCGCTGGACCGAGGGCTACCGCGCCGTGGTGCGCGCGTTCAAGGGAGTGGAGAACAGCGAGCAGCGCAAGAATGCGCGTTACATCGGCTCCCTCGTGGCCGATTTCCACCGCAACCTGCTGGCCGGCGGCGTGTTCATGTATCCCGCCGACTCCAAGGCGCCCAAGGGGAAGCTGCGGTTGCTGTATGAGGCGGCACCACTGGCGTTCATCGCCGAGCAAGCCGGAGGCGCCGCGTCGGATGGGGTGACGCCCATTCTGGATATCCAACCCACCGAGTTGCACCAGCGCACGCCGCTCTTGATCGGCAGCAAGGAGGACGTAGCCTTCGTCCAGCAGACGGTGGCGGAGGTCGACGCTGTGGCGGCGACGTGAACGACGAGCGGCGCTCGCCGTCCGGGCTGCCCGTCGAGGGGTCCTACGGGGCGGAGGCGCCGGGCGCTTTCCCTTTCACACGGGGGATCCACCCCACGATGTACCGCGGCCGGCTCTGGACCATGCGCCAGTACGCCGGCTTCGGGACTGCCGAGGATACGAACCGGCGGTTCCGTGACCTGCTCGAGGCGGGTCAGACTGGGCTGTCGGTGGCGTTCGATCTCCCCACCCAGATGGGCTACGACTCGGACGCCGCCGTGGCTGAGGGAGAGGTGGGGCGGGCCGGTGTAGCGATCGACACGGTGGACGACCTGGCCGTGCTGTTCGACCGGATCCCTCTGGACCAGGTATCGACCTCCATGACCATAAATGCCACCGCGGCGATCCTGCTGGCCATGTACATCGTGGTGGCCGAGGAGCAGGGGGTCGGTCGGGAGCAGCTCCGGGGCACTATCCAGAACGACGTGCTCAAGGAGTACATCGCCCGGGGTACGTACATCTATCCGGTCGAGTCCTCGCTGCGCCTAGTCACCGACGTGTTCCGCTTCGTGGTGGACGAGGGGATGAACTTCAATCCCATCTCCATCAGCGGGTACCACATGCGGGAGGCGGGCGCGACGGCGGTGCAGGAGATCGCGTTCACCTTCGCCGACGCGCTCGAGTATCTGGACCGCGCCGTGGCGGCCGGTATCGACGTCGAGCTGCTGGCGCCCAGGGTGTCGTTCTTCTTCGCGGCGCACAACGACCTGTTCGAGGAGGTCGCCAAGTTCCGGGCGGCGCGGCGGCTATGGGCCAGGCTCGTGCGGGAGCGCTACGGCGGGGGCGACGCGAGTTGCCGGCTGCGCTTCCACACGCAGACGGGTGGCTCCACGCTGACCGCACAACAGCCCCTGAACAACGTGGTGCGGGTGACGGTGCAGGCGTTGGCCGCCGCGCTGGGCGGCACACAATCCCTCCACACCAACTCCTTCGACGAGGCCCTCTCGCTGCCGAGTCCCGAGGCGGCGCGCCTCGCGCTGCGCACGCAGCAGGTCCTGGCCTACGAGTCGGGCACCGCGCAGACGGCGGACCCGCTCGGCGGCTCTCACTACGTGGAGCACCTCACCGACGAGTTGGAAGCGGCGGCCCGCGCGCTGCTCGACGAGGTCGCCGAGCTGGGAGGCGCGGCGCGTGCTGTCGAGAGCGGCTTCATGCAGGACGCCATCGCCCGGTCGGCGTACCAGTACCAGCGGGCGGTCGAGGCGGGAGATGTGGTGGTGGTGGGGGTCAATCGCTTCACCGACGAGGAAGGGTCTCCGGCGATCGCCGAGCCCGACTATTCGGCCCTGGCCGCGCGGCAGGTCGAGCGGGTGCGGCGTGCCAGAGAGCGCCGCGAGAAGCTGGCCTGGCAGCGGGCGCTGGAGGCCCTGGTGAGTGCGGCCCGCAGCGACGATCCCCTGGTGCCGCCGATCATCGACGCGGTCCGTGCCCGTGCGACGGTGGGCGAGATCGGCGACGCGCTGCGGGAGGTCTGGGGCAGCTTCCGCCCGCCTGCTTGACCCGCGCTCAGGGCCCGGCTAAGTTGCCTAATCCATTGTAGTTACGGAACTTAAGGATGCCGACGTACGACTACCGCTGTCCCCAGTGCGGGCACGATTACGAGGCATTTCAGAAGATCTCGGACCGGACGCGCGCCAAGTGCCCCGAGTGCGGCACCCGTGGCAAGCGCCGCATCACGGGTGGTGCCGGGATCCACTTCAAGGGCCCCGGCTTCTACATCACCGACTACAAGCGGGCGGGCGGCGACAAGCCGGCCGACGCACCCTCGGACGGGAAGAAGTCCGACGGCTCCAAGAGTTCCTCCAAGACCACCAAGAAGACGGGAGCTGAATCCTGACCGTAGGGGCCGATCGGCTCCGTGAGGCGTTGCAGCAAGTGGTGGACCGGCTGGGTGCCGCCCAGTCCGAGGTCCTGCTGGAGCGCCCGCGCGATCCATCGCACGGCGATCTCGCCACCAACGTGGCCCTCCAGCTTGCCAAGCCGCTGAGACGGCGGCCGCGGGAGTTGGCGGAGGCCATCGTCGCCGAGCTCGAGCCCCCTCCCGGTCTCGTGGCCAGGACCGAGATCGCGGGGCCCGGCTTCATCAACTTCTGGCTCGCCGAGACGGCGTTGGCCGATGTCCTGGTGCGCGTGCTCGACCAGGCCGACGCGTACGGGCGCTCCACCGCGGGCCAGGGCCGACGGGTGAACGTCGAGTTCGTGTCCGCCAACCCGACCGGACCGCTGCACGTGGGCCACGGGCGCGGGGCCGCTCTCGGCGATGCCATTGCCGCGCTGTTGGAAGCCACCGGGCATGAGGTGCTGCGGGAGTTCTACGTGAACGACGCAGGCGTCCAGATCGAGCGTCTCGCCGCCTCGCTCTGGGCGCGGGTGCAGCAGGCGGTGGGGCGGGAGGCCGAGGTGCCGGAGGGCGGCTATCACGGCGTCTACCTCGAGGAGCAGGCCCGGCAGATAGTCGAGCAGGAAGGCGCAGGCTTCGCCGACCTCCCGCCCGACGAGGGGCTGCAGCGCAGCCGCGACATCGCCGTCCGCGCCCAGCGGGAAGAGCAGGACCGCGACCTAGCTGACTTCGGAGTGCGGTTCGACCTGGTGTTCTCCGAAAGCGAGCTGTATCGCAGTGATCAACTGCAGGCTACCCTCGCCGAGCTCCAGGACAAGCAATTGACCTACGAGCGGGACGGCGCCCTGTGGCTCAGGACCTCCGCGTTCGGCGACGAGAAGGATCGGGTGCTGCGCAAGCAGGACGGCAGCTTCACCTATTTCCTTCCCGATTTGGCGTACCACCGCAACAAGGCGCAGCGTGGCTTCGACCGCGCCATCGACGTGTGGGGCGCTGATCATCACGGCTACGTGCCACGCATGCGGGCGGCCCTCAAGGCGCTGGGCGCCGGGGACGAGTTCTTCCACGCGGTGATTGTGCAGCTGGTGCGGGTGATGCGTCACGGCCAAGAGGTCCGTTTCTCCAAGCGCACCGGCCAGTTCGTCACGCTGCGGGACCTGTACGAGGAGACGGGCGTGGATGCCGCCCGGTACTTTTTCCTGATGCGCAAGGGCGAAGCCCAGTTCGTATTCGACATAGACCTGGCGACGAAGCAGTCGGAGGAGAATCCGGTCTACTACGTGCAGTACGCCCACACGCGCATGGCCGGGATCTTCCGCACGGCCCAGGTTCAGGCGGCGGACATCAGCGCCGACGGAGCTGACCTCACACTGCTCACCGAAGAGGTGGAGCAGGAGCTGGTGAAGCGCATCGGCGAGTTTCCCTCCCAGGTAGAGAAGGCGGCCGAGGCGCTGGAGCCGCACCGCATCATCGCCTATCTGGAGGAGATCGCACGACTGGTGAACGCATGGTACCACCACCACCGTGTGTTGGGCGTCGACGCGGAGCTGGAGCGGGCGAGGTTGGTGTTGACCAGGGCTGCACAGATCGTGCTGGCCAACGGTTTGAACCTCTTGGGGGTCACGGCCCCGGAACGGATGTAGCTCGATGAGCCTGCTGGTGGTGGGGAGCATCGCCCTCGACTCGGTGCAGACGCCCTTCGGCTCCAACGCCGATGCGTTGGGGGGCTCGGCGGTCTTCTTCAGCTGTGCGGCGAGCATCCTGCACCCGGTGCAGGTGGTGGGCGTGGTGGGAGAGGACTACCCCGAGGAGGCGCTGGTGCGGCTGGCGGAGCGCGGGATGGACCTGCGCGGCGTGGAGCGGGCCGAGGGAGAGAGCTTCCGGTGGAAGGGGAAGTACTCCTACGATCTGCAGAACCGCGAGACCCTGGAGACGCGCCTCGGCGTGTTCGCGGCTTTCGATCCCCGTATCCCCGAGGAGTTCCGCGACGCCCGTTACGTGTTCCTGGGGAACATCGATCCGGAGCTGCAGCTCCGCGTGCTGGATCAGATCCACCAGCCGCGCCTCGTCGCGTGCGACACGATGAACTACTGGATCCACAGCAAGCGGGACGCTCTGCTAGAGCTGCTCGAGCGGATCGACGTGCTGCTGGTGAACGATGCGGAGGCCCGCGAGCTCTCCGGCGACTGGAACGTGTACCGGGCGGCGCGCTGGATCGTGGAGGCGGGGCCCTCCACGGTGGTCGTGAAGCAAGGCGTGTACGGGGCGGTGCTGTATGAGTCGGACCACCTCTTCTACATCCCGGCCTTCCCGCTGGAGGAGGTGTTCGACCCCACCGGGGCCGGCGACGCCTTCGCGGGCGGCTTCATGTCGCACCTGGCCCGCACTGACGATCTCTCCCCCGACAACCTGCGCCGGGCCGTGGTCTACGGCTCCGCCATGGGTTCCTTCGCGGTGGAGCGGTTCTCCATCGACCGGTTCAACGAGGTCGGGCCGGCGGAGGTGACGGCGCGGGTGCGTGAGTTCGCCGAGCTGGTGCGTTTCGACATCCAGCCCGAGGGTGACCAGATCGCCGCGACGCAGTCGGCGAGGGGGCGCGACTCGTGAGCCAGGCGGAACGGTACCGCGCCGCCGGCGTCGACCTCGACGCTGCCGACGAGGCCAAGCGACGCATCGCGGACTCGGTGGCCTCGACCCGCACCGAGCTGGCGCGCGGGGTGTTGGGCGCGTTCGGCGGCATGATCCGCATCCCTGAGGGGTTCGACCGCCCGGTGCTGGTCATGAGCACCGATGGGGTCGGGACCAAGGTGCTGGTGGCGATCCGCACCGGACGGCACGACACCGTGGGGGAGGACCTGGTCAACCACTCGGTGAACGACATCCTGGTGCACGGCGCCACGCCGCTGGCATTTCTCGACTATCTCGCCGTCGCCGCGGTCTCGACCGAGATCATTGCGGCGCTGGTGGAGGGCGTAGCAAGGGGCTGCCGCCACCATGAGATGACCCTGGTGGGCGGCGAGACGGCGCAGCTGCCCGACCTCTACCAGGCGGGCCACTACGATCTCGCCGGTACCATCGTGGGCGTGGTGGACGAGGGCCGCGCGCTGCACGGTGAGGCGGTGCGGCCGGGCGATCTGCTGGTGGGCTACGCCTCGAGCGGGCTCCACACCAACGGCTACACACTGGCGCGACGCATCGTGTTCGACGAGCTGGGCCTCGACATCGACGGCGAGCTCCCCGGTCTCGGCGTGACGGCGGGCGAGGAGCTGCTCAAGGTGCACCGCTCCTACTGGAGGGCAGTCGCGCCGGTGCTCTCCCAGGTGCACGCCCTGGCGCACATCACCGGCGGCGGCATCCCGGGCAACCTCGCCCGCTCCCTGGGAGCGGGCTGTGCCGCCGAGCTCGATCGGGCGAGCTGGGAAGTGCCGGGGATCTTCCGGTTGCTGCAGGAGGCGGGGAAGGTGAGCCCGGACGAGATGGTCGCGGTGTTCAACATGGGGCTCGGCATGATCGCGGTCGTGGCGCCGGAGCGGGAGGACGCGGTGCGAGGGGCGGCCACAAACGCTGGCATCGAGACCTGGGTCGTGGGCCGGGTGACCGAGGGCTCGGGAGTGCGCTTTGTCTGAGCGGGAGCGGGTAGAACGGCTGGCCATGCAGCGCGCGCTGGATCTGGCACGGCGCGGCTGGGGGCGGGTAGCGCCGAACCCGCTGGTGGGCGCAGTGCTGCTGCACGACGGTGAGGTGATCGGTGAGGGGTTCCACGCCGAGTATGGTGAGTCCCACGCCGAGGCGGTTGCGCTGGCCGACTGTCCCGATCCCAAGGGCGCCACGCTGGTGGTGAACCTCGAGCCGTGCAGTCATGCGGGCAAGACGCCGCCGTGCAGCGACGCCCTGATCGAGGCCGGCGTCTCCCGCGTGGTGTTCGCCTTGCCGGACCCGCACCGGGAAGCCGGCGGGGGCGGTGAGCAGCTGCAGAAAGCGGGAATGGAGGTCGAGCCGGGCCTGCTCAGAGAGGAAGCCGCGGCGCTAAACGCCCCCTTCCTCTGGGCGCAGCAGCGCCCTGACCGGCCGTTCGTGGCCCTCAAGGTGGCCAGCTCGCTCGATGGGCTGCTGGCCGACGAAGGCGGGTGCTCGAAGTGGATCTCGGGTCCCGAGGCACGGGAGCACGTGCACTGGCTGCGGGCCGGATTCGACGGGATCGCGGTGGGTCGGCGCACCGTGGAGGTGGACGACCCGCTGCTCACCGTGCGCGGACCGGTGGAGCCCCGGGTGCCACCCATCAGGGTGGTACTCACAAAGAGCGGGATGGTGCGCCGCGACTCGCAGGTAGTGCGCACGGCGCGCGAGGTTCCCACCGTGGTAATCACCGGCTCCCACACCAGTGAGCGGACCGAGGCGGATCTCGACGGGACCGGGGTGATGGTGCGGGCGGCCGACGGGGTGGAGGAGGTGGTGGCGGAGCTGCGCCGCGCCGGGATGCGCTCCGTCCTGGTGGAGGGGGGCGGCTCGCTGGCCGGAGCCCTGCTCGAGGCGCACCTGGTGGACCGGATCTACTGGATCCAGGCGCCGCTGTGGCTCGGCGTGGGGGTGCCGGCGTTCGGCGACCGCGGGGGGATGCCCCTGGAAGACAGTGTCCGCTGGGTCGTTACGGAGCGTCGGGCCCTGGGACCCGATACATTATTAGTAGTCGATCGGGAGCTATGTTTACCGGAATCGTGACGGCGATGGGCACGGTGGCCCGGGCAGAGCGCGATGGTGAGCGCTGCGCGCTCACCATCGAGGCGCCGTATCCCGACCTCGCGGTCGGCGAGAGCATTGCAGTGAGCGGCGCCTGCATGACCATCGTCGAGACGGGCGGCGGCTGGTTCAAGATCGAGGCGGTGATCACCACGCGGGGGCGCACCCGCTTCGGTGACATCCGGGAGGGCGAGCGCGTCAACCTGGAGCGTGCCATGGCGGCCGGCGACCGCTTCGGTGGGCACTGGGTGCAGGGCCACGTGGACGGCGTCGCCGAGGTGCGGAGCGTGCGTCCCGCGGCGGACGCCATGCTCATCGACATCGCGGTGCCGCCCGACGTGGCCGAGATTTCCGTCCCGTACGGCTCGATCACGGTGGACGGCGTTAGCATGACGGTGAACGCCGTGCCGGAGCCCGGTGTGGTGCAGCTCTCCGTGATCCCGTTCACCCGGGATAACACGACGCTGGGTTCGCTCGGGCCGGGCGACCGCGTGCACGTCGAGGCCGATATCCTCGGGAAGTATGTGAAGCAGGTGTTGGATAACAGGGGAGCGATCTCACCGTCTCCCTGAAGGATAGAAGGGGATCGAACCTATGAAGTTCGGAACCATCGAGCAGGCGATCGAGGACATCAGGCAGGGGAAGCTCATCCTGGTGGCGGACGACGAGGACCGCGAGAGCGAGGGCGATCTCGTCGGCGCGGCGGAGCGTGTCACACCGGAGATGATCAACTTCATGGCCACCCACGGCCGTGGTCTGATCTGTCTGACACTTACGTCGGAGCGGTGCCAAGCGCTGGGGCTGCCCCAGATGGCCGATGAGAACTCCGACGCTTACGAGACGGCGTTCACGGTGAGCGTGGACGCGGCGAAGCGGTTCGGGGTCACCACGGGTATCTCGGCCGCCGACCGCGCCAAGACGGTGCAGGTCGCGATCGATTCGGCCACCGTGCCCGCGGACCTGCGGCGTCCGGGACACGTCTTTCCCCTGCGGGCCCGCCCGGGAGGCGTGCTGCAGCGGGTCGGGCACACCGAGGCGAGCGTGGACCTGGCGCGGCTCGCGGGGCTCTACCCCGCCGGCGTGATCTGCGAGGTGCTGGCCGACGACGGCACCATGATGCGGCGGCCACAGCTCGAGCGGTTCGCGGCGCAGCACGGCCTCACCTTCGTCACGGTGGCGCAGCTGGTGGCCTATCGCCTCCAGAACGAGCGCCTGGTGCACCGCGTCGCGGACGCGCGCCTCCCCACGCCGTTCGGCGAGTTCCGCCTCATCGGATACCAGAACGACGTGGATAGCCACGAGCACGTGGCGCTTGTGTGCGGCGAGGTGGAAGGGCAGCAGAACGTGCTCGTGCGCATGCACTCCAAGTGCCTCACCGGCGACGTCTTCGGATCGCACCGCTGCGACTGCGGTCCGCAGCTTCAGGCGGCGATGCGGATGGTGGCCGAAGCAGGCAGCGGGGTGGTCGTCTACCTCGACCAGGAGGGACGTGGGATCGGACTGCTCAACAAGCTCAAGGCCTACGAGCTGCAGGACTCCGGCCGTGACACGGTGGAGGCGAACCAGGCGCTCGGCTTCGCGCCCGATCTCCGCAACTACGGCATCGGCGCGCAGATCCTAATGGACCTGGGGCTCAGCTCCATCCGGGTCATGACCAATAACCCGCGCAAGATGGTCGGCCTGGAAGGCTACGGGCTCGAGATAGTGGAGCGGGTACCGCTCGTCGCCGACGCGACCGACGAGAATCGCGCCTATCTCCGGGTGAAGCGCGACAAACTCGGCCATCTCTTCGCCCACTAGGATGGCGTCGGCGACCGGTGGGAGGGCGCACGCCGCGGGGCGCGCGCTCGTCGTGGTCAGCCGCTTCAACGAGGGCGTGACCCGCAAGCTGCTGGACGGCGCCCGGGCCGTCCTGTCGCAGGCCGGCTACGCCGAGGACGCAGTGGACGTAGTGTGGGTGCCCGGCGCGTTCGAACTCCCCGTGGTGGTGCACCGTGCCTTTGAGACCGGCCGCTACGAGCTCGCCGTGGCCCTCGGCGCCGTGATCAGAGGAGAGACCCCGCACTTCGACTACGTGGCGCAGGCAGCGACCCGGGGACTCACGGATGCCGCGAGTCGCTTTGGCCTTCCGGTCGGCTTCGGCATCCTCACGTGCGACACGCTGGCGCAGGCCCTGGCGCGAGCCGGCGGCGAGGCGGGGAACAAGGGCGAAGAGGCCGCCCGCGCCGCGGTCGAGACCGGTCGCGCGCTGCGAGCTCTCGAGGATGGTGCTGAGGGCTGAGACGCGGCGGCGCGCTCGGGCGCTCCAGCTACTCTACGTCTGGGAGCTCCACGGCCGCCCGCCCGTGCACGACGTCGTGCAGCGCCTGCTGCGCGGAGCGACCCGCTGGCGTACCAGCGTAGAGGACGCCGAGCCCCTGGCAACCGCGGTCGCGCGGGACGTGGATCGGCTCGACGCCGAGATCGCCGGGGCAGCCGAGCACTGGCGCTTCGAGCGCATCGGCACCATCGAGCAGAACATCCTGCGGATCGCCCTGCACGAGCTGTCTCGCGGAGAGGTTCCGCCCCGCGTGGCCATCACCGAGGCGGTGCGGCTGGCGCACTGGTTCGCTGGCGCGAAGGCCCCGGCCTTCGTCAACGGTGTGCTCGACGCCCTGGCCAGGCAGGCGGGAAAGCTGTGAGGATCCTCGCCGTCAACTGGCTCGACCTGGAGAACCCGCAGGCCGGCGGGGCGGAGATCCACTTCTTCGAGATTTTCCGCCGCCTGGTGGAGCGGGGCCACGAGGTGACGCTCATCGCCTCGGGGTGGGCGGGTGCGGCGCCGAGTGCCACCATCGACGGCATTCGGGTACGACGCTTCGGGGGCCGATACAGCTTTGCGCTCCATGGGCGCGGCGCCGTGCGCCGGGCGCTGCGCCATGCGCAGTACGACATTGTCGTAGAGGACATCAACAAGCTCCCCCTCTACCTGCCGACGCTCACGCGGCTCCCGTTCTACGTCATCGTGCCCCATCTGTTCGGCACCACGGCGTTCCGCGAGGCAGCGCTGCCGGTGGCAACCATCGTGTGGCTGGCGGAGAAGCCCATCCCGCGCCTCTACCGCCGGGCGGCGTTCCATGCGATCAGCGACAGCACCCGCGACGACCTGGCGGCCCGCGGGGTGGACCCCGGCTCCATCCGGGTGATCTACCCGGGGGTGGATGCCGCGTGGTATACGCCCGACGTCGCCGTGGGCCGCACGCCGGCCCCCACATTCCTGTACGTGGGGCGGCTGAAGCGTTATAAAGGAGTAGAGACCGCCCTCCATGCGGTGGCCCTGGCGCGGGAGCGCCGGCCAGACCTACGGCTGCAAATTGCCGGAGGAGGAGACGATCGCGTGCGGCTCGAGCGCGTCGGCGCTCGTCTCGGCCTGAGCGATGCGGTGGAGTTCTTGGGCTTCGTCAGCGAGGAGCGGAAGCGGCAGCTCCTGCGGCAGGTGTGGGGGGTGGTCTTCCCGTCAGTGAAGGAGGGCTGGGGCATCTCCAACGTCGAGGCCGCCGCCTGTGGGACCCCAGCCGTCGCCTCCGACAGCCCCGGCTTGCGCGAATCCGTGCGGGACGGCGAAACTGGAATACTGGTTCCGCATGATGATCCCGAGGCACTGGCAGCCGCGTTGCTGCGCCTGAGCGAGGACGTCCAGCAGGTGGAGACGTTGGGGCGGGCGGCGCGGCGTTTTGCGACGGGCCTCTCGTGGGACCAAGCGGCGGAACTGACGGAGGCGCATCTTCTCGAAACCGTGCACCACGCCCATGACGGGCGGAAGGAGTGACGATCCATGCGCACGACGGTGACGGCACGGCACTGCGAGATTCCCGATGAGTTGAAGGAACGGGCCGCGAGCCTCGTGGCCAAGGTCGCCAAGGCGGCCCACCGGCCGCAACGGGCCGAAGTCGTGTTCGACGCAGACCACGGCCAGAAAGTGGTCGAGCTACACCTCTACCTGCCGCGCGGCCAGGTGAAGATTGCCACGGCCGAGGCGGCGGACTTCCTCACGGCGCTGGACAGCGCCGTGGCGAAGGTGCGCAACCAACTCGACAAGGAACCGCGACGCCGAGCGCGTCGCCCATCTACCGCGTAACGCATGCCGGAACTGACCGTAAGAGATCTGCTCGACCGCAAGGGCGACTCGCTCCACCTGGAGGTACTCGCCGGGCAGGAGGGCCTGGACCGGGAAATCACGGTGCCTGAGGTGTCGAGCCCGGGGCTGGTGTTCGCCGGGTTCACGGCGCGGTTTACGCCCGAGCGGCTCTACGCCCTGGGGGAGACCGAGATCGCCTACCTGCGCTCGCTGTCAGCCGAGGAGCGCCGCAAGTCCGTCGGTACGTTCATGGGCTACGACCTGCCCTGCGTGTTCGTGACCAAGGGGCAGTCGGTGCCGCGCGAGCTGCTGCGACTCGGCAAGGAGCGTGGCATTCCAGTCATCCGAACTGCGCTCAAGACCGCCGAGTTCTACCGCCGTATCTCGCCGTACCTCACGGAGGTGTTCGCGCCGAGCACCACGCTGCACGCCTCAGTGGCAGACGTGTACGGCGTGGGCCTGCTGTTCGTCGGGCGTAGCGGGATCGGCAAGAGTGAGTGCGTGCTCGATCTGGTGGAGCGCGGCCACCGGCTCGTGGCCGACGACGTCGTCCACATCACGCAGCGCGGCGGCGACGTGCTGATTGGGCGGTCCCATGAGCTGGCGCACCGCTACATGGAGATCCGCGGGATCGGCCTGGTGGACGTGATGGCCCTGTTCGGCGTGCGGGCAGTGCGCCAGCAGAAGCGCATCGAGGTCGTCGTCGAGCTCGTGGATTGGGATACCGACCGTGACTTTGAACGGACCGGTCTCGCGGGACAGACCACGACGCTGCTCGGTGTCGAGCTGCCGCTGGTGGTGGTCCCGCTCAACCCCGGGAAGAACCTCACGGTGATCTGTGAGGTGGTGGCCATGAACCACCTGCTGCGCTACAGCGGCATCGACTCCGCCAGGCAGTTCAACGATCGGCTCATTCAGCACATGGCCAAGCAGGCCGAGCTCAAGGAGTACCTCTCCGAGGACTATGAGTAAGGCTCTCAAGGGGGTCGTGGTCTCTCACGCAGGGGTGGCACAGGCGCTCGTGGATGCAGTCAGGGGCATCACGGGTGACGACAACGGCCTGGTCGCGCTGAGCAGCCTCGGAACCAGCCGGGACGCCCTGTGCGCCAGCGTGGCCGCCGCGGTGGGCGACGATGCCACCGTCGTGTTCGTGGATATGCCGGCCGGCAGCTGCTTCCTTGCGGTGCTGAAGGAGCTGCACGAGCGAGGCGACGTGGCGGTGGTGGCCGGGGTAAATCTGCCCATGCTCATCGACTTCGTGTATCACCGTGATCTCTCGCCCGCCGACGCGGCGGAGCGCGCCGCATCTGCGGGGAACCGCGGGATTCGCTCACTCGCCCCATGAGCATCGTGCTGGTCCGCGTGGACGACCGCCTAATTCACGGGCAGGTGGTGGTGGGGTGGGTGCAGGCTCTGGGGGCACAGCGCATCGTGCTGGTGGATGACGATGTGCGGCAAAACGAGTGGGAGCGGGAGCTGTACGCGCTTGGCGTGCCGCCGGGGTTGGGGGTGGAGTTCGCGTCGGTGGATGAGGCGGTCGCGCTCGTCGAGCAGTGGGGGCAGGCGCGGGAGCGCACAATCCTGCTCGTGGGCGACGTGGGAACCATCGTGCGGCTGTGCGGTCGTGCGGAGCAGATCACGAAGGTGAACCTGGGCGGGCTACACGACGGCACGGGCCGCTCGCAGCGACTGTCGTACGTGTACCTGTCCGATGAGGAGGCCCAGCAGCTGTACGGGCTGAGCGACCGCGGCGTGGAAGTCACGGCGCAGGACGTGCCGACCGCCCGGGCCGTGCCCCTGGGGGAGTTCGCATGATCGAGCACTTCGGCTGGCTGCTCCTGTGGGGGACCGTGGTGGGCCTCGACTTGGTCAGCGTCGGCCAGGTGATGATCGCGCGGCCGCTGGTGGCCGGCAGCGTGGCCGGGGCGATCTTGGGCGACCCGGTGGCGGGCGCCACGGTGGGTGTCGTGCTCGAGCTGTTCGCGCTCGATGTGCTCCCGGTGGGGGCCGTGCGCTACCCCGACTACGGACTCGGGGCGGTCGCGGCCGCCGCGACGGCAGCGGGAGCGCCGGGCGCCCTGGGCACCGGGCTCGGGGTGTGCGTGGGGCTCGCGGTGGCGTATCTGGGCGAGGTCGGCATCCGCTTCGTACGGGGCCGCAACACCGCCGATGTGCGATTCCGGCGCGACGCGCTGGATGCGGGTGACGCAGCGGTAGTGGGCGGTACGCAGCTGCGCGGGCTGGTGCGGGACGCGCTCCGCTCCGCGGTGATCACTGCCGTCGGGCTCGCGATCGCCGCCGCGGTCTACCGCTGGCCGCCCGTCACGGTGGAGGGCGCGGTGCTGGTCACCGTCGTGTTGATCGGGGCGGCCCTGGGCGCGGCCGCCACCGGTGGGATGCGTGTGAGCGGCCGTGGCGTGCAGCTGCGCTGGTTCGCGCTGGGGGTGGCGGGCGGCGTGGCGTGGGTGGTGCTCGCGTGAACGGGCCGCTCGTCAGCGCGTTGCTGCGTACGCTGCTGTTTCAGGCGTCGTGGAACTTCGACCGGATGGTCGGCGTGGGGATGGCCCACGCGAGCGAGCCGCTGCTGCGCACCCTCCCCGGCGGCCGGGGTGGGGAGCGCTACCGGGATGCGATGCGCCGGGCCACCCAGTTCTTCAACGCGCACCCTTACATGGGGGGAATGGCAGTGGGCGCGGTCGCGCGCGCGGAGCACCAGGGAGTCCCAGGGGAGCAGATACACCGCCTGCGGCACGCCCTCGTGGGGCCGCTCGGCTCGGTGGGCGATAAGCTCATCTGGGCCGGCGTGCTGCCCGCCGCCATGGGCGTCGGGCTGGTGGTGACGGCCACGGTGTCGCCCCTCGCCGGCGTGGTGAGCTTCCTGGTCGTCTACAACGCGGTCCACCTCGGCTTCAGGGGCTGGGGCCTGCGGGCTGGGTGGCGGAGCGGGCCGGCGATCGCGCGGGAGCTGACGGCCGGCGGCATTCAGCGCGGGCTCAAGCTGGTTGGTCCGCTGGCCGCCATCTCGGTGGGCTTCGCGTTGCCGGTGCTCGCCGAGTGGCTGTCGCAGGACTTCGCGACGCGCACCCAGCTGAGCATCGGCCTGGTGGCCGGCCTGGGTATCGTGTTCTCGCGCTGGATCGTGCCGACGTTCGGCAGCCTGCGGTTTGGGCTGGCCGCCGCAGCGCTCGCGCTACTGGCGGGGTGGGCGTGGTAGTGGTCGAGAAGGTCACGACGGTCGAGAACCGGCTGGGGCTTCATGCCCGCCCGGCTGCCGAGTTCGTGAAGCTGGCCGGCAAGTTCCAGTCCGAGATCTCGGTCGGCAAAGACGGGATGTGGGTGAACGGGAAGAGCATCATGGGTGTGATGACCCTCGCAGCCGAGTTTGGCAGCAAGGTCACCATCCGGGCCGAGGGAGATGACGCTAGCGAAGCGGCTGACGCGCTGGTGGAGTGCCTCAGCCATGACATGAGTGAGGAGTACCTGACCGAGGAAGAGCTCGAGGAATGACCAACGATCGCTGGTTGAGGGGCGTCGGCGTCTCGCCTGGGATCGCGATCGGCCCGGCGCGGCTCGTCTTGTGGGAGATCCCCACGGTGACGCGCCGCGTGGTGGCGCCCGATCAGGTCGAGCGCGAGATCGCACGGCTCCACGCGGCCATGGCCGCGGTGAAGGAGCTGATGGAGGACCTGCGGGAGCGCACCCTGCAGCGGGCGGGACCCGAAGAGGCCAAGATCTTCGACGCCCAGATCATGATGCTCGAGGACCAGGACTTTCTCGCCGAGGTCGAGACCCTCATCCAGCACAACCAGCTGAGCGCCGAGCGCGCCTTCGAGTTCAAGACGCTTGAGATGCGTGCGCTGTGGGCTCAGTCGTCCAGCTACAGACTGCGGCAGCGCGTGGCGGACCTCACCGGCATCCAGGTGCCGGTGCTGAACCATCTCGTGGGTCGATCGGTAACGGCCACGCTGCACGATCCCACGGGCCGTCCGGCCATTGTGTTCACGCGCGAGCTCACGCCGGGACTCACGGTTCAGCTCGAGCGCGAGCAGGTGGCGGGGTTCGCGAGCGTCGAGGGCACGCACACGGCGCACGGTGCCATCCTGGCGCGCAGCCTCGGAATCCCTTGCGTCATGGGACTCGTCGAGGGGATCGAGCGGGTCGAGGACGGCGCGGAGGTCATCCTCGACGGGGCCCACGGCCTCGTGGTGCTGGATCCCTCGGCCGAGGAAGTGGAGGAGGCGCGGGAGTGGGAGGGCTACCGGCGGGCGCTGGGCCAGGAGATGGAGCGGGCAGTGGGGGAGCCCGCCGTCACTGCGGACGGGGTAGCGGTGGCGCTGCGGGCGAACGTCGACCTGCCGGAGGAGGTGGAGACGACGCTGCAGTACGGGGGCGAGGGCATCGGGCTGTTGCGCACGGAGTTCCTCGTGCTGGGCCGCACCGAGCTGCCCGGTGAGCTAGAGGAGGCGGAGTTCTTCAGTCAGGTGGCAAAGACCTTCGCTGGCCATCCGGTGGTGATCCGCAGCTACGATCTGGGCGGCGACAAGTTCCCGGCCGCGTTTCAGTCTCCCCCCGAGGCGAACCCGTTCCTGGGCTGGCGGGCGATCCGGGTCTGTCTCGATCACCCGGAGATCTTCCGTACCCAGATCCGCGCGCTGCTGCGGGCGCGGCTCCACGGCGACGTGAAGCTCATGCTCCCCATGGTCACTCAGGTGGAGGAGGTCGATTGCACGCGGGAGATGGTGCAGGAGGAGGCCGCGGCGCTGCGACGGGCAGGAGTGCAGGCGGCCGACGTGTTGCCCATGGGGGTGATGATCGAGACGCCCGCCGCCGCGATGCTGGTGCAGCAGATTGCCGAGCGGGCCGACTTTCTGAGCATCGGCACCAACGACCTCACGCAGTACACCCTGGCGATCGATCGCGGCAATGCACGGCTCGCCGGACGGTTCACGCCGCATCACCCGGCGGTGGTGCAGCTGCTGAGGCAAATCGTCGTGGCCGGCGACGCGGCGGGCATCGAGACGAGCGTGTGCGGCGAGATGGCGTCCGATCCCCTGTCGGCGTTCCTCTTGTTGGGGCTCGGCTATCGCATCTTGAGCGTCTCGCCCCCGGCGCTTCCCTTGGTGCGCTGGCTGGTGCGTCAGGTGGAGGTGAGCGGCGCGGAGCAAGCCGCGGACGGCGCGCTCCAGGCGGCCACCGCCGCCGAGATCAACATGATCCTCGAGGCGCAGATTGCCCAGTATGTCGATCTCAATCTGCTGCACGCAGGCCGGTTGCCCGGGGTGAACGCCTCGGCTAGCTTCAAACGTTCATAGGCGGACCCTCCCCCGTAACGGGCAAGACCTGATGACCTCTCATCGCCACATCATCTCGTCGGAGTCGGTAACCGAAGGCCATCCTGACAAGATGGCGGACCAGATCTCGGACGCGATCCTCGATACGATCCTGGCCGACGATCCCAAGGGGCGGGTTGCCTGCGAGACGCTGGTCACCACGGGCATGGTGGTGGTGGCGGGTGAGATCACGACCACGGTCCATGTCAATGTGGCCGAGGTCGTACGCAACACAGTGGAGTCCATCGGCTACGTGGACGGGGCCTACGGCTTCGACGCAAAGACCTGCGCGGTGCTCGCGGCGCTCGATCCTCAGTCGCCCGACATTGCGATGGGAGTGGACACCGGCGGCGCCGGCGACCAGGGCCTGATGTTCGGGTACGCCTGCGATGAGACCCCGGAGCTCATGCCGCTGCCGATCATGCTGGCGCACGGCCTCACGCGAGAGCTCGCCGCGGTCCGTAAGCGGGGGGAGCTCACCTGGCTGCGCCCCGACGGGAAGACCCAGGTTGCGGTGGAGTACGCCGACGGCAGGCCGATCGGCGTACGGGCAGTGGTAGTTTCCACCCAGCACGCACCCGAGGTCGCGAACGCCAAGCTGGAAGAGGCCGTGCGGGAGTGCGTCATCGCGCCGGTGCTGGACCGCTACTCGCTCGACACGAGCGACCCGAAGACCTACATCAACCCCACGGGTCGGTTCGTCGTGGGTGGGCCGCAGGGCGACGCCGGACTCACGGGCCGCAAGATCATCGTGGACACCTACGGCGGCGCCGCACGGCACGGCGGCGGAGCGTTCAGCGGAAAAGACCCCTCCAAGGTCGATCGCTCGGCCTCCTACGCGGCGCGCTGGGTCGCCAAGAACATCGTCGCGGCAGGACTGGCGCGACGCTGCGAGGTGCAGGTGGCCTACGCTATTGGTGTGGCAGAGCCGATCTCGGTCATGGTCGACACGTTCGGCACCGGAGCGGCGTCCGACGAGGCGCTGGAGCAGGCGGTCCGCGAGGTGTTCGACCTGACGCCCAAGGGCATCGTCGAGACACTCGACTTGCTGAAGCCGATCTATCGCGCCACGGCGGCCTACGGTCACTTCGGGCGGGTGCCCGAGGAGGCCGAGGTGCTGGGGCGTCGCGTCAAGCAGTTTACCTGGGAGGACCCGAGCCGGTGCGCCGAGCTGCGGGACGCCGTGCGCAGCGCGGCGTAGCTTCCCGGCCCGGACATACTCTAACCACCACACACGAATGACTTCAGTGAAGCCACCTTCGGTGAAGGACACATCGCACGACGTCAAGGACCTCAGCCTGGCCGACGAGGGGCGGCGCCGCACTGAGTGGGCAGAGGGCTTCATGCCGGTGCTGCGGCAGATTCGGCAACGCTTCGCAGCGGAGCGCCCGCTGGATGGACGAAAGCTCTCCGCGTGCCTGCACGTCACTACCGAGACCGCGAACCTGGCCATTACCCTCCAGGCCGGCGGGGCCGACGTGGCGCTGTGTGCCTCGAACCCGCTCTCGACCCAGGACGACGTGGCGGCGCACCTGGTGCAGGATCACGGCATCAAGGTGTTCGCCATCAAGGGCGAAGACCACGAGGCGTACTACTCACACATCCGGGCGTGCCTGGCCCACGGTCCCGAAATCACGATGGACGACGGGGCCGACCTCGTGGGTGCGATGCACATGATCGCGCTCGAGCGACTCGACGACCTCGAGTTGCCGGTCCGGAAGTGGGTGGAGACGCTGAGCGCGGACGAGCGAAAGCACCTCCTGGCCAACGTGATCGGCTCCACCGAGGAGACCACGACCGGTGTCATTCGGCTGCGGGCGATGGCGGAGGAGAGGGTGCTGCAGTTCCCGGTCATCGCAGTGAACGACTCCCAGACCAAGCACTTCTTCGATAACCGCTACGGCACGGGGCAGTCCACCCTCGACGGGATCCTCCGTGCCACGAACATCCTCATGGCCGGCACCACGGTGGTGGTGTGTGGCTACGGCTGGTGCGGCCGCGGCTTCGCCCTGCGGGCCCGGGGCGCCGGCGCCGACGTGATCGTGACCGAGGTGGACCCGCTGCGGGCCCTGGAGGCCCGGATGGACGGCTACCGGGTGATGCCGATTGCCCAGGCGGCCGCGGTGGGCGACGTGTTCGTTACCCTCACCGGGAACACGCACGTCGTGAGCGTGGATCACATGCGCCTCATGAAGGACGGAGCGATCATCGCCAACTCCGGCCACTTCAACGTGGAGCTCGCGTTGGATGGCCTGGCGAAGGTCGCTGCAGGGCCGAAGCGCGTGCGCGAGTTCGTGGAGGAGTGGGTGCTCGACGGCAAGCGTATCTACGTGCTCGGGGAGGGCCGGCTGATCAACCTGGCGGCCGCCGAAGGGCACCCGGCCAGCGTCATGGACATGTCGTTCGCCAACCAGGCGCTGGCGGCCGAACATCTGGCCCGCCACGCGGGTACCTTTTCGAAGGCGGTGCACCGGGTGCCGGATGAGATCGACCGCGATGTGGCGCGGCTCAAGCTGGCCGCACTCGGAGTCGAGATCGACCGGCTCACCGACGAGCAAGAGCAATATCTCGCGTCGTGGGATGAGGGGACCTGAGGCAGCATGATCGAAGTCCGCGTGGCGCACCTGGGCCTGGACCGGGCCACCAACACCCCGGTCGTGATCCTGCAGGAGAAGGATGGGGAGCGGGTGCTGCCCATCTGGATCGGTCCCGCCGAAGCGAGCGCCATCGCCATGGAGTTGGCCGGCGTGAAGTTCTCCCGGCCCCTCACGCATGACCTGGTTAAGCAGGTCGTGGTCGGGCTGGGAGCGGCGCTCGAGCGGGTCCTCATCAGCCAGGTGAAGGACAACACCTACTACGCCGAGCTCCACCTCCAGCGGGACGACCACGTGGTGCAGATCGACGCGCGGCCCTCCGACAGCATTGCGGTGGCGCTCCGGCTCAAGGCCCCCATCTACACGCAGGAGGGGCTCTTGGAGCTGACCTCTATCGACACGGTGGAGCCGATGTCGCCCGACTCGGAGGGCATGGATCCCGAGACGCTCAAGGCGTACCTCGAGACCCTCGATCCGGAAGACTTTGGCAAGTTCACTCCGTAGCGGGCTCCTGCTCGGGCTTGCGGCCCTGGGTCTCGCGACCGTCGTCGAGGCTCAGGGCTTTCGTGTGACCGGTCGGGCGGTGCACGTCGCCGGGTCAGATACCACCGCGTTGGCGGGCGAGTGGGCGGTGCTGCACCAGATCGGGCCCGAGGGGGGAGCAGCCGTGGACTCCCAGCGCACGAATCGAGCGGGGCGCTACGTGCTGCGCGCGCCGGCGCTCGACACCACTGCGAGCTATCTGGTGAGCGTGCACTACGGCGGGATCAACTACTTCGGCAATGCGTTCCGCGCGTCCGGGGCGGTGGTGGATTCGGTCGGAACCGTGATCGTCTACGACACGTCCCCCACCGGCCCCCCCATCGAGCTGGTGGAGCGGCACGTGATCCTCAGCTCTGGGGCGGATGCCGCGGGACGCCGCGCCATCGAGCTCATCGTGATCGCGAACCGCGGAAGCAGGACCCGCATCGCTCCCGACACGAGCCACCCCGTGTGGCAGGTAGCGCTGCCGCGGGATGCCGCGAACCTGGAGTTCGGCGCCGGCGATCTGAGCGACCAGGCCGTCGTGCAGCGCGGCGATACCCTGGCGGTGCTCGCCCCGATCCCTCCGGGGGAGAGGCAGTTTCTCGTGGGCTATGTCGTGCCGTGGCGGCTACGCGAGCTCGCCATCCCCGTGGACCAGTTCACCGGACGGCTGAGCGTGCTGGTGGAAGACAGCGACGCGGAGGTCACGGGCCGGGGTGTGACGTTCCGCGACTGGCAAGATCTCGAGGGCGTCCGGTTTCGCCGCTTCGGGGCCGACAGCGTAGCGCCCGGGCCCCCCGTGGTGGTGCGCTTGGCCGGCTTGCCCGGTTCGCCGGTGGATCCGCTCTGGATCGTGGTGCCGCTCGTGACACTGGCCCTGGTGGCTGGCTTCGCGTGGTGGTGGCGGCACCAATCTGATCGGGCGCTGCCGCCGGCCGCAGACGATCCGGAGGCGCTCGCCCGCGAGATCGTGGCCCTCGACGCCCAGTTCGCCGGGCGCGAAACCGACGAGTACCGCCGCCGCCGGGCGGAGCTCAAAGCACGGCTCACTGCCGCCCTGGCGCGTCGCGGGGGCGGCGGGTAGACTTTGTTCGTTGTGCGACCCGCACCGTTGGCGGTGCGCGCGTCGCGCCGATTACAGACCAGCGAGCGTGGAAGGCGGAAGCCGGTGTGAGACCGGCGCGGCCCCGCCACTGTAACGGGCTAGCTGAGCGGCTCATCAGCCACTGGGAGACTGGGAAGGCGAGCCGAGTGCCCGAAGCCAGGAGACGCCGCCCGTTCGCGCCACCAGAAGGTCCCTCGCGGGAGGGCAGGTGGGCATGGACAACCGAAGCGATCTGAACCCGCCCGCTCACGGCCTTCCCTCGCGGAAGGGGTGAGCGGTATTGCTGCGCGGCACTAGCCTAGCGCTGCTCGCCGTGGCGCTGCTGGGCGCCTGCGGTGCCGGTGAGCCCCCCCCGGCGGGGCCGGTGATCGACGACGCCGGCCGCGCGGTGCGGCTCGAGCGCACGGCACGGCGCATCGTCTCTCTCTCGCCGTCCACCACCGAGTTGCTGTTCGCCATCGGCGCCGGCGACCGGGTCGTGGGTCGCACACGCTGGTGCGTCGACCCGCCCGAAGCCCGCGACGTGCCGAGCGTGGGCGACGGGCTCGATCCCAACGTGGAGATGATCGTTGCCAGGCGTCCCGACCTGGTCGTGTTCTACCGCTCGGCCATGAATGCGGCCGCCATCGAGCAGCTAGATCGCTTGGGAATCGCCACGGCCAGCGTGCAGCTCGACGGCCTGGCAGACCTGTCTCGCGCTGCGCTCCTGTTGGGGCGCCTCACTGGCGACAGCGCGCGCGCCGACTCGCTGGTGCAGGTGTTCCGGCGCGAGCTCGCTGCGGTCTCGATCGCGCCGAGCGACGACGCTCCCACCGTGCTGCTCCTCGCCTGGGACAACCCACCGATCACAATTGGGGCTGCCAGCTTCCTGAGCGAGATCGTAGGGCGGGCCGGCGCCCGCAACGTGTTCGGCGACATTGGGCAGCCCTCGGGCGGCGTGAGCCTCGAGGCCATCGCGGCGCGTGGGCCCGATGTCGTGCTGCTGACGGAGGGCGAGGAGCGGCCCGCGTTCGCGCAGCGTCCCGAGTGGCAGGTGGTGGACGCGGTGCGGGAGGGGCGGTTCATCCTGGCGAGCGGCACTGAGTTTGCCCACCCCTCGTTCCGTGCGGCTAGGGCGATCAGCGCGCTGCGCGCCGCGCTCGACGGGTGGCAGCGATGACACGCTGGCTCGTGCTCGGCACGGCGGCACTCGTGGCCCTGGGCGTCGCGCTGACAGTGGGGCCGGCTGACCTCACGGTGCAGGATGTCTGGGCGGCGCTCGGAGGGAGTGCCGATGCCGCGGCGCAGGCGATCGTGCGGGAGCTCAGGCTGCCACGGGTCCTGCTGGCGTTCGTGATCGGCGGCAGCCTCGCCGTGACCGGAGCGGCACTGCAGGCGCTGGTACGCAATCCCCTCGCCGATCCCTATCTACTCGGGCTGTCGGGTGGTGCGGGACTGGGTGCGGTGACGGCGATCGCGCTGGGCGTGGGCGGAGCGTGGGCGGTGCCCGCAGCCGCCCTGATCGGCGCGCTCGGCGCAATCGTGCTGGTATATCGCATCGCGCTGGTGGGCGGCAGCATGCTCGACACGCGGGTGCTGCTGCTGGCCGGCGTAGTCGTGGGTGCGTTCGCGGCGTCGCTCATGGGGGCGATCATGGCACTCTCGCCGGCGCCTGAGGTGCACAACGCACTCCTCTGGCTTCTGGGGAGCCTGGACGGCGCCTCGTGGCGCAGCCTTGCGGTGTTCGCGGCCTACGCGCTGCTCCCGCTCGGGGTGCTCTACGTCCTGGCGCGTCCCCTCGACCTGCTGGCACTCGGAGAGGAGCCGGCCCGGTTTCTCGGCACTGACGTCGAGCGCACCAAGCGCGTGCTGTACGTCTCGGCCTCTGTACTCACCGCTGCCGCGGTCTCGGTGTCGGGGATCATCGGCTTCGTCGGCCTGGTGGTGCCGCACGCGATCCGCATCCTCTGGGGGCACACTCACCGCGCGCTACTGCCGGGCGCGTTCCTGCTGGGTGGGACGCTGCTCGTGGTGGCCGATGCGGTGGCGCGCACCGCCTTTGCGCCGCTGGAGCTGCCGGTGGGAGTGGTGACGGCGCTCATCGGTGTCCCCGTATTCGTCTGGCTGGTGCGGCGATGGGCGAGCTGATCTTCGAGGCCCGGCAGGCGTCGTACCGCTATCCAGCCGCGGCGGAGGAGGCGGTGCGTGCGGTGTCGCTGGGGGTGGGGCGCGGCGAGCTGGTGGCGATCGTGGGCCCCAACGGGAGCGGCAAGACGACGCTGCTCCGCTTGTTGCTGGGCGTGCTGCGCCCAACGGAGGGTGCGGTATTCGCCGGCGGGCGGGCGGCGCACGCCTGGCCCCGCAGGGAGCTGGCGCGGCTCGTCGGCGTGGTAGCGCAGCGGGAGGAACCGGTCTTCCCCCTGCGCGTGCACCAGGCGGTGCTGCTGGGTCGCTACGCCCATCTCGGTCCGTTCCGCGCGGCGCGCGGCGAAGACCTCGCGGCCGTGGAGCGCGCGCTCGAGCGCTGCGACGTGCTGCACCTGCGCGATCGCTGGGTGGCCACCCTGTCGGGTGGTGAGTGGCAACGGGTGCGCATCGCCCGTGCCCTGGCGCAGGCGCCCCACGGGCTCGTGCTCGACGAGGCCACCGCCAACCTCGATCTGCGGCATGAGATGGAGGTGTTCGAGTTGGCGGCGGAGCTGGTGCGGCGCGAGGCAATTGCGGCAGTTCTCGTCACCCACCATGTGAACCTCGCCGCACGGTTCGGCGATCGGATCGTGGTGCTGGATCGGGGAGCGGTCTCTGCCCAGGGCGCTCCCGCCGACGTGCTGCGGCGCGAGGTGCTGGAGCGCGTGTTCGAGTGGCCGGTGGAGGTGGAGCAGTGGCGCGGCACGCCGCAGTTCGTGCCGCTCAAACGAGAGGAAACCAAGGAGTGACGTGGCGATGAGGCATCGTGTGCTGCTGGTAATCGTGCTGTTGACAGGCGTGAGCGTGGGCCTGGTTCCCGCGACGCGGGCGCAGGAGCCGGCCGACACCGCAGTGCTCGCGCCCGTGGTGGTGACGGCCACGAGGCTTCCCACACCGCGATCGTCCCTGACCGCTACCGTCATGGTACTGGAGGGAGAGACGCTCAGGGCTGAGGGCATTCGCACAGTCGCGGATGCGCTGCGCGAGGTCGCCGGCCTGAGCGTGGTCGAGGGCGGGTCGTACGGCAGCCTCACCTCTGTGTTCGTGCGGGGCGGCGAGAGTGACTACGTGAAGGTGCTGGTGGACGGCGCGCCCGTGAACGACCCCGGTGGCGCCATCAACTTCGCCAACCTCACGACCGACAACGTGGAGCGCGTCGAGATCGTGCGGGGGCCGACCAGCGTGGTGTACGGCTCGGACGCCGTATCGGGCGTGATCCAGGTGTTCACACGCCGGGGTCGCGGGCCCCTCAGGGCCGAGGCAGGCCTGCGCGGAGGCACCTACGGGTCGCTTGAGGTCGATCTCGCCCTGGACGGCGGGAGCGACAGAGTGAGCTACTCGCTCGCGGCGAGCCGCAGCGCCACCGACGGCATCCACCCATTCAACAGCGACTACGACAACGTCGTGGTGAGCGGTGCCGTTCGGGTCGCGCCCGACGCCCGCAGCGACATCGGGCTGGCGCTGCGCTACGGCGACAGCGAGTACCACGTCCCGACCGACGGGACCGGAGCGTTGGTGGACAGCAACGCGTTCCAGCACCGGGACGGCACAACCGCGTCGCTCGACGCAGGTCGCTTCTTTTCCGACCGCGTAGAGGGCCGGTTGCTGCTCGCCGTCACGGAGTTCGACGGCGGGTTCGACGACCGGCCCGACGGACCCGCCGACACACTCGGCTTCTTTGGGTCGACCAGCACGCAATCGGTGTCGCGACGCAGCGCCGACGCGCGCGTGAACTGGCACGCCACCGACAGCGAGGTGCTCACGCTCGGTGCCGAGCTCGAGCGGGAGCGCGAGGCAACGTCGAGCGAGTCGCAAAGCGAATTCGGGGCCAGCACGGGCTCGCTCGAGGCCGAGCGCGCCAACCTGGCCTTCTACGTACAGCTTCAGGCCGCGCCGGTGGGCGGTTTGGCCTTCACGCTCGGTGCTCGGCTGGACGACAACGAGCGGTTCGGCACCTTCTTCACCTATCGCGGGGGCGCCACCTACGCGTGGCCCTCCGGCACGCGGGTGCGTGCGTCCGTGGGGAAGGCGTTCAAGGAGCCGACCTTCTACGAGAACTTCGCCGACACGCCGTTTGCCCGGGGGAACCCCGCCCTGGACCCGGAGCGCGCGCTGAGCTGGGAGGTGGGAGTGGAGCAGGACCTGGTGCCGGCGCGCCTCACCGTGGGCGTCGCCTACTTCAGCCAACAGTTCCGCGATCTGATCCAGTACACCGCGCTGCCTCCCGAGCCCGACGCGCCCAACTACTTCAACGTCGCGGCCGCCGACGCCTCGGGCGTGGAGATCGAGGCACGCGGCGAGCCGGTGCGGGGGCTCACCGTGGGAGCGAGTTACACGTACCTCGACACCGAAGTGCTCGAAGCCTACGACGGGGGCCCGGGTGCGGGCTTCGTGCCGGGGGAGCGGCTGCTACGGCGGCCGACCCACGCGCTGAGCGCCCACGCATCGTACCGGCTGCGCGACCGCGGGTTCGCCTCGCTGCGGCTCCACTACCTGGGCGAGCGGGACGACCGGGACTTCTCGACGTTCACGCCCGTGATCCTGCCGTGGTACGTGACGCTGGACCTGGCCGCCGAGGCGGTGTTATGGCGCACGGGTACCTCTGGTCGCGGCGTGCTGGCCACGCTGCGGGTGGAGAACCTGTTAGACGAGGAGTACGAGGAGGTGTTCGGCTTCGCGGCTCCGGGGCGGCGGGTGTTGTTGGGGGGCAAGGTGAGGCTCTGATCGCTCTGGGCTCCCGACGCCGTGTGCTCGGCCGGGCACCCGACCTCCGCGAACTGACGGCGCGGCTCGGCGCTCGGTCGGGCACCCGCCTTCGCTCACGGCAGTTGCCGCCGACCGCCCCCTGCGCCACCCCCACCGGGAGCGGCCGCAGGCCACGCGCTCCGCAGCGGCGGTGCACTGATGCTCGCTCAGGTGGGCACCCGGCCTCGCTTGGTCCCACACTTCCCGCTTCCCGGTCTTACCGTTTCCCGTTCCCTTATCTTTCCCCCATGCCCCTCGTCACCACCCCCGCCGTCATCCTCCACAGCTTCCCCTACGGCGAGACCTCCAAGATCGTCCGCCTGCTGACGCCGGAGCACGGGGTGCAGAGCGCCATCGCCAAGGGGGCGATGCGGCCCAGAAGCAAGTTCGGTGCGCGGCTCCAGGTGCTGAGCCAGGGCACGGCACAGCTCTACGTCAAATCGAACCGCGACCTGCAAACGCTCGCCGAGTTCGAGGTAGCCGTGCAGCGGCCGGAGCTTGCGCAGAGCGTGGCGCGCTACGCGGCGGGGACCGCGCTGGCCGAGCTCGTGATGCGCTTCTCACCCACCGAGCCGCATCCGGAGATCTATGAGCTGGTGGTGCACGAGCTGGACTGCCTCACCACCGTCGCGCCCGACGCGCTGGACGCGGCGGCCCTCGGCGCCTTGTGGGGTGCGGTGGCGGCGCTGGGCTTCGCTCCCAACGTGCACCACTGCGCCCGGGACGGTGCGGCGCTGCCGGCCGGCGCCGTGGCCTTCTCGGTCAGCGATGGCGGCTTCGTGTGCCCGTCGTGCGCCCGGGGCGGCTCGACCACCAAGCTGCAAGCCGCCGACCGCGAGGTCCTGGAGCGTCTGATCGCGGGGTCGGGAGATGCGGTAGGGGCTCTCGCGCCCAAGCACGCCGCGGCCCATCGGCGACTCCTGGTGCGTTTCGTGGAGCGCCACGTGGCCGAGGGACGCGAGCTACGGGCCCTCGGCTTCTGGCAGGGACTCTCGTGAGCCGGCACGTCGTCATCGGGACCGCCGGTCACGTGGATCACGGCAAGACGGCGCTCGTCAAAGCCCTTACCGGCACGGACACCGACCGCTGGGCGGAAGAGAAGCGGCGTGGCATCACGATCGATCTGGGCTTTGCGGTGCTCGACCTGGGCCAGGGGCTCACCGCCAGCATCGTGGACGTGCCGGGGCACGAGGACTTCGTGCGCAACATGGTAGCGGGCGCCACCGGGGTAGACGTGGCCCTCATGGTGGTCGCCGCCGACGAGGGAGTGATGCCTCAGACCGAGGAACACCTGGCGATCCTCGAGTTCCTGGGCGTGCGTACCGGTGTGGTCGCCATCAGCAAGGTGGACCTGGCCGACCCCGACTGGCTGGAGCTGGTGGAGAGTGACGTGACAGCGCGACTGGCGGACTCGTCGGTCGAGTGGGAGCCGCCAGTGCGGTTCTCGGCCGTGAGCGGTGAGGGCGCGGAGCCGCTGCTGCGATCCCTGGCGCAGGCGGCGGTGCGGGCCGTGCAGCGCTCGAGGGACGATCTGTTCCGCATGCCGGTGGACCGGGTGTTCAGCGTGGCGGGGGCGGGCACGGTCGTCACGGGCACCACATGGAGCGGCGCGGTCGCAGTGGGGGACGAGGTCCGGGTGCTCCCGGGCAATGCCGTGAGCGGAGTGCGCAGCGTGGAGGTCCATGGGGAATCCCGGGAGCGGGCCGAGCCGGGGCGACGCACGGCGCTGGCACTGCGCAGCCTCCAGAAGGGCGACTTGGCACGCGGGGCGGTAGTGGTGGCCGACGAGGCCTGGCGGGAGACCTGGGCCGTGGACGCGATCGTAACGCTGCTCGACGACGCGCGAGCTCTCACGCAGCGCTCCCGGGTGCGGCTGCACATCGGCACCGCCGAGATCCTCACCCGGGTCACTCCCGCCGCGGCGGAGATCGCGCCGGGGCAGACCGGGGCGGTGCGCTTCCGGCTGGAGAAGCCGTTGGTCACGCGCTGGGGAGACCGCGGGGTGCTGCGGTCCTACTCGCCGGTTCACACCATCGGGGGCTGTGTGGTGGTCGATCCCTGGCCGCCCCGGCGCCCCCGGCGTCCCGTGAGCCTCGAGTCGCGGGCAGCCTCGGAGCCGGTGGCTCGGATCGGGGCGCTGGTGGCGCTCGAGGGGAAGCACGGCGTCCGGGTGGCGGACCTGGCGGTGCGACTCGGACTGCATCCCAAGGAGGCGACCTCGGTGGTCACCCAGGTGACGCAGCGAGGAGTGCTGGACGTCGGGGGCCGGCTGTTTCCCCAGGCGGTTGTCGAGGCCAGCCGCCGGGAGGCCGAACAGGCTCTCGCGGCGCATCACCGGGAGCACCCGCTCGAGCCCGGTATGCCGCGCGAACTGCTGCGTGCGGCGCTCGATGACCCCGCGCTGGCCGATTTCGTGCAGGAGCAGCTGGCCTACGAGGGCCGGATCGTGATCGAAGGGGGCACGGTGCGCCTCGCGGATTTTCGACCGACTCTGTCGGAGAAGCGACTGGGGTGGGCGTCCCGCCTTGGCACCGTATTGGTGGATGCGGGGTACAGAGGACAGAGCGCCCAGGAGCTCTCCCAGCAGGTTCCGCAGGACGAGGCGGTCCTCCTGGCGGAGTACCTTGTGCGCCAGGGCACGGCGGCGCGCGTGGGGAGGGAGCGATACTACGATCGGGCCGCGCTGGAGCGCCTCAGGGACGAGATCGTGGACGAGGTGGGCCGGTTGGGACGGGCGACTCCCGCGGAACTACGCACCAGGACTGGGCTTACGCGTAAGTACCTGATCCCGGTGCTGGAGTGGCTGGACGGGGCCGGCTACACGGCGCGAGATGGCGATGCCAGACGGCTGGGACCGGCCGCGGGTAAGGGAAACCCTGCTTGACAGCAGTTGCGGCGGGAACATAATTTGAGCCTAGTTGGGGACATACGCACTCACAACGCAAGGGGCAACGTAAAAGAACCTTCTTTGTCAGACAGGAGCTTCTAATGAAGCTGACAGCCTGGGCGGTGGCGTCGCTCGGGCTCCTGATCGCTGCGCCAGCGGTCGCGCAAGCGCAAGAAAGCACCGCACCAACGGTGCAGCTGCACAGGAACTACCCGAATCCGTTCAATCCGGAGACGACAATCCCGTTCTCCCTCGACTACTCGTTGTGGGATGATGGGCAGGCTCCAGTTGTGACCCTCCGGATCTACAACATCCTCGCGCAGCTCGTGGCGATCCCGATCCTGCAAGGCTCGGGGGAGTCGCTGGAGAACGTGCAGCTGGCGTGGAACGGTACGGGTGATTACACGGCCTATTGGGACGGGATGATTCTGGGTACGGGCCGGGAGGCGGCATCGGGAGTCTACGTCTACCAGCTGATAGTAGACGGGCAGACGTTCACTAGGAAGATGACCATCGTCAAATAGAGGTCCCCTCCTGACGAGTTAACTGCTTGTCACACAACCTCTTACAGGCGCGCCGGCAGACCAGCCGGCGCGCCTGTTTTTTTGGCCGAAATGCGCCAGATTGGCGTAGGTTTCGAGGGCACGGGTGTTGCTGGTTTCCAGGCTGGATACGCGCGGGAGTGTGAGGGGTGCAGGGGGCGCGGGTAGAAACGCAACAACGCAATCCAACGCAGCAGCCTCAAGAAGCCGATATTACGAGGTGAACGACCAGGGTAGACGATGATCACACCTGAACGACTGACCGTTAAGGCCGGCGAGGCCCTGCAGCAGGCGGTGGCCATGGCGAGCACCAGGGGCAACCCGGTCGCCAACGATGCCCACCTCTTCCTCGCGCTGCTGCAGCAGGATGAGGGCATCGTCGTGCCCGTGCTACAGAAGTCGGGTCTCAACGTGACCGAGCTGGTCAGCGAAGTCGAGCGCGAGATCGAGCGGCTCCCCGTGCAGGAAGGCGGGTCGAGTCCGACCGTATCGCGAGAGCTGAGCACGGCGCTCGACCGCGCCGACAAGCTCGCCGGGGAGCTGGGCGACGCCTACGTCTCGACCGAGCACGTGCTGCTGGCGCTGGTGGAGACCAAGGGCACGACCGCCCGGGAGCTCCTCTCGGCGCGGCGGGTGGGCCGGGACGAGTTGCTCCAGGCACTGGACGCGGTGCGCGGCAGCCACCGGGTGACCGACGTGGATCCCGAGGGGAAGTACCGGGCGCTGGAGCGCTTCACCAAGGACCTCACCGAGCTCGCCCGACGCGGCAAGCTGGACCCGGTGATCGGGCGGGACGAGGAGATCCGCCGCGTCGTGCAGGTGCTCTCCCGCCGCACCAAGAACAACCCGGTGCTCATCGGCGAGGCGGGCGTGGGCAAGACCGCCATCGTCGAGGGGCTGGCGCAGCGCATCGTGGACGGCGACGTGCCCGAGTCGCTGCGCGGCAAGCGGATCATCGTGCTGGATATCGGCCAGCTCCTGGCGGGTGCCAAGTATCGCGGCGAGTTCGAGGAGCGGCTCAAGGCGGTGCTCAAGGAGGTCACGAGCCGAGAAGGCGAGTTCGTGGTGTTCATCGACGAGCTGCACACCATCGTGGGCGCCGGTGCGGCCGAGGGCGCGGTGGACGCGTCCAACATGCTGAAGCCCGCCCTCTCCCGGGGCGAGCTGCACGTGGTCGGCGCCACCACCCTCGACGAGTACCGCAGGCACGTCGAGAAGGACAAGGCGCTGGAGCGCCGCTTCCAGCCGGTGTTCGTGGGCGAGCCGAGCGTGGAGGACACGATCGCGATCCTGCGCGGTCTCCAGGAACGCTACGAGGTGCACCACGGGGTGCGCATTACCGACGCCGCGCTGGTGGCGGCGGCGACGCTGTCGGATCGCTACCTGGGCGACCGGCACCTGCCCGACAAGGCGATCGATCTGGTGGACGAGGCCGCCAGCCGGCTGCGCATGGAGATCGATTCCCTGCCGCAGGAGATCGACGAGGTCGAGCGGCGCAAGATCCAGCTCCAGATCGAGGAGCAGGCGCTGGCGCGCGAGAAGGACAAGGCCAGCAAGGAGCGCCTCAAGGCGCTGCGCAAGGAGCTGTCAGAGCTGGAGGAGCGCTCCCAGGCGATGAAGGCCCAGTGGCAGGCGGAGAAAGACGCCATTACCCGCCTGCAGGAGCAGAAGGTCGCGCTCGAAGACGCGCGGCTCGAGGCCGACAAGGCGACCCGCGAGGGCGACCTGCAGCAGGCGGCCGAGATCAGCTACGGTAAGGTGCCGCAGCTCGAGCGGGAGATCGAGGTCGAGCAGCGCCGCCTCGCGGAGATCCAGTCCAAGGCCAGGTACCTCAAGGAGGAGGTGGGCGCCGAGGACGTGGCCGAGATCGTAGCCAAGTGGACCGGCATCCCGGTGAGCCGCATGCTCGAGTCGGAGCGGGAGCGGCTCACCAAGCTCGAGGGCGAGCTGCACCGCCGCGTGATCGGGCAGGACGAGGCGGTCTCTGCCGTCGCCAACGCCGTGCGGCGCTCCCGCGCCGGACTGCAGGATCCCAACCGGCCCATTGGCAGCTTCATCTTCCTCGGCCCCACTGGGGTGGGGAAGACCGAGACTGCGCGCGCCCTGGCCGAGTTCCTGTTCGACGACGAGCGGGCGCTGGTACGGCTCGACATGTCGGAGTACATGGAGAAGCACGCGGTGGCGCGCATGATCGGCGCACCGCCGGGGTACGTCGGCTACGAGGAGGGTGGCCAGCTCAGCGAGGCGGTGCGGCGGCGTCCCTACGCGGTGATCCTGTTCGACGAGATCGAGAAGGCGCACCCCGACGTGTTCAATGTCCTGCTTCAGATCCTGGACGACGGGCGCCTCACCGACGGGCAGGGGCACGTTGTGGACTTCAAGAACTCGGTGGTCATCATGACGTCCAACGCGGGCTCGCAGTGGATTCTGGAGTACGGGGAGCGCGACTGGGCGGATGCCGAAGCGGCCGTGCTCGAGGCGCTGCGGGAGACGTTCCGGCCCGAGTTCCTCAACCGGGTGGACGATATCGTGGTGTTCCGGCCGCTGGGCCGTGATGAGCTGGCACAGATCATCGATCTGCAGCTAGAGCGGGTGCGGCAGCTCGTGGCCGACCGTGGCATCGGGATCGAGGTGACATCCGAGGCTAAGGAGCTTCTCACGGCCGAGGGTCACGACCCGGTGTTCGGCGCGCGGCCGCTCAAGCGGGTAATCCAGCGGCGAGTGCAGAACCCACTGGCGCTGGCGATCCTCGAGGGGGATTACGCTGAGGGCGACCTGGTGCGCGTGGTACGCTCGGCGGATCGTAAGGATCTGGAGTTCATTAGGGTGCCGGGGGCAGAGGCGGGCGTGACGGCGGAACCGGAGCCGGTGGGGGCCTAGGGCTCTTGGCTCGGCCGGGGTCCTGCCTCCGCGAACTGCACCTCGCTGCCAGACTCTGGAGGCATCGCGCCGCTTGAAGCCGTAGGCTCCCGACTCCGAACAGTACGCGGCTGCTGGCGAGAGCTCGCTGACGTTCGCTCCGGCAGGACCCCGGCCTCGCCTCTTCCTGTTTCCCCTTTCCCTTTTCCCCTTCCCGCTCCCCGGAAGCAGTCGTACCGTTCCCCGTTCTCCGTCATCCCCCGGCCTCGCTTCGCCCCGTCGCCACCTACCGCCCTACGGCCCTCCTGTCATATTCATCGTCATGCACGCCCAGCCCAAGCGTCCGCGACTGTCTGATCCCGACCGGCTCGGCATGCAGGCCGCGCTGGAGGAAGCGCGCGCCGCCGGCGCCGCCCGCGAGGTGCCGGTGGGTGCCGCCGTGGTGCACGACGGCCGCGTGGTGAGTCGTGCCCACAATGAGACGATCGGGCGGCGGGACCTTACTCAGCATGCCGAGCTCATCGCCATCCAACGTGCGCTGGGCGACCTCGGCACCGACCGGCTCGACGGCGCGACGCTCTGCGTCACGCTCGAGCCGTGTGCCCAGTGCGCGGGAGCGATCGTGCTCTCCCGTGTGAGCCGGGTGGTGTTCGGGGCCTACGATCCCAAGGCCGGCATGGCGGGAAGCGTGGGAGACCTGCTGCGGCACCCCAAGCTCAACCACCGGCCCGAGGTGATGGGCGGAGTGATGGAGCAGGAGTGCGGCGCGGTGCTGCAGGAGTTCTTCGAGGCGAAACGGTAGTGCCTAGGGCGTCAAGTAGTAGTTCACCTTCAACATGAACACGTTGGTGCCGCCGGTGCCGAGGAGATCGATGATGTCGCTCCCCGGCCGGAACGGCCCGCTCTGGTCCGATATCGAGCGGCTCGACGACCATACCAGGAACAGGGTCGAGCCCGAGCGGTACTCCCAGCGCAGCACTACGGTCGAGCGCAGCTCCCTGATGTTGAAGTCGGGGTTCTCGAATGACAGGTCAGCCTCGCCGTTTGCGTCGAGATCGACGAAGTACTCGTCGTTCTCGAAGCGCAGGCGATCGCTGCCGAAGGTCTCGAAGCGGTCGTCGTAGAGCTCTGCTTTCGGGGCCGTCACTTCCTTGAAGCCGCTGTAGGTTCCCGCCGATATGAATGGCTGGGCGTAGAGCTGCAGGCTGAGGTTGGGTGTGAAGGTCCAGTCAAGCCGGGCAGTGAGAGAGAGCGTCTTCTGGTCCAGCGTGCCCATCACGAATCGGTCCGCGCCCAGCGTCTCCTCGGACGTCACGAATTGCCAATCATCGTGGTTCCAGAAGTATTCGGGACCCAGCGTGAAGCGTAGGTTGGCGGCGGGTTGCACGGTGATGTCGGTCCAGATGCCGCCCCAGTGGGATCGCTCGTCGTCGCTATCGAACCAGGCGCCGGCGCCGAGCAGGACCGGCTTGCGGTCGTCGGTGAACCCTCCGAACCAGATGTTATTCGTGGCGGGGCGCAGCACGGCCGGCCCGCCGCGCAGCACGCGCGTGTCGAGCGTCTCGAAGCCACGCCGCCCGCCGAGGAAGGCGCCCCAGTAATTGAGGAACGTGAGGTGCGCCCACGCCGCGGCTCCGGCCGTGACGGCCTCTCCGCCGAACGTGTAGCCGCTGATCCCGTCGACGTTGACGGACCAGCGTCGCAGGAGCTTCCCGGGCTCCAGGTCTTGGTAGCCGATCCGGGCGTAGCCGCGAATCAGGTCGGCTTGGAACTGGAAGCCGAGATCGTTCGCCTCGAAGCCCGGAGAGATCCACTCCAACCGGGCCGTACCTCGCCAGTGCTCACCGCCGATCTTGCTGATGCCGAAGGTGCCGCTGGTGCCCGAAAGGGTCGTGCGCGACGGGTCCAGCGTCACGTGCTGGGCGTCCGGGCGCTGGAAGTAGCGCACCGAGCGGCGCTGGGTGTCCTCGAGCGCCGCGGCCGAGCCCCGCACGTGCGAGGCGTTCACCCGCCCGGAGAGCTCCCAGTTGTCGCCCCATAGCCGGTGGCGGGCATCGAGGCCAAAGGCGTACGCGGCCGAGTGCAGCTCATCGGTGTTGCCATCGTGCCCGCGGGTGACAGCCGTGAAGATGCCGCCCACCGCGGTCTTGCCGGCTCGAAAGTCCCGTTGGAGGCGGGCCACGGCGTGGCCGGTCAGGGGCTCCACCACATCGTGGTGTATGCTGCCCGCCGAGTCGACCACCGTGGCGCTCGCCCGTGAGGTGACCGCGCCGAGCGCGCCGATGGACCAGCCGCTAGGCGTCTTGCCCGACAGCTTGGCAGCCGCAAGGATGTTCGCCTGCTCGGGCATATCCACCCAGCCACCCCGGTCGTCGGCCGATCCCTGCGGCGCCCGGCCCACGCGTCGGGAGTAGAACAGCTGCTCCCGGCCGAAGCCGTTCAGGGGATAGTCGAAGATGTTGGAGCCCTCGACGAAGAACGGCCGCTTCTCCTGGAAGAAGGTCTCGAACACAGTAAGGTTGACGCTCGACGGGTCGGCTTCCACCTGCCCGAAGTCGGGGTTCACGGTCAGGTTCAGCGTCAGAGCGCTGGTGAGGCCGTAGCGCAGGTCGGCACCGGCGTTGCCGCTGAACTCGGTGCCTGTCTCGAACGGGTTGTCGTCGAGCTGCGGGGAGACTGCCCCGCGCGACAGCACGTAGGGCAAGATCTCCAACCGAGCGGGCGGGTTCAGCGCACCCACCCGTAGGTCGCCGTACTCGCTGACCCAGCCCGAACCCTCCTTGGGGATGGGCTTCCACAGCACCGTCTCCTTCTTGCGCTGGATCTCGCGCCCGACGTTGAAGCCCCACAGTTGCTCGGGGGCGGCCGCGAAGCGGAGCTGTGACAAAGGAATGCGGAACTCCGCTGTCCAACCCTCCTCGTCCACGCTGGTGGCCACGTCCCACACCGCGTCCCAGGCGAGGTCCATCCGCGTGTCGTCGAAGCGGTATATGTCTCGCTCCACGCCGGCCGGATTGGCCCAGAACTCGAATGCGGTGCGCCGGTCGTGATAGGAGTCGATGCTCACCATCACCCAATCCGAGGCCGACCATGCGTCACGCCGCGTGAGGCGCCCGACGATG
>CAYGBV010000005.1:0-248081 GCA_964348295.1 uncultured Gemmatimonadaceae bacterium
CGCTTGTAGAACCCCTCGCGCACCAGCCGCGGCACCCTCGACCTCTCGCCAACGGCTTCGAGTGGGTCGAGCAGAATGGGACTGGGTAGCAGCCGCAGCTCCGTTACGGTGTCCTGTCCGGTCTCGAGCGCGAAGCTATCTGTCATGGAGGACGCGTAGCCGATGCGCCTCGCGCGCAGCCAGTACGAGCCAGCCGCGGGCGCCCGAATGAAGAACCGCCCGTCCTCGTCGGTGACCTGCCGGCCAACAATGCTGCCATCCGTGGCCAGCAGGGCCACGTCGGCCATGGGGATCGGCGCGCCCGATGCGGCGTCGAGCACGGTGCCGTGCACCACCTGGGCCCAGGCGGCCCCGGCGGGTATGAGCGTGAGGAGAAGCGCCAGGGTGACCGCGGCCGGCCACAGGAACCAGTGATTCGGCTTGGTGCCTTCGGACCGACACACAGCGGGAGCGCTGCGTCGAGGAGACGCGACCAGACTTCGGGCACCGGGAGTTGTGGAATGAATCCAAACGCGTGGCATGATCGCCACAAACCCGCTGGCGGGCTCAGTGAGTCTCTACGTTTACTGTACGGGACGATCGGTTGAACTGCAATGCCGGCCTAGCCTGGCTTTCGGCTCTCGCATCGTGCGTGATCAGCGGTGGCCCCCGTCCTGAACCAGGGCGGTCCGCCCTCCCTAACGCCCCACGCGCCCCAGTACATAGTGGCCCGCCCCCCGAGCGATTCGGAGCGACACCACCCTATCCGCCGCCACGTCGAACCACATGCGGGTACCGCCGGCCTGCCACACGCCCCCGCCCACGTGGGTCGGGCGCTGCCCCTCCTCTTGATCCCGTCGGGTGAAGACGAGCTGATCCCCGTCCCGGCTCACGGACATGTGCAGGTCCCTCCCCCGGGCCGGGCCGGCGTATTCGCCCACGAGCACGTCCAGGTCACCTGAATACGGCACGGCCACCGGCTCGGGTACAGGCCCTAGGATCAGCTCGGCGAAGGCGCTCCCCAGCGCCCCTGCCCCCTGTGGGCCCGTGGAGTTCTGGAGCACCACGATGATGAGCTCCTCGTCGGGGTAGTACCGGCCGTCGGTTAGGAATCCGTTGATGCCACCGCCGTGACTGATAACGCGGGTGCCGGCACGGTCGCCCACGCCGAGGCCCATGGCGTAGCCGATCTCGGTGCCGTCCAGGAGAGGCATGGGGGTGGTCAGGGCACGGTACGAGGCGTCCGACACCACCTGCCCACCATGGAGCGCCTGGTTCCACCGGACGAGATCCCTCGCCGTGGAGCAGAGCGAGCCCGCCGCATACGGCCAGGTATGATCCAGATAGCCCTTCCGTTGTAGGCCGTCTTCGCTCCCGTCGTACCCATGCGCCCGGTTCTTCCGGACGGCGCTCTCGGAGCAGTAGTAGGAGCTCAACATCCCGGTGGCATCGAACAAGTGCTCCTGCACGTACTCCTCGTATGACTGCCCCGAGACCTTCTCGATAATGAGGCCCAGAAAGAAGAAGGCCGAGTTGTTGTAGATCTGCGCCGTTCCCGGCTCGAACTCGAAGGGCTCGGCCTCGACCAGCGACACCAGGGTGTCCCTGGAAAGCTCCTTGGCCACCAGCTCGCGGAAGACGGGCATCTCGGTGTATCCCTTGATTCCCGAGGTGTGGTCCAGGAGGCGCCGGAGCGGCACCACGTGCCCCCCTGTGTCGAAGTCCGGGAGGTACTCGGTGAAGTCGGTCTCCAGGTCCAGCTTGCCCTGCTCCACGAGCTGCATCACCGCCGCGGCGGTGAACTGCTTGGTCACCGACCCAATCTCGTAGCTGGCGGAGGCGTCTTCCGGGGTGGGGATGCTCCATTCCAGGTCAGCATACCCATAACCCCGCATGAGCAGCGTGTCCGCGCCGCGCACCACCGCAGTGGACACCCCGGCCACCATGTCGTGCTCCACGTGGGCGCGTGCAGCAGAGTCCAGGGCGGCCACTAGGGTGGCACGGTCCTGAATCTGCGCGCTGGTGGGCGCCGGGAAGAGTGCGTGCGGGACCAGTATGGCGACCGCGGCAACCAACACCATGCCCGCCCTCGTCGTCTTCGTGCCTTCGCGCATAGCACCACCACTCTTTCTGCAGCTCCGCGTAGGAATCTCAATCGGCGCCCCCAAAGTAGAACTAGGTGAGTCGACCGTCCAGGGAGCCGTAGTGGACGTCCACCCACTACTTCCGGTCCTTTCCCGAATCCCGCCACCCGTCCGTTGCCGCCTAAACCACGCATGCTCCCGCGGAGGCGCTTGCGTTTTCAAGGGAAGTCATTCATATGGGTGCTAGTATGTCATCCAGCAACCATGCCTATTCAGGTGGCGGCCACGGTGGGTAGCGTTAATATGAGCCCCATGCAATATCGTGCCTGTCACTGCGCCCGACTCGCCCGGCAGGAGCGTCGCGCTGCAGCTCGGCCGCAGAGTCGTTAGACGGCGGGGGGTCTATTGAACGGCACCGCAATCTTGAAGGAGCCGATCGCCTGCACTGACGTGGAGCGCCAGGAGTTCGCGCGTCTCGTTCGCCAAGGTTTCGAGCCCGCGGCTGAGACCCTGGATGGCCGCATTCGCGACGCGAAATGCCTTGCGTTCTATTATGCGGCAGGCGACACGCTCGCGGCTGTCGCCGCCCTGAAGGCGCCCAACGAACGGTATCGGCAGGACGTCTTCCAGAAGGCGGACGCACCGGTCAGCCCTGCTGATTACGAACTCGAGCTTGGCTGGGTCTTCGTCGTTCCTGCCCACCGACGGAACCGGATTGCCGAGAGTCTTTGCCAGCAACTCATGGCGCGCGCGCCCACGTCCCGTGTCTTTGCGACGACCCGCCCGACCAACGTCCCCATGATCAGGATCCTTCTCGCCCTCGACTTTGCGCGAGTCGGCAAGCCGTATCCACGGCGCAATGAAGAGCTTGTACTGTTCTTACGGTCGTGGCCGGCCTTCGATGCGCCAGGCCCTGCGGCCTGACCCGCGCATGCAGCGGTCGGGCGCGCAGGTGTAAAGGAAACCGCAGAGTCGCTAGCCGCGTAGCGATATTAAGTGAGTCAAATGCAAGCGACGAACAGGTCAGCCCTTTGGCCGCAACCCGCGGTGGTGACGCATCGCCTGCGGGCCGCCGCTGGGCGAGTGTGGGAGGTCATGGCCACACCGGGAGCCCTTGCACGGTATCATCCATTCTGCTCAGGCAATCCAGTCGCTGCCTGGCCCGGCGTTGGCGCGCAGGACACGATTCACTACCTGAGCGGCTTCGTCCTCCACCGGCGGTTCACAGTCTGGGATGAGGGACACGGGTACGAGCTCGAGATCGGCAACGCTAAGTGGCCGGTCAGCCGGGTCCGGTGGGAGCTTGGGGCCACAGGTGCGGAAGAAAGCGAGCTCACCGTCAGCATTTGGCCCAGCGCATTCGCCGGCTATCCCTCGGCCCTGAGGTGGGCACTGCATCGCTGGTACCTGGTACCGCTGCTGCGCCGCTACCTGGGCGCGGTGCTTCGAGGGCTCGATTACTACGTGACCACCGGCCATGGTGTGGCATCGAATCAGTTTGGCCGAGTATGGCTCTTCTCCTATGGCTTACGGGCTCCGCCTAGACAGCCTCCTCGCGGGGCCAACACTATAACCCCGGACTCTCCTAGGAGCACCGATGTCGAAGAGCGATGAACAGAAGCTGGCCGCGTTGGTAAAGAAGACCGCTGCCAAGGCCGCCAAGGCCAAGAAGAAGGCGCGCCGTCAGTACGATGAAACGCTGCCCCCGGAAAGCGACGATGACACCGAGGCGCGCGACTTCTTCTCCGAGATGAAGAAGCGCGAGTTCTAGCCGGCGCACCAGCGAAACCGTTAGCCGACAGACCCGAGAACCTTTCGATAGGCGCGACCGATGTCCGTATTCAGCAATCCGGCTTCCGCAGCACAGGACGAAGCCGCGGCGTACGTCAGTGCGATCTTCGCGATCCTCGGTGAACAGAATCCGCTCACGATCCTGCGGCGCACGCCCGCCGAACTCCGCGGAGCCGTGGATGGGCGGACGCCCGACGAACTCCAGCGTCCGGAGAGGCCTGGCAAATGGTCAGCCCTTCAGGTAATCCAGCACCTTGCAGATTCCGACTTGGTATGGGCGTACCGAATGCGGATGGTCCTGGCGGAGGATCGCCCTCGGCTCACGGGCTACGACCAGGACCTATGGGCCACGCGTCTTCAGTATCAGGGCGTGAATCTAAACGACGCACTCGAGCAGTTCGAGGTTCTGCGCACCCTGAATCTCAGACTTCTTGGAGGGTTGGATTCGGCTGCGCTCCAGCGGGTAGGCATTCACAGCGATCGTGGTGAGGAGCGACTCGATCACATGGTGCGGCTCTATGCTGGTCACGATCTGGTGCACCTCCGCCAGCTCACACGAATCCTCGAAGCCGCGGAGCAGCAGTGACCGGTGGCGGGCCGGCACGGCCGCGGTGACGCGCAGCGTCGTTAGACGCCAGCGGGAGGTGAGGCACTCATGTTACCGAAGGAACAGCGGAAGACGTTTGACGCCTTCTACGACTCGGCCCGATACAACAAGATCTTAGAGCCGAAGACCACGCTGATGCTCCACATTGCCGCGGCCATGGCGATCGGCTGCTACCCCTGACTGGAGCACTACCTTGGCGTGGCCAAGGACGAAGGCTTGTCCGGTGAGGAGATCGGCGCCGTGCAATCCGTCGTGATGGCGGTTTCGGCAGGTAAGATCCAGGCGCAGTTCCGCGAAGTCCGCCAGAGGCTCAACGGGCGCCGTTAGGCACACGTACTGGCGCTACCGCCCGATCCGCGCATGCGCCTCCTGAGGCGTTGGGCCACCGCTAACTGGGAGGTGCATACACCAGGAGCCACCCGATGCGCGTAAGTGACTGTGTGACATGTGACGCGTTTCCGTGTGCCGATGTGAGGCACGAGTGTCACCTCGTCCCAAACATCAGCGTTGAGCCGAGGAAGGTCAGGATTGCCTTGGTCTCCGAAGCGACGCCACTTGATCCCGACGACTACTACTACGCACGTGGAAAGCCGCTCTTCCAGGAAACGACGGTGCACGCATTTCGGGATGCTGGCACGAGCGTTTCCTCGATCCGCGATATCGTCAAGTCCGGTGTATATCTGACCACAGCTGTGAAATGCGGAAAGACCGGATATGGCATCAAAGCCGGCACGATCAAGGAGTGCTCAAAGTTGTTGGAGCAAGAGCTTGAGCTGTTCCCTGACCTCCAAGCCGTCCTGCTGATGGGCGACGTCGCGATCAATGCCTTGAACTACATCTCTACCAGAGCCGGTGAGGGCAAGGTGATTCCGCCTGGATCCACGTACAAGATCCGTGGTGGCACGTATCACTTCAGGGGTATCCGAGTGTTCCCGTCGTACCTGCAGGCAGGGCCAAGCTTCTTCATTGAGAAAAGTAAGAGGCGAATGATCGCCGAAGATATCAAGGCAGCGCTCGCCATCAGACCCCGGCACCGCTGATGGCAACCGGTCGGTCCCTGCAGGCATCAGCCTAATGCGAGCATCTCTTGCACTTGCGTGCTTCGTGGCTGGGACAGTAGCCTTTCTCCGCTTCTTCTCCTTGGTGCCGCGACTAAGGAAGGAGCGGGTTGGTCCGCCACCCAGCAAGTTGCACCACTGGTTTCCGTGGCTGCCGGACCACTTCACTCCTGCGGGAGAGCGTCTCCGTCGTCACATGAACAGGCTCACCGTCCTGGGCTGGGTGTTTCTGATCGCTGGCCTGCTATTCAGATTCTTGTAGCCGTCGGACCCGCACATGCACCTGCAGAGAGGCGGGTCCCCGCACTACGCGCTGGAGGTCGCCATGGACGAAGGTAAACGCATCGTGCTCTTTGTTCCCGTCGAGCATCGGCGATCACGGTATTTTCTGGGCCTGCTTGGCGCGCTTCTGTGGCTCCCCTGGTCTTCGGTGTCACAGTTGGGAGCGCAGGAGCCGAGTGGTCTACGTGGAGATCCTGCCGCCATCGCTGATGCCGAGGAGATGGTCGAGGCAATGGGCGGTCTCGCCATCTGGCGCGAGCTCGAGAGCGTCCACTTCGTTCACGAGTGGGATATCTACAACCGTCCTGACATCTACCTCGAAAACGAGATTCTGGACCTCACCGGACCAAGGTCATATGTCACCATGGAGAGCGAGGTATACAGCAGAGTTCGAGCCTATAGCCCCGAGTATCGGTACTGGAACATAGTCAACGGTGAATTCTCGTATGCCAGCGATCAGGCATTTGAGAATGCCATGGAGCGCGCCCCATACAGTATCTACCGGTTGGCGAGAGCGATTGCCCGAGGGGATAGCTTCTATCACGTCCAGTTCGGTGCCATGAGGGACATGCCCGGAACCACCGCCCTCGAGTTCCGCGGTCCAGACGACGAGATCCACGGCTGGATTCTGCTCAACACCAGAAAGGAGCCGGTAGTATGGGCGACGACCCAATACAGCTACAGCTTTGGGCCGCTACAGCGGTTCGGCAATCTCCGTGTCCCGAGGTGGGCAATGACCGGGGGCGGGCGAGTTCGTTACGAAATGGTGTCACTCACGGGAAGCCGCACGCGCCCCGATCTCTCGCTCTTTGCCCCACCGCAGGGCAGCGAGCCCAAGCCGTGACACATCGATGAGCAGACTCACGACGCTTGGTCTGTTCTGGGTAGCCGTGGTAGTCATGACGGCGATCAGCGTGTTTGGCAGGGAGTCCGTGACGTATACGGCGGCCATGCAGAACGCACTGCTCGTGGTCGGCGTGCTGCTGATCGCAACTGCCGGGTGGGTCTCGGTCTCACGGCTCGGCTACAGGCTCCGGTGGGCACCCGTCATCGGCCTGGTTCTCTCCCTCGGATCGCACTGGTCGCTGTTCGTGGTCCACCAGCTCCCGGAAATACCACCCTTGGTCCTTATCAATTCCGCTATCTTCGCAGCCGTGGCGTTCCTTGGTGGATCCGCGGCTGTCGTATACCGTAGGCTCAGGTAGTGCCGCCTCGGTAGGGCTCACAGCGCCAACTGGCCGGCACGTGCATCGCTCCCCATCATGCGTGGGAAAAGGGCCCGGCCGAAGCCGGGCCCTTTCTTCCGTCAGTTCGTGCGGCAATCAGTCGTTGCCGTCTCCGCAGAACTCACCGTTGTTGTATCTGTCCAGATAGTCGGCCAGCTCCAGCGCGTACCCGTAGTCAGCATCCCGCGGCCGCAGGTAGCTGCCCGTGCCGTCGAAGTCTAGCTCGTCGAGCAAGGTCTCCGCCGCCAGCGCCGCGTCCAGCACTTCCTGCGTGGTGCAGGCTCCGGCGCCAAAGTTGAGCTGGGCCGCCAGCAGGTGCATCGCCAGCGTATAGGCCGCGTCGTTGGCCCTCTTCCTACCGGTGTCAATGTCGCGCTGGTCGAGGACGTTCACCGCATCGCCGCAGTCCGTGATCGAGAACACGAAGCCATCGCCCAGGATGTTGTCCCACGTGACACCCCCGCTGATCGAGGGGTCGAGCACGTCCTCGAGCAACCAGAAGCCTTCCTGCCAGCCGCCGTTGCGATCGGCGTTGGCCGCCTGGCCACCGCCCGTGCAGCGGTTCCAGTTCTTCCAGTAACCGGGAGTGCGCGGGCCGCCGCCGGGCGCCCGGTTGTCCACTACGAAGTGCAGCGTCGTGCCGGACACCAGCGGAATGTTGGTGTTTGCCCCGAGGTCGACGCAGCGGTTGCCCAAGTCCTCTGGCGGATTGTCATCCTCGTTCGGCGTGCAGGGCACCACCGTGACGTCGCCGCTACCATTGCCGTCCGTGTCGATCTGCCAGAACGTCGAGTAGCCGGCCGGAACGCTGAGCTCGCAGACCGTGTACGTCTGGAACGGATCCAGGTTGATGTTCCCGAAGTCGATCAGTGCCGGCGGCGTCGAGGCGGAGGCGAGCGGCGTGCCACCGAACCCGTCGGGACCCGCGTAAATCTCGAAGGTCCAAACCTGAGTGGTCGTCTGCTGGCCGTTGGTCAGCTTGAGCAGGTCAACCCGGCTCTGCTCGACGTTGTCGAACGTGCACTCGAAGGTCTGACCGGCGCTGCCCGGGAAGGCAACGTCGAAGGTGCACGTCAGCTCGGTCGTGCTGACCCAGCCGGTGGGGAGCATCTCCCTGACCGTCCAAGTGCCTTCCCCCTCGATCTCGGTCGTGAAGGTCGCCATGCCTCCACCCGTGCCGAGCGTCTGGGTCTCGGTTGGGCTATCTACACCCGGAACCAGGCCCGGCGCGTACAGCTCGAAGGTGAACGGGAACTGCCCGATGTCCTCGCCGCCCTCGGTCGTGGTCTTCGTAACCTTGGCCTCGGCTGGGATGTAGCACGTGACGTCGACGGTGGCGTCGTCGGACTGGCCTGTCTCGTCGATCTCCGCCGTGTTCGGGAACTGCGTTTCATAAACGCCGTTCTCGTACAGGCCACTATCCTCAGCCGGGCAGGTGAAGTCACGGGTATAATCGAAGGTGAAGTCACCGGAAGCCGACCCGAGCGGATCGCCCACGTCGTCACCGTTGAAGAAGTCCGTCACATTGATGGTCGGATAGCCAATGATAATCGGGTCGCCGAAGACATAGTCCGCGGAGGCAGTGGTACCCGGCACGTTGGTGTTGTCGCTCGCGACCTCTGCCGTGTTCGTGCCGTCGACTGCACCGTCGAGGCTCGCCTCGTAACTACAAACCACGGTCTCGCCCGGTGAGAGTGTACCGCTGTTTTGGTTGCCCTCGGTGTCCGGATCACAGTCCACTGCTGCCTCTACGCCATCCACCAGATCGCTGACGGTGTAGCCCACGCTCTCCGACGAATGCGGGTTCCTCACGGTAATGGTACCGGTCACGGTGGATGCTTCCGTGACGGTCTGGTCGACGGTTACTTCGTACTGTGAGCTGAACTCGTCCCCGGCGAATCCGGTATGCGACGCCGGATCGACGGACTTGCTGATTTCCCACGTATACGTGCGGGTGAACTCTGCCTCAGCAGTCTTCTCGGCCTCCAGCTCGTAGTCGTAGCAGAAATCGATGTGGCTGATCGCCGCAGGGTTTCCACTGGACGTCTTGGGACTTGCCAGGTCCCCGTCGCTCTTGGCTTCCGGGTCGTAAACGTAGAGGTTCGAGTTATTGCCGCCCTTCATATTGACGGCATCGATCCCGAGCGTCGACGACCAAGAATCCAGGGTGACGCCATCGCCGCTCGAAACTGTGACCGTGTTGAATCCGTCTATATTGTAGGTGTCGTTGAAATCGCTCTCGATCCTGAACCCATACTGGAAGCCCATGTCTTGACAGGTCGGGTTGTCATCCCACAACTCAGGAACAACTCCTCCATTGCTGACCGGTGTGGATGTCGGCGAGATCTGACACTGCGCTTCGTCAATCTCGTCATCTCCGTCGTCGTCGGTCGTGTTATCACAGATCTCGATGGCCCCGCGAGATGCTGCCGTAGTAACCGAGAACAGTGGCGGCGACTCCACACCGGCCTCCGTCAGCGACGTGACGTCGTCCGGATCGGGCGTCGTCACCTCTTGGATGCCGTCGCTGCAGCCCCAGGCAAACACCAGGGCCAGGAGGGCGCCCGGCACACCCAGGCGTCTCCGTTGTTGGCCCATTTGTCCTCCTCGTACAGGGGATAGATTTAGTCGGGTATGGGGCGCGGAGGATGCTAAAAGGAGGAATCTCTTTCCGTAAGAGGACCCTGATCACACGGGAGTCTCACGGCCCCCGTGTAGCAGTGAGCCCCGTCGCGGGCCATCGCGGGTGACAGGGGGTATCACATATCCATCGCACCACGCGGCGCGCTGGAGATATACATGGCAGTGACTGGCTGCGGGCGAGTCCGCTACGGAATGGTGTCACTCACCGGACACCGCGAGCGGCTGAGGCGCCTCGATAGCGAAATGCCGCCGAACCTACGCATGCGCCGATGACTTCCTTCAAGAGCTTTCTCTGGGACGCCAGGCAGTCGCGCTTGCGAGCTGGCTGGCGCCTGGTGATTCAGTTTGCCCTCATGATAGCCCTCTTGGCAGTTCTCGCCTTTCCCGGGAAGCGCCTGTTCAGTGCTTTGCCTAGAAACCCAGTGGATGCACGCTTCAGTATCCTGTTTCCAGTCACGTTGTTGCTCTCGCATCTTCTTAGCGTGTGGGTCGCTGGGCGTTTCCTTGACCGACGGCGGTTCGCAGATTTCGGCTTCCGGTTCAGCCCGTCATGGTGGACCGACTTGGCCTTCGGTTTGGCATTGGGCACAGTGCTCATAACAGGGATCTTCCTAATTGAGGTGGGCGCAGGCTGGGCAACCATTACCGAAATGCTCGCGTCAAGCGCGGACGGTAGCGCCTTCTTAGGGAGTATTTTCTTAATACTGCTCACGTTCCTATGTGGGAGTATCTCGGAAGAAACATGGACCCGTGGATACGTTCTGAAGAATCTGGCGGAAGGGCTGAACCTCAGACGTCTGGGACCGCGCGGTGCCGTCGTGCTGGCAGCGTTGGCCACATCAGTAATCTTTGGGCTGGGCCACATAACCAACCCGGGTGCCAGTGTGGTCAGCACCCTGGCCCTCGTTCTTGCCGGCGTTCTCTACGCAACGGCTTACGTGCTCACCGGCGAACTGGCTATACCAATCGGGTTTCATCTCGCGTGGAACTTTTCCCAGGGTGCTGTCTTCGGCTTTCCGGTGAGTGGTTACAGCCTTGATGCATCCTTCGTTGTCACCCAGGTGGATGGACCTGGATTGTGGACAGGTGGAACGTTCGGGCCGGAAGCAGGTCTACTGGGTATTCTTGCAAGGGTGGCAGGCATTCTGCTGATCATTGCCTGGGTGCGGTTGCGCCATCGAGAGCTCCGCCTGAGAACGGAACTGGCGGCACCGACGCTCTTGATGCGCAAACGTGCCTAGAATCCGATATCCGTTAGGTGTCACCAACGCAGCGGGTGGGAGTCGATCCATGCGCATGCTCGATTCAGATCGTAAAGCGCCCGTTCAGGCCCTCCAGCTCTACCTGACCCAACGAGAGGCAGAAGAGCTTCGTGACGGCCTGTCAGTACTGCTGAGAGATCCCGAGGCTAACAAGCACATACACGTTTATGATGATCACATGTCCAGGGAACTCTCGTGTTCTGTTGTGACCGCTGCGAAGCTGCAGGATCTCTCTCGGTATACCAAGCTCGAGCGGCGTATTCTCTCGGAGGGTTAGCCGTTTGAGGCAATCGAGCGCGCCCTCTGACCAGCACTAGGCCGCCCGGTGGGCCTTCTGAGACATGCCAAGCTCATCCGGAGCGGAAATCCACGCGGTTACGGGCGCGTTCGGGTATTCGGGTCGCTACATAGCCCGCCGCCTGCTAAACGGGGGACACCACGTGGTGACCCTCACCAACTCCCAGGGGCCTGATCCGTTCGACGGGCGCATTCGGCGCTTCTCCTTGGACTTCCACGAGCCCGAAAGCCTCACCAGAGCGCTCCGTGGTGCCACAGTTCTCTACAACACCTACTGGGTGCGATTTGATCACAAGACCTTCAGCCACCACCAGGCTGTCGCAAACACCCTGACCCTCTTCAAGGCAGCGCGGCAAGCGGGCGTACGACGGGTCGTTCACGTGAGCATCACCAATCCCTCGATCGACTCGGACCTCCCTTATTTCAGGGGCAAGGCCGAGCTGGAGGCGGCACTCAGAGCGTCCGGCCTATCGCACGCCATCCTCCGGCCTACCGTACTATTTGGGAAGGAAGACATCCTGATCAATAACATCGCGTGGATGCTGCGTCGGTTCCCTGTTTTCGCGGTCTTCGGTGACGGGCAGTATCGCCTGCAACCCATCTACGTGGATGATCTGGCGGCGCTTGCGGTTGCGCAGGGCGCTAGCACCAACAATGTCATCGTCGAAGCAATCGGTCCCGAGACCTTCACCTATCGAGAACTGGTGGAGACGATCGGCAAGGTCATCGGACGCCCGCGCCCAGTCGTGTCCGTCCCGCCCAGCCTCGGGTACTGGCTAGGTCGCGCCCTTGGGGCACTGAAGAACGACGTGGTCATCACCCGGGAGGAGATCCGGGGCCTCATGGAAGAGCGGCTCTACGTCGACGCCGCGCCTGCTGGCTCCACCGCCCTAACCGACTGGGCGCACGAGCATCACCAAACGCTGGGCGCGCGCTACACCAGTGAGTTGGCACGGCGGGCTCCAACTAGGCAGCCCGACCAGCGCTAGGATCCGGCCGGGCGCGTACGCCTGCTCGGAAGGCCGGAGGTTTGTGCGCTTGGAGAGATCGGGCTAGGTTGAGTTTTTCGTGTGCCTGTCGGCCAGCGGCCCGGCAGCTAGAGCGCAGATCAGTCGGCCAGCGGCACCTCGACGATCATGATTCGACCGGTCGGAAGAAAAGCTGCTGTAGGTCTGCCACGAGGGCAGGGTCTCGAAGGACCCGGAGTAAGGAGTGGCTAATCATGGACGTCTCTACTCGTTCCGAAGTCCTGCGACTGCACTCGACCCGATCAGTTCCCCTCGCCTTCCGCAAGATCGGGACACGGGCATTTCGCGCGCTGCGAGCCGCAGGATCGGCTCTCGTGCGTCGGGTGCGGAGTCTGTCCCCCGAGCACATGTTCTGGTTGGGAATGGCACTAATGGCCCTCCTGTATCTCCTGATCCTGCTGGGCGTGCCCACCAGTGCGGGGCGGGCAAACCGTTGAGAACTGGCTGCGGCCGCCCAACACCTGCTTGATCTAGCCCAAATGAACTACGCCGTCCGCCGAGCTCGGGCCGAAGACCTCGACACCATAGTCTCCTTCGTGGTAGCCGAAGCTCGCGAAGCAGAGGGAGCCGACAAGGACCCATCTATCGTCCGACGTGGAGTGGAGACAGGATTAGCGGACCGGGCAGTCGCGATGTACTGGGTTGTCGAGTCAGGCCGCGGCGAGATCGTAGCCAGCACCTCGGTGGTGAGGGAGTGGAGTGATTGGCACGCTCAAGACTATTGGTGGATTCAGAGTATGTACGTCGTCCCAAGTCACCGTGGTCGAGGGCTTGTCGAGAGGTTGATTGAGGCAGTGTCGGCGGAAGCTCAAGATAGTGGCGCGGCAGACCTGCGTCTGTACGTTCACACACGAAACAAACGAGCGATTGAAGCCTATCGTCGTTGTGGATTCGGCGACTCGCCTTATGTGGTCATGTCTAGACGTCTGAGAGACCCGGAGTGAGGAGCGCTCGCAGACGCTCGGTCGTAGCCTCGGTGGCTACATGCCTGGTTCTTGGGTGCGGCGACCGCGGCGATGGCTCAGCGGATCCGGCGTCAACCATCCGGCTGGTAATCGTCGGACAGGCGCTCATCGAGCATGACCCCCGCGATTACTTGGGCGATCCCCTGAGCTCGGTTGTGCCCGTTCTCGCTGCGGCCGACGCCGTGTTCACCAACTTGGAAGTCGCAGTGTCTGGACCGGGGTGCTCCTGCGTCCCCACCCGGAATGACCTCTTCTTCCACGGAGCCGGACCTGAGGTTCTCGACTTCCTCGGAGGGATCGGCGTCTCGCTCCTGGCACTTTCGAACAACCATTGTTGGGATTACGGGGCGGAAGGCATCCTCTCCACGATCGCGGAAGCCGACGCTCGGGGCCTGGTTCACGCGGGGACGGGCGGCAACATTGCCGAAGCTGTGGCGCCGGCCTACCTGGACCTGGGTGACTTCCGGTTGGGTCTAGTCTCGATGGCGACGGTCAACCTGCCGGAACAGGCTCGAGCCACAGATTCTCGTGCTGGAGTCAACATGCTCGATACGGGTGACCCCGCTGACTGGGATCGGAACATTGCGGCTGTCCGAACCGCAGATCACGCGGCGGACGCGGTACTCGTGTACCAGCATTTCCAGACTGACGCTGAGATCGGGTGGCAACAGAGTTGGGCACGGGCCACGATCGACGCAGGCGGTGACATCTATGTAAGTCATGGCGAGCCTACGCTGAAGGGCATCGAGGTCTACCACGGCGGGCTGATTCTCTATGGCTTGGGCAACTTCATCTTCCACACCAAGACGGAGATTGGTCGCTATCCGCCCAATGTGTGGCAGAGCGTCATCGTGGAGGCGTCTCTCAGCGCAGAAGGCGTGGACGAAGTGACCTTCACTCCCGTGGTGCTCGATGAGGGTACGGAAGGCCCCAGTTTTCTTGAGACGCGTGGATACCCCGAAGTCGCGGAAGGCGAACTCGGTCAGGCCATCCTCAGCCGCCTGATCGAGCTGTCGGTTCCATACGGCACGACGATTCAGCTGCAGGGTGACCGCGCCAAGCTCAGGATCGACGATCAGGGGTAGCGGTCAGAGGAGAACGAAGGATGAACCACGAGAATGGGATCACCGGCACAGCCCGGTGGAACGTGGGTGTGGCCGCCGTATTTCTCCTGGGACTGAGCGTGGCCGGAGCACAGACCCAGGAGGAGGCCCTGCTCAGCCGTATGACTCACCGTCTCGAGGGCGCGCGCGAGGAGCTCATCGCGCTGCGCCGCGACATCCACCGGCATCCCGAGGTCTCGGGTCGGGAAGAGCGTACGGCCGGCGTAGTCGCCGCACGGCTGCAGTCGTTGGGTCTCGAGGTCCAAACCGGGGTCGGCGGCCATGGCGTCGTCGGCATCCTCCGGGGCGCCAGACCGGGACCCGTCGTCGCCTTCCGAGCGGACATGGACGCGGTGAGCTCCGACGCGCCGGATCCTGTGCCCTTCGCCTCCGAGATACCCGGCGTCCGCCACATCTGCGGCCATGACATCCACACGACCGTGGCCGTCGGGATCGCCGAGGCCATGACGGCGATTCGGGACCAGCTTCCGGGCACGGTCAAGTTCATCTTCCAACCGGCCGAAGAGAACGTCCAGGGCGCCGCGGCCATGATCCGGGAAGGGGTGCTCGAGAACCCGGCCCCCGCGGCGATCTTCGCGTTCCACTCCGCCCCGCTGACCGTTGGACAGATCGGCAGCGTTGAGGGATTGGCGCTTCCCGGCCTGGATCGGTTCACGGCGGCCCTGAGCGGTGCCGACACCCTGGAGCAGTCGGCTCGGATCGCTGCACGGGCGTTCTATGCCTTGGGCACTCCGGGTGACATCCCACCGAGTGAGTACATACGCGTCATGATCAGCGGGGTCGAGCCCCGTGCCGATGGCGAGGCATGGGCGGTGACGGGATTGGTCCGGGTTGCCTCCGCTGAGGCCCGCACCCGGGCACAGGAGGGAATCGAACGGGCTCTAGCGGAGCTTCGCGGGCAGGGGCTCTCCACCGAGCTGAGCTACGAGACACTCGGGGTGCTACCCGACATGGTGAACGACCCGGAGCTGGTACGCTCCACACTGGAAGCGATCCGGTCAGCGGTGGGGCCAGAGGGTCTGCTGGAGATCAATGAGGTCACGCCCCAGTTCAGCGAGGACTTCGCCTACTACCAACAGCACATCCCTGGTGCGATGTACTGGCTGGGGGTGGCGAACAGCGAGCTGGGCTACAACGGCTTGCCCCACAGCCCTGACTTCGCCGCCGACGAGGAAGCGATCTTCGTCGGCGCCAGGGCAATGGCGGCTGTGTTGCTGGACTATCTCGAGAAGCACTAACGCAAGAAACCCCGGCAGTGAGGGGGGCCTGCTGTCGCACTCCACGCCCGCGCGGACCTGGCTTCCGTGGCTCGCTATTCTCGGTGCGGTGACCGCCGTCGACCTCGTCACCCGCTTCGTGCTCCCGTTCAATCTCAAGCGCGTTCTCACAGTCGAAGCTGCGCTGTTCTTCGGCGCCGCCTTCGTCGCGCTCGCTCTCGTTATTCGATCACCGTGGCCGGATGGCTGGCGGCGTGTGGTTCAGTGGTTGCTGGTTGGGTCCTTTGCCCTGGCAGCGCTCCGCGCCGCGGTCTGGGCTGCTGGTCTGCCTGTGGCTTGGGCGAACCGCCTTGTGCTTGTAGTTGCCGCAGTCACGGTGCTATTGACTTGGCTATGGCGACGTCTGCGGCGTCACACTATTGAGCCTGTGTGAGTTGTGGCTCCCAGACGCCGTGCCGGGGAGGCAACATGGGTGAAAAGGAAGAGGCGCGAGCCGAGATCAGGACGCTGATCGGCCAGCGGCGTGAGGCGGTCGATGCCGTAGAGGATGCCGCCAGCACCTTCCGCAAGGCCGTCGAGGAGTACTGGCGGGTCTGCGACGTGATGGAAGGCAAAGCATACGCCGCCCAGTTGGACCACACACTACTACGGGCACACCTCCCGAACCCCCCGGTGAGGAACCAGGGCGACTACGTGAGACTTGGCAAGGGCCGTCTGCGGGCCGAGGAGGAGGATACGATCAGTCGAATCCTCGGCGCCCTGATGGAGTGAGCGGTCGTGGGCCGCCGTCCATCCGGCCCGGCCAGCGCGTCGCCAGATGCCTTCCCTCCGATCTTGAGCACATCACCGGCTGGGCCCGGACTCGACCCCACCCGGTCCCGCGCCGACAACGTGACAGGCGCCCTCGCAATTCATCCCGCCCGTCCGTGAGGCCGAATGTCTCACTTACAGCACCTCGTGTCCCCATAGGGGCCTAGTCGGCCCCCATCTTGCCCCGCACATTCGGGATGGCCGCCGGGCCTGGAACGTCGTGGCAGCATAGCACTGACCAGTCCGGTGGCCACCTCGGGTGGCGGTGTCGCGTGGGCATAGGGAAAGACACGGGGCAGGTCGCTCGCCGGCACCGCCACCGCCTCCGAGCGTGGGATCACGTTCCGGTCAAGCACCGCCAGCAGGCTTAGAGCCCCTCACAATCAACACCCCCGGGGAACCGCATGACGAATCCGCTTGGAAAACGGCTTTACGAGGTCAGGAGTGCGCTGGAACAGGTCGAGAAGGAGCTCGCGGCGGGGGGCATGGCACAGGAGGACCTGGAAGACTTCAAGATGGTGATCGACCACGTTCGTCTCAGCGTATGGGCCATCATGACGGCCGGATGGTCAGACGAGTACCAGGGGCTCGATACGCTGCTCACGAAGCAGATCGTCGCGCGCTTCCGCCTCCACCGGGGGGAGGACATTTGTCGCACTGCACTATCGGACATCGAGGCCGGCATCATCCCCGCCGATTCTCCTGATCTCGGGCAATTCTACTCCACGCTGCGGGAGACGACCGAACGAGTAGGCCGTGTGATCGGGCGCCCGGATGTCGCCTAGAAGTCGGCAACTGCGGTGGGGCCCGAGGCGTCAGCTCAACAGCGACCTCGCTGCGGAGCGGCTTCGAGATCGTGCCACCTTCGGAGGCAGCACATGACCAAAGCAGGGCTGGGCACACGGGTCTACCAGATCAAGGCCGAGCTTGAGGAGATTGAGGGCGAGCTCGCCGCCGGCAACGTGTCAAGAGATGTCCTCGGCGATTTCAAGATGGCCGTCGATCACATCCGGCTGAGCGTCTGGGCCATCCTCGGCGCGGAGCAGCCCGACCAGCACCGCGGCCTCCCGGCACCAGACGCCAAGACCATGCTGGCGGAGTTCCGCCTGGCTCGCGCCAATGAGATGTGTCGCAACGTGCTGGCCGATATCGACGCGCGAGCCATCAGCGCGGATTCGCCCGACGTCGGGCGGTTTCTCACGACCCTCCAAGAAACCACCGAGCGCCTGGCCGACTTGATGGACACGGCCTAGGCCACGGCGCCTCGCTGCCGAGCGAGTCCTACTGCTCCCGTGCGCCGTGGCCTTGCAGTAGTAGTACTGAGTGTCAGCTATTGGCTGTTCGATCCTCGGTGTCCGGACGAGCCCCGGGCCTTCCCGCGCGGCGCCGCCGCGCTCGCCAGCCCTCACGAACCGCCATCCCGAGGATCTTCACGCCGGCGCGTAGCGTTCCCCGCACAGAGCCGGAGATCTTGGACCGACCGCCGGCCCGGGGGTGATGCGGGACCGGGACCTGGACGATCCGCAGACCCTCCGCTACGGCGCGGGCCTGCATCTCGACGTTCCAACCGTAGTCTGAATCGCGAAGGCGCAGCCGGAGCAGGGCGTCGAACCGTATCGCCCGAAACGGCCCCAGGTCGCGCACGGCGACGCCGCTGAGCCGCCCCAGTATCCAGCAGGCCAGCCGGTTGCCGAAGGCCACGTGGAGGGGTACATGGTCGAAGGGGCGGACGCCGATGACGAGGTCGGCCGCGTCGCAGCGGATGGGGTCGAGCAGAGCCGGTAGCTCCTCCACCGGCGCGGAGCCGTCGGCATCGAGAAAGACGACGATGTCCGGGGGATCCTCCTGCTCCATGGCGCCCAGGGCTGCCTGGCAGGCAGCGCCGTAGCCGCGCCGCTGCTCCTGGACGACCCGGGCGCCGGCAGCCCGCGCCACCGCGGCGGTGGCGTCGGTCGAGCCGTTGTCGGCGACCCACACGACATCGACGAGCTCCCCGGGCAGCGACGCGAGGGTCAGCCCGATCACGCCCTCCTCGTCGAGCGCAGGCATCACGACGCCGACCGTGAGACCATCGATCATGATCGTGCTCGAGACCCATGCCGAGTGATGCGACGCGACGGACCCGCGCCCTGCTGGGGCTCGGCGTCCTCCAGCTCGGCGCCTACGGAGTGCTCGCCCTCTGGCCGGGCGTCGGGGCCCGGCCCCCAGTCATTATCGCCCTGGCCCTTACGGCCTTCGCCCTCTACGCGGCGGCGTTGGGACTCGGCCGTGACGTGTCGGGTAGAGGCACCTGGATGGCCGCGGTCCTATTCGGCCTGGCCTTCCGGCTCCTCCTGATCCCGGAAGCGCCCGCCCTCAGCGACGACTACTTCCGCTATCTGTGGGACGGTTGGGTACAAGCTAGGGGAATGAACCCGTATCGCCACGCTCCTGCCGACCCGGCCCTGGCAGGGCTCGGCGACGCGCTCCGCCTCCGCGTCAACCATCCGACCGTGCCAACGATCTACCCGCCGCTGGCCCAGATCGCCTTCCTGCTCGTGGCCCTGGTGCCGGGCGGCCTGATTCCCCTCAAGCTCCTCTGGCTCGCCTGTGATTTGGGGATCGCCGCGGCGCTCTACCGTTTGCTCGCCGGCCCCGATCGCCTCCGGGCCTGGCTCGTCTACTGGTGGTCGCCGCTGGTCGTCATCGAGGTCGCCTGGAACGCCCACCTAGACCTGCTGGGCGTGCTCCCCCTCGTGCTGGCCCTGGTCGCCGCAGCCCGGCTCGCCCGGGCCGGTCCCAGCGGTAGCGCGGCCCGCGGACGCGGCCACACCACGTCGGTCGCCCTGGGGCTTGCCCTCGCCGGGAGCACCCTGGTCAAGTATCTGGCCGCCGCGCTCCTGCCCGCGGCGGTCCGGGCCGCAGGACGCGGTCGGCGTGGCCTCGTGATCGCCGCCTTCGTGGCGTGCGTCGTGCTCCTGTACCTGCCCTACCTGGCCGCGGGTCCCGGACTGATGGAGGGGCTGGCAACCTACGCCCGCGTGTGGCGCTTCAACGACGGGCTCTTCGGGATCCTCGCCTGGGTCACCGGCTCCCCCACCGTAGCCCGGGGGGTGGCCGGCCTGGCGGTCGCGTATCTGGTAGTGCAGTCGGTCCGCAAGCGCTGGAGCCTGGAGAAGGCGGCCTTCTGGATCGTCGGCGGGATCCTGCTCCTCTCGCCCACCGTCCACCCCTGGTACCTGCTCTGGATGGTACCGCTACTGAGCCTGCGACCGAACCGCGCGTGGGTCTACCTCAGCGGCTCGGTCCTGCTCGCCTACTATGGCCTCGGCACGTACCGCGCCGAGGGGGTCTGGCCGGAGCCCCTCGCGCTCAAGCTCGCGATCTACGGTCCGTTCGCCCTCCTGCTGCTGTGGGACGCCTGGCGCGGGTCCGGGCTCCAGGCGGCGCGCTCGTCCACAAAGGAAGTAGGTTTGTGAGGATGGCGGGACATCGTGACAACTCAGCTCCGCCCACCGAGGTGACTGATGGGCAGTGCGCGCCATGCAGTACAGCCACGTGACCTGGTGGCACCGTGTGGAGACTACTGCGGCGCGTGTGGGCAGTACACGGGCCTCATCAGCGAGATGGCTGGTCAACTGAGGGAGTTTGCCGACCTCTATGGCTTCTCCGTTCGAGCGGAGGCCGCCTTCGACTTCGACCAGTTCACCAAGGGATTGGAGTGGTTCGCCGCCAACGCGACGTGTCCGGGGTGCCGACAGGGTGGGGGTCCACCTTGGTGCGAGGTACGAAAGTGTAGCTCGGAGAAGGGCGTGCGGCTATGCTTCGAGTGCGACGAGTTTCCGTGCTCGACATTCAAGGACTATGCCGACCCCGACACCATGGACAGGTATCGGAGATTCAACGAACTGGGCTTCGACGGGTGGCTCGAGGAGCAGGTGGAAAAGGCGAACGAAGGCTACGAAATCCACCTACGCAAGATCGTGCCTCTGAGGCGAGAACGACCATCCGAAGGGACAGGCCCCTAACGACTGTTCAAGCGCAATGGATGATCCCGAATCCCAAGAAATAGTTGCTGCTGTTGAGGCAGCGATGCAGTCGTTTGCGGCTGCCGAGCGGGCGCTCGATGCCGACGGACTCATTGCGCATTTTGCACCCGTGCCCGAGTTCCACGTCTACAATGACGGTCAACGCCTCGATTACGAGGCTATCAGTGCGAACGTGCGCAATGGATTTCCGTCGCTGCGTTCAATCGAGGGTGGCTTCCACGATATACAGGTGCTGGTGCTCGCGCCGGATGCTGCCCTGGTCACAGCCGGATTTCGGGAAGTGATTGCTGACGACGCGGGAAGTGTCACGCGCGTCCGTGGCGCGGCTTCTTGGCTCTGGCGCTGCATCGACGGCAGCTGGCGGATCGTGTACGGACATGCCGATCACTATCCAGACGATGCAAGTGGCTGACGCATGAGGCGACTTCCGAGATGAACGGCTCCTGTGAACGTCGGCAGTGATTGCTCGGTCGCGGGTGCAGTTGGAACGCCTGGGAGGGGAGCAGATACCATGACTTACCTGTGCTACGCCTTGTTTGTGATCGGCCTCGGCTGCTACGCCGTGGCATTGTTCTTCATCGGTTCGGACACTGGTGAGACGCTGTCCGACATCGGCAACGGCGTGCTGCTCACGACGGCGGTCATTCTGCTGCTTCGCGTGTCGGGGGAGCTAAAGGGCCGTCAGGCATAGCAGGCTGGCGCGACGCGTGTCGCCCAATCCGCGCATAGAGCCGAGGAGTCACTAGACAATACGCGCGGAGCCTAGATGCAGGTTACCATCCGTCGCTGCCGCTACTGAGTCTCAACGATCCAAGCCGCCCGGGCGGCGGCAATGCTGCGGCGAGATCCCGGAGTCTCTGTCGAGATCGTCGACGGCCGCTATGGCGAGCTCACGGTTCTGGTGAACGGTGAGGAAGTGGCCAGTGCGGGCCCGCTTGGATTCGTCGGAGTCCTCCCCTCACTAAAGACCATCCGCGAGGCGGTGCGGGGCAGAATCTAGTCGGTTGGCTCGGATCGAGAGTCTCGCGACTCCCGCGGCGCCTGATCCGCGCATGCACCCGCGAGGTCGCTGTCTTTCCCCAAGGAGGATCAATGCAACTCGGCGTTCCCGTACCCCCTGAGGCGCCCGATGTGCGCGTTCACCCTCCCGTCGTGCACGTCGCGCCCGTATGGGAGTACAAGTGCCTGCTCCGTCGGGCCGCCGAGTCGCTGCCGGGCGAGGCCGAGCTCAACGGGCTAGGGAAGGTGGGGTGGGAGCTCACAGGCGTGGTGGCGCACGCCGGAGCGACGCACTTCTACTTCAAGCGCCTGTCCCAGTGACGCACCAGTAGCCTCGCGGCCGCCCAACCCGCACATCCACCAGCGGAGGAGCAGCATTTCGCGTTTCGCTGCCGGCTGCGACGGCTTCCACTACACGCTCGTACCGAACTCCGTCGTGAACGGATCGCAAGCCCAGGAGTCCCAATCATGAGACGCGTCCTCACCTGCATCAGCTTGGCGCTACTCGCCCACGGCAGTCTTACAGTACCCGCCTGCGGCCAGGGCAAACCGCGGGCCCGGGACATCGGCATCCCGCTGGAGGGAACGCCCGGGCCACTCAATGCCATCACCGATGTGGAGGGCGTTCGCGTCGGTCACGCCACGATCATCCAAGGCGAGGGGCCCCGCGTGATAGGCAAGGGGCCTGTCCGGACGGGAGTGACCGCCATTCTCCCCCGGGGAAACGATCTCTCCGATCCAGTGTTCGCCGCCTGGTTCACGATGAACGGGAACGGCGAGATGACCGGCACCACCTGGGTCGAGGAGTCGGGGTTCCTCGAGGGACCCGTCATGATCACTAACACGCACAGCGTGGGCGTCGTGCGAGACGCCGTGATCGACTGGATGGTACAGCGCAAACGACAGTTCGCGTGGGCGCTTCCGGTCGTCGCCGAAACCTACGACGGGTGGTTGAATGACATCAACGGCTTCCACGTGACCGCAGAGCACGCGTTTGCAGCCCTCGATGGCGCAACGGACGGCGCGGTCGCGGAAGGCAACGTGGGCGGGGGCACCGGAATGATGTGCCACGGTTTCAAGGGGGGCATCGGGACGGCGTCGCGCCAGGTGGAGATCGAGCAGCAACAGTACACCGTCGGCGTGCTCGTGCAGTGCAACTACGGGAGCCGCTCTCTACTACGCATCGCCGGCGTGCCGGTGGGGCAGGAGATTCCCGACCTCCTCCCGTGCCACGTCGACCCGCCGGCCGACCGATCCGGAGTTCGGCTGTGCGACGGGACGGATCGCGGCCCGGAGGATGGCCTCGCCCCGTCGGGCTCGATCATCATCGTGGCGGCGACTGACGCGCCACTGTTACCGCATCAGCTCAAACGCATCGTGAAGCGAACCAGCTTCGGCGTGGCCAAGATGGGTGGAATCGCGAGCAACGGCTCGGGTGACATATTCATCGCGTTTTCCACCGCTAATGGTGGTGTAGACAGCGGCGCTGGTCTCGATACAGTCAGCATGATTCAGAACCGCCAAATGAATGCCCTTTTCCTGGCCGCGGTGCAGGCGACCGAGGAGGCAATCATCAATGCCATGCTCGCTGCCGAGACGATGACGGGGGCGGACGACCGCCGCGTCTATGCTCTGCCTCATGATCGCCTCCGGGAGGCGCTACGGAAGTATGGTCGACTCGTAGAGGGCGGCAGGCAGTGACTGGGTGCACCTGGCGGGTGCCGGGCCGCAAGCGGCATGTTACCGGGTCGAACACAGCCTCAGTCGAGGGTAGATGACCGCCACGCGCTCGCTGCTCCCCAACTTCGTCGGTGGGCAATGGGTTGCCGCAGCCACGAGTGAGTCCCTCGAGGTTCGGAACCCGGCTACGGGCGAGATCCTGGGGCACACGCCGCTCTCCGCTGGCCCGGACGTCGCCGCTGCCGTCGCCGCCGCACGACGGGCCTTCCCCGAATGGCGTGCCACTCCCGCCGTCGAGCGCGCCCGGGTGCTGTTCCGCCTGAAAGCGCTCCTCGATCAGCACAAGGACGAACTGGCCAGGAGCCTCACCCTGGAGCACGGCAAGACCGTTACTGAGAGCAAGGGGGAGATCCAGCGCGGTATCGAGAACGTCGAACATGCGTGTGGGATCCCGATGCTGATGATGGGCGACACGCTGGAAGACATCGCTTCCAGCATCGACTGCGAAACGATCCGCCAGCCGCTCGGCGTTTTCGCGGTGATCACGCCGTACAACTTCCCCGTGATGATTCCTCTCTGGTTCTGGCCCTACGCGGTCGCGACCGGCAATACCGTAGTCCTGAAGCCGAGCGAGCAGGATCCCGTGACGCATCAGAAAGTGGTGGAACTCGCGACCGAAGCGGGGCTTCCTGCCGGGGTGCTCAACGTGGTTCACGGCGGGAGTGAGGCCGTGCTCGCGATACTCGAGCACCCAGACGTCAAGGGCGTGTCCTTCGTGGGTTCGAGCGAGACGGCGCGCTTGGTATATGCCAAGGCAGGGGAGAGTGGAAAGCGCGTGCAGGCCCTGGGTGGTGCCAAGAACCACATCATAGTACTTCCTGACGCCGATCTCGACGCAACGACCGACGCGGTAATCTCATCGATCTTCGGGTCGGCGGGACAGCGCTGCCTCGCGGGCAGCATCATCGTGGGCGTGGACAAAGCCTACCAGCCCATACGCGAGCGACTGTTGAGGGGCGCGTCTTCCGTCGAGATCGGCTACGGCCTGGACGAGGGAGTGGACATGGGACCGGTGATCTCGAGACGTCACCGCGAACGCGTCGTGCGCTACATCAACGAAGGCGAGCGCGATGGGGCAACGGTGCTGCTCGACGGTCGCCGCGTCGTGGTCGAGCGCTACCCCGAAGGCAACTGGGTTGGACCGACGGTGATGGAGAATGTGACACCCGAGATGTCCGTCGGCCGCGAGGAGATCTTCGGTCCGGTCGGCTGCCTCGCGCGTGTCGACTCCCTGGCGGACGCGATCGACTTGGTGCACCGGAACCAGTACGGCAATGCCGTATCGCTCTTCACCACGAGTGGCAAGGCCGCGCGCGAATTCCGCTACAGTGCGGACATCAGCATGATCGGGATCAACATCGGCGTGGTCGCTCCCATGGCGTTCTTCCCGTTCGGCGGATCGCGGGGCTCCTTCTATGGTGATCTCAAGGCGCAGGGGCGGGACGCGATCGAGTTCTATACGGACCAGAGGGTGGTCATTTCACGGTGGTGAGAGCCGGGCGACGACGGTGCCGGACTACCAGGAAAGGAAGAGCGCGGTGAGCGGATTCAGAGCGGGGACGGCCGCGACTGACACGGGAGCTGTGAAGGCAGGTTGTGAGGAGTTCATCGTTCAGTGTGCACTGCCCTATTACGACGATCCCCTGGTGCTCGTCAAAGGCCAAGGGGCACTCGTGGTGGACTCAGAGGGCCGCGAGTACCTCGATCTATTCAGCGGCATTGTCACCACGGCACTGGGCCACTGCCATCCCGAGGTCGTCGAAGCGATTCAGGAACAGGCAGCCGTTCTGGGCCACACCTCCACTCTCTATCTCACCGAGCATCAGGTGGAGATGGCGCGCCGGTTGGCAAAGATCGCCCCGGGGCGTTTGAAGAAAACGTTCTTCACAAACAGTGGGACCGAGGCGGTGGAGACCGCCCTCATGCTCGCCTGCATGTACACGGGGCGGAGCGAGATCGTTGCCCTGAGATACTCCTACTCCGGCCGTAGCGTGCTCGCGACCAACCTCACGGGGCAGGCCCCCTGGAGGCCCCTCCCCTCGGCGATTCCTGGGATCAAGCACACCGTATCGCCGTACCCCTACCGCTGCCCCTTCCGGTCACCCTGTGACGAGACGTGCCTCGATGCGTTCGCCCGCGACCTCGAGGACGTAATCCTCACGACTACGACCGGGAAGCCTGCCGCCTTCTTTGCAGAGACGATTCTGGGGGCGGGTGGCTACATCGTGCCGCCACCGGGCTACTTCCAGCGGATGGCCGAGATCATCCATGGGTACGGCGGGCTGTTCATTTGTGACGAGGTACAGGCCGGGTTCGGCCGCACTGGTGAGAAGTGGTTCGGCATCGAGCACTGGGGAGTTGAGCCCGACATGATCGTCATGGCAAAGGCCATCGCGAACGGCTTCCCCGTCGGCGCCACCATTACGCGTGACGAGATCTCGGCGGCCTGGACCGGCAAGACGATCTCGACCTTCGGCGGCAACCCAGTCGCGATGGCCGCGGGGATCGCCACCAACGAGGTGATGGTGCGGGAGAACGTGCCCGCCCGGTCGGCCGAGCGCGGCCGGCAGCTCAGGAGGGGGCTGGAGGGGCTGCAGCAAGAGCACGACTGGATCGGCGACGTCCGCGGCATGGGCCTGATGCAGGCGCTCGAGCTGGTCGACGACCGCGCGCAGAAGACGCCCAGTCCCGAGAAGGCCAAGCTGTTTATGGAGGCAACCAAGGAGGAACGCCTGCTCGTCGGCTTGGGGGGACTCCACTCTCAGGTGATCCGGTTGGGACCGTCCATGTTGGTGACGGAGGATGAGGTGGACGCCGCCCTCGGCCGACTCGAGCGGGCCTGCCGGCGCGTGGAGCGACAGCTCTAGATCGCCGTGCTTGCCGCACTACCCGTAACAGCCTGGCTCCTGCTCGTCGCGTCCGTGGGGCTGGGCCTTGCCATCGAGCTGGTCTTCTACGTCCGGCGCCGACGCCGCACTCCCGGCCGATAGTCGTGGCCTCGACCGCCATCCTCGCCGTCCTGGTCGTCTATGGCCTCGTGTTGTTTGCGATCGGCCTGTGGGGTCGTCGGGCGTCGCGGGACGTGGCTGGCTACTACGTCGCAGGAAAGAAGCTTCCCTCCTGGGTGATCGCCTTCAGCACCAACGCGACTGGCGAGAGTGCCTGGCTGCTTCTGGGCCTCACCGGCATGGGCTACGCCGTCGGAATCCATGCGTTGTGGGTGGTCCTCGGTGAGGTGCTCGGCGTTACCCTAGGTTGGGTGTTCGTCGCCCTCCCCTTCAAGGAATACACCGACCGCTACGGCGCCATCACGGTGCCTGACTATCTCAAGGCCCGGTTCCGAGACCGGCGCCACGTGTTCCAGCTCCTGGGACTGGTCATCATCTTCACGATGGTCACGGCGTACGCTGCCGCACAGCTCACGGCGATCGGCAAGGCATTCGGCTCATTCGTCGGCACGAGTTACAACGCGGGTGTGGTGATCGGTGCGCTCATCATCCTGTTCTATACCAGCGTGGGCGGCTTCAAGGCGGTGGCGTACAACGACCTGCTCCACGGCATGCTCATGTTCCTCGGGCTCCTCACGCTCCCGGTCGTCGGCATGATCGCTGCGGGCGGTTGGACTGAGGCGTTGGGGCGTGTCGGCGCGGAGGACGCCGCGCTCCTCTCCCCCATGGGGCCGTGGGGTCTGACCATCCCCGGCGTGATCAGCGCCCTAGGCTTCGTTGCCGTAGGCTTCGCGTTTCTCGGAGCGCCGCAACTCCTGGTCCGGTGGATCTCGGCGCGTGACCGCAGGGAGATCGTTGACGCAAGTCTCATCGCCGTCGTCTGCATCATCGTTTTTGACCTCGGTGCGGTATTCACGGGTATCGCCGGCCGCGCCCTATTCCCCGGGCTCGTCGATCAGGAGACCATCTTGCCCACGATGGCGGCCGAGCTGTTTCCGGCCGTGTTCACCGGCATCTTTCTGGTGATTGTGCTGGCGGCCTCCATGTCCACGGTGGACTCGCTACTGATCCTCGCGTCGTCAGCGGTGGCGCGCGACGTGATTCAGAAGATCCTCATACCCAACATCTCGGAGAGGCGGATCGCGTTCTACGGCAAGCTCACCACCCTGGTGATCGGCACGGGCGCGCTGCTGTTTGCGTTAGGGGAGGTGCGGCTGATCTTCTGGTTCGTGCTGTTCGCCTGGTCCGGTCTCGCCTCGGCATTCACTCCCGTGGTGCTGTGCTCACTCTTCTGGAAGCGGACCACCCGGGCTGGTGCCGTGGCGGGCATGGTGGCGGGATTCCTCACGGCCGTCGTTTGGGTGGTGGTCTTCAAAGCGCGCGTATTCGACCTATACGAGATGATCCCCGGTTTCTTGGCCGGGTTCGTCGTGACAGTTGTTGTAAGCCTCCTCACCCAGCCTCCGCCTGAAGCTGAAGAGGAGTTCGATGCGGTCTGGCGGGCGGTGCGGGAGAGCTAGCGGGCATCCCACGAGTCCGGCAGTATGTGCGCGGTACGCTCGCCTGGCACGTGGCGATCTACACATGCGGGGACACTGCCTGACTTTCGCTGCCTTTACGCCTGTTGCTGGGCAGCGACCTTGTCGAGCTTTCTCAGTGATAGGAGCACCCGATGGTTGAGCGCCGTCGCTGGTTTGACCGCCGTTTTCCACTCGGCCTACCGGTCGAGGCATTCCCGGATGTTCTCGAGCGCGTACGGGGCACTCCGGCACGGTTGGAGGAGCGCGTTCGCGGAGTTCCCCATGAGGTGTTGGTGCAACAACCGGATGACGAGTGGTCCATCCAAGAGAACGTGGGTCATCTGCTCGACCTCGAGCCGCTGTGGGCGGGTCGGCTGGACGACTTCCTGGCGCTCGCGCCCGAGCTTCGGCCGGCCGACCTCCAGAATCGCAAGACGCATGAAGCCCGTCACAACGAGAACTCCCTCACAGAGCTCCTGGGTGCGTTCCGCGTGGCCCGGATGGCTACAGTGGAGCGGCTGGAGGGGCTCTCTGGCGAGGCGTTGCGGCTTACGGCACTCCATCCGCGGCTGCAGGAGCCCATGACCGTGGTGGATCTCTCGTACTTCGTGGCCGAGCACGACGATCATCACCTGGCCCGGATCACGGAGCTGCTGCGTACCCTCGAGTGATCGACGTGTCGGTCAAATGCCGTCGTCTAGCCCAGGCCTGCGCCCGCGGGTGATCGCTCGACGACCGACTACACCTCCCGACCCGTCAGCCATCTCCAGGAAACAACGCGCCGCACGGAATCGTACTACGGTATGAGCGGCGTGCCGGAGCAGCGCCTCATTGCTGCCAGCAAGCCGGAGGACTCCAATGGACAGAAGAGTCATCACTACTGGACTGTTGGGTGGTCTCGTGGCCCTGGGATGGACGGTGGTTGCCCAGAACCTGATACCCATTCGAAATGACCTGGGCTACAAGGAAGTCTCGAACGAGGAGACGGTCCTCAGTGCCTTGGACCCAAATCTCACTGAGACGGGTCTGTACCTTGTTCCGGGGCATTCGCCTCCTGACTCCCTGTTTAGATCACGGTATGAGGAGGGCCCGATCTTTCGGATACACTCGCTCCGCAGCGGAGCAGGCGGCCCCGCCCACGTACTAATCCCGATGCTTGCCCTTCTGATTGCGCCAGTCATCCCGACCTGGATCCTCTGGAGACTCTGCCAGCAGGAGCGCCCCACTCTCAGGGCACGCATCGCCGTCGTCGCACTGTTCGGCATTTTCCTGGCACTCTCGGCAGACCTCCGTATGTGGGGAATGGAGCTGTATCCTCTCAGCTACTCGCTGTTCCTGGGTCTCAGCAGCGTTGCTGGCTGGGTCATCGTAGGGCTCCTCATCGCGTGGAGAATCAGGCCGAAACCGGTTGCCGCCGGATGGTAAGACACAGTAGCCTTCCTGAAATGTGGACTCGTTGGACGGCAACCCCACCCGAAGAGGAGGCGGGGCACCGTTCCCCGCACTATCCGGAGGACACCATGAGACAGCGCTCTCTAGCTCACCTAGTTCTCCTGGCACTCGTACTCGCCGCCTGTGCCCCCTCCACCGCCGGACAACTCGAGGCCAATAAGGCGCTCGCTCGAGAGTTCGTCGCGGCGCTCAACGCCGCTGACTGGGACAGACTGGACGATTTGCTCACCGAAGACTTCCAGCGGCACAGCCAGGCTACCACCGAGATGCAGGTGAACTCCCGCGCGGAGTTCTATCAGCTCCAGCAGCTGTACCTGGCGAGCTTCCCGGACCAGCGTGTGACGGTTGAGATGATGATCGCAGAAGGCGACAAAGTCGCGGCCTACGCAACGTACGCTGGTACCAACACGGGGCCCCTGGGCGACAATCCGGCTACTGGCAGATCAGCAGAGCTTCAGTTCTTGAGCATCTTCCGCGTCGAAGACGGCAAGATTGCTGAACTCTGGGTGGAATGGGACAACGTCGCCATGCTGACCCAACTGGGCCTCTTCCCTCCGCCTGCACCAGCCGGCGGAGGGTGATCACGGGCCGGCTGGTGCCTGCCCCCTGCATGCACCGGCGGACGGCTGGCTGTCCCTAGAGGAATTCAAATAGGATGTTTGCCGATTCCTCACCCGCCACTGGCATGGGCGAGCTCGAGCGTAAGGCGTACGCGTTCATTTTGCACACTTTTCCGAGACGCGGGCGCAGACCTACGCTTTCGGAGATCGTGATCGAGCTTGAAAGCGACGAACAATCCGTCGCCAATGCTCTTCAGGCTCTCCACACCAACGGCGCGCTGCGCTTGGAACGGGACACGAACTCTATTCTAGACGCGTATCCATACTCAGGGGTGCCTACGGCTCACAGGGTGTTCCTGGCAGCCGGCGTCCAGGTCTACTGCATGTGCGCGATTGATGTGTTCTACGTGCCGTTTCTCACCGGTTCTGACATCACCGTCCGCTCAAGCTGCTTTCACTGTGGAGCAGACCTTGAATTGGCCATACGACGGCAGGAGATCTCGCGCACTCGGCCAGAGACAACGGTGATCTGGAACAGCAAAGCACCCTACGACTGTCCGAAGACGAACTTCTTCTGCAGTGAGCCACACTTGGCTGAGTGGAGGCGTGGTGCACCGGCGGAACCCGGCAGCGTCTGCACGCTGAGCGAAGCCCTGGAGCGAGGCCGGATCGCTGCGAACCGGATACGCAGTACGATCGAGGGTTGACGACGGATGGACAACAGCGGGATGAAGATGCGACGACGCAACGTCTCGAGCGGCAGCCCTTTCGAACCTCAGCTCGGCATTAGCCGCGCAGTCCGGGTCGGCCCCCTTCTCACCGTCGCTGGCACTGCGCCACTCGATCAGGACGGCCGCACCGTGGGCAAGGGTGATGCAGCGGCCCAGGCCCGGCGCTGCCTCGAGATCATCCGCGACGCCTTGGTTCAGGCCGGAGCGTCGCTAGACGACGTGGTGCGAACTCGCGTCCTACTCACCCGCGTCGAGGATTGGGAGGCCGTGGCAGCCGTTCACGGAGAGGTCTTTAAGAACATCCGACCGGTCAGCACCATCATGCAGGTGAGCCGCTTCGTCGACCCGGAGTGGCTCGTGGAAATCGAAGCGGATGCGGTAGTCACTCCTGATTAACCCGTCTCACCGCGCGGCCTCAAGCGCGGGTGATGCACTTGAAGGACCCTACATTCGATGAATCTTGCAGAGCGATTCGATTCTCTAGACGCGCGGATCACGGCCTGGATGGCGCGATACGGCGTGACGCTGACGCGCCTCGCCCTCGGCGTAGTCTTTTTATGGTTTGGCGCAATCAAGTTCATGCCGGGATGGAGTCCAGCAGCAGACCTCGCGACCCGTACGATTGACCGACTCACCTTCGGCCTGGTCGGCCCGCAGCTTGGGCTACCGGTTCTCGCCGCATGGGAGTCAGCGATTGGCCTTGGGCTATTGACGGGGAAGCTGCTGCGCCTCACGCTCCTGCTGCTCTTTGTACAGATGCTCGGCACCATGATCCCGCTCGTGATGTTCCCCTCCGTGACGTTTACGGCGTTTCCATACTCGCCGACGCTGGAGGGGCAGTACATCATCAAGAACCTGGTGCTCGTCACTGCGGGGATAGTGGTAGGGGCTACGGTTCGAGGAGAGCAGCTGCAGACGCAGCCAACGCCCGAGGGGGCAGCGCGCGCCACATGACGAGCGCATGTCCCTGATGCGCGCAGCCTCTGGGCGGCATCACGGCATCGGCCTGTGTATCACCGTACGGTTACTACCGCGGAGGACAACCTCATGGGCGAATGGGCCATAGCGGTCATGGTGATGAACTCCGTGTTCATCCTCTCGGGTGCGGGTGTTCTCGGGTACTGGCTCAAACTCCGCCACGAGCGCCGACATCTGCCCAAGATTGCGGAGCAGTTGGAGGTGATGCGCGAGGCAGTGGGCGCGCTGCGCGATCAATTGGAGTCACAGACAGCCGAGCTACACGAGCGCCTGGATTTTGCGGAGCGCGTTCTCACGCGCGGCGGCGATCGACACGACGAGGCATCTCCATCCACCCCGGTTTAGGGGAGCGAGAGCCTCCAAACATGCCGACGGCGAACCTGCGCTCGACGGTCGATCAGCGCACTGGCCGCAAGATCATCCGTGCCGATAGGACTCTCAGGACGTTGACCGTTATCGGCATCGCAGTCGCGGTGTTCGTGGGAGTGATCGCCATCGTCTACACTGAGTCATTCTTGCGCGACATGAGGGAGTTGGCGCAGGTGTCACCGCGTGAGGCAGCAGAGAGGGTCGGTTTGGTACTGAGGGTCGTTACCACAACCGCCGCTGTAGTCCCCATTGCGGTGGGTATCTATCTCATCCGCGTCGCGTTGCTGACGTGGCGGGCCGGCGAGTTTCCGCCCCCGGGCACGCGCGTACTCAGAGATACTACAGTCACCACGGGACCCAACACGCGACGTTGGGCCGTGTTCACATTCATCGTGGCGGTGATGCTTCTGCTGAGCGGTATCGCGGTCACGCTGGTGATATGGGACCTCGTGGCGGACCTGCTTCGCAGCGGCACCGATACCGTTGGCGTATAACCCGTGCATGCGCCTGAGGGCTTGGGTCGCCTTCAGTCGTAAGACCCCCATGCCGCGGAGGTAGTAAAATGGAGCAGCTTCGGGGCGCACGCCGCGTTCTGCAATGGAGGGTAAAGTGAAGCTATTCTCGATTCCATTCCTGCTCGTCGCTGTTACGCTCGGCGCTTGGAGCTGCCAGGCGCCCAGACAGCTCACCGAGGCGGACATCGAGGCGCTGCGCAACACGGTCGAGGGTTATGTCCAGGCCGTGCGCCAGGGTGCCTGGGACGAAGCGGCAGCTTACTTCGCCGATGACGCGGTTCGGCTCCCCACCGGCGCGCCAGCCGAACGTGGCAAGGAAGCCATCCGAAATCACTTCAACGTCGTCGACAGTGTGCCCGAGTGGACCTTGCACGGCCTGGAGATCGAGGGTTCCGGTGATCTCGCCTATTTCCGCTTCTTCTTCACCATCACCGCGTACGTGGGTGGCGGCGCGGAGCCCTTCAGCTACACCGGAAAGCAATTGGGCGTGGCGCGGCGAGGAACCGACGGGACGTGGCTCATTGTGACCGACATGTGGAATTCCGACAGCCCCTGACGTACCTAGCGTGCACCCTACGATTGGACAACCGAATGCTCAGCAAGGCAGAAGCTCTGTTCCGGCAGCAACTTGACCGAGGCTCGTTTCCCGGCGGTCAGCTGGTGGTACGGGTGCGGGGCGAGGAGTTGCTTAATCTCGCGGTTGGCATCTCACGGGGATTGCGCAACCACGAAGGAGAACGGGCCCCGGTTACGGACGAGACTCCGTTTCAGGTGATGTCTGCATCCAAGCCCCTGGTGGCCTTCTCCGTTGCTGTCCTCGAAGATCGTGGACTACTTGACGTGACACGACCGGTCTCGCACTACGTGCCGGAGTTCGGGCGTGAAGGAAAGAACGAGATCACGCTGCTCGACGTGCTTACCCACCGCAGCGGCGTGATCGTACCTCACTTGTGGAATTCTCCCGCGATCTGGCCGGACTGGAGTCGTGTTCAGGAAGCGATTTGGAATGCACAGCCGCGCTATCGTCGCGGCACGCTCGCCTATCATCCATTTGAGTTCGGCTGGATACTCGGCGAAACAGTACGTAGGGTTGCAGGGCAGCCGCTCGACAGATTCCTGACAGGCATCCTCCCGGAGCCGCTGAGACAGATGTGTCTGCGGAGGGAGGACAACGACGAGACGGTCATCGCTCATACATATTGGCTCGGCCCAAGACGGTTGCGGCTCGGAGGGCATGACGTGGCGAAGGGATTCGAGGAGAAGAACAACGGACGGCGAACACTCACGAGCCTGGTCCCCGGCGCGTCCATGACAACCACCGCATCTGCCCTGGCCCAGTTCTACGAGATGCTTCTAGCAGGTGGCACTACCGCCGACGGCGTGCGTCTCGTACGATCGGATACCCTGGAGCGCTATCTCACGGCCAACGTGAGGGGCTTCGACCGCACCTTGCGCTCGTACAGCGTCGTCGGCAGAGGATTCCTTCTCGGCTGGCTATGGCCTCACCCGTACGGATGGTGGGACTCTCGCGCGTGTGTGGGCCACGGCGGGGGGTTCTGCGCCGTGGCGTTCGGCGATCGTCGCACGGGCGCCGCGATCGCCATGATTACAAACGGCAACAGAGGGCTGGGAGACGTGCTTCGCAGGTTCGCTCCCCTCAGCAGCGCAATTAGAAGAGGGGTCACTGTCGGCGCCGCAAGCGGCGAGAACCCGGAGACCTGACCGCACATGTGTTCGCAAAGGCGTGGATGGCGGCGCCGCTGTTTCTGCGTAGGCCTCGTGGTATTCCTTGGCTGGCAATGCGCAAACACCCAGTCTGGCGCCTCGATACGGCACGTGATGATTGACTCGGCCACTACACTGGAAGTCATTGACTGGGGTGGCAGCGGTGTTTCAGTCGTGTTCCTGGCCGGACTGGGCCACACGGCACACGTGTTCGATGAATTCGCGGCGGAGTTGACCGACACCTACCATGTCAGGGGCATCACACGGAGAGGTTTCGGTGCGTCGTCGCAGCCGGACACAGGGTACACGATCGCGACGCTCGCGGAAGACATTCGAACAGTGTTGGACAGCCTGGGGATCGAACAGACCGTATTGGCAGGCCACTCTCTCGGTGGCGATGAAATGACGCACTTCGCTGGCGAGTATCCCGAGATGGTGACAGCACTCGTGTACGTCGAAGCGGCGTACAATCGCGCGTCTGCACGGGATTCCATGGCAGCATACGAGGCACCCGAGTCTGAGCTACGGCCGCCGTCTGCCGCGGACAGCGCCTCGGCCGAGGCGTATCAGGCCTACTATGCCAGGGCCAACGGGGTGACAATGCCCTTGTCCGAGATCAGGGCGATGTATCGGTGGACACCGGATGGACGACTCAGCGGTGGTGTGACGCCGGGATGGATCTACAGCCGGATCATTGACAGCCTGCGGGATCCCGATTACTCAGGAATCGACACGCCGGCGCTCGCCATCTATGCGACGCACTATCCAGTCACCGAGCTCTTCCTCGACTACGATACACGCGATTCGGTAACTCAGCTCGCGATGCGGAAGTACCATGAAGCCAGTCTTCGCACTGCCAAGCTATCGCGCGATCACTTCCGAGCGCACATGCTGAACAGGCGCGTCGTAGAAATCAGGGGCGCCGGTCACTCCTTGTACATAACCCACGCGCAGGAGACGCTCGACGCCATGAGAGCCTTCCTGGCTGAAGTGCTATGAGCAGGTCATATACGATGGCCCGTCGCGTGAGCCTCCTCATCCTCTTTGCCAGCCTTCTGTCGAGAGCAAGCGCAAGCGGTCAGGTGGCAGAGCTGGAGCCCGCCGCGGTCTCCGACTCGCTCCGGGCCGAGATCGTTGCGTTTCTCACCTCCTACTACGCGGCGTTCAGTGATCGTGACTGGGACCGATTCACGATCCACTTCTGGCCCGGCGCAACGATCACCACGGTGTGGCAACCGCCGGGTGATCCGAAACCGCGTGTGGTCGTCACGACCGTGCCCGAGTTCGTCGAGCAAGCCCCGTCTGGTCCGGGGAGCAGGGAGATCTTCGAAGAGCGGATGCTGAGCGCAGAGGTCCACGCGCGCGCCGATCTCGCGACGGTGTTCACCCGGTATCGGGCTCGGTTCGGCGATGTGGGCCAGGTTGCCGAATGGGAGGGTATCGACTCCTTCGCCCTCCTCAAGCACGATGGGGAGTGGCGCATCGTATCCCTGTCGTTCGCTGCTGAGCCCTGAGCCGCGTGCGCCGCGGCCGTTCAGGCCTGGCCGCGGGGCATGAGGTCAACTCGGTCAGCCCACCCCGAGAAACCAGTCGAGCGCTGACTCCGAGATCTCCGCAGGAACCAGGTGCCCCCCCTCGAACTCCTCGTAGGTCACGTCGTAGCCGGCACCGCGAAGGGCCGGGACGATCATGTCCCGGCTCAGGCGCACTGGAAGGACGCTGTCGAATAAGCCGTGGGACACGTAGACCGGCGGCTTCCCCACGATTGGCTCGGAGGCCTGGAGAAAGCCCGGAGAGTAGGCGACCAGGTGGCTGAACAGATCCCCGTTGGAAACCCCGAGGGAAAGCGCGTACGACGCGCCGTCTGAAAACCCGCCCAGTGCGATCCGCGCGGGGTCGATCCGGCAGCGCACGAAGGTGTGTTCCAGCGCCAGGTTCAGGAAGTCGACGTCCGGTCCGAAGCCGCTCTGCACCAGATCCCACGTGGCGAACCGCGAGTCAGGGGCCAGGAAGACCATGTCTCGAGCTTCCGCACGCGCGTAATAACTCTCCCAGGAGCTTCCCGATCCGCCAGCGCCATGGAGGCCGATGAAGAGAGGCGCCGGGGTGTCTGGAGTGTAGGTCTCCGGCACGTACAGAACCCCGTCCCGACCGATCCCCAGACCCAGCTGACTGAGTCCCAGGGTTGGCGTCTCGCTTGGCGATCCGGGGCGGGCCGTGAGCCGCTGGTCGTACCCAGGATCCGTGGGGTAGGAAGCGGAGCCGCAACCCACGAGCATCGGCGCAGCCAAGGCGCTCAGGCTGCTCCGGACGAAGTCGCGCCGGGTCATGCCCCGCCTGACGCGGGCACTCGGTGTGGGGGCGGTGTGGTCCATACTCGAAGTCCTGTCGCTCCCTCGGTAGGTCTCGCTTCGGCGCCTCCGGCCTCCTCCTTGCCAGTACACCAAAGGCACGGGAATTGGTTGCACGGAAGAGGGACAAGAATGATCCCCTAACTCGTGTGTGACCAGCCCGGGTCTCCGGCGGCATCCTGGGCCTTTCGTGCCCGCGGGAGCCACGGCACGTTTCTAGGCGAAGTGTTCACCCTCGGACTGTTGTGACTCCGGACACATGACCAAGAACCCACATCGAGTGACGGCTCCGGCGACGCGAGGCATTCGAATTCGCTGGGCGCGGTGCTATGACGCCATGAACCGATTGAACTTCCTGGGTCGGGAGGGTCGGTTCAGGGAACGGACCGTGGATCTGGCGGCGATCGCGCGGGGCGAGACCGTCCTTGACGTAGGCTGCGGGACGGGCAATCTGACCATGGCAGCCAAGGTACGTGCCGGGGCGGACGGCACGGTCTGGGGGATCGACGCCGCCCCAGAAATGATCCAGGAAGCGGAACGTAAGGCTGCGGAGAAGCAGCTGGATGTCCGCTATCAGGTTGCCCTGATTGAGGATATTCCGTTCCCGGGTGGCGAGTTCGACGTCGTGCTCAGCAGCCTAATGCTCCACCACCTCCCAAGGGACCTCAAGCGACAGGGCGTCGCCGAGATCTCACGTGTCTTGAAGCCCGGTGGCCGATTCGTTGCAGTGGACGTGGACCCTCCGTTACTGGGCAACCTGCGTACTGTCGCGGAGGCTATGGAGGCCAATGGCCTCATCGAGATACAACGAGGCAAGACGAACTTCAGAACGACGTTCTTGCCCATCCACTATCTGATCGGGACGGTCGGCGAGGGGTGACGAGGTTACCCTCGAACGGGCGGCTGCGGACTCGTGCAGCGGGCCCGAAGCCCGCAGCTTGACGCGCTGACCCGCCGGCCCGCCACCCGTTCGGCAGGATGTGGCACCAACTGGGGAGGCTACAATGCTGCGTATCGCGCTGTTCCTCGCTCTCGCAATCACCTGGGGCGGTTCCGTGCAGGCTCAGGAAACGCTCGTACCCTTGGACCCGTGGGTCCGACAGGTACACCAGCAGCTCTGGATGTACCGCACCGCGCTCGACCTCACTGATCTGTCCCACAACATCGTTACGGGCAGTCTCGACGACGGTGACAGCGAGACTGTGCAGGCCGAGTTGGAGGGTGGGTCCTCCTACGCCATCCTGGCGGTCTGTGACAACGATTGCAGTGACATCGACTTGCGCATTCGGTCGCGGTCAAGCGGCGTTCTCGACGAGGACATCGAGCTAGATGACTTTCCCGTCGTCCAAGTGTCGGTGGCCGGCGAGGGAGCCATGAACTTCCAGGTTGAAGTCATCATGGCAAGCTGCAGTGCCTCGCCGTGCCGCTACGGGGTCGCCGTCTTTGAGCAATAACCGGACGACCACTCGGTACCCACCCAGCCCACGGCACCAGATGTAGTGCCGGGCTGCAGACACCGGTGTGCGAGAGAACGTATGATGAAAAGGCTCGAGACTGACCTGTCAGCCGACATATGGACATTACCATCGTTCCCGGTGGTACTGGTCACAGACGGTCGCAACATCATGACCGCGGGCGCGTTCCACTTCTACTCCTTCGACCCACCATCCCTCGTGGTGGGCATCATGCCCGACAAGTACACACACGAACTGATCGATGCGCTGGGAGAGTTCGGTGTCAACATACCGCGAGCGGATCAGATCGGGGTGGCCCGGATGTGCGGCTCCGTCTCCGGCAGGGAGGTAACAGACAAGTACGAACGTGCAGGCATAACACCGTTCGTTGGTGAGGCCATCGAGAGCTGTCTCATCAAGGAGTGCCCGCTGAACATTGAATGCAGAGTGGTCCATAAGAGCGAACACCCGGGCACTCACACGTGGTTCGTGGGAGAGATCAAGGCTGTGCACGTGGCCGACGACTACAAGCCGGCCGAAGCGCTGATGTTCTGGGGGAAGGAGTACCGCAGGGTGGGGGAGTTCTTGGAAAGGGCATAGTGATGATTCGGCTCGCCATATTCATACTTTTCTCAGTACTCCTGCTCGTTTTCACTCTTCGCAGGACCCATGAACATCGTTTCCCTCGTTTTTTCGCTTTCGTGAGCTTCATTGGTCTCGTACTACTCAATGTCGACAGCTGGTTTCGCGATCCGTTGTCTCCGGTTCAGCTCGTCTCGTGGATCCTCCTGGCCAGTTCGCTCGTACTAGTAGTGCATGGTTTCTGGCTCCTCCAGGTTGCCGGATCTCCCAAGGGAGACATCGAAGAAACAACGCGGCTGGTGACCATGGGCGCTTACCGATACATCCGTCACCCGATCTACTGCTCACTTCTGCCTGGTGGAGCGGGAGTGTTACTGAAGGACCCTTCGCCGGTAGCGGTTGCCCTGTTTCTCGCAAGCTTCGTATTCATTGTCGCCACTGCCAGGGTTGAGGAGAGAGAGAACCTTCGCCGGTTCGGGCAACCCTATCGTGACTACATGAAGAACACTAAGATGTTCATTCCCTTCTTGTTCTAGGTCACGGTGCTTTCCCATCGTCTTGCCGTCGGAACTGGACACACACGCAGGCCGCGAGGGCCGCTAGACGCCTGAGAACGCGACGGTCATGCACTACGCGCTTGCCTTCTATCCCGAGGTAGATCACGCCCGCGTCGACTGACTGAGGCGGAGGTACGACCCGACAGTCGATTTGATCCAGCCGCACGTCACCGTCCTGTTCCCGGTGCCCGAGCGCGTCGGGCTGGAGCACCTGGTAACCCACATTCAGCAGGTTCTGAGCACTTGGGAGCCGTTTGAGATCCGCCTCGGCGGCTTGGAGAAATCACCTGACCATTGGCTACTTCTGACGCTTCGCGAGGGGAATGACACGGTCAAGGAGCTGTACCGCTCGCTCTATACCGGAATCCTGGCCGAGTTCCGACGCGACGACATCGAGTTCGTGCCACACGTCGGCCTCGGCCTGTTCCTCAAGCGAGGCGCCACGTACGATTCGTGGAATCCCCAGGAGTCCGACTTGGACGAGGACGAGTTCGAGGGTGCCCTGCGCGAGGCGGAGACGTGGCCCGACGCACCCAGCAGCGTCGTGGACACGCTTCACATGGTAGGGATTCCAGACGACGTCATGCAGTGGTTGAGTGGACAGAGGCCCCGCTTCCCGAGAAGCGCTCGGCTCGACGGGGTGCGCCGATTTCGCTTGTGCGTCGAGACGACGCGCGGAAACTCTAGAAAGCAGCAATAATGGAAGACCGGGTAGCCGCCACCCTGAGCTGGCTGAGGTCCCTCGATCCGAACCTGACCGTGAGTCAGCATGCGGAACTCGGCTATGTGTTCCTGGAGCTCTCTCCGCCCCCGCAAGCGGAGTACGCCTTCCGTCTCTGCTTCTACGAGGGCGAGCTTACGCTTGCCGCCGTACCGACCTGCGACCGCGAGGCCGAAGCGTTTTGGCACCAGGGCGTTGAGCGCATGGGTGCGGGGTCCTTGGACGAGGCCGAGCAGGCGTTTCGCGAGTTCGTCTTGGACGTCATCTCGCACGAGAGTCGGATCACCCAGCGTCGTGGACTCCTGTTCCACCGATTCACGTGCGAGGTTCACCGGGCGGCAGGATGGCAACGTGTGGGCGGTCGGATTTTGGCGTTGCGCACGCAGTTCCGGGCACCACCTGTCTCGGGGCGAAAGCGGGAGTACCGCTCGCCGGCTGTGGTGCACGTAACCTGACACACAGACGCGCACCCAGGCAGCGTGGAGGTGTATGAGGAAGCCAGAACGGCAGCACCCCGGACCGATGATTGCCCAACTTCAGCGTTGCAGTCAGGCGTTCACGCCCGCACGCGACGCGCACAGGAGAAACCCGCCATGCGAATTCCCGCCGTATTCACGCTCCTTGTAGCGCCTCTCCTGGTCTACAGCTGCGCCGGGCAGCCCGAGACCACGACCCAGGGTGGCGCTGAGCCTCGCCCGGAAGGGCCGTGCGTAGCCGCGGTGGCCGTCGACAACCAGAACGCCTACCACACCACCATCTCCATCCTCTTCCGCAGCCGCCGCGTTCGACTGGGCCCCGTGGAGCCCCATACCTCCAGCACGATCAGCTTCGAGTGTCCCGCGGGCGAGTTCCAGTTCATCATCGACGTCGGAGATCCCGGCGTGGTGCCCGTAGACGCAGCTACCGGCCGTATTCCCTGTTGGCTGACGGACAAGATGGTAGCTCAGCACCGCGACACCCTCGCGCTCACGGTGCCGGGTGGCCTGGAGGGGCGACTCGGTCCGGGACTGTGTCCCCGACGTCGCTAGCTCGCGTCGCGACCATGACGCGGCGGTCCGCAGTCAGGCGGAGGCCGCCTACTGCAAGCAACGATGGGAGGCTTACACGACATGTCACGGCGCTTTTGTAGGCTCCTGCTGCCCGCGCTGCTCGTTCCGCTCCCGGCGATCGGGCACGGCCAGGTACCGGATCCCGACCCGGACATGGCTCGGCCCATCGATGCCCATGATTCGGTGTTTCTCGAGGAGTTGACCTGGTTGGAGGTGAGAGACGCCATAGGGGGTGGCAAGACCACGGCGATCATCGCCACAGGTGGCGTGGAGCAGAACGGCCCGTATCTCGTGACGGGCAAGCACAACTACATCCTGCGGGCCACCACCGAGGAGATCGCGCGTCGGCTGGGGAACGCACTGATCGCGCCGATCGTGCCTTTCGTTCCGGAGGGCCAGATCGCGCCGCCAACCGGTCACATGCGCTACCCCGGCACCATCAGCGTTCGGGAAGAGACGTTCGAGGCGCTGCTCAGCGACATCGCATCGAGCCTGCGCGCACACGGCTTTCGCCGCATTCTCCTGCTGGGAGACAGCCGCGGCAACCAGGCCGGTATGGAGCGGGTCGCGGCGGCTCTAGCGGAACAGTGGGCGGGCGACGCGGTCACCATCAGCTACGTCCCCCAGTACTACGACGCGTGGGCATGGCCGACCGGCCCCCTCGTGGTCCTGAACCGCCACGAGATTCGGGAGGTCCCGGAGGGGCTGCACGACTCGTACGTGATATCCGCGGTTCTGATGACCGTGGATCCCCAACTCCTTCGCATGGAGCAGCGGCTCGCACGGGGCCTGTTCTCGATCAATGGGGTGCCACTGGCTCCGGCCGACCGAACGATAGCCATCGGACGGGAGCTTGTAGACCATGTGGCCGCAGTGACCGTGGCTGCGATCGAAGACCTGGAGGGACGCAATAGATGAGGGTGTCCACCGGGTAGACACAGTGCCCGCCAGGTGGCGCCCACCGGCGAGGCGACATAGCATCCGCCAAGGGAGGTCGCACCATGTCGGATGACACGACTCCTCAAGACAACCAGACGACGCCCAACGAGTACTACCGGGCCTACGAAGGTCACTCCCGCACGCTGAAGACGTGGCTAGTCGCCTACGGGATCGGTGCTCCGGTCCTGCTGCTGACGAACGAGACTCTATGGCGGGCAGTCGCCGCGTCCGGCGAGTCCCAGCGGATCGGCCTGTTCTTCCTTGCAGGTGTGGCGCTACAGGTGATCGTCGCCGCCGTGAATAAGGTGCTCATGTGGGCTTCGTACTTTGGGCAGATCAACCCCGCCTTCCGCGGGTCGCGCATCCACGGGCTCGTCGCCTGGCTGCGCACCAAGTTCTGGGTCGATCTCCTGGTAGATGCCGTGAGCATGCTGCTCTTCGTGGTAGCGACGTACAGGGTCTTCATGATCCTCACGTCGGGCGACTAATCCGCAGACTCAACCGATGATGAGACACCCGAACGAAGGACAGGAACTGTCAACGTCCAGGAAGGCATATCATGCCGGCATATGTCATCGTAGATATCGAGATCACTGACCCCGTACAGTACGAGGAATACAAGAAGCTCGCAGCGCCGACGGTCGCTAGCTATGGCGGTAAGTACATCGTGCGTGGCGGAGCAGCCGAGAACCTCGAAGGCGGTTGGACTCCCGGCCGAATCGTAGTACTCGAATTCCCGACGGTCCAACGAGCCAAAGAGTGGTGGGGGTCAGACACGTATGCGCCTGCCAAGGAGCTGCGACATGCCTCAGCCACGACTGAGATGATCCTGGTGGAGGGTGTCTGAAGCGACCTGTTGAGGGGCGGCGCGCACGCGGGCGGGTTGAACCCCGCAGATCTCAGTAGGGGAGCGTGACATGGCAGCCATTTCACTGGATGATGTGATCGGGCAGTTAGTGGCCGTCCTGGAGGAGGGCTTCGAGCACCCACCGAAGCCCTGGACGTACTTCACCAACAACGAACCCGGCAGCGGCCTATTCGGTACGCTTGCCGACCTGAGCGCCGCCGACGCCTCCCGGCCCTGGGGTGGAACGTCGATCGCGGCGCACGTGCACCATATTATCTTCGGCCTCGGCGCATCGTCCGCCTGGATCCAGGGCGATCGCACGTTCCGGAACTGGGCGGAGAGCTGGAGCGTCAGTACGGTAGACGACGTAGCCTGGTCGCAGCTCGTGGAGCGGCTTCGCGCCGGATACGAGGCGCTCCGGCGGTCCATCGAGTCACACGCCTCTTCCAGCGTGGAATCCATGGGAGGGGCGATCGGCGCCGTCGCGCACGTGGCCTACCATCTGGGAGCAATCCGGCAGAAGCTCAGCTACGGGCGCGCAGGCTGAGCGGCTCGCCACACAGCAGTAGATCTCGAGATACGGAGGTCACGATGAGCGGTATCAACGTGGGACGCTGGCTGGCCGGCGGTGTCGCCGCCGGTATTGTCATCTGGATCCTGGAGGGCCTCGCGAGCATGCTGTACATGGGAGACATGCAGGCCGCCCTCGAGGCGCACGGCTTGACGTTTGAGATGAGCGTCGCGGGGTTCGTTTTCAGCGTGGTAATCAGCCTCGTCCTGGGCCTGACGCTGATCTTCTTCTACGCTGCCGCGCGCCCCCGCTTCGGCCCCGGTCCCAAGACCGCAGTCATCGTGGCCGTGGCACTCTGGTTCGGCAGCTACCTGCTCTCGCTGCTCGGCTACCAGATGTTCGGGCTATTCACCACGGGAATGCTCGTCATGTGGGGGGCGATCGGTCTCGTTGAGATAATCCTGGCTGCGATCGTGGGTGGCTGGATCTACCGAGAGGCGTGACCTCCCGGCGAACCACATGATCGCGCGTCTCTGGCACGGCGAGGTACCCCTCGAGAAGGCCGCCGCCTACCACTCCTACCTGCTCGAAACCGGTGTGCGCGACTACCGTGACCTCCCGGGCAACAAGGGGGTATACGTGTTGCGGCGCGTCACGGGCGATCGGGCGCACTTCGTGTTGCTGTCGCTGTGGGACTCGCTCGACGCGATCAACGCGTTCGCGGGCCACGACGCCGAGCGGGCCCGGTATTACCCAGAGGACCGCGAGTACCTTCTCGAGCTGGAGCCGACCGTGAAGCACTACGAGGTCCTCACCCCGTACGAGGGCAACGAGGAGGCTGTATGAGAGTGCGCTTGCTCGCTGCAATCGCCGTGGCGCTCTCTGCCGCGGCATGCGGCGACGAGTTCCTCGACGGCTCCATTGCGGCCATCACCGTACACGGCCAGGTGAGGACTGCCGCGGGCGATCCGGTGTCCGACGCCACCGTTCGTCTCAACGTGATGTTCGGCGACGAGGGATTCCACACCCACACCACCGATACGACGGATGCGGCGGGGGCTTACGGCGAGGTCATCTGGAATTGGGGCACGCGTTTCGTGGTCGACCTCCAGATCGTCGCCGAGCCCCCGGTAGGGTCGGGCCTCCAGCCCGACACGACGCTCCGACAAGATGTGGTGCTGAACGGGGACGGTTCACCCGACAGCCTGCGAGTGGACCTCGTGCTGGAGCCGAGCCCGTAGCGGGCATGCGCCACGTAGCGTTCGCGCTCCTGGCCGCGTTGGGACCCTGCTCGGCCGCCTGCACTCCAGCGTGGACCACCAGCGTGCGCGCGCGCCTCGCGAGCCCCGCCCCGGCCGCGTGCGTGGAACGGACCCTGCTCGCGCAGGAGATAGTGGACACCACCACCAGGGTGATCGACCGGCTCGGTACTTCCGCCGTCGCGGCGCGTCCTCCCTACGACTCCACCGCCGGCTTGTACGTCGAGGTAGCCTATGCCGGGGCTGGGGGCGGGGGGCAGGTCGTACAACAGATGGACGTCGAGGGCTCCCCGATGGTCACGATCTCGTGGACCTGGGCAGGCACCCGGCCATCCGACGACAGCGTGCAGGTCGTGGAGCGGTGGCTCCTGACCTATCTCGACGCGATGTGCGACGAGTGCCTGCACGGGTGGCGCGCGCAGCGCCGCGACGTGCTGCTGTTCCGCAGCTGGGCACTGCCGGACACGGCGCGCTGAGCCCGCGGCTGGACGCGCCACTCCAGGTACCGGCATCTTTGTGTCATGGCCGGCCTCGACGTGCACATCGTGGATCTGCCCCCCATGCGCGTGGCGACCACCCGGGCCCTGGGCAACTCACCGGAGGATGAGGCCTGGGAGAAGCTCCGTGCGTGGGCAGAGCCACGGGGCCTGTTGGACGACCTGCAGCGCCACCCGGTGTACGGCTACAACAACCCGCCTCCGGTGCCGGGGCGACCGGACTACGGCTACGAGTTCTGGATCAAGGTCGACCCCGACGCGGAGCCCGAGGGAGACGTGGAACTGAAGGACTTCGGCGGTGGTCGCTACGCCGTCACCAGCTGTCGGCTCCACGGTGATCCGGAAGGCAGCGTCCCCGAAGTCTGGCAGAAGCTTCTGGGGTGGGTCGAGTCGAGCGGCCATACGTGGCGCCACACACACGAACTCGAGGGGCTGCTGAACCCCGAGGCGCCACACGAGCAGATTCTCCTCGACCTGTACCTGCCGATCGAGGAGTGAACACAGGCGCCTGCGAGGGAGCGCGCAATGAACAAGATCAATCTCACCGATAAGTTGAGCCTGTTCGACGACTACTGGCACCCGCGCATCGTGGGCGAGCTCAACGGCCAGCAGGTGAAGCTCGCCAAGGTGAAGGGCGAGTTCGAGTGGCACCACCACGACGAGGAGGACGAGCTATTCCTCGTGCTACGGGGTCGCATGACCATCGAGCTACGCGACCGGGAAGTGGTGCTCGAGCCAGGAGAGTGCTTCATCGTGCCCCGCGGCGTGGAGCACAAGCCGGTGGCGGATGAGGAGACCCACATCCTCCTGTTCGAGCCGGCCAGCACGCTGAATACTGGCAACGTGCGGAGCGAGCGGACCGTCGAGGACCTGGAGCGGATCTAGCCCGCCACCTCTTCCCCGATCTCGTCCACCACGAACCTCCAGCAGCGCATCCGCGGCGACCAGTGCTCGGGGTGAAGCCCGGCCTTGAGCTTGAGGTGGGTGACGAACTCCACCGGCTCGGGAAGCTGCTCCCAGACCTGCGGCAGGAACAGCGCGCGCCGGCCACCATCCTCGAGGATCAGGCCGTCCACGCCGGGCCGCAGGATCGCCAGGAGCTCCTGCTGACTCGACACCTCCAGCGGCACCGGCGGCCCCAGGAGAGAGAGGTGCAGCTCGAGCCGAGAGAACTCGGCGTGCGACAGCGGCGGGAAGCGGGGATCGCGGAACGCAGCGGCGTACGCGTTGTGCGACACGTCCAATGCCAACGGCCGGTACGCCTCGAAGCTCCCCACGCACCCCCGCAGCTTTCCGCCGAGCTGGAGCGTGACGAAGCTCGCGCCCGGGGCGCTGAGCGCCTCGGGAACGTCTCCCAGGTCGACGGGCCACGGCTCGCCGGTGTCGAGGCCGTGCCTGATGGAGGCCCTGGCGAGGGCACACAGCGCCTGGGCGTCCCCACGGGAGACCGATGCGGGTCCGGCGGGCTCGCCGGAGTCCGGTGCAGCAGGCATTCGCCTAGAATGTACGCCTTCGGCCGTCCGGGCGCCCTGCCACCACCCGCGCGCGGCTGCCAGGCGCTTCCCCACCTAGCCGACCGCCGGATTCGGGATACTATGGACGGAACGAGGGACTCGTCCCGCGCCACACGGAGTTGGTCGGGAATCTCTGAACCTCGGCTTGATCGTGTACTACCCGCCGGTAGTAGCGTACCTGGAGTCGCTCTCGGCCTTGGTGTTCTATCCCAGGACCGGGCCATGACCGCCGTCCGTGTACGCCGTATGCGCCCGGGCGAGGAAGCCGCGGTCATCGACCTCGTGGCCCGTGTCTTTAACGAGACCGTTGCGCCACACTACTCCGAGGAGGGTGTGCTGGAGTTCTTCAAGTACGCCGCAGCGGAGCCCCTCGCTGCGCGGTCGCAGAGTGATCACTTCACGCTGGTCGCGGAGCAGGACGGCGACCTCGTCGGCATGATCGAGATGCGACGATTCGAGCACGTCGCGATGCTGTTCGTCGAGCCGCGGGGCCGCGGCGTCGGGAAGGCGCTGCTCGACGAAGCGCTCGCGGTCTGTCGCGTGGAACGTTCTGACCTCTCTGTGATGACCGTGCACTCGTCGCCCAACGCCGTGCCCGCATACGAGCGCCTCGGCTTCCTGGCGACCGACTCGGAGCGGGAGCTCAACGGCATCCGCTTCGTGCCGATGGCGCTAGAGCTGGGGTAGCAGCCCCGGCGACTTCTCTACAGGTTAGAGGGCCGGTCCCTCCGACACGGCAACCAGCGCATATTGGTGTGGATGCAGCGGCTGCGGGCCGCATGGCTCAAGCCGGTCCGATCGCCACCGGGCAGCACCGCATGAACAAGAGCGAACGGCCTCTCTGGAAGTGCCCCAAGTGCGGACACCGGTTCGTCACCAAGAACCTGTGGCACTCGTGCGGCCGCCACAGCGTGGCGGATCACTTCGAGGGTACGGACCCGAAGGTGCGCGAGCTGTTTGACCGGTTCACGGCCATGGTCGAGGCGTGCGGGCCAGTGACGATCTACGCCCAGCAGACACGCATCGTGTGCCAGGTGCGCGTGCGCTTCGCAGGCGTAACGCCGCGCGAACGGTCGCTGGATGTGACCGTGTGGCTCACGCGCCCGGTCCAGCATGCCAAGCTGCGACGCACCGAACTGATTCCGCCCAGCGCCTTCGTCCATCACTTCCGCTTCAGGGAGCCGACGGAGCTGGACGACGCCTTCATGGCGATCGTTCGGGAGGGCTACGCGGTCGGGCGGCAGGAACACCTGGAGCGCCCGGCACCCAAGCCCCGGCGACCGCGGCGCAAGAAGGGCACCGGCAAGAAGGGGAAGAGCGAGAAACGGGAGCCCGCGAAGGAGGAGAAGGGCAAGCGCGAGAGCAAGAAGCGCGTGAGCGAGGAGCCACCTAGTAAGGAGGGCGAGAAGCAGAAGAAGAGACGCAGCGGCGGGAGGGGCAGGAAGCGGAAGGGCGGCGGCAAGAAGGAGCAGCCCCAGAGCGGTCGAACCGAGGACACGGCCGCCCCGCCCGAGGAGCAGAGCACCTCGTGACCGTAACCGCAAACGAAGGCAGGCTCGCCGACGGTGGTCTACCATCCACACCGCAACAACTGCTCGGCCGGCTAAGGGACCTCGGCATCGACGTGCGGACGATGGAGCATCAGGCCGTGTACACAGTGGAGCAGGCCAAAGAGGTGCGCGGCGGGATCGAGGGGTGCCACACCAAGAATCTCTTCCTGCGGAACAAGAAGGGAACCATGTGGCTCGTGACATGCCTGGCGGATCGCGCCGTCGATCTGCGGTGGCTGGGAGAGCACATCGGCGCCGGGCGCCTCTCGTTCGGCAGCGCGCAACGCCTCATGAAGTACCTCGGTGTCCTACCGGGCGCCGTGTCGCCCTTCGCGGTGGTCAACGACCGGCAGCGCAAGGTGCGCGTGGTGCTGGACCGAGAGGTTCTCGAGCAGGAGCCGGTCAACTTCCATCCGTTGGACAACCGCATGACCGTTACGATCGGCGCCCAGGATTTCCTGCGATTCCTCGACGCGGAACGTCACACCCCGCAGATCATCAACTTCGGATAGAGGCCTGGGGACTTGCGCCCCCGCTCCCGATGCGTAGATAAGAGCAATCTCAAGCTGATTTATGCCGATTAGCTACCTGATCGACACGGAGCGAGGCCTCGTCCTCACCACGGCCAGCGGCGTCCTCACGGACGACGACTTGCTGGAGCACAAACGGATCCTCGCGGCCGATCCGGACTTCGCACCGGGTATGCGCCAACTGTCGGACGTGCGCGGGGTGGAGCGGCTCGCCGTCACGCCCGAGGGGGTACGGCAGATGGTCACGCTCGACCGCGATCAAGCCGACCAACTGGGCGACTACAAGCTGGCCATCGTCACCACGGCCGACGTAGTGTTCGGGACGGCGCGCATGTATCAGTCACTCACCGACGAGGACCTGGAGCACGTTCAGGTGTTCCGCGACATGGCGGAGGCCCGGGTATGGCTCGGACTGCCATCCGATGACACCGCGTAAGCGCGTCCGCCTGATTCACTTCAAGATCGCCGAGGGAGAGGACAAGGCGGCGCTCCTCCGCGAGGCAGGCTACCGAGTGGCGTTCGAGCCGCTCGACCCCGGGCTTCTCAAGAGGCTCAAGGACAATCCACCGGACGCGGTCGTGATCGACCTCTCGCGGGTGCCGTCCCAGGGGCGCGACGTGGGGGTGGCCATGCGCCACTGGAAGAAGACGCGACACGTTCCGCTAGTGTTCGTCGGCGGCGACCCCGCAAAGGTGGCGCGCATCAAGCAGCTGGTCCCCGACGCCGAGTACACCACCTGGAGCCGCATCCGCAGCGTGTTGAAGCGCGCCATCGCTCGACCACCGAAAGAGCCGGTCAAGACGGCCTCGGTGCTCGCTGGCTATTCCGGCACTCCGCTGCCCAAGAAGCTCGGGATCAAACCCGACTTCACCGTCGGCCTCGTCGGCGCGCCGCAGGGCTTCGAGCAGACGCTAGGTCGGCTCCCCGAGCGCGTCACGCTGCGGCGCCAGCCGCGCGCGTCGTGCGACCTGGTGATCTGGTTCGCGACCTCGCAACGAGACCTCGAGCGGCGCGTGCGGCGCATGGCCAACCTAGCCGGTGCCGGAGGTCTCTGGATCGCGTGGCCCAAACAGGCGTCGGGGGTGAGGACGGACCTGACCCAAGACGCGGTGCGACGGGCGGGCCTCGACCATGGCCTGGTGGACTACAAGATCTGCGCGATTGACGGCACCTGGTCGGGGCTCAAGTTCGCGCAGCGAAAGGGCAAGTCTTGATAACGTCCGACCAGCGTCTCTGGCCCGTCGCGGCGTTCACGGCCTCTTACCTGCTGCTGGCGCTCGTCAGCGCGGTCGTGCGGGGCAACCTGGAGTTCCTGTTCTACATCGGCGTGATGCTGGTGCTGATCGCCGTCGTGTGGACGGTGCACCGGCAGGTCGGACTGAGCAGCGGCGTGTTGTGGGCCCTGAGTCTGTGGGGCCTGGCCCACATGGCGGGCGGACTGCTGATCGTACCCGCAGGGCTGCCCGTGAGCTCCGAGAGCCGCGTGCTCTACACGCTGTGGCTCGTGCCCGACCGGCTGAAGTACGACCATGTCGTCCACGCCTACGGCTTCGGCGTCACCACGTGGGTGTGCTGGCAGGGGTTGCGCTCCGCCCTGCGCCGCCGCGGGGCCGACGCCAGGCCGACCTTCGGGCTGCTCGTGCTGGCGGCCGCCGCGGGCATCGGGTTCGGGGCACTGAACGAGGTCATCGAGTTCGCCGCCACCCTACTGGTGCCCGAGACCAACGTAGGCGGCTACCGCAACACCGGCTGGGACCTGGTCGCAAACCTGGTGGGCGCCACCACCGCGGCGCTGCTGATCTGGGTGTTCGAGAGACGGCCGCGTGCGGCGGCGCCTGCGACCGGGTGACGCCTACGGCTCTGGCGCGGCCGACCGTCCGCGTCCAGTTTGACACCAGCCACCCATTGGTCCGCCCGCGCCCCATCCCGGAGGTGACCATGAAGCCGGCACTGCTCGTTACCCTGATCTTCTTGTGCGTCGTTGCCGTGGGACACCTGCTGCGCGTCGTGTTCCAGATCGACCTCATCGCCGCAGGGCGCCCGATACCCCAGTGGCCCAGCGGGCTAGCCGTCGTCTTGCTCATCGCCCTCGCGGTCTGGCTCTACCGAGAGCAAGGGGCCAAGTGAACACAGCACGCTACGTCCTCGCGCTGCTCTGCGTCGTGATGATCCCGCCGGCGATCGTGCATTGGCTCGTGGTGCACCCGTTCGCCCGGTTCTGGCGCAGGATCGGCCCACCGAGGAGTTACATCATGCTCACCGCCCTGTACCTGGCCGTGGCTGCGGCGATGTACGCCGTGAGCGAGCCTATCCTGGCCGTCGAGTACGGCACCGAGTGGATCCTCATCGGCCTAGCCGTGGTGGTATACCTGACGAGCGTGAGCATAGAGGTCCGCTGCCGCCGCCTGCTCTCGGCTGGCATGCTCCTGGGAGGGCCGGAACTCAACCCCAAGCGCGGACCGGGCAAGCTGCTGAGCGAGGGGATCTACGGTGAGATGCGGCACCCGCGCTACGTCGCGGTGCTCCTGGGCCTGATCGCCGTGGCCCTGTTCTGCAACTACCTCGGCCTGTACATCATCGTGGCACTGTCGGTCCCCGGACTCTACGTCGTTGCCATCCTGGAGGAGCGCGAGCTGCTCGACCGGTTCGGGGAGGAGTACCGGGAGTACATGCGGCGCGTGCCGCGCTTCGTTCCCAGAAGACCCAGCAAGCAGCCCGTCTGACATGGCCAGGCTCTACACCACCCCTCCCGCCGTGGTCAAACGGTATCGCTGCGTCCGCGCGACGAACGCCGGCACGCCATCGGAGACGAGTCCGAATGATCGAGACCGACCCACGGAGCGCCCGCCGATTCATCGTGCCTCAGCGGCGTAGCGCGGCGAACCACCCATTCCACGGAGTGATCCTGTGAGCGATCAGCCGGCAAAGGCCTGCCTGGCGTGTCACCGCGGGCCCGACCAGACCCCTCTCATCACGCTGGAGTACCGGGACACGACGCTGTGGATCTGCCCGCAGCACCTGCCCGTGCTGATCCACGACCCGGCCCGGCTGATCGGGGTGCTGCCCGGAGCCGAGCACCTGCGGCCCGCCGAGCACCACGACTGAGACGCAGAGAGACAGGGTGGCCAGGGGGCGCGGGCCGGAACGCTAGCGGTGTCGGCCGGCTAGGCCGATGAGGTGAGCCACCCGGTCGGCCTGGATGTCCCATTCCCGGCACCTCCCGCCCCGCATCCGGACTAACGGGGGCCCCACGGTGGGTGGTAGATTATTCGCCTCTGACCCAACGTGACGTGGTGGAGGCCGTGAGCCGGATACTTGTGGTCGACGACGATGTCCAGGTCCGGGAGATCCTCCGGAAGCGCCTAGAAAAGAACGGCTACGAGGTCGGCGAGGCCTCGAACGGGGACCAGGCCCTGGACTCCTATCGGGAAACGCCTGCGGACGTGGTGATCACCGATATCGTGATGCCCGGCCGGGGAGGGCAGGGCCTGATCAGGGCCCTGCGACGGGAGTTCCCTGAGGTGCGGATCGTGGCGATCTCGGGTGCCTTCGACCAGGACGTGCCCGCGCTGTTGGCGGAGGCCGACCGCCTCGGCGCCCTCAAGACGCTCCCCAAACCGTTCACCTCGGAGCAGCTCTTCGAGGCCATCGACGGGGTGATGCAGATGGCGGTGGACGAGTTGCCTCCCCCGCTCCCAGTCGAGGAGACGATGGAGGTCACCGAGTGGGGCGGACTCGAGTGGTGGCTCCGAAAGGAGAGCGCCATCCCCGGCCTCAGCTGGGGCACGGTGGTCCAGCTCATCACCCTGACCGTCGCGCTCGCCGCGCTCATCATGGCGCTCTAGCAGCGCCGGGGGAAACGGGCCGCGGGGCGCTCGAGACCGTCGGGCGCCCTCTTTTTCGCGAGGGTGGCGGACAGCATCACCCCAGCAACACCGCTGTGGAGACCCTACATGCGACGCTACCACCACATCGGCATCCCGACCGAAACGCCGCGCGACGGCGAGACCTATCTCGAGCAGTACAGGATGTACGTGTCGGGATACGAGGACAGCGACTATGGGGTCGAGTGGATGCGATTCGAGCCCGACTCGCCCCTGCCGGAGCTGGTGCGGACGGTGCCGCACGTCGCGTTCGAGGTGGACGATCTGGCGGCTCAGCTCGCCGGCAAGGACGTGTTGATCGAGCCAAACCGCCCAGCGGACGGCGTCACCGTGGCGTTCATCGTGGAAAACGGTGCGCCGATCGAGTTTCTGCGGTTCGACGAGACCGAGGCCGACACCGCTGGCAGAGGAACAGGATGAATCGCCAATCCTCTCCGCCGCCGTGCTATTATTGCAAGAGTACCGGATGGACCTCCGACACCCGTGAAACGGGGTGATGACGGTGCACCTGGACATCAAGCGATTCGACGCGCCCGATCAGTCCCGCACGTTCGACAAGGGGAAGTTCGAGCTTATCACGATCGGGGACATGACGCTGGGAAGGGCGAGCTACGAGCCCGGCTGGAGGTGGTCGGAGCACGTGGGAGCCGCCACCGGCTCGGCAAGCTGCCAAGTGGATCATGTCGGAGTCGTGCTGACCGGCCGCGCCATGGTGCGCATGGACGACGGCACGGAGGTCGAGCTCAAGCCCGGCGACCTGTTCGCGATCGGGCCGGGACACGACAGCTGGGTCGTGGGGAACGAGCCCTACGTGTCGCTCCACTTCCTAGGAGCCGACGAGTACGCCAAAGAGGCCCCGGGCTACTGAGAAGGCCCGCCAACTGGAAGGCACCCACCGCTCCGCCGTGACGCTCGAGGCGCAACGGCCCGCCCTGACCAGCGATGAGGCCCTCCGTCTCGCCGAGGAGCTCTACGGTCTCGCGGGCACGCTGCGGCCGCTTCCCAGCGAGCGTGATCAGAACTTCCGGCTCACGACCCCCGCGGGGGAGTCGTTCATCTTGAAGGTGTCGGGCGCCGACGAGGCCCCGGACCACCTCGACTTCCAGAACACGGCGCTGACCTGGCTCGCCGAGCACGACCGCGCGGTGCGCGTGCCCCGGTTGTGCCAGACCACGGCTGGCGAGCGCATGACTGTGATAGAGGGGGCCGACGGGCGAGCGCATCGCGTGCGCCTCCTGACCCATCTCCCGGGCATCCCCCTGGCCCAGGCGCGACCCCACACGCCGGGTTTGCTGCGGAACCTCGGTCGCCACCTCGGCGCCATGGACGCGGCGCTCCAGGGCTTCTCGCACCCGGCCGCCCAGCGCCGCGACTTCGTATGGGATCTAGGCAGGGCACCGCAGGTGATCACCACGCACCTCGAGGCGGTCGAGCCCGCGCGGCGCTACCTGATCGAGGGGCTGTTGCGGCAGTGGGACGCGGTCGTTGCCCCGCTTTGGTCGGAGCTGCGGCGCAGCGTCGCCTACAACGACGCCAACGACTACAACGTGCTGGTGGGCGCACCGGGGCCCGAGCGGGACGTCACCGGATTCATCGACTTCGGCGACATGCTGGAGACGTGCACGGTGAGCGACCCGGCGATCGCGGTGGCCTACGCGATGCTCGGGAAACCCGATCCCGTGGCGGTGGCGGGACACGTGGTCGCGGGATTCAACGCGACGTTCCCCCTCACCGAGCCCGAGCTGGAGGTGCTGCACACGCTGGCCTGCGCCCGCCTGGCTGCCAGCGTCTGCGTCTCGGCACATCGCCGCACCACGGAGCCCGCCAACGACTACCTCGCCATCAGTGAGCGGCCCGCATGGGAGACGCTCGAGCGGCTGACCGGCGTGCACCCGCGGTTCGCGCGGGACCTGTTCCGCGAGCGCTGCGGCTTGCCGCCCTGCCCCGCCAGCCCCGGCGTGGTGCGCTGGCTCGAGGCGCACACCGCGGAGATCGGCCCGCTGGTCGAGCACGATCTGCGGGAGACACCGAGCGTGGTGTTCGATCTCTCGATCGGCAGCCTCGAGCTGGAGGATCCCCAGGGGATCGTGGGCACCGAGGCCTTCACGGACCTCCTATTCGAGCGGATGCGCCGGTCGGGAGCTACCGTAGGCATCGGGCGGTACGACGAAGCCCGGGCCATCTACACCAGCGACGCGTTCGCCGGAACCGAGGGAGAGCACGCCGAGCGCCGCACGGTGCACCTCGGAGTGGATCTCTTCCTGAAGCCCGACGCGCCGATCCTGGCGCCTCTCGAGGGCCGCGTGCACAGTGTGCGCAATAACGCCGACGCCTTGGACTACGGCCCCACGGTGATCTTGGAGCACGCGCCGCCCGACGGACCCCCGTTCTATACGTTGTACGGGCACCTGGCAGAGGACGTGCTCACCCTGAAGCCGGGCACGCCCATCGCGCGGGGCGATGTCGTCGCGCGCGTCGGTGCCTTCGGCGTGAACGGGAACTGGCCACCGCACCTCCACTTCCAGATCGTCACCGACCTGATGGACCGGGAGGGAGAGTACCCCGGAGTGGCAGCCCCCAGCGAGCGCGCAGTGTGGCTCAGCCTGTCACCCGATCCCAACCTCGTGCTGCGGCTCCCCGAGGGCGTGCGGGCGGACGACCGGACCGACCGCGCAGCTCTGCTCGTGGCACGCCGCACACGACTCGGGCCTAACCTCAGTCTCCACTATGCCGACCCGCTCCACATCGTGCGCGGTCGCGGCCAATACCTCTACGACGAAGCGGGCCGCGCCTACCTCGATTGCGTGAACAACGTGTGTCACGTGGGACACTCCCATCCGCGGGTGGTGGAGGCAGCGCGGCGCCAGATGGCCGTGCTCAACACCAACACACGCTACCTGCACGAGAATCTGTCCCTTTACGCCGAGCGCCTGTGCGCGCTGCTCCCGGAGCCCCTGCGTATCTGCTATTTCGTCTGCTCGGGCAGCGAGGCCAACGAGCTAGCGCTGCGCATGGCCCGGGCGCACACGGGCCGCCAGGACCTTGTCGTGCTGGAGGGCGCATACCACGGCAACACCGCCGCACTCATCGACGCGAGCCCCTACAAGTTCGACGGCCCCGGGGGGCACGGCGCGCCGCCGCACGTGCACCCGGTCGCGATGCCCGACGGCTACCGCGGCCCATACCGGCGCGACGACCCCGAGTGCGGCAGCAGGTACGCCGCGCACGTGAGGGACGCCGCCGACGGCGCCCGGGCCGAGGGCCGCGAGGTGGCGGCGCTCATCACGGAGACGTTCCTCGGCTGCGGAGGGCAGATCGAGCTGCCGCCGGGATACCTCAGCGCCGCGTACGCTCACGCCCGCGACGCCGGCGCGGTGTGCATCGCCGACGAAGTACAGGTAGGCTTCGGTCGGGTCGGCACCCACTTCTGGGGCTTCGGGACGCAGGACGTGGTGCCCGACATCGTCACCCTCGGCAAGCCGATCGGCAACGGACACCCCCTGGCGGCCGTGGTGACCACCGCGGAGGTCGCCGCCTCGTTCGACACCGGGATGGAGTACTTCAACACCTTCGGCGGCAACCCCGTGTCCTGCGCGGTCGGGCTGGCGGTGCTCGATGTGATCCGCGACGAAGGGCTCCAGGAACACGCACTCACCGTGGGAACGCGCCTCAAGGAAGGCCTGGAGCATCTCACCGAACGGCACCCAGTTGTCGGAGACGTGCGCGGCCGCGGTCTGTTCCTCGGCGTGGAGCTCGTGGCAGACCGCGACGCACGCACGCCGGCCACCAGTGAGGCGCGCTACGTCATAGAGCGCATGAAGGACCACGGCGTACTGCTCAGCACCGACGGCCCTGACGACAACGTCATCAAGATCAAGCCGCCGCTGCCCTTCTCCCAAGAGGACGCCGACCGCCTCGTCGAGATCCTGGACGCCGTGCTGGGAGAGGATATGGTCTGCCTTGCGGGGGAGGCGCACGCTGTCGCATGATTCGCACTCTCCAGGAGGTAGCATGCGACGCGTCACAGGGGTCGGCGGAATCTTCTTCAAGGCGCAGGATCCAGAGCAACTGAAGGCCTGGTACCGACAACACCTCGGCATCATCCCCGACCGAGACGGGCACATCTCATTCGAGTGGCGTGAGAAGGAGGATCCGGATACCGTTGGCTATACCGTCTGGGGACCGTTCAAGCACGACACCAAGTACTTCGAGCCCAGCTCTAAGCCGTACATGTTCAACTTTCGAGTCGAAGACCTCGACGTCCTGCTGGAGCAGCTGCGCGCGGAGGGCGTCGACGTGGACGACGAGGTGCAGGAGTACGAGTACGGCCGCTTCGGATGGGTCATGGATCCGGAGGGAAACCGGATCGAGTTATGGGAGCCGCCTACAGGATAACACCATCAGAGCCCGTTAGAGGAGGACGACCGTGGAAGACTCCGTGATCATGCTCTACGACAGCGAGACCGGCAACTCCATCGGCTCCATCACGGAGGAGCAGCTCCAGTTCCTGATCGATCAGATGGAGGAGGAATCCGCCACCGACCAGGACTATTACATCACCCGCGAAACGCTCGAGATGCTCGAGGGTGCCGGTGGCGACCTGGAGCTCCTCGAGCTGCTGCGAGGCGCCCTCGGTCACGCCGAGAGCATCGAGATCCGCTGGAGTCGGGAGGACGAGTAATGGCCGTCGAGTTCATGGGCCTCGCCGGCAGCCTGGCGGCTACCGCCATGGCGACCATGAGCCACGTCGAGGGGCTGCTCATGCCGGCCGGCGAGCAGCCCACGGAAGGGGAGGCGAGCGAAGCAGGCGCGGCAGCCTCGCCCGAGGAGAAGGGCAAACTGATCCAGAATGGACTCGCCACGGTCAGCCAACTCATCGACACGCTGGCCATGCTCGACGAGAAGACCAGAGGGAACCTCACGGACGAGGAGCAGCAGTTCTTGCAGAACTCGCTCACCGAGCTCCGCGTAGCGTACGTGCGGCTCCTGGGGCGATCGAAGTCCGCGACGACCTGACGCCCGGTGCAGCTCAACCCCGCTCCCACCGAGCTCACCACCGCGGCGACCGACCTCGCGATCGCCCTACTGGCCGGCGCCTGTGTGGCCTATCTGAGGCGGTGGCGCGAGCGTGACCGCTGGAAGGTGACGGTGTGGTCGTGGGTGTTCGGGCTGCTGGCCATCGCCGGCCTGCTGGGCGCCGTCGCACACGGTCTCGCACTGTCCGAAGGCGTCCGAGACCTCCTGTGGCAGCCGCTGTTTCTCTCACTGGGGCTCGTGGTGGCGCTGTTCGTGGTGGGGGCGGTATACGACTGGCGGGGGCGCGCCGCGGCGCGCCGCATCCTCCCGTTCATGGTCGTTGTGGGCGTGGCCTTCTACGGGATCACCTTGATTCTCAGCGGCGGGTTCCTGGTGTTCGTGCTGTATGAGGCCGCGGCGATGCTGTTCGCGCTCGCGGCCTACCTCGCGCTCGCTGCCCGGCGCCGCCTGGCCGGCGCCGGGTGGATGGCAGCGGGCATTGCCCTCAACATCGTCGCCGCTGCGATCCAGGCGACTGGAGCGGTATCGGTCACGCTAATCTGGCCGTTCGACCACAACGGGGTGTTCCACCTCGTCCAGATCGTGGCCATCGTCGTGCTGATGCACGGGCTGGGGACGAGCCTCGAGGCGGACTCATGGAGTGGGTGATCGCGATCGTCGTGGTGCTCACGGTCGTCTGGCTCCTCGGCCGGCGGGCCGCTCGCCGGCGCGTGGCACGCATGCGAATGATCTCGCAGCTCATCCCCCACCCCTACGACCTGGACAACCCCGAGCACGTAGTCCGGATCGACGAGATACGAGAGCGCTACGCGGCGCTGTTGGCGCACGACGAGAGTGCGTTCGCGGACTGCACGTTCAAGCCGGCGTCGTTGCTGCCGTACTCCAAGCAGGAGATCCGCGAGGCGCTGAGCGCCATCCTCGACTACGCCGAGGGCCGGGCCGAGTCGTCCCACTTCACCCCGGTCATCCGACAGCCTGCCGTGGTCGCCACCCTGCAGGCTGGCTTGGTACAGCTGGAGTCTTTTCTCGACGTCCCGCCAGACGACATCCCACGGGAGCACCGAGCCAACGTCGAGTTCGGGCTGCGGTTCCTGCGCGGCGCGGGCGGGGGAGACAGCAGCCGGAGCGGCAGGTGACACAGATGAACCAGACACTGCGATCCAACGTCGCCGTCATGAAGCTGAATACGCGCCTGTTCCTGAATTGCCTGGACGGTGTCATCGAGGCCGACGGCATCGGGCGCGTGACCGACAACAGCAACAGCCTCGCATTCATCGCGGTACACCTGGTGGACGCCCGCCACTTTCTCGCGAAGGAGCTCGGGCTCGAGCTCAGCAACCCTATTGCCGAGTCGCTCAAGGACGTACAGAGCATCGAGGAAGCGGAACACTTGCCCTCGCTCGACGAGCTACGCGCCGCCTGGCAGGAGGTTGCCGATCCGCTCGCCGAGGCGGTGGCAGCGCTCCCTGATGAAGCGCTTGCGGCACGGTCGCCGCAGCAGTACCCGCTCGACGACCCGACCGTACTGGGCGGGATCGCCTTCCTGCTGCAGCACGAGACGTTTCACATCGGCCAGATGGCAATCCTGCGCAAGCAGCTGGGATACCCGTCCATGAGCTATGCGGCGGACGAGGAGCGCAGCTGACCGTCATTGGGCCTCTCTGTGATGGGACGCACGCGGGTATCGGCTGCGCGGCCGGGTGACGAGAGTAGGCACCGACAGATGGAGATCCCAACGATGCGTGAACGAGTTGCAGTCAGCACGGCACTGATGGTCCTCTGCGCGGCGTCAGCCGCTCGGTTGGACGCACAGGAGTTCGACCAGTACTTCGTGAACAGGACGATGCGGGTGGACTACTACCACACCGGAGGGAAGAGCAGCGAGCTCATCAGTCTCGACCGCGTGGTGTCGGACGGCCCCTGGGCGGGTAACCACACCCGACTGATCGACGACACCAACTTGGGCAAGTATCTGTTCGAGGTTATCGACACCGGGAGCGGCGAGCTGATCTACTCCCGGGGCTACGCCACGCTCTACGGCGAGTGGGAGACCACCAGCGAGGCCAGGGACACCTATCGCACGTTCCACGAATCGGTGCGCTTCCCCTGGCCCAAGCGGCCGGTCACAGTCGTCCTCAAGAAGCGTGGCGAGCAGAACGCATGGGTCGAGCTCGCCACTCTGGAGGTCGATCCGAGCTCCCACTTCGCCAACCCCGCCGATCTCGCACCCATGGGCGACGTATGGCCCCTGTTCGAGCACGGCACCCCAAGCGAGAAGGTGGATCTGGTGGTCCTGGGCGTGGGCTACACCGAGGAGGAGCTCCCCAAGTTCCACGCCGACGCGGAGCGGCTCATCGGCGAGCTGTTCTCCTACGAGCCCTTCAAGGGCCGTAAGCAGGATTTCAACGTGCGGGCCATCGACCTGCCATCGCCGGTCTCCGGGGTGACCCGCCCCCACTCCAACCGCTACCGCCGCACGCCAGTCTCCACGCAATACGGCATCTTCGACAGCGAGCGCTACATGCTCGTGCCCGACAACCGCACCCTGCGGGACGTGCTGTCGGCCGCCCCATACGAGTTCGTAGCGGTGCTGGTAAACGAGGCGCAGTACGGCGGCGGCGGGATCTTCGGCTGGCAGGCCACGTCGGCGGTGGACTCGGAGTTCTCAGACTACATCTTCGTGCACGAGTTCGGGCATCACTTCGCCGGCCTGGGCGATGAGTATTACACCTCGCCAGTGGCCTACGAGACCGGTGGCGAGGTCCACCCCGAGCCGTGGGAGCCCAACGTCACCGCCCTGCACGACCCGGCTGCGCTCAAGTGGAAGGACCTGGTGCAGCCGGGGACGCCGCTCCCCACTCCGTGGGTCAAGCAGCGGTTCGAGGAGCACTCCCGCGCCGTCCGTGAGCGGCGCGGCCAGCTCATTGACGAGCAGGCCTCGGAGAGCGAGTTTGATGCTCTTTTCCGCGAGCAGCGGGAGACCGAGCGGGACATGCTCTCGTCCTCGCCCAACGCCGGGGCGGTGGGGGCGTTCGAGGGAGCGATGTACGAGGCCCAGGGCCTGTACCGGCCCGAGGTGGACTGCATCATGTTCACCCGCAACATGCTCGGCTTCTGCCGCGTGTGCCGCCGGGCGCTGGAGCGGATCATCGAGCTCTACGCGGGGTGATACAGGGAACGGCCCGCCGGAGCAAGCGTCACGAACCGCAGTCGAGGAGGCTCGAATAATGGCAGTGAAGTACTGGAAGCCCGCCCTGCTGGGAGCGGTCACCGCCGCCGTGGCGCTCGCCGCCGCAGTGACCGTCAGTCAGTCAGACGCCCAGGCCGCGACCGTCGTGGTCTACAAGAGCCCCACGTGAGGGTGCTGCAACAAGTGGGTCGGGCACCTACAAGACAATGGGTTCGAAGTCGTGACGCACGAGGTTGCCGATCTGGCACCCATCAAGGCACAGCACGGGGTGACGGATGAACTCGCCGGCTGTCACACCGCCGTCGTAGAGGGGTACGTCGTCGAGGGCCACGTCCCTGCCGATGTAGTGAAGCGCCTCCTCGCCGAGCGACCGGACGTGGTCGGCATCACCGTCCCCGGCATGCCGATCGGCTCCCCCGGGATGGAGACCCCGGACCGGCCAGCCGAGCCTTACGACGTCCTCACGTTCGACGAGGACGGGAGGACAACGGTCTTCGCCAGCCGCTGAGTGAGCCGGCGGCCGGCACGAGCTGGCCGCCGTGACAAGGAGGCCGCAACTCGTGCAGTACAGACTCGATCAGGCAATCGAGATCCTCTCGCGCACGCCTGGCACGCTGCGCGCCCTACTGGACGGCCTCTCCGATCCGTGGGCGCAGGCCACCGAGGGAGGGGAGACCTGGAGCCCGTTTGACGTCGTGGGACACCTGATCCACGGCGAGCGAACCGACTGGATCCCGCGGGCGCGGCTCGTCCTGGATCATGGCGAGCGGCAGGTGTTCGAGCCGTTCGACCGCTTTGCACAGGAGCGGGAGTCGCAGGGAAAGTCGCTGGAGCAGCTGCTCGACGAATTTCAGGCGCTCCGGGCCGAGAACGTGCAGACGCTCAAGAGCTGGTCACTCACCGAGGACGACCTGGATTCCAGGGGACGCCACCCAGAGTTCGGCCCGGTAACCCTGCGGCAGCACCTCTCGACCTGGGTGGTCCACGACCTGGGGCACATCGCCCAGGCGGTGCGCGCAATGGCCAAGCAGTACGCTGACCAGGTCGGGCCATGGAAGACCTACCTGCGAATCCTGAACGCCTGACGTCCGAGACCGCACGCCGCTACATCCCCTGGGGGCGGGCCTGGATAGGTCTCGCCCTGGCTCTGGCGCTCCACGTGCTGGACGAGGCGGCGGGCGACTTCCTCAGCTTCTACAACCCCCTCGCAGAGAGCATTCGCGCGCGGTGGCCCCTTCCCTTCCCGCCTGTGTTCGGTTTCGGGACCTGGCTCGGTGGCCTGATCGTCGGCGTCGTCGCGCTGCTGGCGGTCTCGACCTTCGCATTCCAGGGTAGGCGATGGATGCGCCCCGTCTCGTACGCTCTGGGGTTGCTCATGATCGCCAACGGGCTGACGCACCTCATCGGGTCCGTGGTCACGGGTCGGGTGATAGGCGGGACCTACTCCGCCCCGCTGCTGGTGGCGGCGGCGATCTACCTGCTGGTCACGGCGCGCGCCGCGCGATCCCGGGCATAGGAGATCTCGTGGGTCACCGCTTCGGGCTGCAACTGCTCTGTGCCGCGGCTCTGCTGCCGAGCGTCCTCTGCCCGCCGGCGGCTGCCCAAGCCGTCTCCACCTCCCCGGCCGTCGGAACCCAAGGGATGGTGAGCACTGCCCACCCCCTCGCGACCGATGCAGGCGTGCGGATCCTGCAAGCCGGAGGAACGGCGTTCGACGCCGCGGTCGCGATCGCCGCGACGCTCAACGTGGTCGAGCCCATGATGTCGGGCGTCGGGGGCTACGGCACGATCCTGATCTACGACGCTGCTGCGGGCGAGGCGCGGTTCCTCAATCCCAGCGGGCGGATGCCCAAAGCGCTCGACTCCGACGTGTTCCGTCCGCCCACGCCGAGCTACCGCGAGAACCGGCGGGGCGCCATGGCGGTCTCCACCCCCGGCAATGCCAACGCCTGGGAGGCGATGTGGCAGGCGCACGGGCGGCTGGAGTGGCCCGAGCTGTTCGATCAGGCCGTGCGGATCGCCGAGCAGGGATTCGAGATCAGCCCCCGCACCGCACGGCTCATCGGGAGAGCGTTCGACGACTTCCCGCCCCACGCCCGGGCCATCTACGGACATGACGGGCGCCCGCTACGGACCGGCGAGCGGCTGGTGCAGCGGGACCTCGCGGCGTCACTCCGGTTGATCGCCGCACAAGGGGCGCGCGCGCTGCACGGCGGCGAGCTCGGGGAGGCGATCGACCAGGCGATGCGCGACACGGGGGGCTTCCTGGCGCTGCAAGACCTGATCGACAACGAGGCCGAGTGGTGGGATGCAGTGAGCATCGGCTATCGAGGCTATCAGGTGGTTACCGCCTCGCCGCCCGCGAACTCGTGGCCGGCGCTGGTCCGACTCGGCATCATGAGCCGGTTCGACCCCGCCGCGCTGGGTCACAACACGACCGAGTACCTCCACCGCTATGCCGAGGTCACCAAGCACGCCTTCTGGACCAGACTCCGCTGGGCCGGCGATCCGGAGGTGGCCCCCCCGCCCTTGGACAAGCTGCTGTCCGAGAGCTACTGGGACGAGCGGGCGTCGCTCATCGACCCCATGCGGGCGGAGCCGTTCGTCCCCCCTACCCAGTTCGGCGGCCGCGGGCAGCACACGACGCACTTCGTGGTCGCGGACCGCTGGGGCAACGTCGTCTCGGCGACCCAGACGCTGGGCAACAGCTTCGGTTCGCGCATTATGCCCGAGGGCACGGGGATCTGGCTCAACAACTCCCTGGCCTACTGCACGTTCGAGCCGAAGGGCAACCCGATGGATGCCTTTCCGGGACGGCACAAGCTGTCGGGCGACGTGCCGTTGCTCGTGATGCGCGACGGCCGACCCTGGATCGCCATCGGCACGCCCGGCGGCCACACGATCGCGCAGACCGTGCCACAGATGGTCATGAACGTGATCGACTTCGGGATGGACATCCAGAGCGCCATCGCGGCCCCTCGTATCAGCTTCGTCGAGCCCGACGCGCTCGCGGTGGAGCGCGCGATCTCAGAGCACGTGCGGGAAGCGCTGGCCGCCCGCGGGCATGACGTCCGTACAACGGGTGGGCTCGGCAACGCCCACGGGCTCGTCATCGAGTATGACGCCGCGGGGCAGCCCGTGCGGTTCCTGGGTGGCACCGACCCCCGGGGCGAGGGAGAGGCGCGCGGTTACTGAGCCGCATGTCTCTCCCGGGCGCCGGGCGCAATCACCCAACACAATTCAAGACATACAGTTACAGCCTCACACTGCGGTCTGCCCTTGACTCATCGGTATCAATATGATATCAAATTGATAGGCCCATTCTGGAGGTACTGATGATCCGCGAAAAGGAGCGCACAGTCGCCTCGGGTTATCTGGCGCTGTTCGTGCTGATCGTGGCGACCGCAGCCGCAACATACTGGATGATCCGGGAGATCATCGATGAGGACCCAGTGGGGATCGTCGTTTCGGCGCTAGTGATCACCGTGTTGGGCATCTGCTTCGGCGGCCTGTTCATCGTGAACCCCAACGAGGCGCGCGTGCTGCAGCTGTTCGGCTCGTATGTCGGCACCTGCAAGACGCCGGGCCTGCGGTTCGCGAACCCGTTCTACACCAAGCGGAAGGTCTCGGTACGGGTGCGCAACTTCGAGACCGGGAAGCTCAAGGTGAACGACAAGACAGGGAACCCGATCGAGGTCGCCGCGGTGGTCGTGTGGCGCGTGATCGACACCGCCGAGGCACTCTTCGAGGTGGACGACTACGAGGAGTTCGTGCAGGTGCAGAGCGAGGCAGCGCTGCGCGGGCTAGCCGTGCATTACCCGTACGACGCCCACGAGGCCGAGGACGAGATGGCGCTCACCACGCACACGGCCCAGATCGCCGAACAGCTCCAGGCGCAAGTCCAGGCGCGGCTCGACAAGGCGGGCGTGGAGGTGATCGAGGCGCGCATCAGCCACCTGGCATACTCGCCCGAGATCGCCCATGCCATGCTACAGCGGCAGCAGGCGAGCGCCGTAATTGCGGCGCGGCGCAAGATCGTGGACGGCGCCGTGGGGATGGTCGAGATGGCCCTGCACCAGCTCTCCCACAAGGACATCGTGGCGCTCGACGAGGAGCGGAAGGCCACGATGGTGAGCAACCTGCTGGTGGTGCTGTGCTCCGACCGGGGGACACAGCCGGTCGTGAACACGGGGTCTCTGTACCAGTAGTCGAACCGTGGCCAGGCGGAAGCCGTTCCTGCTCCGCATGGACCAGGAAGTCTACGATGCCCTTGCACGCTGGGCACGGCACGAGCTCCGCAGCGTGAACGGACAAGTGGAGTTCCTCCTGCGGCGTGCCCTGCAACAGGCGGGTCGTTTCCGGGAAGAGGACGACCCGCAGGGGAACCCGCCCTCGGGAGACGCGGTACGAGAGTGAAATGGGGAAGCAAGGGCCGTGATGCGCGCGTCGCTCGTTCTACTCCTCAGCTCGATGCTCCTGCCGACAGCGCTGCCGGCACAACAGTCTGGCGGCGCGCTGGTCCAGCCTGCAGAAGGGCCACCCAGCTTCTGCCTCCGCGGCAGCGCCCTGCCCAGGTGCCAGTGGTTCACGTTCGCCGAGTTCGCCGTGAGCACGCGCCTCGCCGACCAGAACCGGCTAACGGATACTCCCCGGTTCTACGTGTCGGGAGAGATTGGCGCCCTGTACAACATCGGCGCTCGCTCGGCGCTGGGCGGCGGAGCGTTCCTGGCGGGAGACGACGACGGCTGGCGGCTGGGAGTGCGTCCGCGCTACCGCTACTGGATCGGAGAGGCGTGGAGCCTGGACGCATCGCTGGGCGTGCTGTTCGCGGGAGACCTGGATCTATTCGAGGGCACCTGGCCTGGGCTCACGGCGCAGGTCGGGGTGGGCTGGCAGGATCTCCTGGCCCTCACTAGCCAACTGGAGATCATCGAGACGACCCAGGGCACCTGGACCAATTGGTACGTGGGGATTCAGGCCGGATCCTACGCGGCGCTCGCGGCCGCGCCCATCCTGTGGTTCATCACGCTGCTCTCAGTGGACAAGCAATAGAACGACACGCCCCGCAAAACGGCCCGACCGCAGCGCAGCGTCGCGGCCGGGCCCGTCGCGCACGGGCTACTCGGAGACGACCCCCTCCAGGTCCTCGAGGGCCTGCTCTAGGATCTCAGTCACCTTGCGACGCCGCTCCTCGTCCTCCCGCAGCTTCCACGCGGACCGGTACGCCTGCCCCATCAGCCGCCCCACGAGCCGGGTCACCTCAGGCATCGGGTCGGTGAAGATCGAGTCGATGGTCTCCTCGATCCGGTCGAAGATGTCCTCCACCGTGGACTTGTTCTGCTCGAGGAACTCGAGGCCGGTCTCGGTGATGGAATAGATCTTCTTGCCCTCCACCTCCTCACTCTGCACGAGGCCCTCGTCCTCGAGCCACTGGAGCGTGGGGTACACGGTTCCAGGAGACGGTTTGTAGCAACCGCGGGTTTGCTCCTCCAGCGCCTTCATCACCTCGTAGCCGTGCATTTGCTTCTCTTTGAGGAGCTTGAGGATCACGTACTTCATGTCGCCCGACTCGAACCACACCCGGCGGCGGCGACGGCGCCGCGGGCCGCGCCGGCCGCCCCAACCCCAGAATCCCTCGCCCGGGCCGAAGCCGAACCACCAGTTGTTCCCATGTCCATGCACGTGGACCTCCGCCGCTTACGATATATCGGGCCGTTGTATCGTGCGTAATATCTTACGATACATCGCGAAGGTCAAGGGGCATGGCGCAACAAGGCTGTAGGACGGCATTGGAAGGCGGATGCGGCGAGATGACGGGGCGGTACCACCCAGGACGGGCGCCGGGCCCGGTCAGGTACCGCCCGGGGATGTCAGGAGGCGGGGTCGGGTCGCTCTCCCCCTAGCCCCCGAGGCTCATGGGCCACGACATCCCGCCGTAGAACGCGACCAGCAGCGCGGCGCCGGCCAGCGCAAGGTCCTTCATGAAGTGCGACATCTCCGTCTGCATCATCATCGGGTCGGTCTCTCTCCAGAAGGCGTGCATCACGAAGGCCGTGGGCACGAGGAAGATGACCAGCAGTCCGGCCCCGATGAAGCGATGCCACCCCAGGAGCACAAAGACGCCGCCCACCAGAATCATCAAGCCCGAGACCAGCGTCACCAGCTTGGCCGCCGGCACGCCCTTCGACTGCGCGTACGCGGTGCTCTCCTTCAGTTTCAAGAAGTGGTTCAGGCCACTCCCGATGAAGACCATCGAGAACAGGATGCGGCCGACCAGGTGCATCCATGGGTACAGTGCCTCTGGCATGCAGGCCTCCTAGCAAGAGCGGACGGGTTCGACGATGCACCACGATGCGCGCCCGCCCCGGCGTGCGCAAGCCGAGTGGGCCTCGCGGGAAGCCGGGTCCGTCGGTAGTTTGCCAGCGTCCCTGAGTCTGCCATCACCCCACACCCCGAAAGACGATGAAGTCCAGATTCCCACAACTCACGCTCGTCAGCGCAATCGCAATCGCACTGGCCGTCACGCCGTGGCAAGGCACTGAGGCGCAGGAGCGCTTCGATTTCTACGGCCGCGGCCCATACCGCAGCGACGTACCCAGCCCCGCGACCCTGCTGGGCTACGAGGCGGGTGCTCGCCACACCCAGTACGCCGAGCAGCAAGCAGTGCTCGACGCCATGGTAGCCGCTTCCGACCGGGTGCGGACGGAGGTAATCGGCGTGACGGAGGAGGGACGCACCATGCGGGTGCTACTGATCTCGTCAGCTCGGAACCTCGCCCGGCTCGACGAGATCCGGGCCGACATGGACCGGCTGGCCGATCCCCGAACCACATCGCCCGAGCAGGCGCAGGCCATCGCGACACGCGATCCCGTCGTCGTAATGCTCTCCTACTCGATCCACGGCAACGAGCCGGCGGGCTTCGAGGCCGCCATGTGGGTGGCCTACCAGCTCCTCGCATCCGAGGAGCCGGAGACCCTCGAGCTGCTCGAGAACACGCTCGTGGTGCTCAACCCATCGGCCAATCCGGACGGGCACGAGCGCTTCGCTGTGTGGTACAACTCGCTCGCCGTGGGCAGCGACGAGCCCTACTCCTACGAGTGGAACGAGCCCTGGGGCGTGTGGGGACGCTACGGACACTACCGGTTCGACATGAACCGCGACTTCTTCGCGCTGTCTCAGGCACCGACCCGGGCGATCGTTGGCGCGATCTTGCGGTGGCACCCGCAGGTGTACGTCGACCTGCACAGCACCACCGAGCAGTTCTTCTTCCCGCCCCCGGCGCGGCCGGTGAACGAGAACATCCCGGCAGAGTCGGCGCGGTGGATGGAGACGTTCGGCCGCGGTAACGCCATGGCCTTCGACCGTTACGGGTGGCAGTACTACACCAGGGACATCTTCGACCTCTTCTATGCCGGCTATTTCGACACTGGACCGTCGCTGCACGGCGCCACCGGCATGACGTACGAGACCGACGGTGGCAAGGCCCTCAAGCGCCGCCGCGACGACGGCACCGTGATCACTCTCGCCGAGGGAATCGCCCACCACTACGTGGCGTCGCTGGCCACGATGGAGACCGCAGCCACCAACCGCGAGGCGCGGCTGGGTGACTTCTACGACTTCCACCGCTTCGCTATCGCCGAGGCACGCTCCGCCACGCTGAAGCGCGTCGTGATCCTCCCCGACAACGACCCCACCAACGCCGCGCGCCTCGCCGCCCTGTTGCTGCAGCAGCACGTGGAAGTGAGCCGCCTGGACGAGCCATACACCTCATCGTCGGCCCACAGCTACCTAGCGGGCCCCGATGCCCCCGGAGAGCGCCGCAGCTTCCCCGCTGGAGCCCTGGTAGTGGACCTGGCACAGCCCGAGGGGCGGATGGCGCGAGCGCTGCTCGAGCCGCGGGCCGAGATGGACCCCGAGTTCGCGCAGCAACAGCTCGAGAAGTTCCGGCGCAATCAGCGTCGCGGACCCAACGCGATGAGCGAGCGTTACGAGTTCTACGACCTCACGGCGTGGTCGCTGCCGCTCACGCTCGGGCTCGAGGCTTACTGGACGGAGGACACGCGCAACGTCCGCTCCACGCCGCTGACGTTGCCGCCGGACGGCGATCCGGTCCGCGCGCTGGCTCCGGCCGGCGGGGTGTCGGACCGCGGCCTTTCGGCATACGTCTTCCCCAACGACCGGCAGGCCGCCGCCGAGCTGGCGCTGGCACTGCTGCGTGAGGAGTTCGTGCTGAACGTGAGCACGCAACCGCTCCGGGCAGACGGCCGCAGCTATCCCCGTGGCACGTTCGTGATTAGGACCTCGCGGAACCCCGAGTCACTGCACGACCGCCTGGCGGCGCTCGCCTCGGAGATCGGGGTGCCCGTCACTGCGGTGCAGTCGGCCTTTCCCGACAGCGGGCAGGTGGGCGTGGGCTCGCAGAGCGTGGACCCGGTGTTCCAGCCGCGCATTGCGGTGGCGTCGGGGCCGGGCATCAGCATCACCAGCTACGGTGCCCTGTGGCACTTCCTCGAGGCGGAGCTCAAGCAGCCCTTCGTGCCGGTGCCGCTCGACCGGATCAGCAGGATGTACACGCTGTCCGACTACAACGTGTTCATCATCCCGAGCGGGAGCTCCGGCGCGATCCGCCGTGAGCTGGGCCAGCGGGGCATCGACCGGCTCGCCGCGTGGGTCCGCGACGGCGGCGTGCTCATCGCCTACGACAACGCGGCCCTGTTCCCCGGGCACGAGGACGTCGGCTTGAGCACCGTCACGGAGCTGCGCCCGAAGGACGACGAGGCAACCGGTGACAGCCTCCCGAGCGGGCCAGAGCTGACACCGCCGCTGGCATCACCGTCCGCCGACACCGAGGAGTCGGAGTACATCCCGGGATCGATCTTCCGGGCGACCCTCGACCTGTCACACTGGCTCACCATGGGCTACGCGCAGGGGACGCTCCCGGTGATGCTGCGGGGCGGCACGCTCCTGGCGCCGTCCGAGGACGGCGACAACCCGGTGGTGTTCGTGGGCGAGGCACCCCTGCTCGCCGGCTTCGCCTGGCCGGACCATACGGAGCGGCTGCTCGATGAGACGGTCTACGCCACCGCGGAACGCCAGGGGCGCGGGCAGGTAGTGCTCCTCGCAGAGGACCCACTGTACCGCGCGTTCTGGCGCGGGCCGGCACGACTGCTGACGAATGCGATGCTGTTCGGGACCGGACGGTGACGTTGTTCCACCCGCGGGAGCCGCTGACCGTCAGGCGCGCGGCACATATCGGGGGGCAGCGAGAAAGGGCGGCACGATGGTGCCGCCCTTCGAGCGTGAAGACGGTGAGACGCCGCTAGCTCACCGCCTCGCTACCAGCGATCCCGCCGCTGCAGGAAGTCCTCCCGCCAGAAGAACCCATCATCCCGCTCGGGCACCGTGACCGTGACGGTCTGGCGGCGCTGATCCCGCATGATCTCGATGTTAATCGACTCGCCCGGCTCGTACGAACGCATGATGCGCAGTGCGTGCCGCGCGTTCGTGGGCTCGCGCCCGTCGATGTTCAGGATCACGTCGCCACTCCTGAGGCCGAGGGTCTCGTCGCGCGGTGCCTTGACCACGAGCAGCCCCTCGCTGGTGCCGAAGTACTCACCCAGCTCCTCGTCGAGCGTCACCAGCTCGACGTCGAGCCAGCGGAATGGCAGGAACGACTCCACCACGGGCCACTCCAGCGGGGTGGCGAACTCGAACTGCGGGACGGCTATGTCGATCTCGGGTCTCGTGTAGATCTGGATGCCCCTCCTCAGGGAATCACCGCCAAGACCGAAGGCGTATGCCCTGGGCTCCATCTTCCGCAGCACTACGTCGGCGGTATGAGTCTCATCGCCCCGGCGGTACTCGACGCGCATCGTGTCACCTTCCTCGTGCTCACGGATGATGCTCACGAGCTTGTCGCCCGGCGAGTCATCGCTCCGCCGCGTGCGGGCCAGGGGCTGGCCGTCCGCCATGGTGATGATGTCGCCCGACTTGATCCCGGCCTCCTCGGCCGGCCCGCCCGGCGTGATGGCCTGGATCACGGCACCGATCGGATCGGTCTCGGGGTTCCACTCGTCCGATCCGAGGAGCACGCCCATCTTGGGACGGTCGAGGCTCACCACCACCCGCACGTCGCCCCCGGGGAGCACGCGCACTCCCTCCACGATCTCAACGGCGAGCTGCTCGGGTCGCAGCTGCCGCTGAGCGAGCCAGAGGGCATCCATTGCCTCCCTCATGGCGCGGCTGGCCGCCTCGATCTCTGTCTCCCGCAGCCGTTCGAGAACGAGCTGCAGCTCGAACTGTACTTCCTCGACCCGGCGCATGGCCTCTTCGACCTCGCGCTCCCTCTCCTGCGCGAGAGCGACTGCGGGAGCGCCCATGAGCAGGGTCAGTCCGACCAGTGTCAGCATTCTCAGTCTCATCGTTCTCACCACTCCTTACTGCTCAACGATGCGCGGGCGGCGACCCTCGTGGCACTCTCCGCTGGCCGCGCCTCGTGCGATGTCTCCTAGTGTCCCACGTACGCCGTGTGCTGTACGTGTGTTACCACGAGCTGATTCACCAGCTCGACACGCTCCTCCCAAAGGTCCCGCAGCTCGACACTCACGTGGCCGCCGGTCTGGACGGTGGCGATGCCAGCATCGATGACCGCGATGCGATCTTCCAGGTCCACGATCACGGCGAGCACCACCCCGCTCACCACGCGCCGATCCCGGTCGACCGCGTACAACACCTGCTCCAGCCGCTGCGACTCCTGCACCAGGGAATCCACCTCTTGCGCCACGGCCACTTCGGGGCCGGAGCCGTTCACACCCGGGATCCCGACCATCAAGGCCAGGACGGCCGCAGCGGCCAGAGCAGCCCCGCCGGCCCGCTGCCACCGCCTGCGGCGGCGCGACCGCACCAGAGCCTCGCGCACAACCGGCCAGCGGTCGCGCGGCGGCGTGTACGACGGCAGCGCCTTCAGGGCCGCCACCCGCTGGTGCACGCGGTCGAGCTCGGCGCGGCAGGCGTCGCACTCATCTACGTGCATCCGCGCCGCGGCCGACCCCTCGCCGTCCCGCAGGTCCAACAGTTCCGCGATCGTGCAATGTCTCAGCATTGCGCCTCCTCACCGAGCATGGTGCGCAGCCGTGCGTGTGCCCGTGACAGCTGCGACTTGGAAAAGCTCACGGTCTTGTCCATCTGCTCGGCAATCTCCTCGTGCGTGTACCCCTCCACGTCGTGCAGCCAGACCACCGCTCTCGAGGTCTCTGACAGCCGGCTCAGTGCCGCCTCCAGGTCCATCCGCAGGCCGGCGTCGCCGTCACGCTTGCCAGCCCAGCTCCCTTCCTCCTCGAGCGCTTCCGTCTCCCGGTACTTCTCGTGGCGGATCCGGATCAGCGCCTTGCTGGACGCGATCCGCTTGATCCACGCCGTGAGACTCCCCGGCCCCGTTCCGCGGAACTTCTTGATGCTGCGACACACCTCCAGGAAGGTCTCCTGCAGCACCTCCTCGGCGTCCTCGGGTCTCCGGCAAATCCGCCGCGCCAGCGAGTAGACCGTGCTCTCGTAGGCGCGGTAGACCCGCTCGAGTGCGGCCAGATCTCCAGACTTAGCCCGGTGGATCGCCAGGTCGTCCAAAGCGGCCAGGGTGAAGTCTGCCATTCCCGACAAGATAGACGCTTGGGGGGGTGGGAAGGTCGCAAGCGGCCCTGCCCTTCCCACCCTGGGGAAGCGGGAAACGGGAAGCGGGAAGGGTGCGACATGCTCGCGATCCGTAAGTGCTTCGAGAATTGACACTTACGTGGGGAGCCGATGCCACACCTGCCGTACCTTTCCCGTTTCCCGCTTCCCGTTCCCCGTTCCCCGTTCCCCGTTCCCCGTTCCCCGTAACGGAATACGGGAAGCGCCCCGTCGAGCGCTCCCCGCTTCCCACTTCCCGCTTCCCGGCAGTCAGACCACCAAGTTCACCAACCGATCCTGCACGTAGATGGCCTTACGGAGCTGCTTCCCCTCGAGGAACCGCTGCACTCTCTCTTCGGCGAGGGCCCGCTCCACGACCTCACCCTCGGGTAAACCAGGCGCCACCTGGAGGCGCCCGCGTACCTTCCCGTTCACCTGCACCACGAGCTCGAGCCGCTCCTCCTGAGCGAGCGTCTCATCGTAGGCAGGCCACGGTGCGTCGAACACACTGGTGTCGTGCCCCAGCCGCTCCCAGCACTCCTCGGCGAGGTGCGGCGCCAGGGGCCCGAGCATGATGGCCAGCGGTTCCAGCAGTGCCTTGGGCATCCCCTGGCCGCCGCGCTCGCCGGCCCGCAGCACGTTCACGTACTCCATGAGCTTGGAGATAGCCGTGTTGTAGCGCAGTGCCTCTAGGTCGAGTCCCACGCCATGGATCGTCTGGTGCAGCTTGCGGTTCGCATCGGAGAAGTCCTCGGCCGTGCCGTCACCCGACCACGCCACCAGGCTCCACACCTTGTCGAGGAAGCGCCTGACCCCGGAGATCCCCTCGTCCCGGAAGTCACCACCCTCCTGGTAGGGCCCGAGGAACATCAGGTACATGCGGAACGTGTCGGCTCCCCACTTGCCGATGTGCTCGTCCGGCACCACCACGTTGCCCCGGGACTTCGACATCTTCGCTCCGTCCTTCACGATCGTGCCGTGAGCCCTGAATCGCGTAAACGGCTCCTCGAACGGCAGGTGCCCGAGGTCGTGCAGCGCCATGGTGATGAACCGCGAGTACATCAGGTGCAGCACCGCGTGCTCGTTGCCTCCGATGTAGGAGTCCACCGGCAGCCACTTCGCGGTGAGCCCTTGGTCGAACGGGCGGTCATCGAACTCGGTCGAGGGATACCGCAGGAAGTACCACGCCGAGTCCAGGAACGTATCGGACACGTCTGTCTCGCGCCGCGCCTCCTTCCTGCACTTGGGGCACGGCACCTTGTACCACTGCTCCACACGAGCCAGCGGGGACACTCCCGACTCGTCGGGGCGGAAATCCTCCAGCGGTGGCAACAGCACCGGGAGGTCCTCCTCTGGCACCCCCACTATCCCGCACTCGTCGCAATAGATGGCGGGGATCGGCGGGCCCCAGTACCGCTGCCGCGAGATGCACCAGTCGTGCAGCCGGTACTGAATCTGCTTTCCGCCGGCATTCTGCTCTTCCAGCCATGCGTTGATCGCCGGGACCGCTTCCGCGCAGGGCATCCCGTCGAACTGGCCAGAGTTGATGAGCCTGCCGTCCCACCCGACGAAGCCGATCCCCTCCTCGTTCGGGTCGTCCGGTTTGACGACCTGTCGGACCTCGAGATCGTACTTCCGCGCGAAGGCGAGGTCACGCTCGTCGTGTGCCGGCACCGCCATGATGGCACCGGTGCCGTACTCCATCAGCACGTAGTCGGCGATCCAAATGGGGATCGACTCACCGGTGGCGGGGTTGCGGGCGTACGCCCCGATGAACACGCCCGTCTTCTCCTTTTCCCCCACCCGCCGCGACACGAGGTCCTTGGCGGCCGCCTGCCTCTGGTACGCGTGCACCGCCTGCCGCTGCTCCTGGGTGGTGAGCTTCCCCACGAGCGGGTGCTCCGGCGCCAGCACCATGTAGGTGGCGCCGAACACCGTGTCGGGCCGCGTGGTGAACACCGTGATCGGCGTGCCCGTCGGCGTCTCGAACACGAGGTCCGCTCCCTCCGACCGACCGATCCAGTTCACCTGCATGGTGCGCGTGGACTCGGACCAGTCGAGCCATTCGTGGTTCCCGAGGAGCCGCTCGGCGTAGTCCGTGATCTTGAAGAACCACTGCTCCAGGAGCCGCTGGTGCACCACGGTGTCTGGGTGGCGCTCGCAGCGACCGTCGATCACCTGCTCGTTGGCTAGGACTGTCTTGCACTCGGGGCACCAGTTCACCGGCGCCTTCTTGCGCACCGCGAGGCCCGCGTCGAACAGCTTGAGGAAGATCCACTGGGTCCACTTGTAGTAGCGCGGGTCGGTCGTGGATACCTCGTGGTCCCAGTCGAGCATGAGGCCGATGTGCTTCAGTTGTTCCCGAAACCGCGCGATGTTCTGGGGGATCAAGTCGGCCGGATGCGTATTGACCTTGAGGGCGTAGTTCTCCGAGTGGATACCGAAGGCGTCGAACCCGATCGGCTCGAAGACATTGTGGCCCTTGAGCCGGCGGTATCGCCCGTACACGTCGGCGCCCACGAAGGCGAACACGTTCCCCACGTGGAGCCCCTCGGCCGAAGGGTAGGGGTACATCATCAGGTTGTAGTACGGTCGCTCGGCCCCGTGCAGGTCGGCCGCGTTGGTGCGCCGCTCCTCCCAGTGGCGCCGCCACTTCGCCTCGACCGCGCGCGGGCCGTAGCCGCCGTTGTGAGCTCGTTCTGCCGGCATAGCAGGGGTAATCTATCACGGCTTGCTCCCCCTGGAAGCCTGCAATAGGTTTGGCGCAGCCATATGCCCGCCTGGATATCCGCGGACCTCCATAAGCGAACGCTCCTCATCGGCGCGCCCCTCGCAGTCTTCGTGGTCGGCGCGGCCGCCTGGATGGCGTCGCAGATCGTGGAGGCCGAGTTCGTGGACGCGGCCGATCTCAGGATAGCCAGTGCCGCGGAGCGCACCGGAACCACCGTTGAGCAGTACCTGCGGGAGCGGCGCGCCGACCTGCGACTATTCGCCAACATCCCCGACATCGTAGACCTGGCAGGCATCGCAGGCCGGGACGCCACACGCCGGGGGCTCGACCGACTCCCCACGGCCTCGCTCGAGGAGCGGTTCGGTGAGACCGGGCAGCTCTCACCCGACACCGCCCTGGCACGGTTTCTCGAGGAGTTCGGCGACGCCTCCGACTTCACCGCACTCTCCTTCACCGAGGCACACGGCTTCACGGTCACCAGCAGCACGGCGGGCGACGATTTCGTCCAGGCCGACGAGGAGTGGTGGCAGGTGGCGATGGAGCAGGACTCCTACCAGGGCGAACCAGAAATCGACCGGTCTTCGGGCATGATGGGACTCACCCTGGCCAACGCCATCGCCGATCCGGTGACGGGCGAGCCGATCGGCGTCATGCGGGCGACCGTGACGCTGTTTCGGCTGGCTCGCCTCGCCGTGTCCGACCTCCAGACACTGGCCATCGAGGTGGTGGACTCACGGGGACGCGTCGTCATCTCCGCCGACCCGAGCCACCTGTTGCGCCCTGTCGCCGAAGGCGAGTTGATCAGCCGCACCGACCTGACGGAGGTCATGGAGATCGGCCTACCCGACGGCGGCACGGAGTGGGTCGGCACCACGCCGACCAACCAGGGACGCTGGTGGGTGGTGGTGCGGGAACCGGCGCAGGCCACCTACTCCGGGGCGCGCTCCCTGCAGCGCGCCCTCTACACCGGGGCGGCTGTCGTGCTGGTGCTGGTACTCATCGTGATCGTCTACGTCACGACGTGGCTCAACCGCAAGGTGTCGCAGCCGGTGCGCCATGCAGGGGCAGTGGCCGGCCGGGTCGCTCACGGTGATCTCTCGGCGTCGGTGGCGGCGGAGGACGCGGGCTCCGAGGAGGTCGGGATCCTGCTCTCGTCCGTCGAAGGGATGGTCGAGGCCCTACGGCGCCTGGTGGGTCAGATCCGGCTCTCGGCCGAAGAGTCGGCCTCCATGGCTGAGGAGATCTCCGCCAGCACGCAGCAGATGTCGGCCTCCACCCAGGAGATGGCCAACACCTGCCAAAACCTGAGCGGCCAGGCGACGCAGCAGGCCGGTCAGGTGAAGGGGGCCGTGGAGGACGCGACACGGATCAGCAGCATCACGGCGCAACTGGCCGACGGCGCCAATCTCGCCGCCAACCGCAACACCGCCCTGCTCGAGACGGCGGAGCAGCACCGCGAGCGGCTCCTGGCAGGAAGCGAGCAGCTCGGACGCCTCGCCAGCGACTTGGAGGAAGGAGTCTCGGATGCGAGGCGCCTGGCCGACATGTCCGGGGAAATCGAGGCATTCATCAAGCAGGCCCGGTCCATCGCGACCCAGACGAACATGCTGGCCCTCAACGCCGCCATCGAGGCATCGCGGGCCGGCGGTGAGGGACGCGGCTTCGGCGTGGTGGCCGACGAGGTCCGCAAGCTCGCGGGGCAGGCCGCCCAGGCGGCGGCGTCGACTGCGGAGACGGTGCACAACGTGCTGGCCACGCTCCAAGGCACCGCCGACCGTCTCACGACCCTCGCGCAGTCGAGCGCTGCCGTACGCGAGGTCGCCGAGGCGGCGGCCGCGGGGCTGCAGGAGGTATCGGGCGGCGCCGCCGAGACCAGCGCCTGGACCGGAGAGATCTCCAACGCGGCCGGCGAGGTGCGCAGGCTGGTGGACGAGATCACACAGCGGCTCCAGGCGATACAAGGCGGCACCGAGTCGGTCGTGGCGGCGGCCGAGCAGATCGCTGCCTCCGCCGAGGAGCAGAGCGCCTCGACCGAGGAGATCGCGAGCTCCGCCGCGCAGCTTGCAGAGGCTGCGGAGCGGCTCACGGCGGCGGTGAGCTCTTTTAGGATGGTGGGGGCGGGGAAGCGGGAAACGCAGCCGGCAGCGCCGTCGGCGGCGTAGACTACCCTCCGTTCAAGCTCGCGAAGCGCACCTCCAGCACGTCGTCCAGCTCTCCCAGGCTCTTGAGAACAGCGCCGCCGGGCGGCTGATCCACCACGATCGCGGCCAGCGCCTCGGTCCCGGCCTCGTCCATGCGGGCCTGGTGGTAGGAGGCAATGTTGACCTCCGCCTCACCCAACAGGCTGCCCACGCGACCGATCACCCCCGGCACGTCGCGGTTGCGCAACACCAGCACGTGGCCGTCGGCCGGAACATCCACCGGGAAGCCGTTGATGCGGATCACCCGGCCGGCGCGCTCTCCCAGCATGGCGCCGTCTACCGTGACCGACCGGCTCGGCGTCTGCACCGTCACGCCCAAAGTGGTCTCGAAGCCCGCGACGGGCTGCCCCACGCGCCGCCCGACCCCCATGCCGCGTTGCTCGGCACGCACGGCTGCGTTCACCAGGCTCACCGACCCCACGCCCATGGCAAAGAGCACCCCCTCGACGGCGGCGAGCATGGCGGGTCGGGGCGCCGCATCGTCGTCCCCCCCGAAGAAGACCTCCACCGAAAGCACCCGGTCATGGGCGATCCCGGCCGCCAGACGGCCCAGGCGCCGCGCCAGCTCCAGCACGCCGCTGAGCCGGGCCATCACCTCGCTGGGGATGCCGGGTAGGTTCACCGCCCCACGGAGCGCCCCGGTGAGCAGCGCGTCCCGCACGTTGGCACAGATCTCCGACGCCACCCGCTCCTGCGCCTCCGACGTCGAGGCCGCCAGGTGCGGGGTCAGCAGCAGCTTGTCCACCTTGCGCAGCGGCGAGTCGGCATGCAGCGGCTCCGGCTCGAACACGTCGAGCGCGGCGCCGGCCAGCTTACCGTGCTCCAGCGCCTCGAGCAGGGCGGCGTCGTCCACCAGGGCGCCGCGCGCCGCATTCACCAACACGGCGGTGGGCTTGAGCTTCGCCAGCCGCTCGCGGTTCATGAGACCGCGTGTCTCGTCGGTGAGCGGTACGTGCAGCGAGACGACGTCGGCACTCTCCAACAGCTCGTCCAGATCCAGCAGCGTGATCCCCATCTCCCGCGCCTGCGCATCCGGAAGGTATGGGTCGTGCGCCACCACAGTCATCCCGAACGCACGTGCTATGGCCGCAACGTGGACGCCCACCCGGCCCAACCCGACGAGTCCGAGCCGCTTGCCCCTGAGCTCGCTGCCGGGGAAGCGCTTCCGGTCCCACTGGCCGGCCTGCATGCTCGTCGCCGCCCACGGGATCTTGCGCAGCAGCGACAACAGCAAGGCGATCGTATGCTCGGCCGCGCTCACCGTGTTGGCGCCTGGGGCGTTGAGCACCGCGATGCCCCGCCGGGTGGCTGCCTCGACGTCGATGTTGTCGACCCCCACGCCCGCACGGGCAATCACACCGAGCTGCGGGGCGCCGGCCATGAGCTCCTCGGTGACGGTCGTGTCGGAGCGGACCAGCAGGGCGTGCGCGCGCTCCAGCTCCTTGGGCAGGCGATCCGGCTGCCCCGCGACGGCCACGATCTCGATCTCGGGTGCGGCCTCGAGCAGTGCGATCCCCGCCGGGTGCACCCGGTCGGCGACGACCACGATGAAGCTCACGCCGCCACCCCCTCCACCACACCGAGCACCTCGCGCACCTTCTCGGGACAATGGTCACCCATGTGGCCGATCCGGAGCGTCGAGGGCTTCAGGTCGCCGTATCCCGTGCCGATGATCCAACCCTTCCGCTTCACCGCCTGGACCAGATCCCGGCCGTTCTTCCCCTCGGGGACCTTGAGGCACGACACCGTCCACGACCGCCGGCCTTCCGGTGGGAGGAATGAGAAGCCGAGCTCGCCGCCGCGGCCCTCGACCCACCCCTCCACGACCCGCCGCATGGCGTCGTGCCGCTGCCACCGCTGCTCGACGCCGCCCTCCGCCTCGATGCGCTCGAGCTGCGCCTCTAGCGCGTAGAGCAGCGAGATGGCCGGCGTATTGGTGGGCTGGTAGTTGCCCGCCGCCTTGTCGAAGGCGATCACGTCGAGATAGGCGCCGCGCTCGGGAATGGACTTCGCGTGCTCCAGCATGCGCTCCGAGGCCACCGCCAAGGCGAGCCCGGGCGGCAGCGCCAGGGCCTTCTGCGACCCCGTCAGCACGAAGTCCAGACCCCAGGCGTCGGTCTCGACCGGCAGCCCCGCCATTGACGTGACGGCATCCACCAACAGCAGCACGTCGTCGAACTCCCGTACCACCGCGGCGAGCTCGGCGAGCGGCGCGAGGGCACCGGTCGAGGTCTCCGAGTGGACCAGTGTCACGGCGTCCGCGTCGGTGCGCTTGAGTGCGTCGCGCAGCATGTCGGGCTCGACGGTCCGCCCCAAGGGGACCTCGAGCCGCACTACGTCACGGCCGGTGGCCGCTACGATTCCCGCGAATCGCTCGCCGAACGCGCCGCCGACCAGCGAGAGAGCACGGTGCCGTACGCCCGAGCGGACCGCCATCTCCATGAACCCGGTGGCGGAACAGGTGCCGACGAACACGCGGCGCTCCGTGCGACAGAGACGCTGGAGCGGCGGCTCCATACGCTTCAGCAGGTCCACCATGTCCTGGCCGCGATGCGGAATCATCGGCCGATTCATGGCGGCCAGGATGTCGGGGTGGACCTCGGTGGGTCCGGGGAGGAGGAACCGGCCGAACTCGGATGCGTTCATACTGGACGATTGATCGTGGCGGTCGTGTCGGGTTCCCAGTGGCAGCGCCCCAGGCCTACGCGCTCAACCCAGCCCAGGTCGCAATGGGCTGCGTCGATCGGACCAGATGCATCCCAGCGTCCGCGAAGCGCTGAAACGCCTCGTCCGCCTGCTCGGTGAAGTCCACCACGCCGGGGACGACGACGGGCGATGTGCAATCTTCCAGAAGGTACACTCTCTCCGCGAGCTTGGGATCCCGCGCCTGCACCTCGCTGAGCAAGTCGTGGATCGACCACGCCACGCAGTGGCTCTTCGCCTGGCCCGCAACGAGCACGGCGTCGAACTCGAGCAGCCGCTCTACGAACCGGAGGTTCTTGGCGGCGATGGGCTCTCCTTCTGGGCCATCCAGCACTTCAGGACTCAGCACGGAGTAGTTCTCGGTCAGCGGGTTGTTGCCCTTCACCTCGAACCCAACTGGCGCACCGCGGGCGATGCTGTGGAAGAAGAGCGCCTCCTCGACGGCCGACACCAGCGCGTGCCCCACGCCGCCGAGCATGGCGTGGTACGGCCAGACCATGAGCGGGTAGCGGCCCTCGCTCAAGCGCCGTACGTAGTGCAGCGCGTGCCGGCTCAGCCAATCGTAGTCACCCCCCGCCACTGACTTGGCGATCGCCGGGTTCACCCTCCAGACCCCCCGCTCCACGTCCTCCGCCGTAATGATCGTCTGTGATCCCTTCGGATGCTCTCCCGCCTCGTCGACCCAGAACACAGGATGGAAGATCTGGATGGCACTGTGCGTGTCCATTGTCGGATCTATCTCGGTCAGGACGGCGAGGTTGCGGTAGACGAACTCGCAGAGCCGGACGTTGTCCTCGACCGCTCCGTTGCCGGACCGCCCTCCCACGAACAGCTCGTGCCCCGGGATGCAGAACGTGTTCTGGCAGTCCACCACCACGAGGCAGATGCGTGTCTCGTCGGTGGACGCCAGCCGGATGCCGTGCGTGCGGGCCCACGCCTCCGCGTCGCGCGCGCGGGACTCGTAGTCGACCCGCCAGACCTCGCCGACCTTCGCCGGATCGAAGTGCGGGGGGATGGGGAGCTCGGCCACGGTCCATTGAGTCCTATTCGTGGGGAAAGCGGGATCGTCGTGCCCTTCCCATTTCCTTTTGCACCCTTCCTCTATTCGACCAACTCCAATCGCTCATTGGGCCGATACCACCGCCCCACCTTACCGCACGGCTTGCCGTCCACCATCACCACATCGGCCGTGAAGTCGTACATGCCCTGGCCACGGAACAACGACGAGCCCACGCCATACGCGTCCACCGGCACTCCTGCCTCTTCGAACGCGCGGATCTTCTCTACCGTGAAGCCGCCCGAGACCACGATCTTCACGTCCGTAAATCCCTCGACGTCCAGCGCCTTGCGCACGTTCCACACGAGTTGGGGATTCACCCCGCGGGGATCGAAATCCCCCATCTCCTCGCTAATGGAAGCGTCGACCAGGGTACCAGACGTGTCGAGCCGCACGCCGTAGAGCCGCGAACCGATGGCGCGCGCCACCTCGAGCGATGTGCGCACGCTGTCGTTCTCGAAGTCCACCAGGCTGATCAGCTTCACATCTTTGGGCATGTACTCCAAGAACTTCCGCGCCGCAAGCGCAGTGTCGCCACCGTACGCCGCGATCATGGCGTGAGGCACGGTGCCGATCCCCTCGCTCCCCCACCACGACGCCTGGGCATCGGTCGAGACCCCGATCGCCCCGGCGATGTGGGCCGCATACCCGTCGCCTGTCTGCACCAGCCAATGGTCGTGCCGCGCCGGGAAGAACATCACATCCTTCGGCTTCGCAGCTTCGACCACCAACCGGGTATTGGTGCCGACCCGAGTACGGCGTGCCAGCACGCCCACATACAGCGTCTCGAGGTGTGCAAAGGCGTCGTAGGGCCCCTCGATGGTCATTACCGTCTCCCAGGGGCTGATCTCGTCGCCGTCGTAGAGCGCGTGGACGGTCAGGTCATCCCACGTGTGCGCGCACAGCTTGAGGATTGCGATCGCTTCGTCGACGCCACCCAAGTAGGCGTGCGACTTATTGAACACCTGCATCAGGACGGTTGGCCGGTGGCCGTCTGCGAGCACCACCTCGCGCGCCCGCACGAAGTACTTATCGGTGTAGTAGCCCGCCTGCATCTTTTCGACGGGAAGGTGGAAGATCGTGGGGTCGAGCCGCTTCCGCCGTGGCATGGTCAGGCAGTGTCCTCCTTGATCACGAAGCGGAGCGCGCGGCGACGCAGCCAGCGGACACCGAGCGCGTCCCGCAGCCCCCGGGCCGCCCGATTCCACATCCCGTACTTACTCCGCCCATGTTGCCGGGGCCGGTGTGAGACCGGCACTTCGGCCACGGCACCACCCTGCATCCTGATCAGCGTGGCGAGAAAGCGGTGCATTCCGTCGAACCGCGGAATCGTCTCCGTTATGCTCCCCCGGATCGCCTTCAACGAGCATCCGGTGTCCCGAACAACGTCGCCCGTGATCCAGTTCCGCACGCGGTTGGCGATGCGGCTCTGAACACGCTTCCAGCGCGAATCAGCCCGTCGAACGCGATAGCCCACCACCGCGGCGAGCGTGAGGTCACGTTCGAGCGCCCGCAGCAAGGCCGGCACGTCGGCGGGATCGTTCTGCCCATCAGCATCCATCAGCACGACGACGTCACCGGCAGCAGTGTCCCAACCAGCCGCGAACGCAGCACTCTGCCCCACGTTGCGCTCGAACGCCACGACGCGCAGCTGCGTGTACCGCGCCGCGAGCCGCTTCAGCTCGTCGAGGGAGCCATCCGTGGAGCCGTCGTCCACAGCGACCACTTCGTGCGGGACGTCCCGCAAGGTCGTCGCAATCTCCTCGAGGAGCGACGCCAGGTTCTCCCGCTCGTTGTAGACCGGCAACACCACAGAGACCACGGGGTCGGTCACACCTCGCTGCTGGCTGTGCGAGCGCCTCCCATCGACGGAACCGAACTCCCCGCCGAACGCGTCAACGTACGGCACGCCAGACCCGGAATCAAGTTGACGACACGATGCCCGCCCTCCTTATTTCCCGTTGCTCGGCAGACCACCGCCACCCTGGGAGGAGGGGCTGATCGTGTCCGACTCACTTACACGCCGTGAGTTCCTGGGCGCTGCCTCTGGGCTCGCCGCAGGGACCGTGCTGGGACCGGCGCTGACTGGTCGCGGCGCACCCGCCGTCCATGTCCGGCCCGCAGCGCGCAACGTGGCCATCGCCTCGGCTAACGGGCTGCGCGCCGTGCAGAAGGCCGGCGAGCTGCTACAGCAGGGGGTCGATACGCTCGACGCCGCCATTGAGGGCGTGAAGATCCAAGAGCTCGATCCCGAGGACTCCTCAGTGGGTTATGGCGGCTTGCCCAACGAGCACGGAGTGGTCCAGCTCGACGCGTCCTGCATGCACGGTCCGACCCGGCGCGCCGGCGCCGTCGGCGCTCTGGAGGGTATCAAGACGCCGAGCCTCGTCGCCAAGTACGTCTTGCTTTACACCGACCACATCATGCTGGTCGGTGAGGGCGCCAAGCAGTTCGCGCTCTCCTACGGGTTCAAGGAAGAGGACCTGCTAACCGACCGGGCACGTGAGCGCTGGCTCCGCTGGCGGGCCAACCGGGGACCCGACGACGACTGGATCGACGTTCCGCGCGACGAACGGATGGTTGTGCCGGAGCGTCACGGCACCATCAACTGCAACGTGGTCAACGCCAAAGGCGAGGTGTCTTCCGTTACCACCACCAGTGGGCTGGCATGGAAGATCCCGGGCCGGGTGGGCGATTCCCCCCTGATCGGTGCCGGTCAGTACACCGACAACGATGTGGGAGCTTCCGGTTCCACCGGGCGGGGCGAGGCGAACATCAAGGTGTGCGGCGCATTCCTCACTGTGGAGTTCATGCGGCGCGGCATGGCGCCCACCGATGCCGCCCTGGAGACGCTGCGGCGCGTCGTGGCGACCACGGAGAAGCGCCTGCTCGACGATCAGGGACGTCCGCGGTTCGGGCTGAACTTCTACGCGGTCAACAAGACCGGTGAGTTCGGCGCGGCGTCCATCTGGTCGGGCCGTCGCTACGCGGCGTTCGACGGCGAGACCGCTCAGCATCACGACTGCGCGTATCTGTTCGAGCGGGAACGGTGAGAGCCGCCGCGGGCGCCGTCCTCGCCCTCCTCGTCGTCACCGGCTCGAGCTCGGCGCAGATCCCCAACCTCCCGACGTTGGGGCCGGACTGGACCGACATCTCGTACCCCAAGATCTACTACTCCACCCGCGATGGCTGGGCGTTCGGGCTGTACTACGCCCAGATCAAGCAGTTGAAGTTCGACGATTGGGACGCGCCGCCGCCGTATGCCGCGAAGCTCGGACTCGACTTCTACTTCGGCACCACCGGATCGAAGCGGATCAACCTCGAAGCCCGGATGCCCAAACTGGTGGACGGGTGGCGCTTCACCGCGCGCCTGGAGTACCGGCGGCGGGCGCGGGAGAACTACTTCGGGGTGGGCAACGCCTCCGTCTACAACCGAGACGTACTCGACACCCTGCCCCTGTTCTATCGGTCCGACAACGAACGGCTCACCGGCCGGGGGGAAATGCAGCGCCGCATCGTGGGCCCGCTCCGCCTCCTGGCGGGCATCCACGCCGAGCGGTGGAGGATCGACACGTTGGTCGAGCCGGGGCCTAGCCAACTCAAGAACGACGTGCTCTCCGGCGTCGATCCCACGATCGGCAACTGGGTGTGGGACGTGTGGGGCTTTGCGGGGCTGGTGCTGGACACCCGCGACGACGAGGTCGCAGCCCGCAGCGGCGTCAAGCTCGAGGCGATCGTGGGATATGCCGACTCCAGCATCGCAGGCGACCTGAGCTACGTACGCTACACGGGATCTGCGGCGGGGTACCTCTCAGTCACGGAGAAGTTGTTGACAACCGTGCGCCTGGTGGGCCAGAGCATTACCGGCAGTCCGCGTCTCGGATCGTACTACCTGCTGGAGGCGCCCGAGCGCCCCTACATGACCTACGGCGGCAGCGAGACACACCGCGGGCTCAGGCGGCGCCGCTTGCTCGATGCCGACAAGATCTTCGGCAACCTCGACGTGCGATACGACCTGCTCGCCGAACCCTCGTTGTACCGGCTCACGCTGGTGGGCTTCCTGGATGTCGGGCGCGTATTTCCATCCGGCCAGTTCGAGTTCACCACCGACGATCTGCACTGGGGTGGCGGATTCGGGATCGTTGCGCAGATCTTCCGCGCCGGGATCTTGGGCGGGACGATCGGGTGGGGGCTCGACGGCGCCTCCGCACACTTTCACATGCAGTGGCCGTACTAGGCGACCCCACATAGCCGCTGCGGCGCATCCGGTTAGATTCCAGTGGACGGCAGCACCGGACCCGACGGGGGTGTTGTTCCCGTATGATCGCTCTCCAGCCGAGTAGACTCCTTCCGCGCAAGGCGCGCCCCGGCATCTTCGCGCCCCCCAACTAGGCCGGCACGGCCGCGCCGGGCACAGCCCGCGGTACGTCCCACGCCGCCGCAGCGGTGTCCCGACCCCCACATGGTTGATTCCCGAGCGTCTACTTCGGCGTCTCTCACCAAGGAGAGTCCCATGCCTCAGATCAGCGTACCGGCCGACCAGGTCTTCCCGATCTTGAAGAGCAACGTTCTGGTCGACGGCTTCCACATCGTCATCGACCTGGAGAAGTCACGCGGCTCGGTGATCGTGGACGCATTGACCGGGAAGGAATACATCGACTGCTACACGTACTTTGCGACCCTGCCGATCGGCCACAACCACCCCAAGATGGCCGACGAGGGGTTCCGGGCCTCGCTCATGCAGGCGGCCCTCGCCAATCCTGCCAACAGCGACATCTACTCGCAGGAGTTTGCGGCGTTCGTGCGGACCTTTCGCGGGATCGCTGCTCCCGCCGAGTTCCGCTACCTGTTCTTCATCGCCGGCGGGGCGCTGGCGGTAGAGAACGCCATGAAGGCGGCATTCGACTGGAAGGCACAGAAGAACCGCACGCAGGGAATCAAAGGGGGTGCCGACAAGATCCTGCACTTCCGCGAAGCGTTCCACGGTCGCAGTGGCTACACCCTCTCGGTCACCAACACCGAGCCTGTCAAGATCCTCGACTTCCCAAAGTTCGACTGGCCGCGCGTCTCGAACCCGAAGATTCACTTCCCAGTGGACGAGGCCGCGGTGACAAAGGCAGAGGCACAGTCGGTCCGGGAGATCGAGCAGGCGTTCGCCGCCGATCCCCACGGCGTAGCCGCCATCCTGGTCGAGCCGATCCAGTGCGAGGGCGGCGACAACCACTTCCGGCCTGAGTTTCTGCGGCGGTTGCGGTCCCTCGCCGACGAACACGACGCGCTGCTGATCTTCGACGAGGTGCAGACCGGAATGGGGGTGACCGGGACCATGTGGGCGTTCCAGCAGCTCGGCGTGACGCCGGATTTGGTCTCCTTCGGCAAGAAGACCCAGGTATGCGGCATCATGAGCACCGAGCGCATCGACGAGGTGGAGAGCAACGTCTTCCACGTCTCGTCCCGCATCAATTCCACTTGGGGCGGGAATCTCGTCGACATGGTGCGCTGCGCGCGCTACCTCCAGATCATGAAGGAGGACCAGCTGGTCGAGAGCGCGGCTGCCGTCGGCAGCGCGTTCAAGGCGGGCCTGGAGGAGCTGCAACAGAGCAACACACAGATCACCAACGTGCGTGGCCGGGGCCTGCTCCTCGCGTTCGACATGCCCGACGGAGACGCCCGGGACGCGCTGCGCCAGCGCTGCTGGGACGCCGGGCTCGCGACGCTCCCCTGCGGCCCGCGCTCGGTGCGGTTCCGGCCGAGTCTGGTGTTCAGCGAAGCAGATGTGGAGAAGGCGCTGGGGACCCTGCGGGAGCAGTTGCAGTGACGGACGGCAAGTAGCGGAGCGGGAAGCGGATTGAGCAAGGCCGGGGTCCTGCCGGAGCGAGAGGCCCCTGCAACGCCCCCCAATCGCCCGCGCTTCTACGGGAGTATCGCCAGCACCTCCCGCATGGTCGACTCGCCCCCATCCTTCACGTGCCAGCGCCGCATCGCCGCGTAGAAATCCTTCTTCTCCATCTTCCCCCTGTTCGCCTTGGCCCAGGCCTGCAGCTCGCTCGGCCGCGGACCCCAGTGGCCGAGCTCGTTGAACTCGGCGTCCAGGACGACCACGATGGGGATCGAGCGCGTCCCGTCGGTGAGGTAGCGATCCATCACATCCGGGTGCTGGTCGCGCGAGATGATGCGGATCTCGAACGTCCCGGCCTCGGCGGCGAGCTTGGCCAGGGCGGGTACGGTGTTGGCGGCGTCCCAACACCAGTCCTCGTTGATCACCATGAGGTGGGCGCCATTCCCCCTGGCTCGGGCCGCTTCGAGCGCCCAGGTGGGGGGCCGGGTCTTCTTGTATACGCCCTCCCACAGCCCCTTGAGATCCCGCGCTTCCTCGGCGAAGCGCGCATATGGCGTTGCAGCTTCCCACAGCCGCACAAAATCCAGAGTCGTTCCCCCCGCCATCGGCTCCCCCTCGAGTGCTGGCCGCTCCGCAACGGAAGATAAGGCCTCACCTTGGCAGAGCGGGCACAGCGTGGTAGAGTTGCGAGTGATGACTCACCCCCAGGAGACCCCCAGGGCGACGGGCCGTCGGCGACGCGACCCCGCGGGAACGCGCGACCGACTGGTGCGTGCCGCACTGGAGCTGTTCACCACCCACGGCTACCACACCAGCACCACGCCCCAGATCGCCCGGCGTGCGGGAGTCGCCGAGGGCACCATCTACCGGCACTTCGACAGCAAGGAACACCTCCTCAACGAGATCTACCGGGCCGCGGTGCGCCTGCTGACGGCGGCGGTCAAGGACGCCCCTACCTCGCTGAGCTGCCGCGCGCGCCTCGAGCGCATCGCGGCCGCGTGGCGCGACCTGGCGGGAAGCGACCCGGCGCTCATCAAGCTGGTCTTTCTCACGCGGCACGGGGATCTGTTGGATCCGAGGAGTCGCGAGAGCTTCACCCAGCTCAGGGACGAGATCAGCAAGGTCATCGCCACCGGGAAGTCGGCAGGCGAGGTGCGCTCCGGCTCGGCCCAGGTGTGGACCGACGTGTGGCTCGCACTGGTGGTGCTCGCTCTGGAGCGGATCGCCAATCAAGACTGGACCGTACAGCACGTAGGCCCACAGCAAGTGTTCGAGGCGGCGTGGGACGCCATCGAGTTCGGTGAGCGTGGAGCGGGGCGGCCGGGCGCCGGGTTGTAGGTTCGACACGATCACGTAACCTTCGACGACCTCTCAACACCAGGAGATCGCGTCATGACGGATCCCGTGCCGGCCAACAGCCGGGACTCGTGGGCGACTCGCGCCGGGTTCATCCTGGCCGCCGTCGGCTCGGCGGTAGGCCTCGGCAACATGTGGCGTTTCTCCTACGTCGCCGCCGAGGGCGGCGGCGCGGCGTTCCTGTTGCTCTACATAGCGTTCGTCGCCGTGATCGGCGTCCCCATCATGACGTCGGAGTTCGTCGTGGGCCGCATGTCGCAGGAGTCGCCGGTGGTGGCGGTGCAGCGCCTCGGCGGTCCCATGTGGGCACCACTGGGGTGGCTGTTCGTGTTCTGCGGCTTCGGGATCTTGTCGTACTACTCGGTGGTTGCCGGGTGGACCATGCGCTACGCATTCGACGCGGTGCGCGGCGGCCTCGGTACGGACACGGAAGCCTACTTCCAGTCCGTGGCGACGGGGGCACCGGCCATCCTATCGCACCTCGTCTTCATGGTGCTCACGGTCTTCATCGTGGTCGCGGGCGTGAAGCGGGGCCTCGAACGCGCGGCGCTGATCCTCATGCCCATCCTGTTCTTCCTGCTCGTGGGCCTCGCGATCTGGGCCGCCACCCTGGGCGATGCCGGGGCGGGCTACGGCTACTACCTCCGGCCGCAGGTGCGGGAACTCCTGGACCCCAATGTCATCCGCCTCGCGGCCGGGCAGGCGTTCTTCTCCCTGAGCCTCGGCATGGGCGCGATGATGACGTACGCCTCCTATCTCACGTCCAAGGAGAACCTGGGAAGGGAGGCGGCCACGGTCGCCGTCGCCGACTTCGGCGTGGCCTTCGTGGCCGGGCTGGTGATCTTCCCCGTGATCTTCCACTTTGGCCTCGCCAGCACTATCGGCCTGGGCGGGGGGATCTCCGACAACACCGTCGGAACCCTGTTCATCACGCTCCCCACCGGCCTCAAGAGTCTGGGCACGTTGGGCGGCATCGTGCTGGGCGCGTTCTTCATCATGCTGTTCTTCGCCGCGCTCACCTCTGCGATCTCCTTGCTCGAGGTGGTGGTTGCGGCGGTGATCGATGGCTGGGGCTGGTCGCGCAGGCAGGCTGCCATCTGGTTCGGCGTCTTGATCGCGCTGGCCGGAATCCCGGCGGCATTCAACATCAACTTCCTCGATGCCGCCGACAAGTTCGTGGGCAACTTCCTGCTCATCGTGGGCGGCTTCTTCACGGCCATCCTGGTGGGCTATGCCATTCCGCAGCGGGCCGACGAGGAGCTGGCCAAGGGCCTGGAGAATCCCGCGCCGCGCAGGGCGTGGGCCTTCTTCGTGCGCTACCTCTCGCCGGCGCTGCTGCTGATCGTGATCTGGTTCATGCTGCCGACGGCGTGGCGCGCCGTCGTCACGATGCTGACGTTCGGGCGCGGTTAGGGAAACCGATCAGAGGGGTTCCCGGCGGGGGCTAGCTCCCCAGACTCTCGCGCAGGAACGCGAAGACGTCTTCCCAGGCCCGCTCGATCTCGGCGGCCGGCTCCCCACGCCGCAGGAACGCGTGCCCTGCGCCGGGATAGACGGTGTACTGGTAGCTCTTGCCCGCCTCCGCCATCGCCGCCTCCACCTCCGCCAGATTCGCGTTGATGCGGGCGTCATTCTCCGCATACACGCCGAGCACCGGTGCGGCGATCCGGTCGAGCGTCGCCAGGTCGGGCGCGGGACCGTAGCACACCACCGACGCCTTGAGGTCGGGGTTGCTGGTGGCGTAGCGGAAGCTCTGGCCGCCGCCCCAGCAGAAGCCGATCACGCCGATCGCATCACTCCGCACCGCTCCCAGGGTGCGCAGGTAGTCGAACGTGGCGTTGAGGTCGACCGTGATCGAGTCAGGCGGCAGGTCCCGGATCAGGCCGCGCGCGCTGTCGCCGCTCTCGGGCGTTCCGCCCCGGCGGGAGAGCAAATCCGGCGTGATCGCCACGTAACCCTTCCCGGCGAAGTCGTCGGCCACCGTCCGCACCCAGTCCGACAGCCCGTAGATCTCGTGAATCACGATCATGGCCGGCGCCGGATCGGGACGCTCCGGGAACGCCAGGTACGCCGTCACGGTGTCACCTCCGGCACCGGTGTACTTCACCCACTCACCGTGGGTGGGGGCGGCGTCGAGCTGCGCGCGGTAGTCCTCGCTCATGCGGCTGAGTGGCCCGGTGGAGACGATCACCACGAGTAGCACGAGACCGACGGCGACCGCGATGGCTGCGACACGTGTTCTCATATCGGTGACTCCCGCGTGGAGGGGGTTCCTATCCGGCGTACACGTCCTCGACAGCCGACGCCGGCGCGGGCATGTTCGACTCCCGGCTCGCCAGCGCCTCCGCCGCCGCCCGATCGACCTCGGCCGTCACCTCAGCCTCTACCGCCTCCAGCTCCGCGGCGCGCACGCCGTGGGATCCGAGGTACGCCTCGTACAGCCCGATGGGGTCACGCTTACCCCAATGGGCATAGACCTCCGCCGCGATGAGGCGACGGGCGTCCTGTTCGTCGTGCGTGGCATGGCCACCCATGCGGAACGTCTCTGCCGCGAGAATGACCGGCCCCTCGCCCCGGCGGCAGCGATCGACCGCCAGCCGGGTGGCGGCATAGGCGTCCAGCACGTTGTTGCCGTCGAAGGACCACCCGGCGCAGCCGTAGGCGCGGCGCACATCGCCGAACCCCTGGGGCACATGGTGTTGCTCCACCAGCGTGCCGAGGGCGACCTGATTGTTCTGGATGATGAAGATCACAGGCAGGCGTTGCACCGCCGCGAAGTTGAAGGCCTCGTGCGTCGGTCCCGACTTGACGGAGCCGTCGCCCACCCAGGTGAGCACGACGCGGGGCTCGCCGCGGAGCTTGAAGCTCAGCGCGATACCCGCCGCGACAGGGGGGATGTTGCCGATGTTGGAGATCGGCTGCAGCACGCCGTGCGCCAAGCTGCCCACGTGACCGTCGCGACCCTTGGAGGGCGCGTCGTGGGTCCCGAGGTAGCCCCGCAGCATGTCGGCCACTGGCATCCCCATCTCGCAGCATGCGCCGGCATTGCGGATCATCGGCGCCACCAGGTCCACCGAGCGGTCCAGCGCGTGCACGGGTCCCACGGTGGCGGCCTCCTCCCCGGTCCCCAGCCACGCCTTCGAGATGACCCCCTGCTTGACCCAGCGTTTGAGCATGATGTCGTGCAGCCGGGCGCGCAGCATCCCCGCGTACAGGGTGAGCAGGGTCTCTCGAGGCACGCCCTCCACGACGGCCCGGCGCTCCGGGTCGTCTTCCCACGCGGCCGGATACGCCTCGACCAGCTCCGGATCGGGCTGCCAGTCGACGTATTCCGGCGGATCGAAGGCGGGAAACCGTTTCACTGGAAAGCGAGTTGATCTGAATCGATGCAGCGCCTAATATCCCTGACCACCCCCAGACGAGCAAGCCGACCGTGTCGTCCTGCCCCTTCCCGCGCTGCACCGCGGTGCGTCCCACATACTGGCTGAGCGCCGCTGCCGCCTGGATCGCGATCCTGGCGATCGGGTCCCCCCCCGCGCCGGAGGCCCCGACCCGTCAGCAGCGGGACCACACCGCCGACTCGCTCATCGCCCTCTGGATCGACTCGCTCGGGGGGATGGAGACCTACGACGCGTTCCGGGCGGCGTCGTTCACCGTCACGACTGAGTTGTACGACACGCTGTCAGGCCGCCTCAAGCGCGCTCGCCCGCGGTACGTGTGGGTCAAGCGGGGTCCCTACGGCGAGGAAACGCGGGTCGAGCGCTGGGAGAGCGCCGGGTTCATCGCGCAGGGGTTCAACGGGCGAGACGCGGCCTGGGCGGCCCTCGAAGGCGAGCTGCTGCCCGACACGGCCAAGGACAGTCGTGAGGCGCTCTACGTGGCCCGCGACCTCTTCTACTGGACCGGCCTCCCGTTCAAGCTGCGCGATGATGGCGTGTACCTCTCCTACCAGGGCCTCACACAGCGCCCCGGCGCGGCCTGGGAGGGCGAGACACCACCCTGTGAGCGCTACCATGCCGTGGGGGTCTCCTTCGGAGTGGGTGTGGGGGAGCACCAGGATGTCTTCACGTACTACTTCCCACCAGGACACGCCTTTCCGTACGAAGTGACCTACGTCGAGGAGGGCAGGGAGAGCCTCAACCGACTGCTGTGGGGCGAGACCCGCCGCGTCGGTGAGATCAGCTACCCCTACGTCGTGCGGCGCGACTGGATCACGCGTTCGGGGAAACGCACCAAGGCACTGGTGATCTCGGACGTGGAGGTCAACCCCGACGTCCCCCAGCGTCGGTTCGAAATCCCCTGATCACCGCCGCGAGCACAACGAGAAAGGGCAGGGTGTCGCCCTGCCCGGCTCCAGATCCCCCGCTCACCACCCACTACTTCAGCAGCTTCTTCAGCCGTTTCTTGTCCACGCCTTCCGCCGCATCGAGCAGTGCCTTGCCGAACTCCAGCGTCGTGGCGTAGCGGTTGCCTGGGTCCGACTCGAGGGACTTCATGATCACGGTCTCGAGCTTCTTCGGGAAGTCGGAGAGCACCTCTCGGACAGGGGTGGGTTTCCCGCGCAGCCGGGCGATCATCATCTCCTGGGGCGTGCGCCCCTGGAAGGGGAGCTTCCCGGTGAACATCTCGAATCCCACGATCCCCAGCGCATAGACGTCGCTGCGAGCGTCCAGGGGCTTCCCACGGATCTGCTCGGGACTCATGAATTCCGGAGTCCCGAGGATGATCCCCGTCGCCGTCAGCTTCGCGACGCCCGGACCGGCCCGATTCTCCTTGGCCAGTCCGAAGTCCATCACCACCGCCTGCTCGCGTCCCTCCTCACCCGGAACCAGCATGATGTTCTCTGGCTTCAGGTCTCGGTGCACGATGTTGAGCTGGTGCGCGTGATGCAGGCCCGAGCAGCACTGCACCAGGATGTCGACGCCCTGCGCCACCGGCATCGGCCCCTGCTTCACCTCCCGGTCGGATAGCAGCTCGCCCCTGAGGTAGGGCATGACGAGGTAGATGAGCCCGTCTTCGGTTTCCTGCAGGCGGAGGATCTTGCAGGCGTTCGGGTGCTCGAGGCGCATGGCGAGGCCGGCCTCGCGCCGCAGCCGCTCCACAGAGCTGTGGTCCTTGCTGAGCTTGGGGCTCAACACCTTGACCGCCACGACGTCGCCGGTGCTCATGTCCTGCGCTTCGTACACGAAGGCCATCCCGCCCTCGCCTAGCTTGCGCCGGATTTGGTAGCGGCGGTCCAACACCTGGTCGGTGAGCTGGCCCGCCCGGCTCATGCTGGGACCCTCGGACTTGACGACCTTGCGCACCTCGGTCTCCGCCGCCTTGACGCTCACGGGTCGGCCGCCCGTCCCGGCGACGTCCACCAGGGGACTGCCGTCCTTGGGACAGAAGCGGGCCTCGCCCGCGTAGACCGTCTTGCACTTGGGGCAGCGTCGACTCATGAACGTACCAAATTGCGTCCTTCGTGCTTCGCGCGATAGAGGGCCTCGTCCGCCAGCGCGATGAGGGAGTCGGGATCCACCACCTCCCTCGGGGAAACGCTCGCCACGCCGACTGAGACGGTGGTCTTTAGAGGATCGCCGTTCTCGGCGAAGTCGTGCGCGGCGATGTGCTCCCGGATCCGCTCGGCGAACACCAGGGCGCCATCGAGCTGGGTCTCCGGCAGCACGATCACGAACTCCTCGCCGCCGTACCGGGCCACCACGTCCACCGACCGCACCTCACGCCGCAGCATCTCACCCACCTGACGCAGCACGGAGTCGCCGACCAGGTGGCCGCGCGTGTCGTTCACCTGCTTGAACCGATCCAAATCTATCATCAGGATGCTGAGGGCCAGCTCGTAGCGCCGCATGCGATCCAGCTCCGCTTCCAACTCCTCCAGCAGCGCCCGCCGGTTGAGACACCCGGTGAGCGGATCCGTGATCGCCAGCGCCTGGTAGCGCTGGCTGTCGGACACCGCAGTCTGCAGCGCGTAGGCCTTCTCGATGGCGCTCACGGCGGTGCGAACCACGTTCGAGGCGAATTCCAGGTCCTGGTGGGTGAGCGCCGAGGCGTCACCCGCGTTGCGCAGGAAGAACACGCCCGACTGCTCCTCCCGTAGCCCGAATGGTACCGCGATCACGCTCCGCACGGTGACCGTGACCCCCTCGTGCCGCCACTGCTGGCGCACCCCGTCGTATAACGAGTCACTGGCCACGTCCGTAACCAAGACCGGCCGGTTCGTGCGCAGCGCCTTCTGGATCTCCGGATAGCGATCCAGCCGAATCTCCAGGTTGCGCAGCATCGGGTTCTCAGAGGCGACCACGACCTTCCCGATCTCGTCATCGCGCTTGGCCAGCACCATGGAGCACTTGGTCACGTTGAGCACGTTGGCGACGCGCCGGGTGAGGACGTGGTAGATGTCGTCCGGCGCGAGCGCATCGGTGACCTCGTGGAGGATGTCCACCATCTCTGCGCGGATCGCCGCCTCCTCGGCCCGCTGGGCGGCCTCGCGGCGCGCCTCACGCAAGGCCTCTCCCTGCCGCAGCTGTGCCTCCACCCGCGCGGTGAGCTCCTTCACCCGGAAAGGCTTGGCGATGAAGTCCGCAGCGCCGAGGCCGAGAGAGCGCACCGTTGCCTCCTCCGGCGCCATGGAGGAGATCATCAGTACCGGAAGATCCTCCCAGCGCACGTCCTTCTTCACCTGCTGCAGGAGCTGCAGGCCGTCGATCTTCGGCATCATGATGTCCAGCATCAGCAGGTCTGGACGCTCCTCGTCGAGGAGGCGCAGCAGGTCTTGGCCGTCCGGGACCGCAACGACTTCATAGCCCTTGTCCCTGAGGATCATGGAGAGAGCTTCGAGAAGGGTCCGGTCGTCATCGGCGACCAGGATCTTGGCTGGCATGGTACGCGGAAGATGGCGCTAGGACTGCGCCAGCGCCGCTACGGTCTCCAAATCTACATTGCCGCCGCTCACGACGAGCACGCATGGTCCCGCGGGCCGGAGGGCGCCCGCCCGCAGCGCGGCCGTGGTCGCGGCGCCGGACGGCTCGGCCCGCACGTCCTGCTCGTTGTTGAGCCAGACCGTGGCCTCCGCGATGGACAGGTCCGAGACCGTCACCGCGTCAACCAGGCCCTTCAGGTGGCGGAACGTCAATGTCCCCACCGAAAGCGGAAGCAATCCATCGGCGATGCTGGCGGTCTTGTCAAGCCGCACCGGGTGGCCGGCGGCGAGGGCGGCACCGAGGCAGGCGCCGCCCTCCGGCTCCACGCCCGTCACCCGTGTCTCGGGGCGCAGCGCCTTCACCGCCGTCGTAATACCGGCAATTAGCCCCCCGCCCCCCACAGGGACAGCGACGTGCGTCACATCGGGAACGTCCTCCAGGATCTCCAGTCCCACGGTGCCCTGGCCGGCGATGATGTGCGCGTGGTCGAACGGGGGGATGACCGTCAGTCCTTCCCGCCCGGCGAGCTCCAGGGCTCGGGCGTAGCGGTCCTCTGACGTGGTCCCGGCGAACTGGACCTCTCCACCCCAGCGCTTCACCCCTTCGACCTTCGTCGCCGGGGCGGTCTCGGGCATCACCACGACGGCCCGGGCGCCCACGCGCCGGGCCGCGAACGCCACCGCCTGCCCGTGGTTGCCGCTGGAGTAGGTGATCACCCCCCGCGCGCGGTCTTTCTCGGAGAGGCGGCGCACGAAGGTCCACGCCCCCCGTAGCTTGAAGGCACCGGTGGGCTGCTCGTTCTCGAGCTTGAGATAGATCGGCACGCCAGCGCGATCCGAGAGCGTGGGCACCTGCACCAGCGAGGTGCGTGCCGCCACTCCCGCGATCCCGCGGGCGGCCTCACGGATGTCCTCGAGGGACACCCGCCCGTCGGCGTCCCGGTCTACAGCTCCATCTCCCGTTGGTCGCGGCCCTCGGCCACGACCTGACTCACCATATCTGCGTCCACGGCCTCATCCTCTTTCACCACCCGAGCCACGTCCATGACCGTATCGCCAGCGTCGAGATTCATGACCTTAACGCCCTGTGTGTTGCGTCCGATTACCCGAATCCCCTCCACTGGCACACGGATGATCACCCCGTGGCGGGTCACGACCATCAGCTCGTCTTCGGGGAGCACCTCCTTGAGGGCCACGACCGAGCCCGTCTTGTCGGTGCGCTTCAGGGTGATGATGCCCTTGCCGCCGCGCCTCTGGACCCGGTAGTCGGCCAGAGGCGAGCGCTTGCCCAGACCCCTCTCGGTCACCACCAGCAGCGTGGCGTCCCGGCGGATCACCACCATGCCGATAACGCGGTCGTCCTTCACGAGCTGGATGCCGCGCACACCCGTCGTTGCCCGGCCCATCTCCCGCACGTCTTTCTCGCTGAACCGGATGCTCATACCGAATCGGGTGGCGAGGACGATGTCGCTCGTGGCGTTGGTGAGCGCGACCTCGATGAGTTCGTCACCGGGCTCGATGTTGATGGCGTTGATGCCCGTCGAGCGCGGGTTCCCGTAGGCCGAGAGGACTGTCTTCTTCACCAGCCCGTTCGCGGTTGCGAACATCAGGAATTGGTCGTCGCTGAACTCCCGCACCGACACGAAGGCGGCGATGCGCTCCTGCGCTGTGATCTGAATGAGGTTGATGATCGGCTTGCCGCGAGCGGCACGCCCGCCCTGCGGGATGTCGTACACCTTGAGCCAGTAGATCTGGCCGTTGTCCGTGAAGAACAGCACGTAGTCGTGCGTCGACGCGATGAAGAGGTGCTCGACCCAGTCGTCCTCCTTCGTGCCCATCCCGTTGAGCCCCCGCCCGCCGCGGCGCTGCCGCCGGTAGGTGGTCACCGGGATCCGCTTGATGTATCCCGAATGGGAGATCGTGACCACCATGTCCTCCTCGGCGATCAGGTCCTCCACCGAGAAGTCACCCTGATCGGCCACGATCTCCGTGCGCCGGTCGTCGCCGAACTTGGCGACCAGCTGGTCCACCTCGTCTTTGATGAGGGCCATGCGCTTCGCCTTGGACGCGAGGACTCCCTTGAGCTTCTTGATGAGCTTGCGGACCTCCTTGAGCTCCTCCTCCAGCTTGTCGATCTCCAGGGCGGTGAGCCGGGCGAGACGCATATTGAGGATCGCCTCGCTCTGCTTCTCGGAGAACTCGAAGCGCTGGCGCAGCGCTTTGTCCGCCGCCGGAACGTCCTTCGCCTTACGGATGATCTGCACGACCTCGTCGATGTTGTCGACGGCGACCTTGAGACCCTCCAGGATGTGCTCCCGGGCCTCCGCCTGGGCGAGGTCGTACTGGGTGCGGCGGGTGACGACCTCGTGCCGGTGGTCAACGAAGTGCTGCAGGATCTGCTTGAGGTCCAGGACCTGGGGCTGACCCTCCACCAGCGCCAGCATGATGGCGCCGAACGTGGTCTGCATCTGGGTGTGCTTGTAGAGCTGGTTCAGGACCACCGTGGCGTTGGCGTCCCGCTTGAGCTCCACCACGATCCGCATGCCGTCGCGGTCCGACTCGTCCCGCAAGTCGGAGACGTCGGTGACCCTCTTCTGCCGCACCAGATCGACGATCTGCTCGATCAGCCGCGTCTTGTTGACCTGGAACGGGATCTCCGTGACGACGATCTGCTCCTTGCCCGACTTCTTCTCCTCCACCATGGCCCGGGCCCGCATCACGATGCGCCCGCGGCCCGTCTCGTAGCACTCGGCGATGCCGTCCTCGCCGTAGATATAGCCGCCGGTGGGGAAGTCCGGCCCCAGGATGTGCTGACGCAGGTCCCTCACCGAGCAGTCGGGCTCGTCAATCAGATGCTTGATGGCCCCCGCAACCTCCCCGAGGTTGTGCGGCGGGATGTTTGTGGCCATCCCCACCGCGATCCCCGAGGAGCCGTTGATCATCAGGTTCGGCAACCTCGAGGGCAGCACCGTCGGCTCCTCGAGCCGGTCGTCGAAGTTGGGGATGAAATCGACGGTGTTCCTGTCGATATCGTCCAGCATCGCCACGGCCAGCGGGGTGAGCCGCGCCTCGGTGTAGCGGTACGCCGCCGCGCTGTCCCCGTCGACCGACCCGAAGTTCCCCTGGCCGTCCACCAGCGGGTACCGCAGGGAGAAGTCCTGCACCATGCGCACCAGCGAGTCGTACACCGCCATGTCACCGTGCGGGTGGTACTTGCCGAGCACATCGCCCACCACAGTCGCGCTCTTCTTGTAGGCGCGGCCCGGCTGGAGCCCCAGCTCGTTCATGGCGTGCAGGATGCGGCGGTGGACCGGCTTCAGTCCGTCGCGCACGTCAGGGAGGGCGCGCTGGACGATGACGCTCATCGAGTAGTCGATGAACGACTCCTTCATCTCGTCCTCGATGAGGCGAGGCAGAATACGTTCGCGCTGGTTCGGGGCTGTCATGGTGTCCTGTCTGGGATACGAAAAACGGGGCCGCGGCCGACCCCGTACGAGGTCCCACAAATATACCGAAATGAGGGGGCGAAATCAACGACCGCCTGTCACTCTAAGCCGTTGTAAAATAAGCATTTAGGGTGGCCGCTGAACAGCCTTGGACCGGGGCACGAACCACCTCGTCGCCCCTCGTCGCAACCCTTCCGAACGCGCACGCATCTAACCGGAGTGAAGGGCGGCGATGCGGGTCGCCGAATCCCGCAACGCAGCACCCCGTAGTGACTGTAGGAGGGTATCAGATGGTTCGCGCAGCCATGACATCACGATGGGCGATCACAGGAGCGCGTTCCGTCCTGCCCGCGCACGCCACACGAGCGCGGTTTGCGCCGTCCGGCGCACGAACCGTGCGGACGCAGAGGGGCCTGGCCCTTTTCGATGAAGCGGGACGGTTCGTCGGAAGGGTCGATGCCCTGACCGAGGCGCCGGCCTTCGGGCTGGGCGCCGGAACGGTACTGCTGAGACGCTGGGAGTAGGACGGGTCGTCACCCCGGCGCTGGTTTCACGTCTCAGGCAATCTCGACGACGATCTTCCCCATCTGCTCGCCCTGCTCCAATCGGCGCAGGGCGGTTACACCTTCGTCGAGCGGGAACGTCGAATCGACTATGGGTCGTAGCTCGCCCTGGCCAAGGAGCCGGACCACGTCCCGGTAGTCCTGCCAGCTTCCCATAGTGGACCCCATGATGGTCCACTGGTGCCAGAACATGCGACGCACGTCCAGCGACACGCGGGGACCCGTGGTCGCGCCGCAGCTCACCAGCCGACCGCCGCGCGCCAGCAGGCGGAGCGACTGGTCCCAGGTCGCCTCACCCACGCTCTCCAGCACCACGTCCACTCCACGCTTCCCCGTGAGTGCCCGCACGGCCTGCACCACTTCTTCCGTGGCGTGATTGACCGTTGCATCCGCGCCCAGCCCCCGCGCCGCGGCGAGCTTTCGGTCGCTGGAGGAGGTAGCGATTACCCACGCGCCGGCGAGCTTGGCGACGCGGAGCGCGGTGCATGACACTCCCCCTCCTATGCCCCAGATGAGCACACACTCCCCGGGGCGGACCCGTGCTCGCGTCATTAGCATGCGCCACGCAGTGAGGCTCACCAGGGAGAACGCCGCTGCCTCGGCCCAGGTGAGCTCGTCATCGGGGGGCGTGGGAACGACCGCGACGTTCTGTTCGGGCACCACGATGTACTCGGCCAGCGTCCCGGGGAGATGCTCGCCCAGGAGCCCGTAGCTCTCGCACAGGGAGTGCTCGCCCGCCAGACAGTATTCACACTGGTAGCACGAGATGCCGGGGTTGAACATGACGCGCTCACCCGGCTGCACGCCTGTCACGCCTGCCCCGACCTCCTCGACCACCCCTGCCCCGTCGGCACCGAGAATGTGCGGGAACTCCACCGACAATCCCGGAAGGCCCCGCACCGTCCAGAGGTCCAGGTGATTGAGCGCGGCGGCCTTGAGCCGGATCAGGACGTCATTGTCTCGCCGAACCTCCGGCCGGGGAACGTCCGCGATCTCCAGTTGCGCGAGGTCGCCGTGCCCCCGCAACACGAGTGCTCTCATCATGCTCACTTGGTCGAGGGAAGCGCGGGCAGCGCTGCGCCGCCCGCGCGTTCAGCGTCTAAAGGACGGGGTGGTCAGCTGCTCTCGCTCCGCGACCCTGGGTACCTCCTGGGGCGTGCCCTCTCCGAGGGGAAGGAGCAGCATGCGCTGCGTCGTGGCACGGCCCGACTCGCCCAGGGTGATAGCGACCGCAGCCACCAGGTCACCAGCCGCCGAGACTGCGAAGTCCATGATGCCGTACTGCGGCCCGGTGAGTGGGGTGACCTCCCCCGACGGGGCGACCGCGATCACCGTCCGGACCGTAGCCCGGTCGCGCCGCTCCTCCCGCACGAATGCCAGCACCGAGTCGCTGATCCAGACGGGAACCATCTCGTTCTGCGGCGATGACGTGAAGTTCCGCGGGCTCGACCCATCCAGGTCCATTACGTAGATGTCGTAGTTCCCGGCCCTGGCCGACGTGAAGGCTATCCTGCTGCCGTCCGGGGACACGGTCGGCTGCAGGTTCACTGCTTCGCTCGTGGTGAGCTGGCGTTGGCCGGATCCGTCGGCGCTCATGATCCACACCTGCAGGACGCCGCCAGCGTCGGAGTGGTACACAATCTGGCGGCCGTCCGGTGTCCAGCTGGGCTCGCCCTCGTTCGCGGGGGTGGTGGTGAGCCGCTCCAGCTCCGTGCCGTCGGCGTTCACCACGTACACCTCGAAGTTCGCATCTCGGTTGCTCACGAATGCAATCCGCGTGCCGTCGGGAGAGTACGCCGGCGAGAAGTCGTCGCCCAGACCCCCGGTGATCCGGTGAAGCTGGTCCAGGTCGCCCCGATCCAGCGCGTATATATCTCCCGTGCCGCTCCGGTTGGACGAGAGCAGGAGCTCACCCTGGACGAACACCACCGCCGTGTCGGAAACCCCCCAGGGCGTGTTGGCGATGATCTCCGTCCGGCCGATCCCCGTCGTGGTCACCCGTCCCTCGGCGTTGACCCGCGCCACGTCCGGGTTGGAGGAGCTCCAGTTCACGCCGCTCGCCCGTGCCAGGGGCGTGCCGCCCTCGTCGGCAAAGCGTGCCACGAGAACGCGCTCCTGATTGAGCGCCAGCCCGAGCCGCGGGACGTCCAGGACCAGACCCGCGGCCACCACATCGAGCATCCAGGTCTTCTCCAGGCCCCCCGGCGCCCGCACGGTGAGGCTGGTCATCCCAATGCCCCTCCCGAGCGCCGCCGTGTCCGCCACGCTGTATGTAGCGATGGATGTGTCGCCCACTACCCAGATCATCGGCGCCTCGGGCACCGGCGTGTCATCGGCCGCGAGGGCCGTGGCCTTGAACGTCACCGGACCGCCGAGGGGCACGACGATGGTGTCGCCGGGCGGCGAAAGCACCGAGAGTCCCTCCACCTCCCGGTGGACCGTGACCGGCAGTCGGTGCAGCTGCCCGAAGCCCTCCACGACGAGCTCCGCCTGCCCGCCGGCGATCGCCGTGACCACCCCCAGGGGGGTCACCGTGGCGACGTTCCGGTTGGAGGAACCCCACCTGAGGGAGCGCGCCGGTACCAGGCGGTTGTCCTGGGACGGCACGATCACCAAGACCGTATCGGACATCGCCGGGGAGAGCGAGACCACGGGGTCGGTGAACCCCCACTCAGCCTCGCCCACCTGCACCTGGAGCCGGCGGGTAAGCCCCGACGTCGTGCTCGCCTCGACGAGCCCGATCCCGTTGGAGACCCCCACGATCCGGCCCGCGGCGTCCACCGTCGCCACCTCCGGGCGGAACGAGCGCCAGCTCACGGCCTCCGGAGCGGCGGGAGAGCCGTCGTCCTTCAGGAAGATGAGCCGCAGTTGGAGATCCTCGGTCGGGAAGAGGAACACCCGCGTCGGCTCGACCTGCAGGATGGTCGCCTTCCCGATTCCCGCTGGGGCTCCAAGGGCCCCTCCGCCGACTTCTACCTGGAGTGTGGTGCTCCGGCCGCCGGCCCGCACCTCGACGGTGGCGTTCCCCGGCGCCACGCCGATCACGTACGCGACCCCCGGTAGCCCCAGCTCCTCCTCGATCGTCGCCACCCCGGGGTTGGAGCTCGTCCACTGGAACGAGACCGAGGCGATGTCACCATCACGGTCGTACGCCGTCGCGAGCACCTCTCTGCGCTCGCCCACCACCAGGCTCACACTCTGAGGGGTCACCTCAAGCTCGGCGACGGCCTGCGCGACGGCCGGCGGTGCCCGCACCGCCGTGAGAGCCGCCAGGAGCGCCGCGACCGCTGTTAGGTATCGCACCATTGGCTCTGCCACCCCCCCGAATGCCCGTAAATCGTGACAAGAGTGGGAGATATGCAGCGAACGTAAGCCGCGCTCCCGAGCAGTGTCAAGCCGAAAAACCGGCCCCCAACCGCGACCCCGCTCAAGCGCCGGCGCGTAGGCTCTTGCGCATCCTCCTGTCGACAGAGACTATAGTCCTTCATAAGCGATCTCAGTGGAGGGAGCGCCTCATGACCACCACGCACGAGAACTCCGGCAGCGGGTTTGGCGGCGGCGGCCCAGGCATGTGGGACCCGATGCCCCTGGTCCCGCCGGTGCGGCCACCCTCGGAGCCAAAGCAGGACGAGCTCATCTGGTCCCGGCCGGAGCCTGTACCACCCGCGGAGGAGGCCCCCAAGCCAGCTCCGAAGAAGCCGGCTAAGAAGAAGCCCGCCAAGAAGAAGGCGGCGAAGAAGAAGCCAGCTAAGAAGAAGGCCAAGAAGAAACCCAAGAAGAAGGCCGTGAAGAAGAAGCGCGCGGCCAAGAAGCGGCCCAAGAAGAAGGCGGTCAAGCGCAAGAAGAAGGCCGCGCGGCGGGCCACGAAGAAGCGCGCGAAGAAGAAGAAGACGAAGCGGGCCGGGCGGAAGAAGAAGCGCTAGACCGCTTCCCGGCCGGCTCGCGCGGCGCCCAGCCGCGCCAGGACGTGGGCGCAGTTGATCAGGGCGATGTGGGTCAGCCCCTGCGGGAAGTTCCCCAGGAATTTCCCGGTCGCCGGATCAATCTCCTCTGAGTAGAGGCCCACGTGATTGGCGCGGCTGAGCATTTCCTCGAACATGCCCACGCCCGCCTCGTGATCGCCGACCATCGCCCGGGCCTGCGCGAGCCAGAAGGTACAGACCGAGAAGGCGCCCTCCTCGCCTTTCAGCCCGTCCGGTGAGCGGTAGCGGTAGGTGAGGGTACCGTCGGGTGCGGTGAGCTCTCTTGCGACGGCACGCACGGTGCTCTGCACCCGCGGATCGCTGCGGTGCAGGAACCGCACCATGGGGATCACCAGCACCGACGCATCGAGGTCGGTGGACCCGTAGGCGTTGACGAACGCGCCACGCCGCTCGTCGTACCCCCTGGCGAGGACCTCTGCGCGGCAGGCCTCCGCCTCCCGGCGCCAGCGCGCCACGTCTCCCTCCAGGCCGCAGGCCCGGGCCAGCTGGACCCCGCGGTCGAGCGCCACCCAGCACATGACCTTGCTGAACACGTGGTGGCGCAGTTCGTGCCTCACCTCCCACACGCCTGAGTCCTCCCGGCGCCAGTTGTCCGCGACCCAATCCACCAGTTCCCGCAGGGCATGCCAGGTGCCTTCGGTGACCTCGTACGTCTCGGACCAGAGGCTCGCGGTCTCCATAACCTCACCGTAGACGTCGAGCTGGAGCTGGAAGGCAGCGGCATTCCCGATGCGGACGGGGCGGGAGCCACGGTATCCCTCCAGGTGGGCGAGCTCGAGCTCGGGGAGCTCACGCCGGCCGTCGATACCGAACATGATCTGCAGGTGGGGACGACCCTTCATGCGGCAGACGCGCTTGATGAACTGCATGAAGTGATCCGCCTCTTCGTAGTGTCCGAGCACGTGAAATGCGTACAGGGTGAAGCAGGTGTCCCGCAGCCAGGTGTAGCGGTAGTCCCAGTTGCGCTCGCCCCCCAGGACCTCCGGCAGGGAGGTCGTGGGAGCCGCCACGATGGCGCCCGTGCGAACGTAGCACAGTAGCTTGAGCGTGATGGCTGAGCGTTCTACCGCATCGGCCCAGGGGCCGTGATACCGGATCCGGGACGTCCATCTCTGCCAGAACGCGACCGTGTCGGCCAGGGCATCCTCGGACAGGTAGTGCTCGATGGGCCGCACGTCGTCATCGTCGTAGCGCAGGACGAGCACGAGCGCCTCGCCGGCCGTGAGGGTCAGGGTAGCCCGCGCAGCGCAGTTGTGCAGCTCCCAGTCGAGCGGCGCGGATGTAGCGAGGGCCACCGCCTCGTCGATGCCATCGGTGGCCAGCACGCCGTGCCTGCGTCGCTGGAGCAGCGCCCTTGAAGTGCCGTAGTCGAAGCCGGGCTGGAGCTCCACCTCCACGATCACCGTGCCTCCCGTGCACACCACGTGGCGATGGATCTCGGGCGCCGTGAGGAGGCTGGGTCCCATGGACGCCACCGGCATGAAGTCGGTCAGCACTGCCGCACCGCCCGGGGAGTCATACACGGTCTGCAGCACCCCGGTGTGGGGCACGTAGCGCTGCCGGCCGCGGGGAGCGCCGGCGATCCCGACCCGGTAGCGCCCACCCCGATCCGCGTCGAGCAGGGCGCCGAACAGACTGGGGCCGTCGAATCGGGGGAAGCAGCACCAGTCGATCGACCCGTTTACACCGACCAGCGCGACCGTGCGCAGGTCGCCGATCACGCCGTAGTCGGCGATGTCGAGATAGCTCACTCGGAGGGGGTTAGAGACGCGTCGTAATGCACTTGCGCTCCGTCAGACGGCGGCTACGTTCGACTCACTCCCAGATGAAGGCACCAATTATATGACGCACCGGACCGCGGCGGTACTGGTCACGATCCTGGCAGCCTGTACCGCGTTAGAGACGGCACCCCCCGACCCCACGCAAACCGTACAAGCGATATTGGAGGCGTCTGCCGACGCGTGGAACCGCGGCGACCTGGAGGGGTTCGTGTCCGACTACGCCGACGACTCCACGACGACGTTCGTGTCGGGGGGGCGCGTGCGCTACGGCTTCGACTGGATCAGGGGCAACTACGCGCCGCGGTTCCAGCCGGGGGCGCTGCGCGACTCGCTGCGTTTCGAGAACGTGGACGCTCGGGCACTGGGACGGGAGTACCTACTGGCCACGGCGCGGTTCGTGCTGTTCCGCGCTGACTCGGTGACCGCGAGCGGGCCGTTCACGCTGGTACTACGGCGGATCGGGGGACAGTGGAAGATCGTCCATGACCATACGGCGACTGATTGAGGGTCTGGCGCTAGTCCTCGCGGTGGCGGCCGCCGCCTGCAACCCTGGCGCCGGCAAGGTCGCCTACGTCGGTGCGGAGGTATTCGACGGGACCGGGGCTCCGCTGTTGCTGGACGCGGTGATCGTCGTTTCCGGTGGGCACATCGAGGCCATCGGGCCGCCCGACGTGGTCTCGGTGCCCCGCGGGGCGCGGGAGGTCCGGGTAGACGGAAGATGGATCATCCCCGGTCTGATCGACGCCCACGTGCACGCCCAGCCGTGGACCCTGAGTCGGTTCCTGGCCTACGGCGTGACCAGCATTCGCGATATGGGAGGCGGGCAACAGGCAATCGTGGAGTTACGGGATGTGAGCTCCCTGGGTGGCACGCCTGCACCCCGGATGTACATCTCCGGCGCAATGATCGACGGCGCCCCCGCCCAATGGGACGATGCCACCGAGGCGAGGACCCCCACCGAGGCACGGCGGGCGATCGACCAGCTGCTGCTCATCGATGCCGCCCAGGCGAAGATCTACACGAAGATCACCCGGCGCCTGCTCCGCCCCCTGATGGATGAGGCGACCATGCTCAATCTCCCAGTGACTGGGCACCTCGGGAAGGTGGACGCGGTGAGCGCCGTGAATCTCGGGGTGTGCTGCCTCGAGCACATGAGCGGGGTGGTTGCGTCGGCAGCGCGCGACCCGGCGCGCTTCTCCCGGGCCCACGATAGCTTCTTTGCCGGCTGGAACCTGGAGGAGCGCACCTGGGGCCGGCTCGATTCCGCCGCGCTCCACCGCACCGCCCGCACGTTGACGCAGGCGGGTGCGAGCATCATCCCGACCCTCGTACTACACCAGGCGTGGAGCCGCCTCACCGACCGGTCATACATCAACCGACTGGACCTCTCGGGCGTGCCCGACTCGGTGCAGCAGGCTTGGAACATCCCGGACCTCATCCGACGTGCCGGGATCCGCTCCGAGGACTTCTCGGCGTTCCGCCGCTCACGTAGCGCGCAGGACCGGTTCGTGCGCCTGTTCCACCGCGAGGGCGGCTTGGTGGCCGCCGGAACCGACGCCCCCAATCAGCTCCTGGCGCCGGGCGCGAGCCTGCATGACGAGATGGCGATGCTGGTGGGCGCGGGCCTGGCCCCGCGCGAGGCCTTGCTGGCCGCCACTGCGAACCCGGCGCGCCTCCTCGAGACCGACACGATCGGCGTGCTCCGAGCGGGCGCAGTCGCCGACTTCGTGGTGCTCAGCGGCAATCCCCTAGAAGACATCACGAACACACGCCAGATCTTCATGGTCGTGCTCAAGGGCACCAGCTACCGGCCGGAGGATTTCACGGAGGGGTGGTAGCCATGCGACAGACCTTCGTGCTGGCCGTGGCGCTCGCGTTGGCGGCGTGCCTGCCGGGCGAGCGCTACGACGTCGTGATCAGGAACGGCTCGATCATCGACGGGACCGGGAACCCCCGTTTCCGGGGCGACATCGCCGTGCAGGGTGACCGGATCGTCGCGGTCGGACGCCTGGGAGAGGTCAGGGCACGGCATACCATCGACGCCGCTGGCCTGGTGGTGTCGCCGGGTTTCATCGACATGCTCGGTTGGTCTGATCTCAAGCTGCTGGCAGACGGGCGGGCCGCCAGCAAGATCACCCAGGGAATCACCACCGAGATCACAGGCGAGGGCTCCTCCGTGGCGCCCCAGACCGACGCCACGATCGCCGACGACGCGGAATACCACGCCTCGCTCGGGATCACAGTGGATTGGTACGACCTGGACGGTTACTTCCGTCGGCTCGAGGAGTCCGGCTCCACGATCAACATCGCCACATTCGTGGGCGCCACGCAGGTGCGGGCGGTGGTGCTGGGCAATGACGACCGTGCGCCGACACCCGCAGAGCTGCAGCGCATGGCCGCCCTGGTGGACACGGCGATGATGCAGGGCGCCCTCGGAGTGTCCACGTCTCTGGTGTACGCCCCGGCGTTCTACGCGTCGACCGAGGAGCTCATCGCCCTGGCGCAGGCGGCGAGCCGGAACGGCGGCGTATACGCCACCCACCTGCGTGATGAGGGGCTGCGCATCGACGCCGCGATCGAAGAGGCCCTCGCCGTCGCCGAGGCCGCAGGCATCCCGGTGGAGATCTGGCATCTGAAGCGGGCGGGCAGCCCCAACTGGGGCGACATGCCGCGGGTGCTCGCGAAGCTGGACTCGGCCCGGGCTGCCGGCGTGGACGTCACAGCCAACCTCTACCCCTATGTCGCGTCGGCCACGTCCCTGGACGCCAGCATACCCCAATGGGCGCACGAGGGCGGCGACTCAGTGATGATCGAGCGGCTGCAGGATCCGGCCGAACGCTCGCGCATTCGGACCGATATCCTCAACCCCTCGAGCGACGCAGAGAGCTTCTACCGGGGGGCCGGGGGCGCGGCGGGGGTGATGATCGCCGGGGTGCTCGCCGACTCGCTACGCTATCTCGAGGGCCGTACGGTCGCCCACGTCGCGGCCGAGTGGGGGGTGGACCCGCTGGACGCCCTGTTCGACATCGTCATCAAGGACAACGGCAACACCGGCGCGATCTACTTCTCCATGAACGAGTCGGACGTGCGGGATGCCGTCGGGCACTGGTGGACCTCCTTCTGCACCGACTATGGAGCGGTGGCCACCGATGGCATCCTGTCGGAGGACAGGGTCCACCCCCGGGTGTACGGCAGCTTCACCCGCATCCTGGGACGCTACGTGCGGGAGCACCGGCTGCTCTCCCTGGAGTCGGCGATCCGCAAGATGACGTCGCTTCCGGCTCAGCGGGTGGGCCTCGGCGACCGCGGGATCCTGCGGCCCGGGATGGCGGCCGACATAGTCGTGTTCGATCCGACCAGCGTAATCGACCGGGCGACCTTCGCGGATCCCCATCAGTACTCCGCAGGCGTGAAGTACGTGCTGGTGAACGGAGAGCTGGTGCTGGACGACGGGGAGATCACGGACAACCGACCCGGCCGGGGGCTGAGAGGACCCGGGTGGCGGGGCGAATAGCGCCCCGGCCCCCGGCGCGGCGCTGAGCTAGCCGCCGATATCTCGGGCGGCCCGCGCGATCCAGAAGACTCCCACGCCGAAGCTCGCGAGGGCAGTGATCAGGGCGACGACCCGGGCCAGCCGGACTGAGGAGCTAGCCTGCGAAACCGCTACGGCGGCGAATGCGGCGTAGAGCGCCATCGCGAGCACCGTCCCGACGCCGAAGGCCGCAAGGTAGCCCAGGGCGGCCCAATCGCTGGGTATGAGGGTGACGGGGATCAGAGCGACCACAGGCGCAGTGCCCGCCAGCCCGTGGATCGCTCCCACCAGAGTGGAGAGATGACGGTGCCGCCTGGACGGGTCGGCGTGGCCGTGGGAGTGCCGGTGGGGATCCCGCGCCGCCGCGTGGGCATGAAGGTGGGCGTGCCCGCCGTGATCGTGGGGGGTGTGCAGGTGCAGGCGTCGCCCGGCCCGCACCGCCCAGACCCCCAGGGCAACCAACATGAGCCCGACGCCCAGCTCCGCCCAGGCACCCACGCCCTCGGGCACCCCGACCCCGGTGAGCACCAGCACACCGCCCACTACGAGGACGACCAGGGAGTGCCCCACACCCCAGCGCAGGCCGAACGAGACCGCCGAGCCCAGGCGCGGCCGGTTGCCTATGAAAGCGCTCACGGCCACCATATGATCCACTTCGAGGGCGTGCGCCGCGCCCAGTGCGAACGCGGTGACGTACGCGACCCACATGGCGCGTATTATACCTCAGTCGAACGGAGCGTGAATGTCCGAGACCCCCAGGGATCAGCGACCGCGGATCAGGCTGACGACGCTGTCGCACGGCGCCGGTTGAGCCTGTAAGCTCGGTCCCGCCGAGCTGACGCAGGTCCTGCGTCACGTGCCGGCGGTCGAGGATCCCCGGATCCTGGTGGCCGCCCTGACGCGCGACGATGCCGCGGTCTTCCGTACCTCGGACGACCGGGCCATCGTGGCGACGGTGGACTTCTTCACGCCCATCGTGGACGATCCGTACACGTTCGGGGCCATAGCAGCGGCGAACGCCCTGAGCGACCTGTACGCGATGGGCGCCACGCCGCTGTTCGCCCTGAACCTGGTGGCCTGGCCGCGCGACCCGGAGCTGCTCGAGCTGCTTGGCCCCACCGTCAAGGGCGGCGTAGACAAGGTGCGCGAGGCCGGTGCATTTGTGCTGGGGGGACACTCCATCGACGACAACGAGCCCAAGTTCGGTATGGTGGCGGTCGGGGACGCTGCGCCGCAACGGATAGCGACGAACTCCGGAGCGCGACCGGGCGATCACCTGGTGCTGACCAAGCCCATCGGCACCGGCATCTTGAGCACTGGCCTGAAGCGCGAGCTCATCAGCGAGGACGATATGGCGTCCGCCATCGCCTCCATGACCACGCTCAACGCCGGCGCAATGCGCGCGATGCACGACGTGGACGATGCGGTGCACGCCGTGACCGACGTGACAGGATTCGGCCTGCTGGGCCACCTCTCCATCATGCTCGAGGCGAGCGGCGTGGCAGCCCGCGTGTTCGCCGACGCCGTGCCGGTGTTCGAGCGCACACGCGAGCTGATCGCTCGGCAGGCGGTCCCCGGTGGGACAGAGCGGAATCGGGAGGCGGTCGAGCCGCGCGTGCGCTGGACCGGGAACATCACCGAGGAGTCGCGGACGCTCCTGTGCGACGCGCAGACTTCAGGTGGCCTGCTGATCGCCGTGGACCGCGAACGCACCAGCGACCTGCTACGCTCACTCGAGACGAACCGCACGCCCGCCGCTGCCGTGGTGGGTGAGATCATCGAGGGAGGGGAGCCCACGATCGAGGTGACCCACGCCAAAGCGTAGCGGGAAGCTGCACCTGGCCGTCGTCCACGCCGACGAGAGCTGTCTGCGAAACGGCATGGAGCCGCCGAACCCCGGCGGGGCGGGCGCGCTGGTCGAGATCCGTAGCCGCGGGAAGGTCGTACGGCGGGACGTCTACATCTCCTCGCCGGACACGACCAACAACCGCATGGCGCTCAACGGAGCGATCGCCACCTTCGCGCTGTTGAGCCAGAAGGGCAGTCGCTTCCGGCTGTGCTACGTGTCCGACTCCGAGTACCTGGTCAAAGGAATGACGGAGTGGGTCCCCGGCTGGATCGCCAGAGGATGGCGCCGTAAGGGCGGGGAGATCCAGAACCTGCTGCTGTGGCAGAGACTGGTCGAGGCCACGGAAGGGCACGATCCGGTCTGGCGCTGGGTGCGAGGGCACGCCGGACACGCCAAGAACGAGTACGCCAACGACCTCGCCGTGTGGGCCGCCACCGAACAAGTACATTCCCAGGGAGCCGTTCCCTCCCGCTTCGAGGCCTGGCTGGCGGAGCGGCGCGGCTACGGCAGGTTCACGGATCACGACCCGGACGCAGATTTCGATCGCCTAGAGTCGGAGTTGAGCACAGGGACATGACGGTCTATAAGGACGGCGTCAGCGCCAATACCCACCCCCTGAACGTCCTGCCCGACGGCGCCGAGCCCCAGCTCGGTCGCATCCCCCTCTACGAGGTGTACATGCGGATGGCGGAGGAGCTGGCCAAGCGCTCCACCTGCACGCGGCTCCAGGTGGGGACGGTGGTCACCGATGCTAACCTGGAAAACGTGGTGGCGATCGGGTACAACGGCAACGCCAAGGGGCTCCCCAACCGATGCGACTCCTCCGTACCGGGCAACTGCGGGTGCATTCACTCCGAGGTGAACGCCCTGGTTAAGGCCCCTGGCGGCATCCGGGACAAGGTAGTTTTCGTGACCGACAGTCCCTGCATCGCCTGCGCCAAGCTCATGATCAACTCGGGGGTCTCACATGTGTTTTATCGCCGGGCCTACCGCGATCCCAGCGGGGTGGAGCTGCTGGCACAGGCCGGTGTGACGCCCGTGCTGTATGACAAGTGGCTGAACGAGTGGCGCTGAGTTAAGGGCACCATGGATGACCTCGACCGGCTGTTCCGCTACCTGGTGAACCACCTGGCGGTCAGCGCTCCTGACAAGCTGAAGGCGCCGTTCCAAGTGTCGGAGCTGTACCAGACGCTGATTCCATACCGGCGCCACCGGCGCGAGCTCAAGTTCGAAGCCATCGAGGACTACGAGATGGCGCTCCTGCGTCTGCTCGGGGGCGAGCGGGGCTACGCCGCGGTGGAGCCAATCGACGCACAGGAGGCACTCGCCGCCGAGGCCGAGTCCGTGAATCCCGACCCCGGTGCGTTCCGCCAGTTTGCCGCCGCCACAATCGCGCTGAAGAAGGGCGCCGTGGCCCAGGTGCTGGACCAGCAGGCTGCCTACGCGCCGCCGGGCTACACGACGCCGGAGCAGGAGATGCTGGAGGAGCTGGAAGAGCCGGAGACGGAAGAGGTCCCGCAACTCCCCACGGACCTCGAAGCACCCGCGGAGAGGGAGCCGGACACCGAGCCGGCGCACCTCCCTCAGATGGGGCTCGTCTTCGAGACCGTGGACGCCATCTGTCCCCACTGCGACACCGAGCTGCCGAGCGGACGGAGCATCACCTACTGCCCCTATTGCGGCCGTCAGGTCAAGGAAGCCAGGTGCCCCCGCTGCGGCGACTCGCTGGAGGCGGACTGGCGCTTCTGCGTGACCTGCGGACACACCGTCGGCGGGTAGTGCCTTGGCGCGTAGCGTCACCATCGCCACCATCCCCGGCGATGGCATCGGCCCCGAGGTGGTCGACGCCGCCATCCCCGCGATCGAGCGAGCCGCGGCCCTGAGCGACGCCCAGATCACCTGGGAGAGCCTACCGTACGGCGCTGACCACTATCTGGAGACGGGAGAGACGCTCCCGGAGGACGCTTTCGCGCACCTGCGGGACAAAGTGGATGCGACCGTCGTCGGTGCGCTGGGCGATCCGCGGGTCCCCGGAAACGAGCACGCCCGCGACATCCTCCTGGGCCTGCGGTTCAGGCTCGACCTCTACGTGAACTTCCGGCCCTGCCGGTTGCTCCATCCCGACCTCTGCCCCCTCCGGCCCGGGCCGGCAGGCCCTCGCGACATCGACTTCGTGATCTTCCGGGAGAACACCGAGGGGATCTATCTGGGACGGGGCAGCGCCCAGCACGTCGGCACGCCCCACGAGGAAGTGATCGCCGAGGAGGTGCATACCGCCCCACGCGTCGCCCGCATCCTGCGGGCCGCATTCGTCTGGGCGGAGGCGCACGGTAAGACGCTCGTGACGATGAGCGACAAGTCGAACGCCGTCCCGGCGCACCGCCTGTGGCAGCGCCTGTTCGATGAGATCGGCGCGGAGTATCCGGACATCGAACGGGAGCACCGCTACGTCGACGCACTGGCGATGGAGCTCGTACGGGCTCCCGAGCGCTTCCAGGTTATCGTCACCAACAACCTGTTCGGCGACATCCTGTCCGACCTGGGCGCCGAGCTAGTGGGTGGACTCGGTCTCGCCGCGAGCGCCAACCTCCACCCGGGACGCCCCGGGCTATTCGAGCCTGTGCACGGATCCGCGCCGCCCATTGCCGGAACGGGGGTGGCCAACCCAATGGCGACACTCCTCAGCGGCGTCCTCCTGCTGGAGCAGCTCGGCCTGGACGAGGGAGCCACCCGGCTGCAGCGCGCCGTAAGCGCGGCGCTCGACGAAGGCATCACCACACCCGACCTGGGCGGCAGCGCTGGCACCACGGAGGTCGGGCAGTGGATCGCCGACGCAATCGCCTGAGACCGCGCACAGGCACCTTTCCACTCGCCAACGTGTTCCAATGGAAGCCGCCACCGCGGCGGTTATATTGGGAACTTCGACGAACCGGAGGGGAAAAGCGGGCCTGAATGAAGACTCAAGGCCAGGTGAAGGACGTCGTCTTCCTGTCCGGCGTCCGGACGGGTTTCGGCAACTTCGGCGGGATGCTCAAGGAGCTCACCGCCACCCAACTGGGCACGATCGCCGCACGTCACGCAGTGGAACGCTCGGGCGTCCCCGCCGAGCAGATCGACCATGTCGTGTTCGGCAACGCGCTGCAGACGTCGGCCGACGCCATCTACCTGGCGCGGCACGTGGGTCTTCAGGCAGGCCTACCCATAGAGGTATCGGCCGTCACGGTTAACCGCCTGTGCGGCTCCGGGTTCGAGTCAATCATCCAGGGCGCCCAGCAGATCCTGCTCGATCAGTCGAGCGTCGTGCTGGCCGGCGGTGCCGAATCGATGAGCCAGGCGCCGCACGTGATACGGGGGGCCCGCTGGGGTCTACGTCTGGGACCAACGCCGCCTCTCGAGGATACCCTGTGGGAGGCCCTCCGGGATCCGCAGTGCGGCTTGTCCATGGCCGAGACGGCCGAGAACTTGGCAGAGAAGTACGGCCTCTCGCGGCGCGAGGTGGACGAGTACGCGTTGCTCAGCCAGCAGCGGGCGAAACAAGCATGGGATGATGGAGTGTTCGACCTCGAGGCCATCCCGGTGCCGATCAAGAACCGCAAGACGGAGCAGACGCACGACTGGCGCGCCGACGAGCACATGCGCCCCGACACGACGCTGGAAGGGCTGCTGTCGCTGCCGCCATACTTCAAGCAGGAGGGGCTGGTGACGGCGGGGAACGCCTCGGGGATCTGCGACGGCGCCGCGGCAACGGTGGTCGCCGGCGAGGACGTGGCCCAGCAGCACGGCCTCGAGCCTCTGGGTAGACTGGTCTCGTGGGCCGTCACCGGGGTCGAGCCCGGGTACATGGGCATCGGTCCGGCGCCCGCTGCGCGCATGGCGCTCGAGAAGGCAGGCCTCACACTGGACGCCATGGACCTGGTAGAAGTGAACGAGGCATTCGCGCCCCAGTACGTGGCGGTAGAGAAGGAACTCGGCCTCGACAGGGAGCGCACCAACGTGCACGGTGGCGCCATCGCCATCGGGCACCCGCTGGCCGCAAGCGGCACGCGGATAACCATTCACCTGCTACACGCCCTGCGTCGGGCGAAGGGGCGCTACGGGCTGGGCTCCGCCTGCATTGGCGGGGGTCAGGGCGCGGCGGTCGTCGTGGAGGCCTTCTAGCCCGAGGCTGGGACTCTTGGGGGGGCGAGCATGAACGACCTCGTTCCCAGTACATCGCGCATCGATCGCGGTGCGCTGGAGCGCATCATTCGGCGCGCTGCGGAGCTACAGGCCGGAGAGCGGGACATCGGGGACGGGCTCAGCGAGCACGACCTCATGCGCCTCGGGGACGAGGTGGGGATCCCCTCCACCTACCTCCAGCAGGCGTTACTGGAGGAACGTACCCGAACCATCACGACCACCGAGCCGGGCTTCACCGGCTGGCTGGTTGGCCCCACCCGGCTGGCCGCACAGCGCACGGTAGCAGGCGAGCCACGGCGAATGCGCGATGCGCTGAACCAGTGGATGACCGAGGCGGAGCTGCTCACAGTCAAGCGCCGCTATCCGGAGCAGACCTCGTGGGAGGCTAAGCAGGACGTCTTCTCCTCTCTCAAGCGCGAGTTCAAGTACGGCGGGCGGTCGTACCAGCTCTCCCGCGCCAAGGAGATCGTAGGACAGGTCGTACCGTTGGAGGAGGGACGGGCGCACGTGCGGCTCGTGGCCGACCTCGCCAACACCCGACGCACACACCTGCGCAGCGCAGCCACAATGGTAGGAGCCGGTGCCGTCGCTTCGTTCATTGGCGTCACGCTCGGCGTCATGCTCCCGGTGGCGCTCATTCCGGTTGGCCTCGGTCTCCTGACCGGATTCGCAGTGGCGCGGCGGCGGCGGGCAACCCTGGAACGGGTGCATGTCAGCTTGGAACAGGTCCTCGACCGGCTCGAGCACGGGGAGATCGAGGTGCAGCCCAGAGTAGAAGGACCGCGGCCTAGCGCCTTCGTGCGGATCGCGGAAGAGCTGAAGAAGACGTTCGGTGGATAGCAGAGATCCGCATCGGCTCCTGGACACGAGGTATCACATCGCGCTAATCATGTACTCCACTACTCCCGTTCCCATCAACGACCTAGGACTCCGACATGCTTCCTGACACGGCCGCCCAGTGGCATGCCGCGCTCAACGATTTCCCCTCGATCCTCTTCGTGCTGGCCGTCGTGTTCGACCTGCTTGGCGAGGCGACCAAGCGGGACTCGCTGCGGGCCACAGGTTTCTGGATGCTGGTGGCGGGCGCGCTGGGCGCGGTCCTTGCGCTGATATCCGGCCTCATGGCCAAGGATGCGATCGAGCACGGAGGCAGCGTGCACATGGTGATGGAACGGCACGAGACGATGGCGATCTGGGCCACCGTGCTGTTCGTGCTGTTAGCCGTGTGGCGGATATGGCGTCGGGGAGCGCTGGGGCCGAGGGAGCGCCCGACGTTCCTCACCATCTCGACCCTCGGTGCTCTGTTCGTGCTCTGGACGGCCCATGTCGGCGGAACGATCGTGTATGGGTACGGCGGAGGCGTGCCCACCTCGGTGCTGCAGGGCGCCCTGGAGGAGCGCACGACGGGCCACACCCACGCACCCGGTGAGGAGCATGACGAAGCAGAAGCGGACTCGACCGATGGGATGGAGGGTCACACCGATCCCCCGGGCACCCCGGAGCACGAACACGAGTAGCGTCTCCCACCGCAATCCCGTGCGACGACGAGGGCTCGCGGCGTGGGTCGCCTACGCTCTCCTGCTGGGGGCGGGAGCGTGCACCGCGACCGCCGTTCGACCGTACATCACGCCCTTCCCCCTGGCGCCGGTCGACACGCTGCAAGCGGACGCGGCCGAGGTGATCCGCGAGCTCACGGGCCTCGTGACGGCCGAGGGTCTCCAGATCCGGACGGTGAGTCCGGAGGAGGGATACCTGGAGACCGGGTGGTACGACGTCGTGTTACGGACCGCCGCCCGCAGCTACGGCGCGGACTCGGAGCGGTATGTCCGCCTGCGGTTCTTCGCGGACCCGACCGGCCAGGCGCTGACGCAGCTCGTTTCCGAAGCGGTCGTGCGTCGCACCCTCGACCCGTCCGTGCCGGAGCGGCAGGCTGAGATGCTGGCCCCGCCGGGTCATCAGGGCGATCAGATGCTGACGCGCATGCGCGATGCGTTACGGACCCGCTACGGCGGAGCTACACCGTGACGCAGCCGGGAGGCGCGGCCGACCACGTCTGGGATGTGGTGGTAGTGGGCGCGGGGCCCGCCGGCTCAACTGCGGCACGAGCGCTCGCCCGGAGCGGCCACTCGACGCTGCTCCTCGACAGGCACTCATTCCCCAGGGAGAAGGTCTGCGGCGACGGTCTGATTCCCGACGCGCTCAACGCGTTGCGCCGCGGCGGCCTCTACCGGCGTGTCGTCGCGGAGGGACAGCGGGCCCGGACGCTCTCGGCCTTCAGTCCTCGGAACATCCGCGTTGACGTCCCCGGGGAGTTCGTGACCCTCAGGCGAGAGCGGTTCGATCACATCCTGGTGCAGGCGGCCGTGGAGCACGGGGCGGAGTTCCGCACGGCCCGTGTCACGGGCCTCGACGTCGACGGCGAGGGCGTCTCGGTATCGCTCGCGAACTCGGGCGGACGGGTCCGCGCCCGGACGGCGGTCGCGGCCACGGGCGCCGATGTATCGCTGCTACAGCACGCGGGGGTCGCCCATCGTCGATCACCGAGTGCAGTGGCGCTACGCTGCTACGTGCGCTCGCCAGTCACCATCGAGGAGCTCATCATCTCGTTTCACCGTTCCATCGTCCCGGGCTACGCCTGGATCTTCCCGATGGGCAAGCACGAGTACAACGTGGGCTGCGGGGTGTTCCATCGCGGCGGTCGCGAGCGCGACGTGAACCTGCGGAACACCTTCGTGGCGTTCTGCGAGCACTTCCCCATGGCGCGGGAGCTGCTCCGCCATGCCGAGGAGGTGACCCCACTCAAGGGCGCACGGCTGCGCTGCGGACTGGGCGGTGCCGCGGCCTGTCATCGCGACCGCGTTCTCTCCATCGGCGAGACGATCGGCGCCACGTTCCCTTTCACCGGAGAGGGCATCGGGAAGGCAATGGAGACCGGCGAGATCGCGGCTCGTCAGATCGACAGCGCCCTCGCGACTGACGACCTCGCGCACCTGAGGGCGTTCCAAGAAGTGCTTGAGCAGGAACTGGCTCCACGTTACGTCGGCTATCACGTGGCGGAGAACTGGCTCTCGCGGGCTTGGGTCAGCGACTTCGTGGCCGGCCGGGTGCGGCGCTCACCTCGGCTGCGGCGAGCCGTCGCTGGGGTGCTCAACGAGACCATCGACCCCCGCACGATCTTCTCCTGGCGTCTGTTCGTACCGGGGTGGCTGCCCTGGAAGCCGAGAGACGTACCCTCGACGCGATGACCGGCACCCTCGCCCCACCGGCCGACGCCGCGGACCGGGCCTTCTGCGACGCGATGCTCCCGAAGGTGTCTCGCACCTTCGCGATCTGCATCCGCCTGCTGCCGTCCGACCTTCAGCACCCCGTGCTGGTGGCGTACCTGCTGTGCCGCATCGTCGACACGATCGAGGACACGCCCGACATCCCACCGGCCGAGAAGGACCGACTCTTCGCGCACTTCAGCCGCTGCCTCGAGCCCGACGGACCGGAGGGGGAGCCACTCCGTACCAGCTTCGCCGACCCGGCCAACGACGAGCAGCTGCTAGCACGCGAAGCCGACATGGTGCTGCGGGAGTTCCGTCGCCTGCCGACCGAACAGCAGGACGCCATCCGTCCATGGGTGCAGGAGATGGGCTCGGGGATGGCTGAGTTCGTGCGCCGCGACGAGGGGGGCGGGAAGCACCTCGCAACCCTCGCTACTGTAGAGGAGCTCGACCGCTATTGCTACTACGTGGCGGGAACCGTGGGGCACCTCCTGACTCGGCTGTTCCGGCTGCACGACCCGTCGGCCGACACCAACCGGTACGACCGGCTCGACCGCCTCGCCACGAGCTTCGGACTGGGTCTGCAGCTCACGAACATCATCAAGGACGTGGCCGACGACCGCCGCCGCGGGTGGAGCTTCATCCCGCGACAGCTGTGCGCCGCGGCGGGGATAACGCCGGAGGAGCTGCAGGAGGAGGGGCACCGCGACGAGGGCCGTCACGTGATGCGCCTGCTCATCGAGAAGACCAAGGGTCACCTGGGCGACGCGCTGCGCTACTCGACCACACTGCCGCGGCGCCAATACGGGATCCGGCTCTTCTGCTTGACGTCGCTCTACTTCGCGGTGCGGACCCTCCACTTGGCCGAGCGCGATCCCCGGCTGCTAGATCCCGGTCACAAGGTCAAGATCACGCGGGGCGAGGTCTATCGGACGATCGTCGCCACGCGACTCGTCGCCTCGAGCAACCTGCTCGTCCGCGCGTACTTCCGGTGGCTAGCTGGCGCGGCGTGGTGGCGCCGGCACCTGGACGCGGCACCATGAAACAATACCTCGGCCTCCTGCAGCACATCCTGGACCACGGTCAGCCCAAGCGGGATCGCACCGGGACCGGGACGCTCAGCGTGTTCGGCTATCAGATGCGGTTCGACCTGCGCGACGGGTTCCCGCTCGTCACCACCAAGAAGCTCCACCTGAAGTCCATCATCTACGAGCTCCTCTGGTTCCTGAACGGTGACACCAACACCAAGTACCTGAACGACCACGGCGTCACCATCTGGGATGAGTGGGCCGACGAGCGCGGCGACCTGGGGCCCGTCTATGGGGCACAGTGGCGCTCATGGCCGGCGCCAGACGGCGAGCGCATCGACCAGATCTCTCGCGTGGTGCAGCAGATCCGCCAGGATCCCGACTCGCGCCGCATCGTGGTGAGCGCTTGGAACGTAGCCGAGCTACCGAGGATGGCTCTGCTCCCGTGTCACGTGCTGTTCCAGTTCTACGTGAGCCAGGGCCGGCTGTCGTGCCAGCTCTACCAGCGCAGCGCCGACACGTTTCTCGGCGTGCCGTTCAACATCGCCTCCTACGCATTGCTCACCATGATGATCGCCCAGGTGACGGGGCTGGAGCCGGGCGACTTCGTCCACACGTTCGGCGACGCGCACCTGTACACGAATCACCTGGAACAGGCTCGGCTGCAACTCTCGCGTGAGCCTCGCCAGCTTCCGACGATGAGGCTCAACCCCGACGTGCGCTCGATCTTCGAGTTCGGCTTCGAGGACTTCTCCCTCGAGGGCTACGACCCGCACCCCCACATCAAGGCACGGGTGGCCGTGTGATCGTCTCCCTCATCGCGGCCATGGCCGAGAACCGCGTCATCGGCCGCGCCGACACCCTCCCATGGCGGCTGCCCCAGGACATGAAGCGGTTCAAGCGGCTCACCATGGGGCACACCGTGGTCATGGGTCGCAAGACCTACGAGACGCTGGACGGGCCTCTGCCGGGCCGCCGCAACGTAGTGCTCAGTCGCGATCCCGACCGCCGCTATGACGGCGCGGATGTCGTCGCCACCCTCGACCAGGCCCTCCGCCTCGCCGGCGACGATGACGAGGTGTTCATCGCTGGTGGCGCGGAGCTGTACCGCCTCGCCATCGATCGGGCCGACCGCATCTACCTCACCGTGGTGCACGCCGAGCCGGATGGTGACGCCTTCTTCCCCCCGTTCGACGAATCCGACTGGGTGCTCCAGGCCGACGAGCCGCACGAAGCCGACGAGCGGCACGGACACGCATTCAGCTTCCGCGTCTACCGCCGCCGCTGACCGCGCCGTACGACTCCCGACCCCACCTCACGCACCGACCTCAGCAACTCGCACCTGTGACGCGCAGCACATCGCGCGTCGGCGGTCGTTCGTAGTTCAAAAATGCTCGAAAAAAGTATTGCATATCCGTTCGGCATTTCTTATCGTGTTGCCCAACGGAAGCTCCGTTTGGAGTTCGATGCGAATAGGGCTCGCGTACAACCAGCGACCGGACGACGTCACATGGCGAAGTGGCGCCGGTGGTCACTCCTCCCCCGACGAGCCGTCCGCACCCGCCGACGTGTACGTCGAGTGGGACGATCTGGAGACGATCGAAGCCGTTGGGGACGCGCTCCGGATCTTCGGTGACGTGGTCTTCCTTGAAGCGATCAACGACTTCCCGACGCGGCTGCACCGCGCGAACGTGGATTTCCTGTTCAACATGGCAGAAGGCGTGAGCGGCCCGAACCGCGAGTCGCACGTGCCCGCGATCGCCGAGTTCCTCGGCATACCCTACCTGGGCAGCGATCCTCTCACCCTGGCGCTCGCGCTACACAAGGGCCATGCGAAGGACGTGTTCACGCGGCACGGCGTGCCGACACCGCCCTCGGTTCTGGTCGAGACCGATGCCGACGTGGAGCGCCTGAACGGCGCGCTGCGCTACCCGCTCTTTCTGAAGCCGGTCTGGGAAGGCTCCTCTAAAGGAATAGGGGAAGCGAGCCACGCCGAGACGCTAGAGGACGCTCGGGAGCGGGCCCGGTACCTCCTGGCGACCTATGGGCAGCCCGTGCTCGCGGAGCCCTACCTGCCGGGCGACGAGTTCACCGTGGCAGTGCTCGGCAACGGCAGCGCGGCGCAGGCCCTGCCGGTCATCCGCTACCGCTTCGGAGCTCTGCCCGACGGTGCCCTCCCCGTCATGGGCTACGAGGCGAAGTGGCTGTGGGACCGGCCCGACACCGACCTCGACGTGCTCGAGTGCCCTGCCCGGGTCCCCGAGGAGCTGGTGCAGCAGATCCGGTCGACCGCGCTGGCGGCCTACCGCGCCCTCGGGTGCCGCGACTGGTCGCGCGTCGATCTCCGGTTGGACGCCGACGGAGCACCTCACGTCCTGGAGGTGAACCCGCTGCCCGGCATCATGCCGGACCCGCAGGCGCACAGCTGCTTCCCCTGTGCGGCGTCCGCGGCGGACATGACGTACGATGAGCTGATCCAGGACGTAACCAGGATTGCTTGGAGACGGGCGACGGGACGAGAGCTGCGGCCCAAGACCCCCTCAGGAGCGGCCACCTGAGGATCGCCGTGATCTACGACGGCGGCGCGGCCGACTGGAGCCCGGAGGACATCCAGTCGGTGCTCGACGTAGTGGGTCAGGTGAGTCAGGCCCTCGAACAGCGGGGGCACACCGTCGCCAAGGTCGCGGTGCTGCCGGACCTCGCGTGGTTCGACGCCGTCCGCAAGTCGGACATGGTTTTCAACCTCTGCGAGGGGGTCGGCGGCGCCAGCCACATGGAGTACAAGGTGGCTTCGGCCATCGAGCTGGCCGACATCCCCTATACGGGCGGATCGGCGTGGATGATGACGGTCTGCCACCGTAAGCCGCTGCTCAACGCCGTGCTCCAGGCGGCGGGGCTGCCCGTCCCGCGCTGGCACGCGCCCGACGAGGCACCAGTTCCCCAGGACTTCCCCTTGCCCGCCATCGTGAAGCCGGCCGAGGAAGACGCCAGCGTAGGTATCGAGCAGGCGTCGGTGGTAACCACGCGGGAGGAGCTCGACGCGCGGGTGGCCGCCATGAGCCAGGCCTACGGCGAGATGATGGTCCAGCAGTACGTGCGGGGCCGCGAGATCGCCGCGGCGTTCGTGGGCGAGCATGTGCTGCCGCTCTCCGAGATCGACTTCAGCCAGATGCCGGATGCTGCGTGGCGCATCGTCTCGTTCGACGCGAAGTGGACACCGAGCAGCCCGGAGTACGCCGGCACGCAGCCCATCTGCCCGGCGCGGGTCGATCCCGAACTGGAGCAGCGCGTGCTGCAGGTGGCGCGAGCCGCATGGCGCGCCGTCGAGGGCTGCGGCTACGGCCGGGTCGACATGCGGGTGGACCACGCGGGGACACCATGGGTGTTGGAGGTGAACCCGAGCCCCGATATCTCGACCGACGCCGGGCTGGCCAACATGGCCCGGGCATACGGTTGGTCTTACGACGAGCTGGTCTCGCGTGTGGTGGACGCTGCAGCGGCCGCGGCCACAACTCACGAGCCGGGACGGGTGCTGGTGCAGAGCCGCGAGAGCCATGCGCCGGGCCCCGGCGAGCAGCACGTAGCATGAGCGTCCGCATGCCGGTGATCGCCCTGCGCGCGCCGAGCGCCGCCGACCGCGACCGCGTGGGCGCGATGGTGGAGGCGACGGGCGTGTTCCGTCCGGACGAGGTCGCCGTGGCGCTGGAGGTGTTCGACGACGCGGTGGCGGCGCCCGGAGCAGACTACCACGCCCTCGGCGCGTTCGACGACGACAAGCTCGTGGGGCTCACGCTATACGGCCCCACGCCCTGCACTGTGAGCACATGGGACCTCTACTGGATCGTGGTGGATCCGGCCGTGCAGCGGCTCGGCGTGGGCCGCAGGCTGATGGCCGCGAGCGAGGAGGCGATGGGCAGGGAGGGTGGCCGGCTGGTGGTTGTGGAGACGTCTTCCAGAGACGACTACGCTGCCACTCGGTCCTTCTACGAGGCCCTGGGATACCACCGCGCCGCCCACATCCCGGGTTACTACGCTCCCGGTGACGACCTGATCGTGTACTCGAAACCGCTGGCTCCTCCCACAGCAGGGACGGCACACGATGGCTGATTGGCAGAAGCTCCTGCGCGAGCGCGGCATGCGCTCCCTGCAGCAGCTCGTGGACAGGTTCGGGGCCGAGCACTTCCCCGACCTCGAGCGCCTGCAGGACGCCGTCGACAACTTCGAGTTTCGCATCTCGCCCGCGATGGTGGATCTCATCGAGGAGCCGGGCGATCCCATCTGGCAACAGTACATGCCGGACTTGCAGGAGCTCGAGGTGGTCGACGGGGTGATGGACAGCCTCAACGAGGACGGTGACTCGCCGGTCCCCATCATCACGCACCGCTATCCCGACCGGGCTCTCTTCTTGGTGAGCCCCGTGTGCGCAGCATACTGCCGGTTCTGCACGCGGCGACGCAAGGTGGGAGATCCCGAGAAGATCTCAATGGCGCAGTTGGAGAGCGGGTTCCAGTACCTGGAGGAGCACGTCGAGATCCGCGACGTGATACTGTCGGGCGGTGACCCGCTACTCCTCTCGGACCGCCGCCTGGACCAGATCCTGATGCGGCTGCGCAAGATGAAGCACCTGGAGATCATTCGCATCGGGACCAGGGTGCCCTGCCACCTGCCCGAGCGGATCACGCCCGAGCTGTGCAGCGTGCTCAGCAAGCATCACCCGCTGTACATCAACACGCACTTCAATCACCCGCTGGAACTCACCCCGGAAGCGGTGCGCGGCCTGGAGAGGCTGGCCGATGCCGGCGTGCCTCTCGGCTGCCAGACGGTGCTCCTCAAGGGGATCAACGACGACGTGGACATCATGCGGGAGCTGATGCAGAAGCTGCTGACGGCACGAGTGCGGCCCTATTACCTCTATATGTGCGACAACGTGGCGGGGGTGGAGCACTTCAAGACCAGCGTCGAGAAAGGACTGGAGATCGTCCAGGGGCTGCGCGGCTGGACGTCCGGGCTCGCGGTGCCGCACTTCGCCATCGACGCACCTGGTGGCGGCGGCAAAGTGCCGCTGCTGCCCGAATACGTCGAGGAGATCAACGAGAGCGAGGTGGTGCTGCGGAACTACCGGGGCGAGCGGTACGTATGGAAGCAGCCGCGCGAGGGAACGCTGGTGGCGGCCGGCATCCACGAGCCGGAGTACGGCATGATGGCCCTGGAGCAACTCCCCCGCGTCGGCAAGGGCGACGCACGCAAGCGGTCACGCGCCGGGGGACGCCGCACCAGCAAGCGGAAGCGCTCCTAGCCAACCGAGAGCGCCGCGCCACATGTCATAGACAGAACGGGGCCCGAGATTGGGCCCCGTTCCTGTACGCGCCAGACGAGTTCGCTATCTCCGCTCTTTCTCCTCCTCCAGCTCCTTCTCCCGCTCCTCCTTGATCTTCTCCGCCACGTCCGGCGGGACCTCCTGATAGGTGGAGAAAATCCAGCGGAACGTGCCGCGACCGTGCGTCATGGAGTGCAGCTGGGTGGAGTAGCGGTACATCTCGGCCTCCGGCACGAAGGCGTTGACCTTAGTTAGGCGCCTGTCGGGCACACTCCCCAAGATCTGCCCGCGGCGGGAGGAGAGGTCGCCCATTACCTCGCCGAGGTTGTCTTCGGGAGTCCACACCTCGACCTCGAAGATCGGCTCCAGCAACACTGGCTTTGCGTTGGGAGCCACGTTCCGGAACGCCATGATGCCTGCCATCTTGAACGACTGCTCGCTCGAGTCCACGTCGTGATACGAGCCGTCATAGCACTCCACTCGGAAGTCCACGCAGGGATACCTGGCCAGGACGCCTCGCGCGGCCGCCTCCTGGATCCCCTTATCCACCGCCGGAATGTACTTGTTGGGGATCACGCCGCCCTTGATCCGATCTACGAACTCATAGCCCGTGCCCCGATCCTGCGGCGCGATGCGAATCCAGCAGTCGCCGAACTGCCCTCGGCCGCCGGTCTGCTTCTTGTGCCGCCCCTGCCCCTCCGCCTTCCCCTTGAAGGTCTCCCGATAGGCGACACGGGGTCGCCCGAGCTCGGCGTGCACGCCGAACTTCCGCTCCAATCGGCCGATGACGATCTCCAGGTGCCGCTCTCCGCGGCCGCTGATGAGCGTCTGCGCCAACTCGCCGCTGTAGGTGTGCTCGAAGGTCGGGTCCTCTTCGTGCAGCTTCTGCAGTCCGGTCGAGAGCTTGTCCTCCTCCCCCCGCTTCGTGACCCTGACAGACAGCACGGTGAGCGGCTCAGGGAAGGGAATCTTCCGCAACACAACCTTCTGGCCTTGCGTCGACAGCGTATCGTTGGTGTGCGTGTCCTTGAGCTTCGCCACCACACCGATGTCACCGGCGTGGAGCATGGGGACCTCGCTCCGGTCCTTTCCCTGCGGCACCGACAGGTGGTTGAGTTTCTCCGCCGTGTTGCGCGGTGCGTTGTACACCTCGGCCCCGTTGGAGACGCTCCCCGTGTAGATGCGGAAGAACGTGACGTCGCCCACGTGGGGCTCGGAGACGGTCTTGAACACCTGCGCCACGAACGGCGAGCTGTCGGCCGGCGCGAGCTCGATTCCCTCGGCGTCGCCCCACGTCTCGGCCTTGACCGGTGGCCGTTCAGTCGGGGCCGGGACCAGCTCCACGAGCTTCGTGAGCAGCGCCCGGGTTCCGTAGGTCAAGTGCGCCGATCCACACAGGAGCGGACAGATCTCGCCCGCGGCCATTCCCTCCTTCATGGCGGCGACGGCCTCTTCCCGGGAGATCTCCTCCCCACCCAGGTATCGCTCCAGCAGCTCGTCGTTCGTAGTGGCGATCGTCTCGATCAGCTCCTGCTGATGCGTCTCGAACCGCTGCAGGTACTCCTCGGGCACGTCGACCTCGTCGTACTCGCCGGCCTTGGTGCCCTTCTTGTACATGTGGCACTTCTTCGAGAAAAGATTGATGATGCCGTGGAACTCCGGTCCCTCCCCTACCGGGATCTCGATCGGGACGACCTTCGGGGTCAGGTGCTCCTTGATATCCCGATAGACCTTCTCGAAGTCTGCGTGCTCCTTGTCTAACAGCGAGAGAAAGAACATGCGCGGGATTCCCCGCGCCTCGGCGAACTCCCAGACCTTCTCAGTGCCCACTTCCACGCCTGCCGCGGCACTCACGACTAGCAGCGCCGCGTCGGCCGCGTAGACGCCAGCCATCGCGTCACCGATGAAGTCGAGGTAACCAGGGGTGTCGATTAAGTTGATCTTGACCTTGTTCCACTCGGCGTGCGCGAGGGCGAGGTTGATGGAGTACTGCCGTTCGATTTCGTCGGGGGTGTAGTCGGTGAGGGCGGTCCCGTCTTCTACCCGGCCATGCCGCGAGCTGCTGCCGGCCACGAACGCGAGTGCATCTACCAGACTCGTCTTTCCGCTCGCGCCGTGGCCAACGACAGCGACGTTTCGAATGGCGTCTCCTGTATAGACACGCACGTCTTCACCTCCTGCAACGGGGACGTGGAACATGCCCTGGGGGACGGGCGGTGGCAAGGGCGGCAAGTCGGCGGGGCGGTAGGGCGGCAGGTCCAACTCTTCCGCCCCGCGGGCCCCAGGGTGCTACAATTCCAGCATGGACCTCCGGAACTCCATCTGCGTCGTCACCGGCGCCACGGAGGGCATCGGCCGCGCCATCGCGCTCGCGCTAGGTAAGCGGGGCGCCAGGCTGGCCGTCTGCGCCCGCACCGCCGCCAAGGTCGACGCCCTGACCGCCGAGCTCCGCGGCCACGGCTTCACTGCCATTGGGCGGCCCTGTGACGTCGGCAGCGTGCCGAGCGTGGAGGGCTTCGCCAAGTTCGTCAGGGCCGAGTTCGGGCCGGCCGACGTGCTGGTCAACAACGCCGGGATGGCCCACTTCGTCCCCGTCGAGGAGATGACCCCAGAGCAGTTCGACGAGACGATGGCGGTGAACGTCAGGGGCGTATTCCTGATGACGCGGGCGTTCCTCCCGGATATGAGGCGGCGGGGCTCGGGCCACATCATCAATATCGCGAGCCTGGCCGGCAGGAACCCCGTTCCCGGGGGTGCGGCATACGCCGCGTCGAAGCACGCCGTGCTGGGGTTCTCGAAGTCACTCTTCGGGGAAGTCCGGAAGCACAACATCCGGGTCGTGGCCATCTGCCCCGGCTCGGTAGTGACACCATTCTTCGAGAAGTCGGGGGCGAACCTCGAGCATCCGGAGCGGAAGCTCCAGGCAGAGGACGTCGCCCACGCAGTGCTGGCGGCGCTCGAGCTGCCCGATCGGGCACTCATCTCGGAGCTCGACATCAGGCCGACCAACCCGGAGGCCGGTTAGGCTACATACACGGTCTTGATGTTCACAAACTCCCGGATCCCGAACACCGACAACTCACGCCCATAGCCCGACTCCTTGATGCCGCCGAACGGCAGGCGGGGGTCGGACTTCACAAACGCGTTGACGAAGCAGGAGCCCGCCTCCAACTCCTCAACCGCGATACGCTGCCCTCGCTCCACGTCCCGGGTGAACACGGCAGCTCCGAGCCCGAAGACGCTATCGTTGGCGATCCGGATAGCGTCGGCTTCGTCCTCGGCCGCGATGATCGCGGCCACCGGCCCGAACATCTCCTCGTCGTAGGCAGGCATGCCGGGCTTGACGTCGGCGAGCACCGTGGGCGGGTAGAACGCACCGGGACCGTCCGGTGCCGCACCGCCCAGCAGCAGGTTCGCGCCCCGCGCCACCGACTCCTGCACCTGCCGGTGCAGCTCGTCGCGCAGGTCGCGCCGCGCCTGTGGACCCACGTCCACGCCGTCCTCAAACGGGTCGGCGGTCTTCTTTGCCCTCATCTTCTCCACGTAGCGCTCGGTGAAGGCATCGAGGATCGGCCGCACCACGACGAACCGCTTGGCGGCTATGCAGCTCTGCCCGCTGTTGATGAGGCGGGAGCTCACGCAGGTCTCCGCCGCCAGGTCCAGATCGGCGTCCTCCAGCACCACGTACGGATCGCTCCCACCCAGCTCGAGCACCGTCTTCTTGAGGACGGCCCCCGCCGCGGCGGCCACCGCCTGCCCCGCCGGGGTGCTGCCGGTGAGGGTCACCGCCTTGACCTGCGGGGCCGCAATCACGCCGGGCACCCTGGACGACCCAATCACCAGCGTGCGAAAGAGATCCTCGGGGAAGCCCGCGTCCCGGAACACCGCTTCGATCGCCAGGGCGCAGCCCATCACGTTGGATGAGTGCTTGAGCACACCCGCGTTGCCCGCCATGAGGCTCGGCGCGGCGAAGCGGAACACCTGCCACAGTGGGAAATTCCACGGCATCACCGCGAGCACCACGCCGAGGGGCTGGTACGTCACGAAGCTCCTCGTTGCATCGGTGGCGACATCCTCGGGGGCGAGAAAACGCGGAGCCTCATCCGCATAGTAGTCGCACACCCAGGCACACTTCTCGACCTCTGCCCGTCCCTGAGCCACCGGCTTGCCCATCTCGGTGGCCATGAGGGCGGCGTACTCCTCGCTGCCTTCGCGCAGCACGGCAGCCGCTTTGTGCAGCAAGCCAGCCCGGTGCTCGAAGCTCGTGCGGCGCCACTCCCGGAACATTCGATCGGCACGCTCGAGGATGGTGGTGAGCTGTTCCTGGGAAGTCTCCGGGTAGGTGGCGATCGTATCGCCGGTGGCAGGGTTGATGGATTCGATCGGCATCGTCGTCTCCTCAGTCACCGGTGCCGAGGGGCACCGTACCATGTGATCGGTGATCGGACCCCGGGTGAGATCCGGGCTCCCTCACCCCCCCATGAACCAGCCGCGGCGCTCGTACACCACGTCCCCGAACTCAAGCATCCGCGCCGTCTCCACTTCCGACAGCGGTCCGGCGTCGAGCGCGGCCAGGTTCTCCTCCAGCTGCCTCACGTTGGAGGGCGCGGTCATGCACACGTGCACGTGAGGATTGGACAGCACGAAGCGGTAGCACTGGCCCGCCGTGGGACGGAATCCGTCTCTGGGCCACCCGCGCGGCCGGTACAGCAATCGACGCCACCGCGTGGCCGTGTAGCTGACAATGCCCGGGTCGTGCTGGGCCACGAAGGGGAAGATCTGCCGCTCGGCGCCGCGGTGCGCCGCGTTGTAGCGGATCATCAGCACATCGAGATCTCCCTCGGCTGCCAGCCGGCCCGCGAACTCGCGGTCGTGTATCGATACTCCGACGTAACGCACCTTCCCCGTCTCACGCAGCCGCAGCAGCTCGTCGCGAACCGCCTCCGGGAACTGCTTTCCCTGCATCACCCCAAGGAACAGGAAGATGTCGACATGATCCGTGCGCAGTTGCCGCAGCCGCTTGTGCAGCGTGCGTTCGATGTTCTGACGGCCGAAGATGTAGTTGTAGGCACCGGTGGCGATGACGTACGACTCCCGCTCCGTCTGCAACACGTCCCGCATTGCCCGGACCATCTGGAAGTCAAAGCCGTACATGAAGAAGTAATTGACGCCACGATCGAGCGCCCGGTGTATGGCCTCCTTCCCGGGCCAGTACGATGCCGAGAGTCCGAGGCGGTGCACTGCAATACCGGTACGGCCGAGCGTCGTGTGGGTGAATCCGTTCACGGAACACTCCCGCTGCCAGACCCGTTTCACAGTCCCCGGCGCGAAGCCTAGCCCAGGGCCGACCCCGGATCAAGCAGGCTCCTTGTAGCACCGAGCAGCGCGTGACACCTTTCGTCACACTATCGCGTGGAGCACCCGTGATCTTCCGACCCGACCTCCTCAAGGGCCAGGTTGCCCTCATCACCGGCGGCGGCACCGGCCTGGGTTTTGCCATGGCGAGCGAGATGGCACGCTGCGGTGCCGACGTCGCCATTGCCAGCCGCAAGCTGCAGCGCCTGGAGTCCGCAGCCGACAAGCTCCAAGAGCACGGGACCCGCGTGCTCGCGGTCGAGACGAATGTCCGCCAACCGGACTCGGTACGCGCCGCAGTGGAGCACGTTGCGGGCGAGTTGGGCCGGCTTGACATCCTGGTGAACAATGCGGCGGGCAACTTCTATGCGCCGTCGGCCGAGCTGTCGCCCAACGGGTGGCGGGCCGTCGTGGAGACGGATCTCTACGGAACCTTCTTCTGCTCCCAGGCGGTTCACCCGGTGATGGCGGGTCAGGGTGGCGGGCGTATCATCTCCATCTCGATGACGCTGCACTACAACGGCTGGCCTCAGATGGCGCATGCCACCGCGGCGAAGGCGGGGATCGACGCGCTCACTAGGACCCTCGCCCTCGAGTGGGCCAAGGACAAGGTCACGGTGAACGTCATCGCGCCTGGGCCCATTCCCACCGAAGGTGCCAGCAAGGCCTTCGCGGTAGGCGGGGTGGCGATCGAACAGGGGCTGTCGCGCTACATTCCCCTCGGCACGCTCGGTGCCCCCGAGGACATCGCCAACATGGCCGTGTACCTAGCGAGTCCAGCCGGTTCCTGGATCACTGGCGCGATCTTCGTAGTGGACGGCGGTAGCTCGCTCGCCAAATCATTCTGACGGCCGGTCAATGACCGCGACTCTCCTCGCGCTTCACTTCGCCGCGTCGCTGGTGCTGGCGGTGTACGGCCTGCACCGACTGCTCCTGGGCGTGCGATACCGGCGGCACGTGCAGGGACGTCGGTTACGGCCTCCGCAGCTGCCACAGGTGCTCCCCACGGTGACCGTACAGCTCCCCCTCTACAACGAGCGCTACGTGGCCGAGCGGGTGATTCTCGCAGCAGGCGCCATGGACTACCCACGCGATCGGCTCGAGATCCAGGTGCTGGACGACTCCACCGACGAGACTGGTGCCGTCGTGGCGCGGGCGGTCGCGCAGCTGCGCAGCCGCGGCATCCAGGCCACGCACATTCGGCGGACCGAGCGCGCCGGCTACAAGGCCGGAGCCCTCGCGGCGGGGCTCGAGCAGGCCCGTGGCGATCTCGTGGCGATCTTCGATGCCGACTTCGTACCGACGTGCGACTTCCTGCTGCGCACCGTTGGTGAGTTCACTGATCCCACGGTCGGCATGGTCCAGGTCCGCTGGACACACTTGAACGCCGACTCGTCGCTACTCACCCGGGCACAGGCGCTGCAGCTCGATGCCCACTTCGCCGTGGAGCACGGCGTGCGGGCCGCCACCGGCTGCTTCTTCAACTTCAACGGCACCGCGGGGGTGTGGCGTCGGCGCACGATCGACGACGCGGGTGGGTGGCGCGCCGACACGCTGACCGAGGATCTCGATCTGTCGTATCGCGCCCAGCTCGCCGGCTGGCGCTTCGTGTACCGCGACGACATAGCCGTGCCCGCCGAGCTGCCGATCGAGATCGCTGCCTACCGCCTGCAGCAGCAGCGCTGGGCCCAGGGCGGTGTGCAGACGGCGCGCAGGCTGCTCCCCACGGTTATCCGCGCCCCCCTTGCTCTCCGCACGAAGACTGAGGCCTTGTTCCAGCTGACCGGCAACCTGGCGTACCCGGTGCTAGTGGTGCTGGCCCTCGCGAGCCTCGCGGCGGGCTGGGTGGTGGAGCCGCTGCACAAGAACTGGGTGTTGGCCGTAGACGGTGCGCTGCTGGCGTTCGCCGGTCTGGCGCTCGCAGTGTTCTACGGGGTGGCCGCACGGGCTCGCGACCCACGGCACTGGCGTCACCGACTCGTGCTCGTGCCGGGCATCATGGTGCTCGGCGCCGGCATCGCGCTCGGCCAGGCGGCGGCGGTGTGCCGCGGCCTCACACGGCGCCAGACACCGTTTCGGCGCACGCCGAAGTACCGGCTGAACGGAGAGCGCAACGGTTCGTGGCGCTCAGCGGCCTACCGCCTGGCAGCGCCGAGGGGCGCGCTGTTCGAATGTGCGCTGGGCACCATGGTGCTCCTTTTGGCGCTCGGCGCCCTGGTCGAGAACACCGCCTCTCCCACGGGGGCCGCCGTGCTGTTCGGGGCCGGCTTCCTCACGGTGGGCGGGGGTGCATTGGCGCAACGCCGACGGGCGCGAGGGCCCGAGGCAAGTAGGCCAATTCAACGGCGCCGAGCCCGCCAGGGCCTAGCCCTCGCCCGGCACAGGGAGTAACGCGCGATGCAAGGTCTCCTCGTCGGCCTCGCCGCCATCGTCGTTCTGGGCATCGGATCCCAATGGCTCGCTTGGCGTCTCAAGCTGCCCGCGATCCTGATCCTGCTTCTGGTGGGGTTCGCGGCTGGGCCAGTTACTGGGTTCATCGACCCCGACGCTCTCCTGGGCGATCTCCTGTTCCCGATCGTCTCGCTCTCGGTGGCCGTCATCCTGTTCGAGGGAGGCCTGAGCCTGGACATCGCCGAGCTGCGCGAGATCGGGCGAATCGTACGCAACCTCATCATCGTGGGCGTCCCAGTGACGTGGGTCCTGTCTACCGGGTTCGCGTACTCGCTGCTCGGACTCGACCTCGAGATCGCGATCCTGTTCGGCGCGATCCTGGTGGTTACCGGACCGACGGTGATCGTTCCTCTCCTGCGACACATCCGACCCGACGTGCGTGTAGGATCGGCGGTCAAGTGGGAGGGGATCGTGAACGACCCGATCGGCGCGATCCTCGGCGTGCTGGTGTTCGAGGCGATCCTGGCAGGAGGGTTCGAGCAGGGAATCGCGGTCGCCGGCCTCGGGGTGCTGAAGGCGGCTCTCACCGGGGCGCTCCTCGGCTTTGCTGGCGCCGCGCTGGTCGTGCTGCTGCTCAGGCATTACTGGATCCCCGACTACCTGCAGAGCCCGGTCGCTCTGACGGTCGTGATCCTGGCCTTTGCCGCGTCGAATCAGATCCAGGAGGAGTCGGGCCTGCTCGCCGTCACCCTCATGGGCGCGGCCCTCGCCAGCCAGCCGTTCGTGTCGGTGCGGCACATCGTGGAGTTCAAGGAGAACTTGCGGGTCCTGCTCATCTCGGCGCTGTTCATCATTCTGGCAGCGCGCCTCCCGCTGCACGACCCCGATTACACCAGCGCCACCAGCCTCGCGTTCCTCGGCGTGCTGATCCTCGTGGTGCGGCCTGCCGCGATCGCCCTTTCCACGTGGCGGTCCAAGTTCAACTGGCGCGAGCGTGTGTTCCTCGGGTTCATCGCCCCCCGCGGGATCGTCGCGGCAGCAGTGGTATCGGTGTTCGCCTTGGAGCTCGTGGAGCACGGCGACGGTTCGGCCGCCCGCCTAGTCCCGCTCATGTTCCTCGTGATCGTGGGAACGGTAGCAACCTACGGCATCGTCACACCCTTCCTCGCACGCCGCCTCGGCGTGGCCACCCCCAATCCGCAGGGGATGTTGATCGTCGGCGCGGCCCAGTGGGTGCGCGAGCTGGCGAAGGCTCTGCAGGATCAAGGGGTACGGGTCATCCTGGCCGACTCCAATTGGGGTAACGTGCGCGCCGCCCGGCGCCAGGGAATCAAGACCCACTACGCCAACGTGCTCACTGAACGGGCGCTGGAGCAGTTGGAGCTGGAACTCGACGGCATTGGCCGGCTCCTGGCCGTCACCCCGAACGACGAGGTCAACGCCCTCTGCGCCCTCCACTTCGGCGACATCTTCGACCGGTCGCACACCTTCCAGCTCCCGCCCCGAGATTTGGACGTGCAGACCGGCGGCATTCCCCAGCACCTGCGCGGCCGGTTCCTCTTCCGCGACGACGCCACCCACGACCACTTGAGCAGCCGATTCCGCTCGGGGGCAGTCATCAAAGTGAACCGCCTCACCGACGAGTTCGACTTGGAGGCGTTCCGGAGGCTCTACGGTGAGGCAGCTATCCCCATGTTCACGATCCGAGAGTCTGGCGAGGTGTCGATCATGACCGTGGTGAGCCCGCCGACGCCGAAGCCGGGGATGACGCTAATCAGCCTGGTGGATCCGACGGAACGATAGTAGCGACGATGCCGGCAGCCGCGGCGGAAGCGTGTGCGGCGCCCCGCGATACCCTCCTGGCCGTCGTCCCCACCGCCACCCGGAACCTCCCCCTCCCTCCGACGGTTTCCTAGAGCGCAGAGCGCCACTACGGAGACCGACGGACGGACCCTGTACGATGCCTTCCATCTACATCCGAACCCTCACGCTGGGCATCGGCGCCGCAATCGCCGTGACGGCCCCGGCCCACGCCCAGTTCAGCGGGGACTGGACCACCGACTTCTCCAAGCACACGGTGCCGCTCGACGAGATCGTCTCAGGCGGTCCGCCGAAGGACGGGATCCCAGCCATCGATCGCCCGAAGTTCGTCTCGGTGCGAGAAGCCGATCGCTGGCTCGAGAACCGAGAGCCGGTGGTGGTGGTCACGGCAGGGAGGGCCGCCAAGGCGTACCCCCTGCAGATCCTCATTTGGCACGAGATCGTGAACGACGAGGTGGGCGGGATGCCCGTCTCGGTCACCTACTGCCCGCTGTGCAACACGGCACTGGCCTTCGACCGCAGGTTCGAGGGCCTAGTGCTCGACTTCGGCACAACGGGGCGCCTGCGGCACTCCGACCTCGTGATGTACGACCGGCAAACGGAAACCTGGTGGCAGCAGGCGACCGGAGAAGGGATCGTGGGTGAGTACGCCGGACAGCAGCTCACCTTCATCAGCGCACCTCTGGTGAGTTGGGCGACGTTCAAGCAGGCCTATCCCGACGGCCACGTGCTCTCGCGGGAAACGGGCTTCAGCCGCCCCTACGGCGAGAACCCGTACCAGCGGTACGACGACCTCGACAACAAGCCCTGGAGCCGGTTCTTCCGTCCGCGGCCCGACGATCGGCTACCCGCTATGGAGCGCGTTGTGGCAGTGACACTGGGTGAGGCCACAGTCGCCTATCCCTTCTCGTCCCTAGAGACGAGGGGCGCCGTGAACGACGTGATCGACGGCACCGCGGTCGTCGTCTTGTGGACGCCCGGAATGGCCAGCTCGGTGGACACGCGTACCATTGCCCAGGGCCGCGACGTGGGTTCGAGTGGTGTGTACGACCGCAGGGTGGGTGATCGGACCCTCACCTTCGAGCGGGCTGGCGACGACAAGTTTCGGGACCGCGAGACCGGATCGACCTGGGACATCCTGGGCCGCTCGGTGGGTGGCGAGCTCAAAGGGACGCAACTTGAGCCGATCGCGTATGGCAACCACTTTTGGTTCGCCTGGGCGGTCTTCCAGCCGGAGACCCGCATCGTTCGGTAATTCACCTCCCGCGGCTCGAGGAGCGCGCACCCATGAATGAGATCCCTGGTTCGCCTCGTCGGCTGGCTGTGGCGCTGGCCGTCCTGCGTATCTCCCTCGGCGGCTTCCTGCTACTCTGGGCACTGGAGAAGTTCTTCATCCCCGAGACCACGGTCGCCATCTGGGATCGTTTCTACCTGATTCCCATCGGTCCGGCGCTCCCCTATGTCATCGGCGCGCTCGAGGCGCTGCTCTCGATCGCCATCATCGTAGGACTGTGGCGCCGCTGGTCGTACGGCCTGGGGCTCGTGCTGCACACCATTTCGGTCGTCGCCACCTGGAAGCAGTTGATCGATCCTTGGGGGCTCTATCTCAACGAGCGACCGCAGCACTTGTTTCTCGCCGGAGTGCCCGTGCTAGCCGGGTTCGTAGTCATCTACATGCTGCGGGATTACGACGTGCTGAGCGTGGATGGGAAGCGCCGCGGCATCACCGCCGACGGAGGGGCGGTGGCGAGGATCCGCAGCACAGACTGATCTGTCTAGTTGCGGTGCTTGCCTGCGTGTCCATCGTGCGCGGGGCCACTAGCGTCACCGCCTCGCGCGAGCTCGGCCTGGATCACCGCCCGGATACCGGCAATCTGCTCCCCTCCGGCGAAGCCGATCCAGCGCTGCACCACGCGCGCCTCGCGGTCGAGCAGTACCGTGTACGGCAACCCCATGTAGTGGTACTGCTGCCTGAGCTTGCCGCGCCCGAGGAGCACCGGGAAGTCGAAGCCGTACTCCTCCAGGAAGGCCTCCGCATCACCGACTGAGACGTCGTCGTTCATCGCGACGAACTCGAAGTCGGGATGGTCGATCGAGCGACGTAGCGTGTCGAGCGCCGGCATCTCCAGGCGGCACGGCGCGCACCACGACGCCCAAAAGTTCACCAGCACGACCTTCCCTTTCAGGTCAGCCTGCGTCATGCGCCCCTCATCGAGCACCTCGAGGTCGAACGACCGAAACGCCTCACGTTCGCGGGGAGCCACACCCGTGAGCAGGCGAAACGGGTCGAGCAGATAGAGCCGTCCCTCCTCGTCCACTGCCGCGGTGGGGAGCGGCGTCGGCAGCCTGGCAGACCGCTCGAGGTCGCCCGTCTCCGGGTCATAGACGTCCACTCGGCTCTCCGAGGTCGTGAACCCCGGCACACTCAGCACGTACAGCCGATCGTCCGGGCCCAGTCCGATTCCGAGATTGACCGGCGCGTAGTCGATCGTGGGCCCAGCATCACCGATCTCGAACCGGGGATCGGGCGTGCTCTGCGGGAGGCCACGGTGCGCGATCCACAGGCTGTCGCCCGTGCGGGAGAGCGCCACCACCTCGTCGCGGATGAAGGGCGCGAAGTAGATGGCGTCGTCGGCCACGGCCACGTGGCCGGCGTTGGCGAGCTCCGCCAGGAGCACGTGCTCGGGCACCAGAATCGAGCCGACCCCCCCAACCGACCCACTGTCGCTCAAGTGCACCAGCAGCGGCTCGCTTCCCGTCACGAGGCGGTAGGAAAACAACTCGGCCGAGCGAACGAGCCACGCGCCGCCCTGCGGGTCGGCCACGGTCGCCGGGTAGTCGAACGGGGCTGGCACGGTCTGCGCGATGCGGCCGTCAGCCCCGACGCGCAGCACGCTGCCCTGTCCGTCGGTGAACCACACGCCACCGTCGGCCGCAGCAGCAACGCTGATCGGAGTGCGGCCCTCGAGCTCAAGCGCCACCCGGTGCGGAGTTAGCCGCTCGTCGAACCGCACCACGCCACCGGCGCCGTCCAACACCACGGCGCCCAGGTGCGCTGAGTGCGAGGCGGGGCGTCCCTCGAACCAGAGGAGCGCGACGTGCGCGTCAGGGAACAGGGTGTCGAGGTGGAGTCGCTCCCGCGCCTCTGCCTGATAGACATGGCGAACCGAGCCCACCAGCGACTCGGCCGGAGGCGTCCAGTCGGGGTTGGGTTCCGCCACCGGCCCACGGGCGGTGCCGGCACCATTCCGCGCCGCGGCGGCCAGCCCGACACCCACGCCAAGCGCCGCAAGAACGAGCGCGGGCCGGATGCGACTCCGGCCCGCGCGCCGACCGAGAAGCGTCACGAGCGCTCGATGCTCTCGATCTGGATCGCCTTGGCCCCGCCGGCGTCGAACACGGTCCCCTTCACGGTGACCTGTTGCTCGGCGAACTCTTTGAGGCTCTCGCTCTCGTTCCCGCCGGGCATGCCCGCGCTCACGGGAACGTAGAGCTTGCCGTCGTTGGTGAGAATCGCGAGCGGCACACCCCTGTCCGCGCAGACCTGCGCGCACATCCGATGATCGGCTCCCGCCAGGCCATGACGGAACTTGCACGACACGTCGATCACCGTGCCGTAGATCGTCGCCTCCTTGCCCTCGGGGGCGTTGCCCATCATCTGGGCCTGGGCCAGCGACGGGAGTGCCAACGCCAGAACGGCGGCCACTCCGAGTCCGGTAATCATGCGCTTCACCATACGTGTCCTCCTTGGCTTGATGCTTTGTGGTGGTGAGGTGGCGGTGGAACCGTCGTATGCGCGGCACCCCAGCGGCGAGCGTGCGGGGGACCGAGAGCCGGGGGCACAGTGGGGGCGTGCCGGTCGGCGGCCTAACTCATTCCGAGCGTGACAGATCCGGCCCAACAGGCGGCCGGGCAGACGAGGGCCCTGCATGAGTGACTCACAGAACCGCCGGGGGACACGGTCGGTTCCCGGGGAACCCCTCCACGCCGGGGCCGGTTCTCCTGCGTATCATGCCGACCACATCTCCCACGACCCGGCGCATGAGCCGAATTCTCTACGGCCTCGCCACCGCCCTGGCCGCCATGAGCCTGGCCGCGTGCGTCGACGGGCTGTTCAGCGGCTCGCCCGGCCCCAGCTTCGACTTCACCTGCAACATTCCGACCGAGGCCATCTTCGACGGTGGCCCGGGCCGAGACGGCATCCCGGCACTGAACCTTCCCGAGACCGTTCGCAACCAGGACGCACTCTTCATGGGGGAGCGTGACCGGGTGCTCGGTGTGGAGGTGAACGGCGAGGCCAGAGCCTATCCGCTGTTCATCCTCTGGCGGCACGAGGTCGTGAACGACACGCTCGGCGGCGTGCCCATTCTGGTGAGCTACTGCCCGCTTACCGGCTCGGGCATCGTGTTCGACCCCGATGTCGGGGGGGAAATCAAGAACTTCGGCGTTTCCGGTCTACTCTACGAGAACAACCTCGTTATGTTCGACCGCCAGACCGAGAGCCTGTGGAACCAGATGCTCCTCGGTGCCAACTGCGGACCGGAGCGCGGGGCCGAGCTCACGCGGGCGCCCGTCGTGGAAACGACCTGGGAACACTGGCGACGCACGCATGAGCTGACCACGGTCCTGACCACCAATACGGGGTACGACATCAACTACGGCGCCTACCCGTACGGCGACTACGACCACCTTCGCAACGAGGACATCTTCTTCCCGTCGTCGCCGTGGAGCCGAGCTCGACCGGCCAAGGAGCTGGTCCTCGGTGTGCACCAGGGCGACGACGCCGTGGCGTACCCCTTCGGCCTCCTCTGGGAAATGGGGACCGCGGCGGCAGTGAACGATGCGGTGGGCGGGCACGCGATCCTCGTCACCTACCACCGGGAGCTGCAGACGGCACGGGCGTTCGACCGGGTGGTGGATGGCCAGACGCTTACGTTCACCGTGTCGAACGAGGATCCCCTCACCTTCACGTTCACTGACGCAGAGACCGGATCCAGCTGGGACGCCAACGGCGAGGCCTGGGCGGGCCCCTTGGCCGGGGCGCGACTCCAGGCCCTGGAGGACGCCTACACGGTGTTCTGGTTCGCCTGGTCCGTCTACTATCCCGACACGCGCCTCTTCGAGCAGTGAGACTCGCCGCCGTCACAGCGGCCCTGTTGGTGCTCCTCTCGAGTTCGTCCCCCGCGCAGTGGACCCAGGGGGCTCCAGGGCGCACCTGGATCAAGACGGCGTTCTTCCGCCAGAACACGAGTGAAGAGTTCAGCGCCGAGGGCGAGCGGCGCGAGCGCATCGACCAGGGAGTCGCGGACTCGCGCGTCCTGTTCACCGACGTCATCGTCGGCCTGCACCGGCGGATAGACGTCTGGGTCCAGATCCCCTACATGGACCTGCGCTTCGAGAACCTAGTCGACACGCTCCGCTCCTCGGGGATCGGCGACGTGAGGGCTTGGTTGCGGTGGCAAGCGATTGCCGGGGCGTGGCCGGTATCCGTGCGCGCCGGCTTCAAGGCGCCGGTAGGCTTCAACTCGCTCGACGTGCAACAGATACCGGTGGGAGATGGGCAATGGGACCTGGAGCTCTGGGGCGAGGTGGGTCACTCCTTCTGGCCCTTCCCCGCCTACTGGGAGCTGTGGGTCGGCTACCGGGCCCGCTTCGAGAACGAGGAGCTGGCCAAGGATCCAGGCGGCGAGTACACGTTCCTCACCGAGACCGGGTGGAACCCGACGGCCTGGTCGCTGGCCAAGGTCACCTTGGACGGGTTCGTGGGGAAGAACTGGATCGTCGAGAATGTCGAGACCGGATTCTCTCGCAGCCTGCTAACTCTCCAGCTGGGCGGGGGGTTGCGCACCGGCCCCATATGGCTCGAGGCAGGAGGCCGGCTACCACTGGCCGGCAAGAACGTCACGGCGGGCCCCCAACTCGTCCTGGCCCTGAGCTTCTCGGCCGGCCCCTGACGGTCGCTACTACGACACCGCGACGGTACCCTTGAGCTGCGCGAGCACCGCCTGGTGCTCGTGTCGCACCTGTCCCAGGAGGCGCTCGGCCGCCTCTGCATCGCCCTCCCGCCCTGCGTCCTCCATCGCCTGTAGCAGCTCCGCCAGCTTGCGCGCCATGATGGTGCCGGCGGCCGACTTGTACGCGTGCGCCGCCTGGCGGATTCCCTCGCCCCGGCCGGCGGATACGGCGGCCGAGATGTCCTCCATCCTGCCGGGTGCGTCCTCCCGGAACACTTTGAGCATCCCGTCCACGGCGTCCTCCGCCCCGGCCTCTCGCATCATCTCGCGTAGCCCCGCGAGGTCCACCGGCGCCGGTGGCGGCGGCCCGCTCATCCGCACGGAGTCGCCCAGCTCCCATCCCTCCACCGCAGCGAACAGCTCGTAGGGCTTGAAGGGCTTCACCACGAAGTCGGTCATGCCGGCGGCATGGCACCGCTCCCGCTCCGATGCCACGACGTGAGCGGTCACCGCTACGACGGGGAGCGCGGCGAGCTTCGGATCCGAGCGGATCTCGCGCGTGGCCTGGATCCCGTCCATCTCCGGCATCTCCACATCCATGAGCACCACATCGTAGTCAGCCTCGCGTGCCGCCGCGACCGCCTCCTGGCCGTTCTCAACCTCCTCCACCACGTGGCCCCGGCGCCGCAGCATGGCTGCCGCCACCTCCCGGTTCACCGGGTTGTCTTCGGCCAACAGCACGCGGAGCCGCTGCCGGGCCTTACGGATGGAGTACCGCGTGATCAGATCGCGGCCGCGCTCGGACGCGCCGCCCGCCACTACCGCCGCCGTTGCCTCCAGCAGCTCGAGGCGCGACGCCGGCTTCGGGAGGTACGCTTCGATGCCCAGGTCACGGCACCGCTGGCCGTCGCCGCGCTGCCCCGCCGAGGTCAGCATCATGAGCCGCGTCTTGCCGAGCTCGGAATCGTCCCGCACCGTCTGGGCCAGCTCGAACCCGTCCTGACCGGGCATGTAGGCGTCGATGATCGCCAACTCGTACGGCTTCCCATCGGCATGGGCCTGCCGCAGCGCCGCGAGGCCCGAGCTGGCCTCGTTCACTTCGTCCAGTTCCACCCCGGCTGGGCCTAGTATCTCCCGTACCACCCTGCGATGCGTGGGGTTGTCGTCCACAACCAGGGCGCGCACCCCCTGCAGCGACTCGAGCTCTTGTGGCTCGGCTGCCTCGGCCCGTTCGGCTGCCACGGGGTGCGCGACCGCGAACGAGAACTCGCTGCCGTGCCCCTCCGCACTGATCAGCTCGATCTCCCCACCCATGAGGCGGACCAGCCGCTGGCTGATGGCGAGCCCGAGCCCGGTGCCGCCGTACTTTCGCGCCGTCGAGACGTCGGCCTGGGTGAAGTCCTCGAACACTCTCTCGACCTTGTCGTGCGGGATGCCGACGCCCGTGTCGCTCACCGTGAATCGCGTGACTGCCCGTCCCGCCCGCTCGCCGTCCAGCTCCACCAGCACTACCACCTCCCCAGTAGGCGTGAACTTGATGGCGTTGCCCACCAGGTTGTTGAGCACCTGGCGCAATCGGCTCGGGTCGCCACGCACCAGGTGCGGGACCTCGGGACGGAGGTCGCACGCCAGGTCGATGCCCTTCGCTGACGCATGCACCGCCAGGAGCCGCACCACCGAGTTGACCAGCGCCGGTAGATCGAAGGTCACCTCCTCCAGCTCCACCTGCCCCGCCTCGATCTTGGAGAAGTCCAGCACGTCGTTGATCACCGCGAGCAGCGACTCCGCGGCGCTGCGGGCGAGCTCGGCCGAGCGTCGCTCCTCGGTCCCCAGGTCGCCGTCGAGCAGCAGCTCGAGCATGCCGATTACACCGTTCATCGGCGTGCGGATCTCGTGGCTCGTGGTCGCGAGGAAGGCGCTCTTCGCTTCGGCGGCGCGTTCCGCCGCCTCCCGGGCTGCCTTGAGCGCCTCCCGGGCCGCCACCCGCTCGGAGACGTCGCGGGCGATGCCGCGCGCCCCCACGATCCTCCCGCCGGCATCACGCACCGGCCGTGACGCAATGCTCAGGTGCTTCTGGCGCCCCTGCGCGTCGCGATGGACGGTCTCATAGTCGGTGGACTGCCCGCCCCGCAGCACATCCTGGAACGCCGCCTCGTCCTGCTCCACGTGCTCCGGGTCGGCCCGCTCGGTGAACCTGCTCCCCAGCAGCCCCTCGGGGGAGACGCCGTAGATCCGCTCGCTCGCCTGATTGAGAAACGTCCAGCGGCCTTGGCGATCGAGCTGCCACACCAGGTCCGACGCCTCCTCCACCAGCTCACGGTACTGCTCTTCCGCATCGCGCAGCGCACGCTCGGCCTGCTTCTCCGCAGTGAGGTTGTCGTAGATGAGGAGCACCGCCCCGTGGGCCTCTTCCCCGGCGGCTGCGGCGGACACGCGCACCGGGATGAGGCGCCCGCTCTTGTGACGTCGCTCCGTCTCGGTCACGACCGCCCGGCCGGCCCGCACCCAGTCGTCGATCAGGTCGGACCGCTCCCGCTGGTCATCGGGCACGATGAGCTCGGAGAGGAGGTGTCCCACCGTCTCGGCGACGGTGTAGCCGAAGAGATCCTCGAACGCCGGATTGACCCCCAGGACCCGCCCCTCGCGGCTGACGGCCGCGATGGCGTCCGGGGCGCTGGAGACCAACTCGTCGAGGAAGGAGCGGTCGCGCGCGGCCACGGCTTGACTACGCGCCAGGCGCTGCGCCGTGGCCAGGTGCTGCCTGAGGGCCGCGTGCCCGCGAGTGTACAGCACGGCCATCAAGACCACGTACACCACGATGAGCACCACGGCCACCACGTGGAAGCGCGTCTGCCCTGCGAAGAGGACGGCCACGGCGAGCGGGCCCAGCAGGACCGCCGTGAACGAGTGGAAGCTCCTCGCGTCGGCCAGCAGGGTCACGGTGGAGCCCGCCACGAGCCCCGCGAACACAACGATCACCAGGGCGAGACTCTCGAGCGGCAGCCAGTGCGTTGCGACCGTTGCCCCGACGGTCCACACCGCCGCCACGAGGATGACGCTCCAGCGCACCATCGCCGTGGCGTGCTCCGGCACGGCCGCAGCGGCGGCGAGGCGGCGCCCGACCAGCCCGCGGACCAGTCCCGCAATCGCCACCAGCGCGAGCCAGGGCAGCAGCACGGCCATCGGCACGGTGCCCCAGCCGAGCACCGCTACCACGACGGCCAGCACCAGGTGTGCAATCCCCGCCGTCGGCGCTTCGCTCAGGAGCCGCTCGGCGAGTAGCGACTGCAGCTCGCTCTCCACCAGCTTCTCCCGCGCTTTGCGCCGTTGCTCCTCTTCCGGCGCCCAAGCCAACAGCGATGCCCGCTTGCGTCTGGCCATGTGCACTCCCCATCACGGGGGCGACACGTAAGATTCCTGCCTAGAAGAATTTACCCCAGCCGGGGCCGGAGCGGCGTAGCGGAGGTCACAGTGACCTGCGTCACACGGCCGTGTCCCCGAGCGCTCTCATCGCAGTAACCGGAGGACAGCCTCATGCTCCAGCACACGGTGCGTTTCACGTTTTCCCTCTTGGCTGTGATCGCCCTGGGACACGCCTCGCCTGCTCGGGCCCAGGAGACCAGCTGCACGCTCCCCGAAGCCGCCCGCGTGGACGTGGTGGACGATTACCACGGCACGCCGGTGGCCGACCCCTATCGCTGGCTCGAGGACGCTGACGCCGCCGACACCCGCGACTGGATCGACGCGCAGAACTGCGTGACCTTCGCTTATCTCGGCAGCATTCCGGCGCGGGACCAGATCCGCCACCGGCTCACCGAGCTGTGGAATTACCCCAAGTACGGGACGCCGTTCAGGGAAGGCAAGCGGTACTTCTTCTACAAGAACGACGGGCTGCAGAACCAGTACGTGCTGTACAAGCAGGAGTCACTGGACGGCGAGCCCTCGGTGCTGTTCGACCCCAATACTTGGTCGGACGATGGGACGGTGGCGCTGACCTCACTGGCGTTTTCTGAGGATGGAAGCGTGGTGACCTACGGGATCGCGGCGAGTGGCTCGGATTGGCGGGAGTTCAAGGTGCGAAACGTGGCGACGGGCGAGGACTACGCCGACCACCTTCGGTGGATCAAGTTCTCAGGAGCGTCCTGGACCCACGACGGCGCCGGCTTCTTCTACAGCCGCTACCCCACCCCCGGCGACGCGGACACCCTCCGATCAACCAACCTCGACCAGACGCTGTACTACCACCGGCTCGGCACCGAGCAGGCCGACGACGCACTCATCTACGGGCGTCCCGACCAGCCCGAGTGGGGCTTCAGCGGCGAAGTGACCCACGAAGGCCGCTACCTCATCCTCTACGTGTGGCACGGGACCGACGAGCGGAACCGGATCTACTATATGGACCTCGAGGATGCCGCCCACCCCCGACTCGACGGCGAGGTGATACGGCTGCTCGACGACTTCGACGCGAGCTACTCCGTCGTCGGCAACGACGGTCCCGTGTTCTACGTGCTGACGAACAACGAGGCGCCCCGCTACCGCCTGGTGGCCATCGACACCGATCACCCGGGCCCGGAGCACTGGCGCGAGATCATCCCCGAGCAGGGTGACGTACTGGAATCGGTGGAGATCATCCACGACACGTTCGTGGCCGAGTACCTGCACGACGCTCACACACGCATCGCCCTGTACCAGATGGACGGCCGCTACTTGCAGGATCTCGAGTTGCCGACCCTCGGATCGGTCGGTCCTGTCAGGGGCGAGCGGGAAGATGCGGAGATGTTCTACAGCTTCACCTCGTTCCTCTACCCAACGACCGTCTTCCGGTATGACTTCACGAGTGGGGAGGCGTCCGTCTTCAAGTCGCCGGAGATCGACTTCGATCCGAGCGGCTACGAGACTGCGCAGGTGTTCTACGAGAGCAAGGACGGCACCCGGATCCCCATGTTCATCACGCACAAGAAAGGCATCGCGCTGGACGGCTCAAACCCTACCTTCTTATACGGCTACGGTGGCTTCAACATCAGTCGCAAACCGAGTTTCTCCATCAGCAACCTCGTGTGGTTGGAGATGGGCGGCGTGTACGCATCCGCGAACCTGCGCGGCGGCGGTGAGTACGGCGAGGAGTGGCACCAGGCCGGGATGCTCGAGAACAAGCAGAACGTGTTCGACGACTTCATCGCGGCAGCGGAATACCTGATCGCGCAGGGCTACACCTCCTCGGAGAAGCTCGCTATCGGCGGGGCGTCAAACGGCGGCCTCCTGGTGGGGGCCACCCTGAATCAGCGTCCTGACCTCTTCGGCGCTGCTCTGCCGGCAGTCGGAGTGATGGACATGCTCCGGTTCCACAAGTTCACAATTGGGTGGGCCTGGGTCTCCGACTACGGCTCACCTGACGACCCGGAGATGTTCCCCTACATCCGCGCGTACTCGCCGTATCACAACATCCGGGAAACGGACTACCCAGCGGTGATGGTGAGCACGGCCGACCATGACGATCGTGTGGTCCCGGGACACTCTTTCAAGTACGCGGCGGCACTGCAAGCCGCGAATACGAGCGAGGAGCCGATTCTGATCCGGATTCAGACCAAGGCAGGGCACGGCTCCGGGAAGCCCACGGCGATGGTCATCGAGGAGCAAGCGGACCGGTGGGCATTCCTGGTGCGGAACCTCGGTATGGACACGCCAATACCGTAGCGCCACCTTCGACGCGCCATGGCTCCTACACGCGCGATCCGGTTCCTCGGCGCCGCCGGCACCGTGACGGGATCGAAGCATCTCGTCGCTGCCGGCAAGCGCCACGTGCTCCTGGACTGCGGGCTGTTCCAGGGGCTCAAGGACCTCCGGCTCCGCAACTGGAACGACCCCCGATTCGATCCCGAGGCCATCGACGCGGTGGTGCTGAGCCACGCCCACCTGGACCATTCGGGCTATCTGCCAGTACTGGTGCGGCGCGGCTTTCACCGACCCATCTACTGCACCCCCGCCACGGCCGACCTGTTGAAGGTCGTCCTGCGGGATGCCGCCTACTTGCAGGAGGAGCAGGCCGAGCACGCCAACATGTTCGGCTACTCGAAGCACCGTCCGGCCTTGCCCCTGTTCACGCGAGAGGACGCCGACGCGGCGCTGGGATTGGTGGAAGGTCGGCCCTACGGCGGGCCGTTCGAGGTGGCCGACGGCATCACAGCACAGTTTCGCAGCGCCGGGCACATCCTGGGCTCCGCCACCATCGAGCTAGGCTTCGACGGCGGGCAGCCCACCAGCCTCGTCTACTCGGGAGACCTGGGTCGCTGGGAGCGTCCCATACTGCACGACCCCGAGCTCATCGACCATGCCGATCACGTCCTCATGGAGTCCACCTACGGCGGGCGCTTCCATGTGCGCGAGGCGGACGAGGAGTTGGCAGAGGCAGTAGCCGCCGCCGCGGAGCGCGGCCACGCCATTCTCATCCCCGCCTTCGCCATCGGGCGCACGCAGGAGCTGCTATGGCGGCTACGCCAACTGGAGGATGAGAAGCGGATTCCGACCCTGCCCGTGTACGTGGACAGCCCCATGGCCATCGACGTCACCGACCTCTACCGGCGCCACACGGAGGAGCACGACCTGGACACTCAGCGGATCGCGGAGACAGGACAGGACCCCCTGCGACCCCACCAGTTCCAGTTGGCCCGGGCCCGCGAAGAGTCGGTGGCGCTGAACGACCTCCGCGGTCCCATGATCATCATCTCGGCGAGCGGTATGGCCACGGGTGGACGCATCCTGCACCACATGAAGCTGCGGCTCCCCAGCCGGCGCACCACCATGTTGCTCGTCGGCTTCCAGGCCGCGGGCACCCGCGGTCGCCAGTTGCAGGAAGGCGCGGACGAGGTGCGGATCCACGGGCAGCAGATTCCGGTGCGCGCGAGAGTCGAGGTCCTGCACGGCCTCTCGGCCCACGCCGATCAGCGCGAGCTGCTTCGCTGGCTCGGGGGATTTCAAAGTCCGCCCAAGGGCGTCTACCTGGTGCACGGGGAGCCGGAGGGCACGGCGACGTTGGCCAACGCAATTACAGAGGAGTTTGGCTGGACGGTCCAGGCAGCAGACGACGGCGGGCAGGTTGACCTCCGAGCCTAGGCGGAGGCACGATAACGGGAGCGGCAGTCGCCCTACAAGGGAAAACCCCCGGTGCCCTCCCGTGCACCGGGGGTGGGGGATTTCCCTCCGAGAGTCCGGTTCAAGCGCCAGAGATCATTGCTGACGCAGGGCTCACCAGATCTCGCATCGGATTACATGCGTGACGATCCCGATCGCCTTGCCTGCGGCCGATGCTTGAGTCCCTCGAACTCTCAGCGGCGTCGCGAACGCCGGCCCCTCCCTCCAGGGGCATTCCCGCAGTGGCCACCCTCTCGGATGACCACGCGGAGAGTAGGCCGGGATGGATGAAGGGCCAGTGAATTCGGCCTGAACGCGGCTTCACGGCGCCGCCGCGGGCTGCTTGACGCCCGCGCGCGCCGAGCCTTAGACTCGCAGGCGCCCAGGAGACCGAGCCATGAGCTGGAATCCCGTCGTCGCCGGAGTAGACACCTCTGCGGAAGGCGTCGTAGCAGCGGCCACGGCCTGGTCCCTCGCGCGAGCGGCCGGCGCTGAGTGCCACCTCGTGCACGTCACCCACGAGCTGGCCGAGATGCCGCCGGTTGCCCCCGGGGCCATGGCCCCGGAGGAGCTTGCCGCAAAGCTCCAGCAGGCAGCCCGCAGCCACGTGGAGGAGGCCCTCCGCGACCGGGTCCCGGCCGAGGCACTCGAGCACCTGGAGGTCCGCCAGGGAAACACGGCCTGGGTGCTGGGCAGCGTCGTGCGGGACCACGGGGCCGAACTCCTGGTGCTGGGAGGCAAGCACCACGCTGCACCCGTGCGCTGGTTCGGGGGCAGCACGGTCCACCACGCGGTGCGCACGATCGACGTCCCCATACTAGTCACGGCTGCCGTGCCCCCCGAGCTCTCCCGCGTGCTGCTGGCAGCCGACCTCTCGGAGGCAGCCGTCCCCACACTCGCGACCGGTGCCCGGATCGCGCAGGTCTTCGGCGCCGAGCTCCGCGCACTGAACGTGGTGGAGCCGTTTCCATCCATCCCGGACGTGGCAATCCAGATTGACGAGCAGCAGCACCTGCAGCTCGCCGAGGACGAGTTCGCGCGCATCGTGCAGCGCGCCGTGGGCGAAGCCGAGATCACCTGGCTGGTGCGGTGCGGCGCCCCGGGTCGCACCATCGCCGAGGAGGCGGCAGCCTGGGGAGCGGACCTGGTAGTAGTCGGATCCCACGGGAAGGGCTGGGTGGATCGCGTGCTGCTAGGGAGCACCACGGAGCGCTTGCTCAACCGGCTCCCGACGTCGTTGCTGGTCGTTCCGGTCGGCAGCCGGACGAGTCACACCTGAAACAGTTGACCCGGCTACGCGAGTGCGTGGCGCGGTGGGGGAAGCGCTACGCCGGGCAAGGTACTAGACTTCTCCGCTTCTTCCCCTTTGACATGATAAAGTGATCTGGAGCGCGACCAAGCCATGAGAATGCCGAACCCGGCAAGCTCAGACGCTCGTCTCCTGACCCCTCCACCGCAAGGAGCCCTTCATGAGTGATCAAGACCCCGGGCTGGGCAAACACCCACGCGGAACACTGGCCGTCGTCGGGCTATACGGGCTGGTATTCGCCATCGGGTGGCTGGCCTTCTTCCTGCTCGTCTATCTGCCGCGCGGCGCGGTCGTGAGGTGACGCACCATGCATGTCGACCTCTACGAACGGATCTGGATGTGGGGGGCGGGCGTAATCATCGTCGTCTTCCTCGGCACCATCGCGGTCGCGACGGTCTCGCAGGGGCGGCTCCCACCCTCCCACGTGGAGACGATCGAGCCGACGCAGGTACGGAGCGATCCCCGATTTGCCGAGCCTGGGGTAAGGACCACCGCCGACGGCTCGGTGGAAGTCATCGTGATCGCCATGCTGTTCGCGTTCCAGCCGAACGAGATCCGCGTGCCGGCCAACACGCCGGTCACGTTCCGGCTGACGAGCACCGACGTCGTGCACGGATTCCAGATCGTGGGCACGAACGGCAACACGATGATCGTCCCCGGGTACGTCAGCCAGTTCACGACCTCGTTCGAGCCGGGTGAGTACTTGATCACCTGCAACGAGTACTGCGGTCTAGGGCACCACACCATGGCGGCGACCCTCATCGTCGAGGAGGGCGCATGATCCGCAACCGACGACTCGCTACGGCAAACGTCGGCGTCGCGGTCGGCGCCTTCGGCATCGCGACTTTCATGGCCCTGATGCAGGCCTTGTCGCGCGCCAGCCTCGACCTCCCATGGCGCTCCGCGAAGATGTACTACCTCTCGGTCACTGCGCACGGCGTGCTCATGGCCATCGTGTTCACGACTTTCTTCATCATGGGCCTGGGTGTCGCCTTCACCACGCGGGCGCTGGATCGCCCGCTCAAGTGGCCCAAGGTGGGCTGGGCCGGCTTCTGGATCGCGCTGGTCGGCACGGCCATGGCCGCGTGGGCGATCCTGTGGGGCAAGGCCACGGTTCTCTACACCTTCTACCCACCGCTCCAGGCACACTGGGCGTTCTACATCGGCGCCACGCTCCTGGTGGTGGGCTCCTGGCTGTGGGGTGCTGCGATCATCGCGACCTACTTCGCCTGGAAGAAGGACAACCCTGGCAAGCCGGTTCCGCTGGCGGTGTACGGCATCCTCACCACGATCATCGTCTGGTACCTGGCGACGGTCGGCGTGGCCACGGAGATGCTGTTCCAGCTCATCCCGTGGTCGTTGGGGATCAAGGAGACCGTGGACCCGCTGCTGGCGCGCATCCTGTTCTGGTTCTTTGGCCACCCGCTGGTCTATTTCTGGCTGCTCCCGGCCTACGTCGTGTGGTACTCCGTGGTCCCGAAGGAAGCGGGCGGCAAGCTGTTCAGCGACCCGCTTGCCCGGATGGTGTTCGCGCTGTTCATCATCCTCTCCACGCCGGTCGGGTTCCACCACCAGTTCATGGACCCCGGGATCTCGGCAGGATGGAAGATGGCCCATACGGTGACCACCTTCGGGATATTGTTCCCGAGCATGGTCACGGCATTCACGGTCACCGCTTCGCTCGAAGTCGCAGGAAGAATGCGCGGCGCTACGGGGCTGCTCGACTGGATCGGCAAGCTGCCGTGGGGCAATCCCATGGTGGCGGCGGTGCTGCTGAGCATGATACTGTTCGCCATCGGCGGCTTCGGTGGCTCAATCAACGCGGCCTTTGGTATGAACGCGGTGGTGCACAACACCGCGTGGATCCAGGGACACTTCCACCTGACAGTGGGCTCGGCCGTCGCGCTCACGTTCATGGGCGTGTGCTACTGGCTGGTCCCCAAACTGACGGGACGAGACCTGGAGCTGAGCTTGCTGGCCAAGTGGCAGCCCTACCTGTGGTTCCTGGGGATGCTGTTGTTCTCGATCTCCAACCACATCACCGGCATCATGGGTATGCCGCGACGCGTCTATGAGGCCAGCTACGGGGGGGCCGCGGCCGCCACCCAGTGGGAGGGCCTCACGCTGCTCTCCGCCGGTGGCGGAATCCTGCTGTTCCTCAGCGCGGCATTCTTTCTGCTGGTCATGCTGGGGACGGTGACGGCGGGCAGGAAGGCCGAGCAGCCGACGCTCGAGTTCGCCGAGCCGCTGGAGGGCGAGCCCCAGAGGCTGCTCGTGTTCGACAAGATCTGGGTCTGGGTGGTCGTGGCCGTCATTCTGGTGGCGATCGCCTACGCGTACCCGCTGGCCGACCACCTAGCAATGGAGACGTTCGGGTCGCGCGGGTTCAGGCCATTCTAGCCGCGCGGCTAGCGGTAGCGCTGCACCAACGGGGAGCGCAGAGTGCGCTCCCCGTTGCATTGCGGTCCAGGGGCTCGGTTGGGCACCCCGCCTATAACCACCTCTGAAACACCATCATCCCCACGAGCGTTAGCGCCACGAGCAGCGCCACGCCCGCCTTGCGGCCGCGCTCATACGCCTCAGGGAGGAGCTCCTCGAACACCATGAACACCATGGCGCCCGCAGCGAAGCCGATCCCGTAGGGCAGCAGCGGGGCAAACGCCTCCACCGCGATGTAGGCAGGGACCGCCATGATGGGCTGCGGCAGCGACGACACGACACTCCACCCGGCGCACCCCGCAACCGAGACCCCGCGCGGCCGCAGCACAGCGCTGATGGCCAGGCCCTCGGGGATGTTGTGCACCGCAATGGCCAGCACTATGACAAATGCCAGGGTCACGCTACCGCCGAACGAGACACCCACAGCCACGCCCTCGGCGAACGAGTGCACGGTCATGACGACCAGTATCAGCACCATCGAGCGTGCCCCGCGCCCCCGCACCTCGGCGAACTCGATTTCCCGCCGCCGCAGGATCTGCTCAACACCGAGGATGAACGCCACCCCGACCGCCGCCCCGATGATCGTCTGCCACGCACCGAACCGCGTGCCCTCGGCGACGAGTCCAAAGCTCGCCCCTAGCATGAGCCCCGAAGCGAGCCCGTTGGTGTACGCCACCGTGCGAGTGGCAACCGAGCCCACGAACGCGAACGGCAACGCGCCCAGCCCCGTGGCCAGCGCCGTGAGCAGGCCGGCTCCGAAGACCAGCAGCACCGAGTCCATCAGAAGCCCCTTCCGCTCAGGAGCACGACGATGCCCATGGCCACGAGCGCCACGAGGGCGATGCTCCGCTGGCCGGCCTGCCGGTAGCACTCGGGCAGCAGCTCGAACATCACGAGGAAGACGAGCGCGCCCGCTGCCACGCCCAGCCCCCACGGCAGCACCGCCGGTGCTGCCGCCACGATCGCGAACGTCACGATGGCAAGCAGGATCTGCGTCACATTGGTCACCACAGACAGCCCCGCCGCGTCCGACAGGCGCACACCGCGGCTCGTGAGAATGGAGCACAGCACGGTGCCCTCGGGGACGTTGTGGGCCGCGATCGCGAGCACCACGAGGGCCCCGAACGGGAGGCTCACCGCCATCGCCGCGCCGATGGCCACCCCCTCAGCCGCAGAGTGCAACGTGTTGACGAGCAGGATCTTGTAGCCGTAGTCCGCGCTCATCTCCTCGAGCCGGTTGAGGTCGAGCTCGGTAGTCCGCGAGGCGGCGTGCGTCCAGAACACGAACCCGATCCCCAGCAACGCCCCGGCCGCGCCCGGGCCGAGCGCCAGATCCAGCGCCGCCACCAGCAGCGCGTAGGCAGCCCCCAGCATCAACCCGGCCGCCAGGGCGTTGGACCAGCCGATCCACGCTATCGGAAGGCGCTCCCGCACCAGGAGCGGCGCCGCACCGAGCGCCGCGGCGGCAGCGGCGAGGGAGGAGTAGACCAGGACGGTGATGGTCGGGTCCAAAACGCTCGACCCTGTTGGGAACACCGACAGATTACCGCCCGGCGGCCCCGCCCGACAGGCCTGGCACCCCGCACCGGGCTCGAATAGCTTGTCCGGGTATGTCCTCTGCCTCCCGAATCGAGTACAGCGAGATCTGGCAGCGGGTTGAGCGCCTGTCGCAGGCGGCCATCCGCATCACCGCCGAGCACGAGCTGGACAAGGTGCTCCAGTCCGTCGTCGACTCCGCCCGCGAGGTGATCGGCGCGCGTTACTCGGCCCTCGGCGTCCTCGCAGTCGACGGCTCCGAACTCGAGACGTTCGTGGCGAGCGGGCTCCCCAAGGCCCAGCACGCGATGATCGGGGGCACACCAACCGGCAAAGGGGTGCTTGGTGCCCTGATCAAGGATCCCCGTCCGCTGCGGGTCCGAGACGTGAGCCGGGATCCCCGGGCGTACGGTTTCCCCGCGCATCACCCGCACATGCGGTCGTTCCTCGGCGTGCCGATCGTGGGGCGCGCCGGCGCCATCGGAAACCTCTATCTCGCCGACAAGCTGGGATCACCCGAGTTCACCGCTGAGGATGAGGCCTTTGCGGTGATGCTCGCGGCGCACGCCGCGGTCGCCGTGGAGAACGCGCGCTACTACGCCGAGCGCGAAGGCTTGCTGAAGGAGCTCCGCTCGCTGCATCACTCGCGGGAGCGCTTCTTCGCGATGACCAACCACGAACTGCGCAATGCGCTCACGGCGGTGCACGGGTGGACCGAGTTGTGGATCCGAAAGACCGCACCTGCTACGCCCAGGTCGGCACTGGAGGTCCAAGAGTCGGCGGAGCGGGCACTCACGCTGCTGGAGGACCTCCTCGACCTGAGCCGGATCGACGCCGACAAGCTGGAGCCGGTCATCACACAGACCGACGCCTGGTCCATCATCCAGGAGTCGGTATCCACGGTTGAGCCCGCGGCCGAGCGGCGGGCGGTACGGATTCAGCTCGCGGGCCCCGACGGCGCGGTACCGTGCCGTACCGACCCGCAGCGAGTGCGGCAGATCCTGATCAACCTCCTGACCAACGCGGTGCGACACTCACCGGCGGACGACGTGATCCAGGTGGGGCTCCGGGGCGACGAGAGCAGCCTGCGGTTCGACGTGGTGGATCACGGAGAAGGCATCGCCCCCGAGCAGCAGGCGGTGATCTTCGAGGCATTCGAGCGCGCGGGGAGGCAGACGGAGCGAGGAACTGGCCTGGGGCTCGCCCTGTCCCGCAGGCTGGCCCGGCTGTTGGGGGGCGACCTCAGGGTGGAGAGCACGCTGGGGCGCGGCTCCCGGTTCACCCTGCAGATCCCGCGGACCCTGGACCAGCCTTCATAAAGAAGAGTTAACGGTCGGTTTAACAACGAGTTAGCAAGCGCCCGCTAGGGTTAACCGCGATGCGGATTCTCGTAGTCGAGGACGACCGGAAGGTCGCAGGATTCATCGAAATGGGCCTCCGTGAGGAGGGCTATGCCGTCGATGTCGCCAAGGACGGTGAGGAGGCCACCGTCTTCGCGCACATCAACGACTACGACGCGATCCTGCTCGACCTCATGCTGCCCAAGAAGAACGGGCTGCAGGTCGCTTCCGAACTGCGACGCGAAGGGCGAAACACGCCGATCCTGATGCTCACTGCCCGCGACGCGACCGAAGACGTGGTACGCGGTCTCGATGCGGGCGCAGACGACTATCTCACCAAGCCGTTCAAGTTCGACGAGCTCCTCGCCAGGCTCCGGGCGCTGGTGCGGCGCGGCGGCGCGGCCCGTCTCGACCGCCTCTCCTACGGCCCCCTCGAACTGGACCGCCTGAAGCACAAGGCGTGGGCTGGTGAGGCGCTGCTCGACCTCACACCGCGCGAGTTCCAACTCCTCGAGCACTTCATGCTGCACCCTGAGGACGTGGTGCGGCGCACGGAGCTGCTGGAGAAGGTGTGGGACATGCACTTCGACCCCGAAAGCAACGTGGTGGACGTGCACGTAGGGAACTTGCGACGCAAGCTCCGGGAAGCCGGCCACGACGGTCTCGTCCAGACTGTGCGCGGCGTCGGATTCTGCTTGAAGCTGCCCAGCGATTAAGGCTGATGTACTCCCTGCGCCGCACGCTCGCCGTGCGGTTCTCTCTCACAATATTCTTTGCCCTCCTCCTAATCGCCCTGTGGGCGTACTTGGGTGCACAGCGGATCTTGCGTGAGGAGCTAGACCGCGGGTTGGCGGCGTCGGCCCACATCGAGTCGGACGCCCTCGCCGCCGGTTACCCCGTCGCGCAGCATTCCGAGCCGACCGACATGACAGAGTTCATCGAAACGGTGAACCGGTTCGTGGCGGTGCGGAACGCCCGGGGCACCGTAGTGTCCACCAACACCCCCCTCGCCAACAGTCTCCCACTGGACACCGTCAGTTTCGCACGCGCCATGGCGGGTGTGCGCGTGTGGACCAACCAAGAGTGGAATGAGACGAGAATCCGCTCATTCTACTGGGCGGCACAGGTTCGGGACCACCAGCAGCAGGTCATCGTCCAGGTGGCGGCATCGCTCGACCCGCTGGCAGCGGCGAACCGCGAGGTGCTGTTCCTGCTGTTGGGCACGGTGCTGCTGGGCACGCTGGCAAGCTGGTTGGGAGCGGGCTGGCTCGCAGGCTCCAGCGCGGCACCGGTGGAGGAGATCACCGAGCAGGCACGGCGTATCGGGCCGGCGCAGACCGGGCAGCGAATCACCGAGCACGCGGACGTCGAGGAGTTCGCGGGGTTGATCGCGGTGCTGAACGGCATGCTGGAGCGCCTCGATCGTGCCTTCGAAACGCAACGTCGCATGATCGCCGACGCCGGTCACGACTTGAAGACGCCCCTCACCGCCATGCGCGGCGAGCTGGAGATCGCGCTACGGGGACAGCGACACCCCGACGAGTACCGAGCGATCCTCACCTCCGTGCTGGAAGAGGTGGACCACCTGACCTCGCTGAGCGATTCGTTGGTGCTCCTGGCGCGACTCGACGCGGGGACCCTCAAGCCCGAACGGATCGAGCGGGACGTCGGCGCGCTGGTGGAGCGCGCGACCCTCAAAGCCCGGGCGCGATCCAGCCTGCGGGAGATGCACTTCTGCGGCCAAGCTGAGGAGGCCTCCGCCCCGGTCGACGCCCAGATGCTCGGCGTGGCGCTGGATCACCTGCTCGACAACTGCAACAAGCACACGCCGGATGGGAGCCACGTATACGTGGGCGTGGAAACGGACGACTCGTTGGTCGTCGTGAAGGTCGAGGACGACGGCCCCGGGATCGCCAACGAGTCACTGCCGCACCTGTTCGAGCGGTTCTATCGGAGCGACGCGGCGCGCCCCCGAGGCGGCGCAGCGGGACTCGGCCTCACCGTCGTAGCGGCCATCGTCGAGGCGCACGGCGGCTCCGTGGCGGCCGACAAGAGCGCGCACGGAGGCTTGGGGATCACCCTGCAGCTGCCGCGTGCGCCGGCCGCATCCTGACCGCAGTTCCAGCATTTCTTCACAGTCACCCCACGGCTCCTTCACGCGAGGTTACGGCTGGCTTCATAGAACTGGGCTGATCTTGCGTCGAGTGCGAGAGGCAGGTGAGGAGACAATGCGCACCAACGTGGGGAAGGTGGATGCGGTGATTCGGGGGGGTTTGGCGGTGGCGTTCCTCATCGTGGCCGTGGTCATGAACCAGGAACCGATCGTGTCGCTCGCCGCCGCACTCGGTGCGATCCTCTTTGCGGCCACGGCTCTGACAAGACACTGTCCACTCTACGAGCTGTTCGGCCGCAGCACGGGCGCTCACGGCTCACACCCCCAACACCACTAGCGCCGAAACGGCGCGGCTCCCGCATCCCGCTTCCAGGCCGCCTTGGCTGGCGCGGGCTGCGTGGTGTGCCGTAACTTTAAGTTTGCTGTCGGAAGGTTCGTTATCGCGTTGTGACAATTCTGGAGGACGGTTCATGCTGCATCTACCCGGTCGACTGACTTTGGCGGCCTGCGCGCTGGTGCTCTGCAGTAGCGCGGCGGCAGCCCAGGACCAGCCCGAGGAGGTGACGCCGGAGGCGATCTCCCAGGGAGAGTCGCTGTTCAAGGGTGCGGGGCTGTGCAGCGCGTGTCATGGCGCGAGTGCGAAGGGGATCCCGAACCTGGGCGCCGACCTCACCGATGACGAGTGGCTGCACAGCGACGGCTCCTACGAGGGCATCCTCAAGTCCATCACGGACGGGGTCAGCGCCGACAAATCGTCATCAGGCACCGTGATGCCGCCCAAAGGAGGAAGCACCCTCTCCGAAGAGCAACTCAAGGCCGTGACAGCCTATGTGTGGAGTCTGAGCAAAGAGTAGCACAGCCCACGCGGAAGTCTGGGGAGTGGTTGGGGAACCCAGCACTCCCCTTTTTCACAACGGTCCAAGCCGCCCCCTTCACAACCGCGGGCTCCTGCGCGAAGTTTGTACGCTGTCACATGGGGCGCGGGCGGCTGCCGCCCGCGTCGAGCGCTTTACGGTGCAAGACTCAACGATCCTGCAGGAGTGGACGCCTACGATGAAGATCCGGAACACTGCGTTGCTGATGCTCGTGGCCGTGGCCTTCGGGTGCGGCGGTGGCGAGGGTGCGCCAGCTGAGGAGGGCGCTGCCGAGAGCACGCCCGCCATGGAGGCGGCGCCGGTACAGGCTCCCACGGGCGAGGTCGACGCCGCGCTCGCAAGCGCGGGCGAGACCGCCTTCCAGCAGAGGGGCTGCGTCGGCTGCCACACGGTGGGCGGCGGCAAGCTCACCGGCCCAGACCTCCAGGGCGTGACCGATCGCCGCAGCTACGACTGGTTCATGGCGATTGTCATGAAGCCCGACTCGATGCTGCAGAACGACGACGCTGCGAAGCAGCTGCTCGCCGAGTACATGACACCGATGGTGTATATGGGCACCACGGAGCAGGAGGCGCGGGCGATCTACGAGTACCTGCGCCAGTAGCGTTGTAGCGGATCAGGCGCGGCGAGCCGAGGAGCTCGCCGCGCTATCTTGCCGCTGATCACTCAGCACGTCGCCCACGGTGGTCTCCTCAAAGAACTTCGAGATCGCTTCGGCGGCATGCTTCCAGCGGTGGTGGACCGGGCAGGGATCCTCGCCGCCGCACTCGGGGCGTCCCATGAGGCAGCGCCGCTCCTCCCCCACGCCGACGTTGTCGAACAGCGAGACCACCCGTAGCAGGGTGAGCTCTTCGGGCGGCACGGCCAGCCTGAAGCCCCCCTTCTTCCCCCTCGCCGACCGCAGGATCCCGGCACGCACCAGGTCGTGTAGGATCTTCCCGAGGTAGTTCCGCGGCACCCCAATCGTCTGGGCCAGGTCGTTCGCCCGCACCGGCTCGCCGCCGGGCTGGCGTGCGAGACACACAACTGCTCGGAGGGCGTACTCGGCGGTTCCTGAGAGCATGGGTCCCCTTCTCTCCAGGTGCGGGGGTTGCAGGCGAGCGACCTGTTGCTAAATTCATGACAACTTCATGATAATATCGTATTATGTCCCTGGCAAGTCACCCCGTGCAGCTTCCGTCGCCCCGTGGAGCGGCACCATAAGTCGGTCTCTACATGGCACTTAGCGACATCGAGGAGTAAGCCCATGCGATCCAAACGCTACCTCTGGCCACTGACGCTCACGGCCGCCCTGGTGGTAATCGCCGTGGCAGGACTCGAGTCCTGCGCCGGCCCCGGCGGGTCCGCCGACGTCGGCGCGGTCGCGCGCCAACGCGGCCTCACCGACGCCGACGTACTGGCTGCGGTGAAGACGTACCAGCCCACCGGCAAGTTCGACGAGTACATCATGTTTTCGTCCGGTGGTCACTCAGGGCAAGTCCTGGTGATCGGCGTACCCTCAATGCGGCTCCTCAAGGTCATCGCGGCCTTTACGCCCGAACCTTGGCAGGGCTTCGGCTACGGAGCCGACGAGCACAAGGAGCTGCTGGCGAGCGCCCGCATGGCCGGGCACGACATCACGTGGGGAGACACGCACCACCCGGCCCTCTCCGAGACCGATGCCGACTACGACGGGGACTTCCTGTTCATCAACGACAAGGCAAACCCGCGCATAGCGGTCATCGATCTGCGCGACTTCGAGACCAAGCAGATAGTGACGAACCCCAATATGGGCACCAACCACGGTGGGGCGTTCGTCACCCCGAACACCGAGTACGTGATCGAGGCGGCGCAATACTCGGTCCCCCTGTGGACGGACTATGCCGACGCCAACCGCTACGAGCAGGATTACCGCGGTCTGGTCACTCTGTGGAAGTTCGACCGCGCCAGCGGCCGCATCGACGAGTCGGCGAGCTTCTCGATGGAGCTGCCGCCATACTGGCATGACCTGTCGGATGCTGGCAAGGGTCCGTCGTCGGGCTGGATGTTCCTCAACTCCTTCAACGCCGAGATGGCCACCGGCGGAGTCGAGGAAGGCAACCCGCCGTTCGAGAGCGGCGCGTCGGCCAACGACATGGACTACATGCACATCATCAATTGGGAACGGGCCGCCGAAGTCGCGGCGCAGCGCGGCAAGACCCGCACGCGCAATGGCCAGCGCGTCATCACGATGAGCGTGGCGGTGGAGGAGGGGATCCTCTTCCTGGTGCCCGAGCCCAAGAGCCCGCACGGCGCCGACGTGACGCCGGACGGCCGGTTCATCGTGGTGTCGGGCAAGCTGGACCCGCACGTGACCATATACTCGTGGGAGAAGATCCAGCAGGCCATCAACGATCGGGAGTTCGCCGACGCCGACCCCTATGGCATTCCGATCCTCGACTTCGCCTCGGTCATCGACGGCCAGCTCGAGGTGGGGCTCGGCCCGCTGCACACGCAGTACGACGACAAGGGCTGCGCGTATACCTCCATCTTCCTCGACACCAAGGTGACCAAGTGGTGCCTCGAGCCGCTGGCCGTGGCGGACGACATCGGGGTGCACTACAACGTCGGCCACCTCGCGGCGCCTGAGGGCGACACCAAGTCGCCGGACGGCAAGTACCTGGTGGCGATGAACAAGTGGTCACTCGACCGATTCAACCCGGTGGGGCCGTTGCTACCCCAGAACTTCCAACTCATCGACATCTCGGGCGACGAGATGCAGCTGCTCTACGACATGCCCATCGGCATCGGCGAGCCGCACTACGCCCAGATCATCAAAGCCGACAAGTTGGAGCCGTTCCAGGTCTACCCCGAGGTGGGGTACGCACCCAACACGATGGCGGCCTCGCCAAGCACCGTGCTGGCTGGCCAGGAGGGCATCCGACGGCGCGGCAGCCAGGTCACCGTCAATATGACTGCCATCCGCAGCCACTTCACGCCCGAGTACATCAGGGTGCGAGAGGGCGACCGGGTGCGCATCAACATCACCAACGTCGAGCAGGCTCACGACGCGACACACGGCTTCGGGATCGCTAAGTACAACGTCAACCTGAGCCTGGAGCCGGGTGAGGCGCAGACGATCGAGTTTGTAGCGGACGAGGCGGGCGTCTTCCCGTTCTACTGCACGGAGTTCTGCTCGGCGCTGCACCTCGAGATGATGGGCTACCTCTTGGTCGAGCCTCGGTAGTAGGTTACCTCCCTTTCGGCACTCCTCTTCGCTCACCTCCCGAGCGGGGAGGGGTGCCCCGAGGCAATCGGGTACGCCATGGACCAGATCACATCCTTCTTCCAGGGCAGCATGTCTCAGCGCAGCCGCGTCCTGATGGTCGCCGCCACGTTGATTCTGCTGCCGTGCATTTTCCTGCCCACGTGGACCATCACGCTCCACGCACCACAATACCCCGACGGGCTGCAGATGCAGATCTACCCACACACCGTCGGCGGTGACGTGGGTGAGGTGAACATACTGAACCACTATATCGGGATGAAGGAGATCGAGGCGGACGAGTTTCCCGAGTTCCGCTTCATTCCGTTCTTCATCCTGAGGTTCTTCATGTTCGCCCTCCTCGCGGCGCTCGTCGGGTGGATCGCCGTCGCGGCTATTGGATGGCTCGACTTCGTGGTGTTCGGCGCTGTGATGCTCTACACCCTGAGGCACTGGCTGTGGGAGTACGGCAACAACCTCGCGCCGAACGCACCGCTCTCGATCGATCCGTTCACGCCGAGCTTCCTCGGCATTACGCACGTAGGGCAGTTCACAGTGTCGAGTTGGCCGGGGGCGGGGGCGATCCTGATGATGCTCGCCGGGGCGATCGGGCCGGCGATCGTGCTGTATGAGTGGCGACGCCGCCGGAGGGATGAGAAGGCGTGATGGTCATTGCGGCGCTCCTGCTCACGCTCCAGGTAACACAGCTCACTGTGGGACCCGGGGAACAGTACCACTCGATCCAGGCTGCTCTCGACGCGGCTCAACCGGGCGACACGGTCCGCGTCGCGCCAGGGGTGTACCACGAGCACCCCGTCGTGAAGCGGCCGGTGGTGCTCCTGGGAGAGCCCGGCGCGGTGATCGAAGGTGACGGCCGTGGGACGGTGCTCACCGTCAACGCGGCGGCGGTCATACGCGGGTTCACCGTTCGTGGGTCGGGCGCCGATCAGTCCCGGGAACACGCTGGTATCCTCGCCACCCAGGCGCATGGGATCGTGATCGAAGGCAACCGGTTCGAGGACGTGCTCTTCGGGATCTACCTGAAACAGAGCCACCGGGCCGTTGTCCGGGACAACGAGATCGAGAGCAAGAATCTCGCCATGCCCCTGCGGGGCGACGGCATCCGCCTGTGGTACAGCCACGACGGCTTGATCGCCGGCAACCGCGTGCATCGCAGTCGGGACCTCGTGATCTGGTTCTCCAACGGCACCGAGGTACGCAACAACCTGGTGCGGGACAGCCGCTACGGACTGCACTACATGTACAGCGACCACAGCCTGTTCGAGGCGAATCGCTTCATCGCGAACCACGTGGGCGCGTTCATCATGTATTCCGAGGACATCACGTTCCGGAGAAACCTGTTCGCCGACGCCCGGGGCACCACTGGGCGCGGTCTCGGCTTCAAGGACGCCGACGCCATCACGGCAGAACACAACGTGCTGGTCAAGAACACGATCGGAATCTCGATCGACAACTCACCCACTAGTGTCGGCGTCGAGAACCACTTCCGGGACAACGTGATCGCGTACAACGACCTCGGCGTGTGGACGCTGCCCGCGGTGCACGACAACGTCTTCACGGGGAACCAGTTCATCGACAATGTGCAACCCGTGGGCGTATCCGGCGGGGGCACGGCGCTCGCCAACCGGTGGCGCGACAACTACTGGAGCGAGTACGCGGGCTTCGACGAGAACGCCGATGGGTACGGCGATACACCGTTCGTCTTCGAGCGCCTGTCCGACGATATGCTGGCCAGGCATGAGCACCTGCTGCTCTACAACCTGAGCCTGGCCACCACCGCGCTGAACACGCTGAGCCGAGTGTTTCCCTTGCTACAGCCCCAGCCGATCGTGATCGATTCGCTGCCCCGCACCGCCCCCGTGATCTCCGGAGACCAGGGAGCGGGGAGGGGGCAGCCCCTGGCCGCAGCGGGGTTCTTGATGGTGGCACTGGTCGCCGCAGTCTTCGTGCCGCGGTTGCGACGACCCTTCAGGAGACGAGCGTGATCCGCGCCGGCAGGCTCACCAAGCGCTTCGGGGCACACTTGATCCTCGACGGCCTCGACCTCGCGGTAGACGCGGGCGAGCGGGTGGCCCTGCTGGGTCTCAACGGGGCCGGCAAGACCACGCTCATGCGCTGTCTCCTGGGCCTCGTGCCCTTCGAGGGAACACTGTGCATCGCCGACCAGGACGTCCGGGCCGACGGGCGGGAGGCACGTGCACGCCTCGGCTACGTCCCGCAGCGTGCCCCGCACTTCGACGGCACACTGGCAGAGATGGTGGATTTCTTCACCCGGCTGCGGGACGTGGAGCTGGCTGCGGTGGAGTCGCGCCTCGCGATGCTCGACCTATCGCTCACCGAGCATGGGCAGAAGCCGGTGCGGACCCTTTCGGGCGGGATGCTACAGAAGGTCCTGCTGGCCCTCGCACTCGGCGCCGAGGTTCCCCTGCTCCTGCTGGATGAGCCTACGGCGAACCTCGACCCCCGGGCGCGACGTGAGTTCCTGCGCACGCTGCGGCGCGTGAACCACGACACCACGATCCTCCTCGCGTCTCACCGCTTCGCCGACGTCGAGGCGGTGGCGGACCGGCTCCTGGTGCTGCACCGCGGCCGCATCGCGTTCGACGGGCGCGTGCCCGATCTGAAGGACCGGGTGGGCAACGCGGTCACGCTGTGGGTGAAGGTGCCGTCCGACCGGCGGGAGCAGGCGCGCCGGCATCTCGAAGCGCTGGCGCTCCCCGCGGTGTTGTCCAACGGCACCGCCCTGGGGGTGCGGGTGGACCACGCCGCCCGGGCCGACGTGCTGGTGGAGCTGCGCCAGCGCGCCATCCCGGTGGAGGACTTCTGGACGGAAGCTCCTTCGCTACAGGACCTTCTGGATGACGTGCTGGGTCTCAGGGAGGAGTCGTGATCGCGCGCACGGCGCTGTTCATCCAGCGCGAGCTCACCGGTTCGCTCAGGGCCCGCTGGTTTCTGGCGTACTCGGCGGTCTTCCTCGCCGGCGGGCTGCTGCTTGCCACCTTCGGGTTGGGTGACGTTACGGTGTACGGCTACCGGGGCTTCGCCAAGGCCTTCACGGGGCTCGTGCACATGGCGCTGCTGTTCGTGCCGCTCATGGCGCTGTTCCCCGCGGCCGCCGCCATCGCAGAGGATCGGGAGAGCGGCGCGTTGGAGTACGTGCTCGCCCAGCCGGTCACGTTCGGGGAGGTCTTCGCCGGGAAGTTGTGCGGCGTCAGCCTCGCGGTGCTCCTCTCCATGACCGTGGGGTTCGGCGCCGCCGGCGCCGTGGCTGTGCTCCGCGGAGTACCGCCCGGATTGGTCATCACGCTGTACGCTTTCGTTGTACTGCTCGCGCTCGTGTTCGTGGCTCTGGGAATCTGCTTCTCCACCGTCACCGGCTCGCGGTCCCGCGCCATGACCTTCGGGATCATCGTGTGGCTGGTCCTAGTAGCCCTGGGCACTCTGGGCGTCATGGTGGCGTTCGTCCGATGGGGGCTGCCGGAGCAGCTCCTCGTGACGTGGAGTTTCCTCAACCCCGTCGAGTCCTTCCGCATGGGCGTCGTGAGCGCTCTGGACGCCGACCTCTCGCTTCTCGGCCCGGTGGGTGCCAAGATTGTGGAGCGGTTTGGGGACGGCGGCACCATGGCGCTAGCAGCACTCTCCCTGCTGGGGTGGGTCACCGTGCCGGGGCTTGCTGGGTGGGCCCTGTTCCGCCGGAGGGGCTAGCAGACTCCGGTGCCACGCCTCGCCGCGGCGCTGACGCGGATACGTCGAGGCCGTTTGTGTTCACTTCCGCCATGCCCAGGGTATCGGTCCTCCTCCCGTGCCGTAACGCCACCGCCACGCTGGACGAGGCGCTGCGCTCTCTCGCGGCACAGACGTTCAGGGACTTCGAGATCGTCGCGGTAGACGACGGATCGGGCGACTCAACCCCTGCGGTGCTGACTGCGTGGGCCGATAGGGACCATCGGATCCAGGTGGTCCGCACGCCGCCCCACGGGATAGTCGCCGCGCTCAACACGGCCGCCGAGCGAGCCCGGGGCGGGCTGTTAGCCCGGATGGATGGCGACGACATTGCGAGGCCCGAGCGCCTGGAGCGACAGGTCGCGTACCTCGACGCCCATCCCGACATCACGGCATGCGGGACGCGCATCCGCTACGTCCCTCGTCACCTCGTGCGCGACGGTGCGCGGCGCTACGAGCGCTGGATCAACGACGTGGTGCTTCCCGAAGAGATCGAGCGCGACCTCTTCGTCGAGTGCCCGATCCCCCACCCGAGCCTCGTCGTGCGACGAGCCGCCTTCGAGCGGGCGGGTCGGTACCGGGATGCGGGCTGGCCAGAGGACTACGACCTGGTGCTGCGGCTGTGGGAGCGCGGCGGCCGCCTCGGGAAGGTCCCCGAGGTCCTGCTGGAGTGGCGGGAGCGGCCTGATCGGCTCTCACGCACGGACGGCCGTTATGCGGAGGAAGCGTTCCAGCGCTGCAAGGCTCATTTCCTGAAGCGGCGAATCGCGGGGCGGCAGGTGGTCGTCTGGGGCGCGGGCCCGGTGGGGAAGGCGTTCGCGCGCGCCCTGCGGGACGCGGGGCACGACGTAATCGCCTTCGTGGATCTCGACCCCCGCAAGATCGGGCAGACGATCCACGACGCGCCGGTGATCCACCCGTCGGCGATCGTGCGGTATCGTTCGGCCTACGTCGTTGCCGCAGTGGGCTCACCGGAAGCCCGCGCGGAGATTCGCGCGGCGCTCACGGCGGCGGGGTTTCACGAGCCGGAGGAGTGCTGCGCGGTGGCGTAAGCTGGCGGCAATTGCACACCGGCAGCTAAGGGAACGAGGGAACCCTCTCGCTCCGGGCACCGGCGCACGCCAGCCCGCTCGGCCGGCAGGGCGGCCTCGCTTCAGCACTATCCGCGCTGAGATCCGGACCGGTCGCACCGTTCCCTGTTCCCCGTTCCCCCTCTACCGTCCTATCGCCCTCTTCGGCACGAACCGCGGCACCCGGCGGCAGTACTCCTCGTACTCCGCTCCGAAGCGATCGCGCAGCTCACGCTCCTCGAAGAGCACGACGAGGTACAGCGCGGGCAGCATGAGGGCGAGCAGGACGTAGAGCCCCACATAGTTGGCGAAGCAGGCGTACGCCGCGACCAAGAACACGAGCTCGACGTAGCGGGGGTGGCGAATCCTGCCGTAGATGCCCTCAGTGAGCAGCGCGCCCCGGTCACCGCCCTCGCGTCGCAGCTCGGGGATCCCCGTCATGATCTTCTGCGTCAGGTGCCTCCGGCGTTTTCGGGCGATCGCGACCCCTGTCGAGAAGCACGCCACCGCCAGCGCGATCAGCGGGACGCTGGTTCCCAGATCAGCGCCGAGCAGCGCACCCCGGGCACGGTACAGCGCCAGCATCATGCCGAGCACCGGCACGGTGAGGATGGCGTAGGTCCATGCCGGACCGAACCTGCGCCACAGACCCACGAAGGGATGGATCACGAGCCACAGCAGCACGCCAGGCGGCAGGGAGACCAGCAGAATGACCGCAATGACGTAGCGAGCTGTGCTCATCCGTGCACCCTCGGCTACGCCACGAGCCGCCACACCTGGGTTACGAGAAAGCACACCGTGAAGCCCATGAGCAGCGGGAGCAGCGTCGCGACCGACGTCCACCTCGCGCTGCCCGTCTCTCTGAAGATCGTGTAGATCGTGGTGGAGCACGGATTGTGCAGCAGGCTGAACAGCATGAGGTTGAGACCGGTCAGCAGGGTCCACCCCCCGGCCCGCAGCAAGTCTCCCGTTGCCGATGCCGTGTCCAGCTCGAACATCACTCCGACGCCCTCGCCCACGCCCCCGGCACCGAGCGTGAGCACCGTGAGCATCAGCACGGTCGGAATGATGATCTCGTTGGCCGGTATCGCCACTATGTATGCCAGGAGAATCACGCCGTTGAGGCCGATCAGGATCCCCAGCGGGTCGAGCCACGACACGAAGTGCTCGGCGAGGCTCGCACCGCCCACTCCGATGTTCGACACCAGCCAGATCACCGCACCCGCCGGCGCGGCGAAGATCACCGCACGCCACAACACTATCAGCGTGCGGTCGATGAGCGACGTGTAGAGCGTCTGGAGCACTCGCGGCGGCCGGTACGGGGGAAGCTCCAGGCTGAAACTCGTCGCCTGGCCTTGCAGCACCGTCCGCGACAGCATCCAGGAGGCGAAGAACATCGCCACGACGCCCAGCACCGCGATGCCCACCACTGCGCTGGCCGAGGCGAGGCCCGCTAGCCGCGCCGGCACCAGCGCGCCGATGAAGATCGTGGCGATCAGGATTTGCGTGGGCCAGCGACCGTTGCAGAGGGAGAAGTTGTTCGTGATGATCGCGATCAGCCGCTCCCGCGGACTGTCGATCACGCGGGTAGACACCACGCCCGCTGCATTGCAGCCGAATCCCATGCACATGGTCAGCGCCTGCTTGCCGTGCGCTCCCGTCCGCTGAAACAGCTTGTCGAGGTTGAACGCCACGCGCGGCAAGTAGCCGAAGTCCTCCAACAGCGTGAACAGCGGGAAGAAGATCGCCATCGGTGGGAGCATCACGCTCACCACCCAGGCAGTCGCGAGATAGACCCCGTCGAACAGGAAACCGTCGAGCCACCACGGCATCCCGATTCCCGCACCGAAGTCCTTGAGGGCCGGGTGCACGTTGTCCAACAGCAGCCAGGCCAGGAACGCCGAGGGACGGTTGGCGCCCGCGATCGTGATCCAGAAGACCACGGTGAGTACCAGCAGCATGAGGGGGAAGCCGAACCACTTGCTGGTGAGCAGGCCGTCGAGGGTGCGGTCGAAGTCGAACTTGGCGCGCCTGAGCCCCGTAACGCCGCTCGCCTCGGCGATGCGGTGCGCCTCGAAGTAGGTAGTCTCAGTGATGCGGTCGTGAAAGTTGGGGCTCAGGCTCCAGCGGAGCTGTGAGGCGCGCTCGAGGATCACTCTGGCTCCCCGCGACGCTGTGGCGCTCTGCTCTGGGCTCGCCGCCTGCTGCGCCAGACGGCCGTCGGCCACGTTGCCGAGGTCGCCGGTGCGCACGGCGGCCTCGACTCGCGCGTCGGCATTGAGCAGGCGCAGCGCTACCCATCGCGCGTTGGGCAGATCGGGATAGACCCGCCTGACCGTGTCGGCCAGGCTCCCGACGGTCGACTCGACCTCGGGCGGGAGATGCTGGATCCGGAAGGGGGCCGCCCGAGTCTCGCCCTTGGCCATGCTGCGAATCGCTTCGAGCAGCTGCGGAATGCCTTCTCCTTGCCGCGCCGCCGTGGGCACCACCGGCACGCCCAGCTCCCTGGAGAGCTTCTTGGGATCGACGGCGACGCCGTGGCGCTTCGCCTCGTCCATCAGGTTGAGACACACCACCGCGCGATCGGTGATCTCCAGGACCTGGAGCACGAGATTGAGGTTCCGCTCGAGCCGCGTGGCGTCCACCACCACCACAGTCACGTCGGGTTGGCCGAACAGAATGAAGTCCCGTGCTACCTCCTCATCGGCGCTCCCCGCCTGGAGCGAGTAGGTGCCGGGGAGGTCCACCACCTTCACGCGGCTGTCATCCAGCGCGAACACGCCTTCCGCCCGGGCCACCGTCTTTCCGGGCCAGTTCCCGGTGTGCTGGCGCAGGCCCGTGAGCTGATTGAACACGGTGCTCTTGCCGGTGTTGGGATTCCCGGCCAGCGCCACGAGGTAGTTCCACCGGTCCGGCTTGAGGCCCAGCCGAACCAGGCTCGCCTCGCGACCGGCGGGGCAGGTGGCACACCCGGGAGCGGCGAGGCCCGCCATCTCAGCTCACCTCCGCGGCGCTGACCCGGGCGACGCGAATCCAATCCGCCTGCTGGTCGCGCAGGGCGATGAGGGCGCCGCGAATGCGGTACGCCACCGGATCGCGCATCGCACCCTCCAGCTCGGCCGTGATCACGGTTCCCGGAACGACGCCCAGATCTAGCAGCCGGCGCCGCTGGGGTCCCTGGCACACCGGCGAGATCTCGAGCACGGCGCCTGCCTCACCCGGCCGCAGGGCGGAGAGTGTCTCGAATGGACCGCGCGCCGCTTGCTCCACGGGCAGTGGGCTCACTGTGACGTTGCGCGCCGCCACCGGTTCCAGCGCGAACTCCTGCCCGTCGGCCGTAAACCGGATGGTCTCGGGAGAGGCCGTCACGATCTCGACCTGCGTGTGGGGGGCGAGGCCGAGCCTGACCAGCTGCTCGAAGATCTCCCGCGGTTCGTCCTCGAGGTGCACGATGGATGCCCGCTCGCCGGGCCGGAGGTCGGTGAGCGCGAACCCAGCCCGGGGCGGCAGCTCACCCGCGGCGGTGGGGATGGGATCGCCGTGGGGGTCGTAGCGCGGATCGCCCATGGCAGCGGCAAGCCGCTCCACCTGCTCACCACTGAGCGTGTGTTCCCGCGTTTCGGCTTCCTCGTGCCAGTTGACGGGGGAGACACCGGTGCGGTCGGCGAGGTAGCGCTCCCACAGGCGGTGGGTCCGCAGCACGCGCAGCGCCTGAGTGCGGCCCACGTCGCTGAGAGCGAGCGTCTCGCCCTCGGAGCGGGCGAGTCCCATTCCCTCGAGACGGGCCACGAGCTCCGCGGCGCGGGCGCGCGACATCTCTAGCGCCCCAGCCACGCTCTCGATCGTGGCAGGCTTGCCGGCGTACTCGGACTCGTGGAGGTGCTTCAGGGCATCCTCGACCCGGGCGCGCTGGGTCAGCCGCACCAGCCTACCCAGGCGCGCCGCCACCCCCCGGCGCGGCCAGAAGATGACCAGCGCCACCGCGACAATGAGTCCGAAGACCAGAAGTGCGACCGCAGGATCGACCATGGTTCCAGTCAACCGTCCGACCGTTAGGCTCGGCTAATTCACCGTAGCGCCAGGAACGACGCCGCCAAATTCCTGGCCGGCGGCGCCCACCCCGACGCATGAGTTAGCTATGACAAAAGACTATATTAGGTCATCCAAATCGGCAAGGCTTTGGGCGCCCGGTGTGGCCCTCCCTGCGAGAACGCCCGCTGGGCGGCCCGCCGGATGCCGCCGTGGGCGATCGCGCCCACCTGCAGGGCTGGTGCGGCAACCGTATCTTTCGGCGCATGGAACCCTTCAAGATCAAGACCGTCGAGACGATTCCCTTCGTGACGCGCGCCGAGCGGGCAACCGCGCTCGCGGAGTCGGGCTACAACGTCTTCAACATCCCGTCGCGGCTCATCACCATCGACCTCCTCACCGACTCGGGAACCTCCGCCATGTCGGATCACCAGTGGGCAGCCCTGATGCTGGGCGACGAGTCATACGCCGGGAGCAGCAACTACTACCGTTTCGAGGAGACGGTGCAGCGCATCACCGGCTACCAACACGTGATCCCGACGCACCAGGGGCGCGTGGCCGAGAACCTGCTCTTCACCACAGTGGTCAAGGAGGGCGACCACGTCCCCAACAACATCCACTTCGACACCACCCAGGCGAACATCGAGCACAACGGCGGCGTCGCGGTCAACTGCGTGATCGACGAGGCCTACGACCCGACGATCGACATCCCCTTCAAGGGGGACATGGACATCGCCAAGCTCGACAGGGTGCTGGGCGAAGTGGGGCGCGAGCGGATTCCGCTGGTGATGCTCACTATCACGAACAACTCCGGGGGTGGGCAGCCGGTTAGCCTGGAGAACGCCCGCCAGGTCTCGCAGTGGTGCCGCAAGCACGGCATCCCGTTCATCTACGATGCCTGCCGCTTCGCCGAAAACGCCTACTTCAACAAGGTGCGCGGCGGCGCCGACGGGGAGATCGCTGACATCGTGCGCGAGTTCTTCGCCCTCGCCGATGGCTGCACCATGTCGGCCAAAAAGGATGGGTTGGTGAACATGGGCGGCTTCGTGGCCCTCAACAACGATGAGCTTTCCACCCAGATCACCAACATGCTCATCCTGATCGAGGGATTCCCGACGTACGGCGGCTTGGCCGGTCGTGACCTGGAGGCGATGGCTCAGGGGATGGAGGAAGTGCTGGACGAGCGCTACCTGGCCCATCGCATCGGCCAGATACAGCAGTTCGGCGAGCGGCTCTGCGACGCGGGCGTTCCCATCGTGCTGCCGGTGGGGGGGCACGCGGTGTATCTCGATGCCAAGCGCTTCCTGCCCCACATCCCGCAGGAGGAGTTCCCCGCCCAGGCCCTCACCTGCGCCCTGTACCTCGAGGGCGGGGTCCGCGGGGTCGAGATCGGCGGGCTGATGTTCGCGATCCATGGCGAGTGGCCGGAACTGGAGCTCGTGCGGCTGGCCGTGCCCCGGCGGGTCTACACGAGGAGCCATCTGGACTACGTGGCCGACGTCTGCGCGAACCTGTACCGGGAGCGCGACTCCATCCAGGGACTCAAGCTCACCTACGAAGCCCCGGTACTGCGCCACTTCACGGCGCGGCTCGAGCCCGTGGGGGCCACCTAGGCGTCAACCCCGCGAATGGCGGCCCTCAAGACACTGCTCTTACCCTCATCGTCCCGGGGACTGCCACCGTCCTGGTGCCGTACTTGTTGGTGCGCAGCGCCCTCGGTGGCGCGGTGGAACTCGGTGCCGCACGGTGGCTCGGACTGATCCCGATCGTGGCAGGCGGCGTGCTGTACACGCGAAGCACTTGGGACCTCGTGCAGACCGGGCGCGGCACGCCGGCGCCGATCGATCCGCCGGCCCGCCTGGTAGCGCGCGGGTTCTACCGCTTCACGCGTAATCCGATGTACGTAGCGGTGCTCGCCGTGCTCCTCGGCGAGGCGATCGTGTTCCGGTCCACCGTGCTCCTCGGGTACACGATCGCCGTTGGGGTGGCCTTTCATCTCTTCGTCGTGTACTACGAGGAGCCGACGTTGCGCCGGCTCTTTGGAGCCGCGTACCAGCATTACTGCGAGTCGGTACCGCGTTGGCTGACCACACGCCGGCGATCGGCCGGTGACCCGAGCGAGGGTGCGGAGTCGCGCTAGGATTCCTCGCGATCCACCCGCTTGAGGAACTCACCGGTGAAGTCACCGGTGCCGTCGCGTTCCCGCTCAAGCAGCGCACGCATCTCGGAGAGTTCCCGGCGCGCCGCCTGCGCAGCAGGCGTGTTGGGATACCGCTGGCACAGCAGCGTCAGCTCCGGGATCGCCCTGCGAGGCGTGCGCAGCTTGTGGACGTAGAGCTCCACGATCTCCTGCGTGATCACCAGCCCCTGCAGGCCCTTTAGCTGCGCGTCGGAGCGCGCCCGCGTGAACCAGGTGACCGCCTCCTCGTGCCGCCCCAGGTGATCCCGCAGCAACCTGGCGAGCCGCACGTACGGCTCCGGGTCCTCCGGATGCTCGAGACACTCCGCCTCGTAGGCAGCCGCGGCGTCCTCGTACTCGCCCCGCGCCACCAGCGACTCGGCGCGGGAGTACTCCGGCCTCACTGCCGTGCCGCGCGGGTTATAGAGGGCCTTCGTAGCCGCCCCCGCGGAGCGCATCGCGACCTCAGCGAAGACCAGCGCACAGATGATGGGCGTGATGAAGCCGAGGAGGGCCAAGAGAAAAGGGTTGGCGCCCAACTTGGCGGCGAGTAAGGCACCCGCTGGTATGCCGCCGAACAGGCCGGCGAAGACTCCCCACGCCAGCGCCTGGAAGCGATAGGCGCGCTCTGCCGCGTCCATGTTCTTGAGACGACGCATCCCCCATAAGGACCCGCCCGCCGCGCGCCGTCAAGCCATGACCGGCCTCGGCTGGTCGCCGAGCCGCGCGCGCACCATCTTAGCGTCAATGAGCCGCTTTCAGCACGGCGCCACCAGGAGACCTGACGTGACCAGACTGGCTCCGACCCTCGCATCCGCGTTGTTGATCTCAAGCCTCTTCGTGTCCGGCGACCTCAAGGCGCAGTCGCAAGGCGCGTACCTCGGTCACCTCACCTGGCCGGATGCCGCGCAGCGATTGCGTGACGCGCCACTCGTAGTCGTCCCGTTCGGTGCCGGCGCCAAGGAACACGGCCCACACCTGCCGATGAACGCCGATCAGGTAGTGTTGCAGTACCTGCTCGAGCAGGCGGTGGACTCGCTCCCGGTGGTGGTGGCACCGCCGATACTTCACGGCTGGTTTCCGGCGTTTCGCGCTTTTCCCGGAACCGAGGTGAGCGACCCAAACATCTTCACGCGCTACGTCCTCGAGGTCGCGCAGTCGCTCGTGGCCCACGGTGCGCAGCGGGTCGTGTTTCTCAACACGGGAATCCGGAACGCGACCGGTCTCCCGATCGCGATCGCCGCACGCGAGCTGCGCGTGCAGACCGGCACGCCGACCCTCGTGGTCTCGTGGGATGATCTCGAGACCGACGAGCTGGCAGCCCTGGAGGAACAACGCACCGGCGGGCACGCCGACGAGATCGAGACCTCGATCCACCTGGTGCTGCAGCCCCAGTTGGTGCACATGGAAAGGGCCGTCGCGAGCTACCCGGAAGCCGGGAAGGCCGTGACGCCGGGCTACCGCCCCGGCCTCTACGCCCAAGATCCCAAGGACCCGGCGTACTCGACGACGGGGCACACCGGTGACCCACGGCTGGCCACCAGAGAGAAGGGCGAGCGGGCCCTGGCCATCATGACCGCGCAATGGCTCGGAGCGCTGCAGGAGTTCTCCCAGGTGCCACGGCACCGGAAAGAGTGAGCTGCACCCGGCGGTCGCCGACGCCGCGGCGAGGAGGTGGCACGTGAAGACGATCGGCCTGCTGGGCGGAATGAGCTGGGAGTCCACCCAGACCTACTACAGGCTCATCAACGAGGCGGTGCGCGACCGACTCGGCGGGCTGCACTCCGCCGAGTGCGTGCTCTACAGCGTGGACTTCGAGCCGATCGAGCGGTTGCAGTCGGCCGGCGCCTGGGAGGCGGCCGGAGCCATCCTGGCCCAGGCCGCGGGCCGGGTGGAGGCCGCCGGTGCCGATTTCCTGGTGTTGTGCACCAACACCATGCACAAGGTGGCTCCGCAGATCGAGGCGGCGATCGAGATCCCGCTGCTACACCTCGCCGACGCCACCGGAGCGGCAGTGAGAAGCTCGGGCTTCAACACCGTGGGCCTCCTGGGCACGCGCTTCACCATGGCAGAGGAGTTCTACCGCGGCCGGCTCGAGGAGCGTCACGGCCTCACGGTACTGATCCCCAGTGAACCCGAGCGCGATTTCGTGGATCGCGTGATCTTCGACGAGCTGTGTGTGGGCAAATGCCTCGACGCGTCGCGCCGTCGCTACCTGGAGATCATCGATGGCCTCGCCGCACGCGGCGCCGAGGGCGTGATCCTGGGATGCACCGAGATCTCGCTCCTCGTCGGCCCGGAGGACACGGCGGCGCCTCTGTTCGACACCACGGCGATCCATGTGGAACAGGCCGTGGAGTGGGCACTCGGCTAGAAGTGCGTGGAGTACTGCCCGCCGGCGATGATCGTCCAGTCCGTCTCGAGCTGGGGGCCATCCAGATCCTGATACAAGGGGATTAGACCCTCCACTGCGAGACGCAACCCCTTGAAGAACCCACTCATGATGTACGTGTTGAGCCCCATGCCCAGGTCCACACGGGTGAACGCGCGGAGCAGCGGATCGGCCGTGGGCACGAAGGTGGGGTCCAGGTCCGGGTCGGCGCCATCGATGTTCTGCTGCCGCGTGACCACTCCGCGGAGCGAGGTACTGACCTCGTCGATCAGCTTGAGCGCGCCCCACAGCGTACCCATGTAGTTGTTCCCCAGGGTGTAGTCGCGGTCGTTAGTGCCCAGGCGGAACGTGCCCAGCCCCTGGAGTCCCCACGAAAAATCGGTGACCTGACCGAGATAGGTCAGGCCCGCGGTCACGTCCCACGTACCCGACCCGGTCTGCATCGGATAGGGAAGCTGCTGCACGTCGGGCGCGCTGGCCGGCGTGACGTCTTTCCTCTCGATCGATCCCGTGGGAACACTGAGCGCGGCATTGATATGCACGCTCTGGCGATCCCACTTGGGTAGCTGGACCAGCCCGCCGAGCTTGATGTCGCCGATGCCGCGTGAGATCGTGGTGAACGTCCGCGCGTTGCGCGCCATGTGGTCCATCAGGCTCTGAAGCACGGGCACGCCGAGGGTGAGTGTCACCCAGTCGGATGGCGCATACATCACCCCGAACATGTGCATCTGCATCGGCATGCTGGTGGGCGTGGCCGTGAACTGGTAGTCGCCGTCCGGATCCACGATGGACCAGTTACCGAGCTTGTCGGTGCCGATGCGACTGTCCTCCATGACCATGTACATGTACCGATAGGACAGCATGATCTCGCCGGCTTCATGCGTGTGGTCTCCCACCACGCCGAAGGGCGCGTGCCCGTCGGCGCGCGCGGAACTCCACTGGGCGGCACAGAGCGACGTGCCGCCCGTCATCAGTCCGAGGGTGAGCAAGAGGGCTCTACGCATTGTTGAGGCTCACAGGGTTTCCGGGGGTTCGACGGCTCGGCCCGAGACGGCTACTATACGGCGGGCGAACAGTCTATGTTCCCGCATAGCGCCTCGCAAGGAGCAGCGATGAGAGCGATATCCAGCAGTGTCGCGGGAGCGGCCCTACTGCTCTGCACGGCGGCTGCACCGCTGTTCGCCCAACTGAACTCCCTTCCCGTGTACACCTCACCCAAGGGGGGCACGGGGATCATTGTCTCGGCTGACTACGGCAAAGGCTTCAACGAGGAGTCGGGCGAGAACCGCACCCTGGCCTTACGGGCGGTGCTCGGGCTCTCCGCGCTCCAGCTCGGCGCGGGCGTCGGCACGGTCAACCCCGAGATCGCGGTCGAGCGCTCGGACAAGTTCCAATGGATGGGCACCGCCGCCCTGCGGCTGTTCGGCGGGGGCGTGTTGCCGCTGGCCGTCAACATCCAGGTCGGCTACGGGCGCCTCGAGCTGGCGGATGACTCGACGCAGATCAACATCCCGGTCAGCGTAGGGGTGGGGGTGAGCCCACCGCTCCCCGGTCTGTCATTCGAGGCCTGGGCCGCACCCAGACTCTCCATCCGTCAGGTGAAGATCGGCGACGTCAAGGAGAGCCAAACCGGCTTCGGCATCTCGGCGGGCGTGGATCTGGGGTTCAGCATCGGCCTCGGCGTGCACGCAGCGCTCGACTGGGAGCACCTCCCCGAAGAGATCGGCGTGGTATTCGACCTCCCGTCGATCCAGCCGGCCGTGATCGGGGTCGGCATCAGCTACAGCTTCAAGCTGCCGGGAGGGGTGTGACCTCAGGCGGCGAGGGTGCCGCTGCCGCGACGGCACCGGAGAGGACGCTCACGGGCAGGCCATGCGCCGAGCCAGCGTGGCGACCCGGTGCCCCAGCCCCCGAGCCTTCTCGAGAAACTGCGGGTGCACCTCGCCCGCCTCCGAGCCGAACGGAGCTTCCTCGGTGACCGCTGAGGCGCCGAACGCACTCTGCCACTCTGCCCCGCCCACGACGACCATCCCGTAGATCAGCATCGAGCGCAGGATCGCGAGCTGTGTGGTCTCCTCGCCGGCCGAGATCCCGCCGCCCGACACGAACGCCGCCCCCAGCTTGTCTCGCATCTCGCCGCCCGTGAACGGCCAGCGGATGATGAACTCCTGCACCGCCGGCGCCACGTTGGCGTTGTACACCGGGCTGCCGACCAGGATCGCGTCGGCTGCCAGCAAGTCCTCCGTCGTGACGCTGTCCACCGGGAGCAGCTTCACCCCCGCCCCCTCATCCCGTGCACCCGCGGTCACCGCCTCGGCCATCGCGCGGGTGCGGCCGGTCTGACTGTAGTACGCGACTAGCACGGACGGATCGCACTGGGCCGCTAACGGTTGCACCCAGGCGGCGGTCACCAGCGCCAGGATCGAGATCGTTCGTGTCATTGAGAGCTCCTCCCGCGCAGCCGGTTGCTACGCGAGCCAGCGATCGCGGTGCTCGGCGACGAACGCGTCGTCGGTGAGATGGGGGTACGCGGCGAGCATCCGGTCGATCTCCTCGACCTGTCCGGGAGACAGCACCTCGTGCCGGTTCAGGCACCACGTGCCGGCCAGCAGCCCCTGACGGCGCAGCACCTCGTGGATACCGGGGAGGCAGCCTGCATACCCGTGGGCCGCATCGAAGATCGCTGCGTTGGCTTCGGTCAGCTGGGCGGCGGTCGAGAGCAGCTCGGGTGGCACCGGCGACCCACTCGTGGCGATGCGGTGGCACTCGGCATGCAGCTCCACCGCGCGACGGGTCCAGATGGCCCACTGACCGAGTAGGCCGCCGACGATCCGAACTACCGGACGGTCACCGACCCGGAACGGCGTGAGCAGATCGAGCACGATGTGATCGTCGTTCCCGGTATACAGCGCGATCTCCTCTGCCCGCCCCGATTCCGCCACGGCACGCACCACGTCCAGCGTGCGGTAGCGATCGAACGGCGCGATCTTGATCGCGACCAACTCAGCCAACTCCGCAAGGTCCCGCCAGAACGCAGCGGGGAGATCGCGTCCCCCCACCTCCGCCTGTAGGTAGAACCCCATCACCGGGATGATCTCAGCCACGGCCGCGGTGTGATCGATCAATTCTGGATGTGACTTCCCTTCCAGCCCGCCGAACGACACTAGCCCGACGTGATAGCCGAGTTGACGCGCTAGGGCGGCCTCCGCCGTAGCCTGCCGTGTATCACCGAGGATGCCAGCGATGCGAACCACGGGAGTGCCACCGGCGCGCTCACGCTCATCCAACACGCCCGCGGCGAGGGCAAGCACCGGCTCGTACCAGCCCACCGACGGATCGTGGATCGCGAATTGTGTGGTGTGCACGCCCACCGCGATCCCGCCCGCGCCCGCATCCAGGTAGTAGCGCGTCAGCGCCCGCTGGCGCCGCTCGTCCAGGCGCAGATTCGCGGTCAGCGCAAGCGGGTGGGCCGGGATGACCAGGCCGTCGCGCAGCCGCGCGCGCACGTCCAGCGGCATCAGAATCGGCCCTCGCGTTCCTCGAAGTGCGTCGGCTGGTCGAGGGAGCGGCCTCCCCGACGTACCCAATCCGCCACCCAATCCAGCAGAGTTTCCAGGTCCAACGTCGGCGGTCCGAATAGCTCACGGCAGCGGGAGGCGTCACTCAGCAGCGCCGTCCCTGCCTCGTCGCCCGTGAACAGCGGCTCCCGCTCCAGGCGTTTGCCCAGGCTGAGCGTCAGCTCGCGCACCGACAGGCGCTCTGGACCCGTCACGTTGAGCACGAACGGTGGCGCGGCGCAGTGGGCCAGGCACCGCAGGGCGATCGCGTTGGCGTCGCGCTGCCAGATCACGTTCACGTAGCCCATTGTGAGATCGACCGGCTCCCCGCGCCAGATGCGGTCGGCGAGATCGCGTAGCACGCCGTAGCGCAGCTCCACCGCGTAGTTGAGGCGTATGATCGCCACGGGCGTCTGCTGCCGCTCCGAGAGAAACGTGACCACCCGCTCCCGTGCCACCACGGATTGAGCGTACTCCCCGACCGGCCCGACGGGGTCGGACTCGACCGATCCCGCGCCGCTCACGGGAACCAGGGGGTACACGTTGCCGGATGAGAAAACCACCAGGTTGGAGGCCGCGAAGCGCTCCAGCACCATGCCGGGCAGGACCGCATTCAACGTCCACGTGGTCGTGGGATCCCCCACGGTACCGAACTTCTGCCCGGCCATGAAGATGACGTTGGGCGCATCCGGCAACTGCCCGAGGGCCGCCGGATCGAGCAGGTCGCAGGCGACGGTTTCGACACCTGCCGCCGCCAGCGATTCGGCCACTCCCGAGACGCTGAAGCGAGAGGCGGCGATTATCCGCCGGCGAGCACCTGTCTCCGCCACCGCCCGACGCGCCACCCGCACGAGGCTCGGTCCCATCTTCCCACCCGCGCCGAGCACGAGGAGGTCGCCTTCGAGTTGGGCCATCGCCGCGACATCGGACTCCACTGGCCGCGACAGACGCTCATCGAGCTCCGTCTCGGTGGTGATCGTGTCGCTCATTTCAGTCGTCCCTCACCGAACGGAGTCTCCCCCCCAGAAGGGCCTCATCGCTACGTAGTCTCTCCCACCGCCGTCGTGATGATAGTGGTGAGCTCCGCCACGCCGGGCACGCGGCCCTGCAACACGAGCCTCCCGTCAATCGCGAGGGCCGGGGTGCGCATCACCCCCGCCTCGGCGATCGCCGTGATGTCCTCGACCTTCGTGACTTCGGCTTCCTGCCCCAGCGCGCTGAGTGCCTGGCGCGTGTGCGTCTCCAGCCGCCGGCAGTTCGCGCAACCAGGTCCGTACACATCGATCTTCATGAGTTGATCCCCTCTCTTCGTCCCTCTACCCGGCCACTGCCCCGTACACCATCCCCGCGGCCGTGGCCATCACCACGGTCAGGCCCACGAACGCGAGCGTCTTCTGCGTCCCCATGACGCTGCGAATGACCAGCATGTTGGGCAGCGACAGCGCCGGTCCGGCCAACAGCAGGGCCAGCGCCGGTCCCTTGCCCATGCCGTTGCCGAGCAAGCCCTCCAGGATCGGCACCTCGGTGAGCGTGGCGAAGTACATGAGCGCCCCCGCCAGCGACGCGAAGAGGTTCGCAAAGAGCGAGTTCCCGCCCACCGCTGCGCCGATCCATGCCGACGGGACGAGCCCCTCCTGCCCGGGCCGTCCCAGCAGGAGACCCGCGACGAGCACGCCCGCCAACAGCAGCGGCAGGATCTGCTTGGCGAAGGTCCAGGACGACGCGAACCACTCGCGGGTCTCACCGCCGCGCGCGGTGGTGAGCAGCGAGAGTCCCACCACTCCCGTGGTGAAAGGCACGGCGGGGTGCGCGGCGAAGCCCGCCCCCGTGCCGGCGACCGCGATCCCCGGCACCACCATGCTGCGCCACGGCACGCCGTACCACGCCACGAGCACCAGGGCCAGCACCAGCGCGGCCAGCGCCGTGAGCAGCCACCTCGCCGAGTAGACCGCCTGGAAGAAGCCGCTCGACTCGGCCGGCGCTCCCCAGTTGGCGAACACGAGGATGGCGACCATCGAGCCGAAGAAGAGCACGGTTTGCCACAGCGGGCGCCCCGCCGGCTCCTCGGGCACGGACGCCTGCACCGCGGCCTTCGCCAGCTCCTCCCGACGGAAGAGCAGGTGCATCAGCACCCCGACCACGACGCTGAACACGATCGCCCCGACCGCGCGGGCCAGTCCCAGCTCGACGCCCAACACCCGAGCGGTGAGAATCACGGCGAGCACGTTGATGGCCGGGCCCGAGTAGAGGAACGCGGCCGCCGGTCCGAGCCCCGCCCCCCGCTTGTAGATCCCGGCGAACAGCGGCAGCACCGTGCAGGAGCAGACCGCGAGGATGCTGCCGGAGACCGAGGCAACGCCGTAGGCGAGCAGCTTGTGCGCCCGGGCGCCGAGATACTTCATCACCGCACCCTGGCTCACGAAGACACCGATCGCCCCGGCGATGAAGAACGCCGGCACGAGACAGAGCAGCACATGCTCTCGGGCGTACCAGCGCGCAAGCAGGAGGGACTCGGCGAGCGCGCCGGGAAGGGCGCCGGCGAGCGCTTCGACCGGCAGGTAGTAGACCAGCAGGAAGCCGCCCACGAGCAGCACCGCCGCCTTCCACTCCGCCCTCCAGAAGCTCACTACCGTGCGGCCTCGAGCTGCCGCTTCGCCTCGGCTTTAAGGACCCCCTCGACGCAGGCATACCAGTTGAGCACGCAGGGCACCCGCAGCGAGTAGAAGACCTGGGTCCCTCGCTTGTCATCATCCACGATGCCGGCGCCCTTGAGCACCGCGAGGTGCCGCGACACGGTGGACACGTCGGCGTTCACCATCTCGGTCAGCTCACACACGCACCGCTCGCCCTCTGCCAGCTGATCCACGATGAATAGCCGCGTGGGGTGCGCCAGCGCCTTCATTACGTTGGCCCGTGCGACATACCGGGCGCGGGTACGCGAATTCATGAGTATTTGGCAAAATAGCCAAAGATTCGCTAGACGCAACCTCACTACCCACCCGCACTCCGCCTCGCGTCCCCAGGCTAGCTGCCCGCCCTGGCCGGTCCCACGGGCCCGCCGTATCCTAGGGAGAGCCCCGCCAGGAGTGACACAATGAGGTGTATCGCACTGCTCACCATACTGGCTTGCCCCGCACTGGCGCAGAGCCCGGACGTGTCCCGTCCGGTCCACACCTACTCGATCGTGGCGGTCGACTCGCTGACCGGCGAGATCGGCGTCGCCGTCCAGTCGCACTGGTTCAGCGTGGGGAGTCTCGTGCCCTGGGCCGAGCCCGGCGTGGGTGCTGTGGCCACCCAGTCGTTCGTGGATCCGAGCTACGGGCCGCGAGGACTCTACCTGATGCACACCGGCACGTCGGCGCCGGAGGCCCTGGCGGCGCTGCTACGGGCCGATCCCGACAGCCAGGTGCGACAGGTGGCGATGATAGACGCGGCCGGGCGCGTCGCCGCGCACACGGGCTCGCGCGACATCCCCGCTGCCGGCCACCACGTGGGCTCGGGATACTCGGTGCAGGCGAACCTGATGCGCAATGAGCGCGTGTGGCCCGCCATGGCCCGAGCGTTCGAGCGGACCGACGGCGATCTAGCCGACCGCATGCTCGCTGCCCTGGTGGCGGCGGAGGAGGCCGGCGGTGACATCAGGGGAAAGCAGTCCGCAGCGCTGGTCGTGGTGAGTGGTGACCGCAATGATCCTTCGTGGCAGAAGATCTTCGATCTCAGGGTGGAAGACTCCCCCGATCCCCTTGGCGAGATGGCGCGGTTGCTGCGTGCCGCCCGGGCGTACCGCGCTGCCACGGCCGGCGACGAGTTCGTGACGGCGGGGCAGATCGACTCCGCGATCGCCGCCTACGGCAGGGCGGCCAGGATCCTCCCCGATGAGGCCACCAACGGTGAGCTGGTCTACTGGCAGGCCGTGACGCTGGCCGAGCTGGGCCACATCGACGAAGCGATCCCGTTCTTCCGTCGCGCGTTCGCCCAGGACGAGAGCTGGATCGAGCTGCTGTGGCGCCTCCCGACGGTTGGGCTTCTGTCGGCCGACTCGGCGTCAATTGCGCGAATCGTGCGGGAGGCGCGTTGACACACCGGTCGCACCCTACCGTCGGGGTGCTCGGCGGGCTCGGTCCGGACGCCACGTTGGACTTCTTCGCCCGGCTACTGCGGGACACACCCGCCGCGAACGATCAGGATCATCTGCACCTACTGATCGACAACAACCCGCAGGTGCCCGATCGCAACGCGGCGGTGGCGGGCACCGGCCCATCGCCCGCGCCGATGCTCGCCGAGATGGCCAGGCGGCTCGAGCGCGCCGGGGCCGACTTCCTGGTCATGCCATGCAACGCGGCGCACGCCTTTCAGGACGCCATCGAGGAGGCCGTGTCCATCCCCTTCGTGAGCATCATCACGGAGACGCGCGATGAGGTGATGCGCCGCTTCCCCAAGCTCCGATGCGCAGGGGTGATGGCATCGACCGGCTGCCTCGACGCGCAGCTGTATCAACGAGCCTTCGGTGAAGAGCAAGTCGCCGTCGTCGTACCGGAAGGGCCGGACCGCGACACGTTCATGCAGGTGCTGTACGAGATCAAGTCGGGCGATCGCTCAGCTCACGCCAAGGCAACCATCCAGGCCGTAGCCGCAGGCCTCGTCGACCGCGGTGCCGAGATCATCGTCGCGGGCTGCACCGAGGTTCCGCTGGTGCTCGACGACAGCGATATCCCATGCCCGTCCGTCAGCTCGACCGACGTACTGGTGACGCAGACGATCGCCAAGGTGCGGGAATGGGCGGAGGGGAGGTCCGGTACCCGGTAGAGGCCCGTTGCGGCCTCTGCAATCACGGAAAGGCGACAAACCCCTATGTCTTTCCCGTGACACCCCATCGCACCGCCGGTACCTTCATCCGGTAGAGGCAACTCCTCAGCGCAGGGAGGACACTATGAAAAAGCGCGCAGTCTTGCCGGCCACCGCTCTGCTGGCCCTCGCGCTGGCAGGGTGCCAGGCGGCGGGTCCGCTATCGGAGCAGGATCTGGCAGCGATCGCCGAGGTGCGGCAGGCATACGTCGATGCCGTGCTGGCCGGTGACGCAGCCGCCGTCGCGGCACTGTACGCGGAGGACGCGACCGAGATGCCGCCCAACGTGCCCGCCACCGAGGGGCGAGCGGCCATCCAGGCGCGGTACGAGGCCGGGGAAGACGTGACAGAGTTCACCGTCACGCCTGTCGCGACCGAAGGCCTGGGCACCCTCGCGCTCGACTGGGGCACCTACTCGGTTACGATGGTGATCGAGGGCGTGGAGGAGCCGTACCAGGACACCGGGAAGTACCTGGCGATCTGCGAGAAGCAGGCCGACGGCTCGTGGCTCATGACGGTGTCAATCTGGAACTCCGACTTGCCGCTTCCCGAGTAGGGATCCGCAGTCACAAGTAGGCATCAGCGGCCCTTCTGCGAAGCTTGCATCGGAGGCGCCGGACGGCGGCTTGCGCCTCGGGCACTACGACCTCCACCGGGAGGTGATCCATGGCCGATCGCGTGAAGAAGGTCAACTACTGCTACCTCAAGGTCCCCAACCGGGCGGGGCAGGGCGACAAGATCCTCGGTCAGCTTCGCGAAGGTGCAGTCAACCTGCTGGCGTACTCGGGGTTTCCCATCGGCGGGGGCAAGGCGCAACTCGACTTCGTCCCGGAAGACATGGCGGCGTTCCGCTCGGTTGCGCGGAAGAACGGCTGGCGTGTGAGCAAGGTCAAGAAGGGGTTCCTGATCACGGGTCCCGACCGAGCCGGCGCCGCACACCGGCACATCAGCAAGCTGGCGGCCGCCAAGATCAACATTACCGCGGCCGACGCGCTGGCCGCCGGCAAGGGACGCTACGGGATGATCCTCTGGGTGAAGCCGAACCAGTACGGCCGCGCCGCGAGAGCGCTCGGGGCCAGATAGGCACTCCGGGCCGCGGGCACTGCGTTGCCGAAGCGAGCCATGGGGCCCTGCGGACGCAGGGCCCTTCTCGCAGGTGCGCCACTCCTTCACTTGGCATGACAGCGCCTGGAACAGCGGGTAGCTTGATGCGGTGAGCGTAGTCCGTAGGCACTAGAGAGGCTACCGTGAAGCCGGGCTCGCAGGATCGAGCCTCTTGTGAGCGATGGCCTGGACCTTCTCCAGATCGCCCAGCCGACCGTCACTGCTAACCGGAGGACCCGTCATGACGAGAGCGATCAGGGCTGTTCTATCGGTCACAATACTGCTGATCTCAGTTCCCGGCACTGCGCCGGCACAGGCGCGCTCAGATTCCCTCGCGGCACAGGTGGACTCGCTGTTTGCCGACCTGACCCCACACACCCCTGGCGCAGCCGTCCTGGTGGTGCGAGATGGGAAGGTGCTCTACCAGCAGGGGTACGGCAGCGCAAACCTCGAACACGGTGTCCCCATCACGACGTCCACTGTGTTCGATATCGCATCGGTCTCCAAGCAGTTCGCCGGCATGGCGATCGCCATGCTGACGGAGCAGGGGGTCATCTCGCTGGACGACGACGTGCGCACTCATATCCCGGAACTCCCGGACTTCGGGCACACGATCACGGTGCGCCATCTAGTGCACCACACCAGCGGGATCAGGGATTGGCCCGGAACACTCGCCGTCGCCGGCTGGCGAATGGACGACGTGATCTCGTTCGATCAGATCCTCACAATGGTCTGGAACCAGCGCGACCTGAACTTCGAGCCCGGAGCCGAGCACCTCTACTCCAACACGGGCTACAACCTCCTTGCCGAGCTCGTGGAGCGGGTCACCGGCCAGACATTTCGCGAGTGGACCGACGCCAACATCTTCCAGCCGCTGGGGATGACCAGCACCCACTTTCACGATGACCACACCGAGGTTGTTGCCAACAGGGCATACGGGTATGCGCGGGCCGAGGACCGCTTCCGCGCGGTGCCCAACGGCCTGACGGCCCTGGGCTCAAGCTCTCTTTTCACGACCGTCGATGACCTTGCGAAGTGGGTCATCAACCTGGACGACGGGCGGGTCGGCGGCCGAGCAGTCATCGAGCGGATGTACCACAGGGGCACGCTCAACGATGGCTCCCGGATCGCGTACGCCTTCGGGCTGGGTATCGGTGAGTATCGTGGGCTCAAACGAGTGAGCCATGGGGGATCGTGGGCTGCGTTCCGGACCGTGCTCATGTACTTCCCGGAGCAGCACTTCGGCGTCGTCGTCCTCTGCAACTTCAGCCCAGTGAACCCCACGAGAAGGGCCTACCAGATCGCCGATATCTATCTCGCAGACGCGCTCGGACCCAGGGATCCTACGACTGACCCGCATGAAGCAGAGCCGGTTCGCGTGCCCACCGACATTCTGGATGACTATGTCGGAGTCTACCGCTTGGGCCCGGCTTGGTACGTCACGATCACGCGCGACGGGGACAGTTTGATGACCCAGGCGACGGCCGAAGACAGTTTCCCGATGACTGCGCGGTCCGACTCGACGTTCTGGGTGCAGGACTACGGCGCCGCCATCGTGTTTCGACGGGACAGCACCGGCCAGGTCACCCACTTCAGCTACCGCGGCATGAGCGCACCCCGCGTCGAGGCCGTGCAGACCGCTGGTCCGGAGCAGTTCCCCGAGTTCGAAGGGGAGTACTACAGCGATGAGCTCGGCACGTCCTACACGATCGCCATCGAGGACGGCCGCCTGGTTGCCCGCCACCGGCGGCACGGCACCATTGAGCTGACACCGGCCTTTCAGGGGGAGTTCCGCGGCAGCGAATGGTTCCTGCGGGCAGCCGAGTTCTACAGGGACGACGCCGGGCGTGTTGCTGGGATGCTGGTCACCAACGGCAGAAGCAGGAATCTGCGGTTCGTCCGTGGAGGGCGATGACACCTGCGTTGCGGCGTAGCCGCGGAGGCTCGCGACAACAGCAAAGGCTGGCCTCCGCCGCCCGACTTTGACATCTTAGGCCTAGCTCCCGACGAGGTGTCAGGCGTGCCCTGCACCAGCCGCTGCACAGCCGGATGAGTACGTCTGGGAACGCGAGCCCGCCGCCACGGCCGGACCCGGTGACGGACACGCACGCCGCCTCGCAGGAAGCTGGCCCCCTCGCCGCATTCACGCTCGATCTCGCCAAGGCGATGCTCCGGACCGGGTACTACGCACCGGATCATCCGCAAGCGCAGCAGTCCCGGGCCGGACTCTACGAGGAGTTCCGCCGCGTCCTGCAGGATCGGTCGGGGCTCACCTATCTGGTCGGAATGGACCGCAACCGCCGTACGATCATGATCGACGGGTATGACCCGGACCCCGTCATGCTGGACAAGATCATGATCAGCGGCATGGCACAGCTGTTCACCCCGAAGCTCTTGGAGTTCTTCGACAGACGGCACCTCCTGAGTTTCTCTCTCCTGGCCAGGATCGAGGCCGAGGAGTTCAACGCCTTCGTCATTCTGATGAGCGAGCCTCCCAGGGCAGGCCGGGCCGAGGAAGAGCGGGACCGGGTAACCCAGGCGTTCGTGGACCAACACATCGTACATGTATCGACACTCTTCGAAGCGGACGTCATCGGGAGGGAGCGCCGGCTTCCCTGGCGCGTGGAGCGGGCCCTGAGCAGGCTGGGGAGAGACCTCAGCATGCTCCCGCTCTACAAGCAGGCATCGGCAGAGAAGATCCAGGAGATCAAGATCCAGATCATCGATGAGGTGATCCGCCCCCTGCGGACGCCCCAGCTTCTCGCAGACCTACTCGTGAACTGCGACGTGCTCGCCAAGGACATTGCCGTTCTCGAAGAAGCGCAGGTCGAGCACGAGATCATCGCTCAGATTCCCCCAGAGCGCCTGGTCTCCACGACCACCCAGCTGATGGACGGTTTGCAGCAGTTGACGGCGAAGCAGGACGAAGAGTCCCTCGAGCTCGCGGGTCGGCACCGCCTCGTCATCCGGGACATTCTGGCGCAGCTAGACCAACAGGAAATGGAAGTCGCCGGCGAGCTGCTCGAAGCAGTGGTCAAGCAGGGAGTGTTCACCCGGGAGGAGCTGCCGGAGAACCTGCAGCAAATGCTCAGGCGGCAACTAGTCGTCCGGAAGTTCCTCGCCGACCGAGATGACTATTTGAGAGGCCTGGCCCACTTCCCCGCCGGTGATTTCGGCAGGCGTCTCGACGCCATCGTCCGGGTGGTGTTTCCCGAGCTGCTGCGCAGGGGCGGCCATTGGGTGGAAGCGGCCGCGATGCTCGAAGCGCTGGGCTCGGGAAGCCACGAGAGCGATGCCGCCGAAACAGTCCAGCAGCTTCTCGGTTGGTGTCACCGCATGCTGGCCTCCCAAGAGGCGGTTGCGCGCCTGCTCGATGCCCTGGGCGACGAGCTGCTCGAGAAGGAGAGTCGCGACAGCGTCGTGGCGCTCCTGTCGATCAGCGGCGCGGCCGCGACCGAGCGACTGCAGGAGGCGTACTCCAGCTCGACGAGCGTCTCCGTCCGTTCGAGCGCTTTCGAGGTCATGAAGCGTATCGGCGCGCCCGCTCTGATACCGTTTCTGAAGGCGCTGCCGAATATCGAACCCGAGTGGTCGGCGATCCACCACGTCCTGGCGGCACTCGACGATCAGAGGGATCCGGCGCTGGCCGATTCAATCAAGCCGTTTCTGCGGCACGAGAACGCGCGCGTCCGCCAAGCGGCCCTCACGCGAGTATTCGAGCTACTCGGACCTGACTCGGAAACCAGCCTGATCCGGGCACTGCACGACCGCGACGCCGGCACGCGTCGCGCGGCGGTAGCGTGCCTCGGGAGCCTCCACAGCAGCAGTGCCGAGGTCCTGGCGTTCTACGCCGGTGCCCTGCAGCCCGACGTTGAAGCGGATACCGAACCGGAGGATGAAGAGGTCGTGGTGGAGGTATGCCGGTCCCTCACCGGCGTGGGCGACGCGACCTTCGCGGACGGTTCGAGCGCAGAACAGGTCCTGCTCAACGCCATTCGCCAAGAAGGCCGGAAGAAGCGAATCTCGGGCATGTTCCACAAGGCGCCCCTGTACCACGGCGAGCGGGTGCGGGTCGCCATCTGCGAGGCGCTCGGGACCGTGGGGACGGCGGCGGCGGCGGAGGTGCTGCGAGAACTGGCCTCCAGCGAAGCCGACGCTGTGGTCGAGGCCGCACGGGCGGCCGCGGAGCAGATCCAGGACCGAGGTCACGGCGCGCCCTGAGCCGGAAAGACTCGCGCCTCGAGGGCCTCCCGAATCCGCCGGCAACCCGAACGAAGGGGCGTTTTGGAGCTTCAGTAGGATGTTTTGAAGCTTCAGGAGGGCGCTTTGAAGCTTCAAAACGGCATTCTCAAGCTTCAAGACGGCGTTTCCGAGCTTGAAATCGACGAATTGAAGCTTCGAATCGCCGTTTCCAACCTTCAGAACGGCGATTCCAACTTTCAAAACGATCAACTAAAGCTTCAAAACCGTGTCCTGAGGCTTCGAAACGACCGTTTGAAACGCAGGATCGCTGGCGATGAAAGTCCCTATTGCCCCACGCGGCCGCCTAACCCGCGCACGCACCTGCGGAGGCGCGGACCGTTTCTAGCGGTGCCGTAACCCGGATTTGCAGTGCTTGGACCTGCCCGGTTTCCACACCCCCGCCAACCGCAATCCGACACAATCGCTCGCCGCTCCTGGGTCTCGACGATCTCGGTGCTGCGATTCCCCACGGCCGCTGACCCCTTCCAAGTCGTCAATCGCTCCCCGCAGCCCGTCGGTCTCAAGGCCACGATGGTCCACAGATAAACGTTTTCCCTCCCGCGATGATCCAATACAGGAGCGCCCTAGTAGCGTGAACCACCATCCCGCGCCCCCCCCAGTGCGCGCCGACAAAGGCACGACCATGAGAATCCTCCCCATCGTAACCCTGCTCGTTCTTGCCCCAACTCCCTTGGCTGGATCCCCGCCCGTTGCGGCACACCCGGACTCGTCGCTGACGAGTGAGATCGTCACGCAAGTCAGCGCTCTGGCATAGGAGTACTACCGTGAAGCGCGTATCCCGGGTCTTGCGGCAGCGGTCGTGAGCAGCGACGGGATCGTATGGTCCACGACGCAGGGATACCTGGACTCCGCGAGTTCCGCTCCAGTCGATACAAAGACTCTCTTCAGCATCCAGTCTATGACCAAGAGCTTCACTGCTTTGGCGGTGCTCTTCGCCGTACAGGATGGACTACTGGATCTCGACACGCCGATCTCCGAATACCTCCCGGCTTTCCGCATCAACAGCCGGTTCGAGGAGCATCCCGAGCGTATCATCACACTACGACATCTTCTTTCACACCGGTCGGGCATCGTCCACGATGCACCTTTCGGGAACAACACGGACCTCGAGTACGGATTCGAGCCGCACATCGAGAGCCTCTCCGACTCCTGGCTCCAGTTTCCGGTTGGATATTGCTACTCCTACAGCAACGGCGGCATCGATCTCGCCGGCTACCTGCTCCAAGAAGTGACCGGCGTGCCCTTCGCCCGCTACCTCCGAGAGGTCGTGCTCGCGCAGCTTGGCATGATGCAGAGCTCCGCCGATTTCGACGCGATTGAGCCAGCTACGGATCGCGCACGGGGACACTGGAGGCGTCCGGATCCGCTCCCGTTGCGCTTCTCGATGATTCCCGCGGGAGGTCTGTACTCCAGTATCGAGGACATGGCGAAGTACGTGATGTTCCACGTGAACATGGGAAGAGTCGACGGGAAGCAGGTACTTCGCAAAGACCTGATGCGGGAGTTCCACTCGATTCAATTCGCGTTGCCCGGTCAGCGGTTTGGGTATGCGTTGGGTCTGATCAGAAATGGGTTCGTCACGCCCTACGGCGTCATGCATGCAGGTGGCGGTTACGGTTTCTTTGGATGGATGGCGGCGTACCCCGGATTGAAATTCGGAGTGATCTTTCTGTCCAACGCCCAGGCACGCAATCTGTCTGCTGACAGCTTCAGGTTCATCGACGAGACGATCATTCGACGCCGAGGCCTGCAGCTTACGGCGCCACCGCCGAGGTCGTCCATGACGGCGTTGGACGGCGAGGATCCACGAGTGCAGTACAGAATCGGCCGGTACGGCCCGCGATCGCCCGAGATCAGGCGAAATGGCACTGGCGGAACCGTAGAGATCGGCATCTACGGAGCTGCCTATCCAATCGAGTTCTTCGAACACGATGGCCGCATGATCGGCCTGTTCGGAGACAACATGGCGGTCGAGTTCCTACCCGATTTCGGGGATCAGCGCGGTGCTATGATGGTCTACAGCCTGCCCCACGGCAACAGCAACTGGAACTACTACTTCTTCAACGATTCGCCATACGATGAGTACGGACCAGATCGCCCGGAGTGGGCGGAGTACCTGGGGGAATACGAATCTCACTACCACGGACGGCTGCTGTTCACCGGCACCGTCCACCGGCGGAACGGGAACCTGTATTGGGGAGAGCAGAAGCTCACGGAACACGCGCGCGGGTTGTTCTTCACATATGACGGATGGGAAGTGAACTTCAACGAGGAACCGGCAAGAATCGGACACTACCGGCTTCGAAGAGTCCGCGGCAACTAGCGCGGGGCAGCCTGGAGCGCGCACCCCAACAAAGGTCCCAAATCCGACCGATCGAGTTCCGTAGCACCCGGCCGTCACGGGCCGCATCTTAGATCCACAGCTCCCCGGGATCGTGGGGCATGCCGGACATCGTGGATCGCCTCAAGACCGCCTTGGCGGACCGGTATCGCATAGAGAGGGAACTCGGCAGCGGTGGAATGGCCACCGTATACCTGGCCGAGGATCTCAAGCACCGTCGCCAGGTGGCGATCAAGGTACTGCGGCCCGAGCTGGCCGCCGTGCTCGGTGCTGAGCGCTTCCTCAACGAGATCAATGTCACTGCCCACCTGCAGCACCCCCACATCCTTCCACTCTTCGACTCGGGCGAGGCCGAAGGGCTGCTCTACTACGTCATGCCCTACGTGGAAGGGGTGTCGCTCGAGCAGCGGCTGCGCCGCGAGAAGCAGCTCTCGATAGAGGAGTCGCTGCGGATCACCAGGGCCGTGGCGAGCGCCTTGAGCTACGCGCACCGCCACGGCGTGCTCCACCGCGACATCAAGCCGGGCAACATCCTGCTGCACGAGGGCGATGCGACGGTCGCGGACTTCGGAATCGCGGTCGCGGTGCAGGCAGCGGCCGGAGACCGCCTCACCGAAACGGGACTTTCCCTCGGTACGCCCCAATACATGAGCCCCGAGCAGGCAACCGGCGATCGCGAGCTGGACGCGCGCAGCGATGTCTACTCCCTGGGGGCCGTCCTGTACGAGATGCTGGCAGGGGATCCGCCGCACACCGGGTCGACGGTACAGGCCGTGATCTCCAAGGTGGTGACGGAGCGCCCGCGTCCAATCGGTGAACACCGAGACACAGTCCCAGTACACATCGAGATTGCACTGGAGAAGGCCCTCGCCAAGCTGCCGGCCGACCGGTTCACCACCGCGGAGGAGTTCGCTGATGCGCTGGAGCGCCCCGCGCCGGAGGTCGTCTCGGCCGGGCGGCGCACAGCGGTGGTGGGCACGGCGTGGGCACGGCGCGCGGTGCGGCTCGGCTTTGTCGCACTGGCTTGGGCGGTTTTCGCCACGGCCATCGCCGTGTGGGCTCTGCTGCGACCCACACCTGTCGATTCCGTCACGCGTTGGGCGGTCAGCCTCCCACCCGACCACCGGCTGTCCACGACGATCTATGAAAGGCCGATCACCATCTCGCCAGACGGGGCGCGGTTCGCGTACACGGCGGAGAGTGAGGGAGAGTCCAGGCTTTTCATCCGCGATCTGGACAACGTCGCCGCACGTGCAGTCGCGGGCACGGAGGGAGCGCGCAGCCCATTCTTCTCGCCGGACGGAGAGTGGATTGCCTTCTTCTCTTCCAACCGGCTGTTCCGCGTCTCAGTCGCCGGCGGGTCGCCGCTCGAGATCTGCGAGGTTCCGGCCCTCCAGGCAGGCGCCACCTGGGTACTCAGCGACACAGTCTACTTCGTCAGCGTAGATTTGGGTCTGTTCCGTGTGCCGGCCACTGGGGGAACGCGGGAGCGCCTGGAGGCGCCCCACCCTTCGGTCGGTACGGCCTACTACATCGGCTGGCCCGTAGTGCTGCCGAGCGGGGCGATCGTGGCCACGGCTGCCACCCGTGCCGGCCCGCGGGTGGCCGCCCTATCCGTGGCGACTGGCGAGTGGCGCCTCCTCCAGGAGTTGGGCGAGGCGTCCCCAGTGCGGTACCTCCGGGACGGGCACCTGGTCTACTCTCAGGCAGGGGCCTTACGGGCCGTCCCGTTCGATCAGCGTCGGCTCCGTGCCGTCGGCCCATCCTTCACCATCGTCGACAGCGTCGCCACGGACCGGGTCGGCAGCGCGGCCTATGCCGCCATCGCTCACACGGGCACGATGCTCTACGTCCCCGAGCGCGGCGCAGCCAGGACACTGGTGTGGGTGGATCGTGAGGGGCGTGCCACGCCGCTGGGAGTCGAGCCGGCGAACTTCGCATGGCCGCGGGTCTCACCCGACGGCCGCCGGATCGTGGTGACCATCAGCGGTGCGGGGCTGAACGAATCCTGGGTGTACGACGTCGCCCGCGCCACGCGCCGTCAGCTCCCAGGTCCCCAGACGACGGACCCGATCTGGACGCCGGACGGCGAGTCGGTCACCTATGCGCTCTTCGGTGAGGACTTCGGCGTCACTGCCCTGGCGCAGGTCTCTGCCGACGGTACGGGAAAGCTCGATACGCTCGTGCCGGCCGAGCGCTTGCAGGCTGCCCACTCGTGGTCGCCAGACGGTGAGCGCCTGGCATACTACCAGATCAATCCCGCGACAGCGCGCGACATCTTCTTGCTCCCGAGGGGTGGAACGCCGACGGCGTTCTTGAGCACACCCGCCAACGAGCGGTCTCCCGCGTTCTCACCCGACGGGCGCTGGATTGCGTACACTTCCGATGAGACGGGACGGGATGAGGTGTACCTGGCACCGTCGGACAACCCAGAGGCGCGGCAGCAGATCTCGACCGCCGGTGGGCGGGCGCCGGTCTGGTCGCGTGATGGCAGGGAGGTGTTCTATCGAAACCGCGCCGCGGTGATGGCGGTCGAGATCCGAACTTCACCTGCGTTGCGGATCGGCACCCCGCAGTTGCTCTTCGAAGGACCGTACGAGCCCGACCCCGCTCCGAGCGGGAGCGTGAACTACGACGTAGCGCCCGACGGCCGGTTCCTCATGGTTCAGTCCGCACCCCTGACGGAGATCCACGTGGTACTCAACTGGGTGGAGGAGCTGCGCTAAGGGGTACGTCGCGAAAGAAGAAATGGAGAGCCCCGCTCTCGCGGGGCTTTTTCCGATGCGCCGGGCGGACTCGTTGCGCAGCAGACGCGAGTGGTGAGGAGGGGTGGAGTGGGCGTCCACCGCCGAATGGAGGTTTTGCAGTTCTCTCAGAACGTTTGCAGCTAGTTGCAGGTAGTTGTGTTTGACTGCGGCTCCGGGCGGTTTCTGGGTCCCACCTTTGCAGATGTTTGCAGCTAGTTGCAGCTGTTTGCGCCGAAACCCTCCCAAGGACCTTCCCAAACCCGACTGCCCCGGGGAGCCTACTCACTGGCCGCTTTCATACTGGGCGTGGGCGTTGGGATCTGGCGCATCCCGGCACCCAGGTCCATTTTTGCCGAACACGATCCTCGGGATTCGGCGCATCGACCGCGTCATTCGGAAACATCCTCTACGGGATACATCTCCTCGGAAGCCGCAATAGGAAGGACCCCTATGAGCACCCATCGGAACCCGCTTCTCTCACGATTCCTTCCGTGCGCGGCGGTCGTCAGGTTCGCGTTGAGCGCATCTCCACTCATCGCACAGGAGGAAGCTGCACCGACCCTTGCAGCAGAAGTCGATGCGTTGTTTTCTAGCTTCGATACACCGGAATCACCTGGATGCGTGCTCGGCATCATGCAGGGAGGGAAGTTCCTCTACCAGCGCGGCTACGGGATGGCGAGCCTGGAAGACAGCATCCCACTCTCGCCCAATACTACGATGTACATCGCGTCGGTAGTGAAACAGTTCGTCGCGGCGAGCGTCCTCCTCGCCGCGGACCAGGGGTATCTGTCCCTGGATGACGATATACGCACCTACCTTCCCGAAGTGCCGGAGTATGAGAGCCCAATCACGATTCGCCACCTGATACACCATACCAGCGGCCTCCGCGACATATATACACTGATGTGGCTTCCCAGCATGGAGTGGGCGGGCGCACCTGACGAGCAGGAGGCCTTGTCGATACTCGGCCGACAAGAAGACCTCAACTTCACACCGGGAGCGGCATGGGCGTACACCACGTCCAACTATGAGCTGCTCGGACACATCGTCGCTCGTGCGACGGGCACCTCTCTCTGGGCCTTCGCTGAGGCCGAGCTCTTCGGTCCTCTCGGAATGACGAACACGCAGATGCACCACGGTGCGCCTGTCGGCGCAACGGGCTATCGGCGTGCCGAGGGAGGTGGGTTCCAGCCCGCTGAGGTGGACGATCGCAGAGGTGCCTACACGACCCTCGAAGACTTTCTGACCTGGGATCGGAATCTCTACGGGTCCGCAGTGGGCGGAGTCGACTTCGCACGCAGGCTCGCAACTCCGGGGACGCTCGCCAACGGCGAGGAGCACCGCTACGCCTTCGGGCTGGCAATCGGTGAGTACAGGGGGCTGCGAACCGTCGCTCATGGCGGAGCGTTCCGTGGGTTTCGGGCAGCCTACCTGCGGTTCCCCGACCAGGCGTTCTCCGTTGTCTGCTTCTGCAATACGGAAGTCTGGGCGGTGCGACTCGCAAGCAGGGTCGCCGACATCTACCTGAAGGATCAGTTCCACGTCGACCAACCCGGCGGCGCCGATCTCACAGATGAAGACCTGGCGAGCTTTACGGGAACGTACGTAAACTCCGCGGGACAGCTTCTGACACTTCAGGTGACGGAGACAGGACTCGCGTTCGTAGGTTCACGGCGGACCAACCCGCTCGTTGCCTTGAGCAGGAGGCGCTTCCGGTCCCCAAGCTTCGGTAACAACGAGTATCAGTTCTATCGCGCAGCCCCCGACAGTTCCTGGCACTTCAAAGTCACTCCCGCCATAGCCGGCATCATGCCATCGCGGGGGTTTGTCTTCCGAGCCGTGAAACCAGCTTCCCCGACGCGGGCCGACCTGGAGCGGTTCGTTGGCGAATACCAGAGCCACGAAGTACCGGCGACATACATGATCGTGTTGGAAAGCGGAAAGCTCCTGTTGGAGCGGGGTCGCGATCTCTCGGCGCTACCCCTGCGGCTTACGGTAGAGGACACGTTCAGTCTGGAGGGCAAGGACGTCACGATCGAATTCAGCCGAGATAAGACAGGTGGCGTGACGGGATTCCGTTTGGACGCCCCTGGAGTCTGGAACTTGCGCTTCACCAGGGCGGAGTAGGACACGGAACGTCGGCGTGCCGCCCTTGAGACGTGAGGCAAAATGGATCGCCCCTCTTCACGGAAGTCGCGCGGCGAGCCACCCCGTCTACTACTCGACTGCCCGCGCGCAGGCCGCTGCCGGATAAGCACAAGGGCCCTGCAGCGCAGGGCCCCATTCCAAGGCGCCGGGCGGACTCGAACCGCCGAATGGAGGTTTTGCAGACCTCTGCCTTACCACTTGGCTACGGCGCCGGCCAGGAAGTGAAAACTCGCACCGGGCGGGGGCTTTCTCAAGCGCTCGACGGGCGCGTCACGTGCACCTTCGAGCCCGGCCCGTTCCTACGGCCCTAACTTGCCGCCGCCTTTGCCTCGCTCCCCACCACCAGCCCAGCCCCCACCGCCTGCCGCGCCACTGCCTCGCGCATCTCGCGGATCTGCTCGTCCGAGTATCCCGCCGCCCGGAGCTTGCGGTCCGTCTCGATTGTCTTGACCGCCGCCTTGAGAGTGCCGAGCGCAAGCGTAGCGCAGCGGTGGCGCGTGCCCACCACCTCGCGCCCCACCATGTCGAGCATCTCCTCGTAGGAGAAGTCGAGCAGCTCGTCGAAGGAGGGGTGCTCCCGGTTCACCCGCTGGAGCAGCATCGAGGTCGCACCCATGCTGATGGTGCAGCCCTCGCCCTCGAACGACACCTCGGCGACACACCTACCGTCGTCACCCGCCTTCACGTGTAGGGTCACCAGATCGCCGCAGCCGGGGTTCCCCCCAGGCATGCTCACGTCCGGGCTGTCCAGCCTTCCCCGATGGCGCGGGTGCTGGAAGTGATCGACCAGGCGGGCAATCAGCGTCTCACGATCCACGGTGCGCTCCGACGTGAAGGGCGGAGCAACCCGCCGCCCCGGGGGGTGGCGACCGCAGACCGTCCGAACCGACCCGGCGGGGAGGCTCCGGTGATCCGGACCGGCCAAACGGCCTGCGCGTCGCCGCGCCCCGGTGGATCAGTCACCGCTCGATGGGGGCCAGCACCATGTTGCCCCACTCGGTCCACGAGCCGTCGTAGTTGCGTACCTTCTCGAAGCCCAATAGGTACGTGAGCACGAACCACGTGTGTGAGGAGCGCTCACCGATGCGGCAGTAGGCGACCACGTCCCTCGTAGGCTCGAGGCCGTTCTCCTCCTGGTAGATGATCCTGAGCTCCTTCGCCGGACGGAACGTGTGAGTCTCGGGGTCCACTGCCCGTGCCCAGGGGATGTTGGCCGCGCCCGGGATATGCCCGCCCCGAAGCGCGCCCTCGTTGGGATACTCGGGCATGTGCAGCCGCTCGCCGCGGTACTCCTCCGGACTGCGCACGTCCACCAGCGGTTGGTCGTCGCGGATGTGCTCCAGTACGTCGCCCCGGTAGGCTCGGATCCGGACATCGTCCCGATCCGCAACCGTGATGTTCCCCAAGGGATAGGTCGGCACCTCGCTCACCAGGTCCCGGCCCTCCTGCTCCCAGCGTAGCCGGCCGCCGTCCATGACCTTGAGGTTCTCCATCCCGAACAGCCGGAATACCCAGAACGCGTAGGTAGCCCACCAGTTGTTCCTATCCCCGTAGAACACGACGGTGGTGTCCTGGTTGATTCCTCTCTGGCGCACGAGTTCCTGGAACTGGTCGCGATGGACGTAATCCCGGAGCATGGGATCATTCAGGTCTCCGACCCAGTCGATCTTCGCGGCCCCCGGGATGTGGCCAGTTTCGTAGAGCAGCACATCCTCGTTTGACTCGAGCAATCGGACCTTGGGATCATCGAGGTGCTCCGCCACCCAGTCGGTGGAAACGAGGACCTCGGGATGCGTGTAGCCCCGCTGGTTGATAGGGGGCGCCTTGGGCGCTGTCTTAACGTTCGGCATGTGACCTCCTCAACGACTGCCTTCCGGCACTCCTTAGACAAGAACGACCGCAGCTGGTGATTCCGGGGCTACGGTCGTTCGCGGTACGCTGGGAAACGAAACGCTACACGGCCATACCCCGGCACGTCGGCGGGCACGTGGGACACCGATAGATGGGCGCGTGACGGCGAGCCTGCACCGGGAGGGACTTCATGTCCTAAATACGAATGGAATAGTCCCTTTTTGTCAAGCCTCCCGGGTCGCCCGCCTCCCAGCCTCGAATTATTGCTGTCTTATTCCGTGGCTGGCTCGTCCAGCACCGCGCGCACGCTGCGCACGAGCTCGGTGAGGGTCCACGGTTTGGGAAGCAGCGGCGCGTCGAACTCGTGCTCCATGCGCTCGTGTGCCTCGGCGCCGGCGTAGCCCGTGGTGAACAGGAACTTCGCCTTGTTCCCGGTGAGCCGCAGCGCATCGCGCAGTTCGTAGCCGTTCATGTTCGGCATCACGATGTCGGACACCACGATGTCGACCTGGCAGTCGGCGGCGTCCATCAGCTCCAACGCCTCGAGCCCGTCGGAGGCCGCCAGCACCGTATATCCAAACCGCTCCAGGATGCGCTTGCCGGTGACCCGCAGACGCTGCTCGTCTTCCACGAGCAGAATGGTCTCGTTGCCGTGTGGGAGGTCCTCTTCCCGCAGCTCGGTTGCCGCAGTACCGGGTGACACGGCTCGAGCGTAGGGGAAGAACAGCTTGACCGTGGTCCCCTCTCCCTTCTCGCTCTCCAACTCGACGAAGCCGCCCTGCTGGTTCATGAGCCCGTAGATCACCGACATGCCCAGCCCCGTGCCACCGTCCGGCGGCTTGGTCGTGAAGAACGGCTCGAACACGCGCTCCACGACCTGCTCGTCCATACCCACCCCGGTGTCGCTCACGCTCACGCAGCAGTACTCACCAGGCACCGAGCCAGGATGGGACAGCGCATACGATGCATCCACCTCGACGTGCTCCAGCCCGATACGCAGCCCGCCGCCGTTCGGCATCGCGTCGCGCGCGTTGGTGGCGAGGTTGATGACGATCTGCTCCACCGCCATCGGGTCGGCCAGCACGCGGTCGCACACGGAGTCCACCTGCAGCTCGATCGCGATGGTCTCCGGGAGGAGGCGGCGCAGCACCCGTTCGAGGTCGGTGATGACCTTGGCGAGGTCAATCGACTTGAGGCTCAGCTCCTCCTGTCGCGCGAACCCCAGGAGCTTCTTCACCAGGTCACGCGCCTTGCGGCCCGCGCTCTGGAGCTGGTTCAGCTCGTCCAGTAGGTGCTGGTACTCGGGCGGCAGGGAGTGACCCACCAGCTCCGCGTTCGCGAGCATGACAGTCAGCAGGTTATTGAAGTCGTGTGCGATCCCGCCCGTGAGCCGTCCGAGGGCCTCCATCTTCTGCGCCTGGCGCAACTGCGACTCCAGCTCCAGCCGCTCCTCCTGGCTGCGCTGCCGCTGGGCCATCTCCTCGCGCAGCCGGGCGTTCGCCTCGGAGAGCTCCGCGGTGCGCTCCAGCACCCGCTGGTCCAGCTCGTTGTACGCTTCCTGTAGCGCCTCTTCCGCCTCCTTGCGCTGCGTGATGTCCTCACAGCTCGTGACCACGGCGACCGGCTCACCATCGGCGTCCTTGACGACGTCGGACAGCAACCGCACCGGGAAGCGGCTGCCGTCTTTGCGGAGGTTGACGCTATCGCGCTGCCAGCTGGAGATGGTCTTGAGCCTGATCTTCGACAGGCGGTGGCGCTCCTCGGGCACGGAGAATATGCCGACGTCCTGGCCGATCAGCTCCTCGACCGTGTAGCCGTGCATCTCTGCATCGGCGGGGTTGGCGTATACGATCTTGCCCTCGACGTCGGTCACGGTCACGCCGAGCTGCATCGTCTCGAGCGCCTTCTGGAGCTGGCGCAGCGCCTCCTCGGCCCGCACTCGGCCCAACGACTCGTGATCGATGCGTGCGCGCAGCTCGGCCAGCAGCGCGCGCGGGTCGGCACGATGGGAGGCGGGACTGTCGCCCTTGTCCGGGGAATCGCCCGAGCGGGCGCGGGAGTCCGCCGGGGACGTGGAACGCGCCATGATCGTGATGCGCTAACCGTTGTAGATCGCCCCGCCGCGATCTCGATACAGCTCGAGCACCGCTCTCGCCTCCTCGCGGAGCACCCCGCGCAAGACCTCGATACCCCGGTCTTCGAGGTACCGGTAGGACTCTGGAAACACTGGCCCTTCGTCGAACTCCAGGATGTGAGCGTCCTCACGGTCGGCCCCGCATAACACCCGGCTCACACCGCTCCACAGCAGCGCGCCGAGGCACATGGCACACGGGTCGCACGAGGCAACCACCTCGTGCGCCGGCAGGCCCTCCGCCCGGAGCGAATACGCCCCTACGCGGCGCTCCGCCATCATGATGGCCACCATCTCGGCGTGCAGCGTCGAATTTTGATGCGAGATGACCAGATTCATGCCGACGGAGACGAGCCTCCCGCTGTCGCGCTCGAACACGGCAGCACCGAACGGCCCGCCCGTGCCCTGGAGCATGTTCTCCCGCGAGACGGCAACCGCGAGCCGCATGCGATCCTCCGCCGACTCGTAGGTGCGCTCCCAGTCGACGAATCCCTCCACCCATTCGGGATAGGCGACGCGGATCTCGGGATACTCGGTCACCGCTTACCGCGTCCCGCCATCACGGCAGATACCTCTTGGGAAACTTGGCTACCACGGTGTACGCCGGATCCACGATGTTCGCCACCGTGCTCTCGCATAGCTGGCTCACCACCTGGTAGGCGTCCCAGCGGCCGAAGCCGTACTCCTCGAGCCACTCGACTAGCTCCACGTGCGCCAGGCGGAAGGCGTCGATCAGCGGACGCGCGCTGCCGGCCACCATGATGTACTCGTCGTCCTCGAGCCGCGGCCAATCGAGCGTCTTACCCTTGATGACATCGATCTCCAGCACCACGTCGGCCGACGTCTCCAGGCCGGTCCCGGACACCTCGCCATGTCCCTGCCGAGCGTGCACGTCGCCGAAGTAGAAGTACGCCCCGTCGTGGAAGATCGGCAGGTACACGGTGGTGCCCTCACGCACCTCGGGAGCATCCATGTTGCCGCCGAAGTCGCCCGGCCACAGCCCGCCGAACGCCTCCTTCCCTCGCGGGGCCACGGCGACGCGTCCCAGCATCGGTTGGAGGTCGATCTCGATCTGCCCCACCCGGCTGTTCAGGAGCTGTGTGGTCGCCGTCATGCGCTCGCGGTCGAGGCGCCACACGTAGCGCCCTTCGGGGATGGGATCATTCAGCAGCCGCACCCGGTTGTCGGTCGCCAGCCCGCCGAAGGTGGAATAGAGGCGGGACGCCGCGATGTCGTGGTTCAGCTCGAGCTTCACGATCTTGACCACCAGCACGTCTTCCGTGGTGGCGCCCTCGACGTAGATCGGCCCCACCTCACCGGGGAAGGCCCCGCCCTCCTCCGTGTAGTACGCACCGAAGTTGGTCTGAGAGATGAGCACGGTGCCCGGCTTGACCGTCAGCACCGGCTCCCGCACGGCGAAGGTGGGCTGCTGCACTGTAGGGGTGAACCGCACCGTGTCCTGGGCCGCCAGCTCGGACGCGAGCAGCACGAAGAATCCAGCGAGGGGAACAGCTTCACGGGCACGCATGAGTGCCTCCGGGGCTGTGACCGGTCGAATCTGTAGCCGCGGGGGCGCCGCGGCAACGCGGCGCGTGACCGGAGAGCGCGGGGCGAGTAGCTTGGTGTCATGTGCGGTCGCTTCTCCCAGGCCCAGATAGCCGAGCTCGACCGGGAGGTCTTCCGGCTGCTCAGCGTGCCCGCACTCCCACCGCGCTATAACGTCGCGCCCACCCAGGAGGTCGCGGTGGTGCGGCAGCGCCCCGAGGCGTCCGAGCGCTCTCTGGATCTGCTTCGCTGGGGGCTCATCCCGCATTGGGCCAGCGACCCCGCCATGGGTAACCGCTTGATCAACGCTCGAGCGGAGTCGGCGGCGGACAAGCCCGCCTTTCGGGACTCGTTCCACGAGCGTCGCTGCCTGGTGCCGGCCGACGGCTTCTACGAGTGGGCCAAGACCGGGGCAGCAAAGCAGCCCTACTACGTGCGGGTGCTCGGAGGAAAGGTCTTCGCGTTCGCTGGGCTGTGGGACGCGTGGCGCGACCGCAGTGGGGAGACGCGGGAGACGTTCACGATCATCACCACGGAACCCAACGAGTTGCTCCGGCAGGTCCACAACCGCATGCCAGTGATACTCAGGCCGCAGGACTACGACCGGTGGCTCGACCCCGAGGCGCGAGACGTCGCCCAGCTCACCGGGCTCCTCACACCGTACCCCGCCGAAGAAATGAGCTACTACCCCGTGAGTCGCTACGTGAACAGCCCCGACCACGAGGGACCCGAGTGCATCAGCCCGGTGCAGCTCCCGGGAACCGGTGAGGGAGAGGCGGGAAGCACGCAGGGCGACCTGCTGTGAGCCCGTCGGCTGCCGAAGCGCTGGCCCTGCTGGAAACGTTCGACCCGGACGGTGACGAGCGCGCCGCAGCGAGCGCGGGGCGCATGCTCCGCCTGCTCCGCGGCGCCGCGACGCCGTTCAGCCCCACGCACTACGATCCCGGCCACGTGACCGCGAGCGGGCTGGTGCTCTCACCCGATCGCAACCGTGTGCTGCTGGTCTATCACGAGCGGCTGGAGCGCTGGCTCCAGCCGGGTGGGCACATCGAGCTCGGCGATACGATGCTCGCGGCCGCCGCACGGCGCGAGGTCCGTGAGGAAACGGGGCTCGACGTGCTGCTGGACGTCCCCCGGCTGGTGGGAGTGGACGTGCACGAGATCCCGGCGGCGCACGGGGAGCCCGTCCACCTACACCACGACTTCATGTTCTGCTTCACGGCCGCAGACACCACGATCACCGGAGGCGACAGTCGCGCCGAATGGTGTGCCGTGAATCAGCTACGGGAGTACCGCGTGGACGGCCCGTTGCTCGAGGGGGTACGGCGTGCGCTGCGCCCGCCCGAGTTCTAGGAATCGCAGGCATTCAGCAGCCGAGGTATACCATGCTCATCACCACCACCCACGGCATCCAGGGCGCGGAGATCGCCGAGTACCAGGGCATCGTGACCGGCGAGGCGATCCTCGGCGCCAACCTGTTCAAGGACTTCTTCGCGGGCATCCGCGACATCGTGGGCGGGCGGTCCGCCGCCTACGAGGAAGAGCTGCGCAAGGCGCGCGACACCGCGATCGACGAGATGGCGATGGAGGCCGAGGCCCTCGGCGCCAACGCGGTGCTCGGCGTGGACCTGGATTACGAGACGATCCAGGTGGGCGGCGGCGGCAACATGCTCATGGTGAGCGCGTCGGGGACGGCGGTGAGGATCGTGTGGTGACCGACGCAAAGAACCGAAGGCTACATCTGCCGGGAAGCGGCATGACCCAACACGCCTCCCGCTTCCCCTTTCCCGCTTCCCGGTCGTATCAGAACAGAAACTGCTGCCCAAAACTCACCACCCACCTACTCCCCTGAAACCCCTCCCCGAACCGATAGGCGAGGTCAAGCCGCCCCACGTTGGCTCCGGTCGAGCGGGTGGAGCCGAAGCGCAAGCCGATCCCCACGTCGCCCCCGAGCCGTGAGGGCTGGCCCCGGAACCACGCCCCGCCGTAGTCGAGGAAGCCGGCGAACCCCAGCCCCAACAGGCCGAACAGCTCGTCGAACAGGAACGCGCGGTGCTCCAGGATGCCCCACACCATGCGCTCGCCGGTGAAGGCGTGGGGCTCGAATGCCCGCGGTCCAAAGCCGTGGCCCAGGTCGAACTCCGAGCCCGGCGGGACGTTCTTCAGGGCACCCGCCTGCACGTGCAGCACCGTGGTGTGTCTCGGGAAGAACCGCGCGGCGGCGGTGCCCGTGACCCGCACCCGTCCCGAGTCGAGCCCTGCCGACGTGTACAGCCCGTGACCCCGTGCGGAGACCTTCGCGAAGTGCCTGCCGATCGCGGTTCCGGCCTGCAGCTCGAAGCCCGGGGCCAGCCCGGTCCGCTCGTACCCCCAGGCGTCCGGCGCCAGCCACAGGCTCAGCGAGGCTCGCGTGCTCAGGTCCACGTCCTCCTCGCGCACGAATCCGTTGTAGTGGGTCACGACCATGTAGCGGGGCTTCATCGCCTGCACGAACAGCCCGACCGCCCCCGTCACGGTGTCGGGCACCATGGAGGGATCAGTCGTCCACACCATGTAGTCTTCGCGCTTCACCTGGGCCACGGCGCCCAGGCGCAGGTACCCGCCGGGTCCGGCAACGGGCGCGTACGAGACCGCCGCCAGTTGCCAGAACAGCCGCCGGCGATACGTCTCCAGGGAATCGCCGTCCCGAAACTGAAGAATGCGCTGATCCCCCGCCTGGCCCGGGAAGTCGATGGCCCACCGGTCGCTGTTCGAGCGATACGGCACCCCGGCCCACCACCCGCCGAAGTTGCCGTCGCTCAGGTCGTCGTAGAAGCCGCTCACACCGGTGCGGGTGCCGCGAATCCGGTCCATCCCACCCAGCAGGCGCAACGCGGTGCGGTCGGGCTCGTCGCGGTACACGACGCCCACCCGGGCGCCGGTGCCGATGAAGTTCCGCTCGATGCCGCCCAGGGCCCAGGTGAACTCCCCGCCGGTGAAGCTCGCATTGAGCACCAGCTCGGTGGTCCACCCGTCGGACGTTTCCACCAGCACGTTCAGCTTGTCACCGACCGTCATGGAGTCGATGCTGACGTCGCGGAACAAACCTCGCGCCCGCAGGTTGCGCTCGCTCTCGGCGACCTTGGCTGAATCGTACGGCTCACCCTGCTTGAGCAGGAGCTCGTGCCGCACTACCGAGGGGCGCGTGGTGAAGTGCAGGGCGTTCATGATACGGAAGACCGCGTTCGACTGCGCTTCGCCGGGGCGGAAGATGTCGTAGGTGACGACGATGATCGTGTCGATGGTGGGCGGGCTCGGAGCGTCGCGCTCCTGGGCCAGGGCGACGGCGGGCAGCAGGCCCAGCGCGCACAGCACGGCAAGGGCGCGACGCACTCGCCCTACCCCTCTTCGCGCGCCAGATCCGCCACCGAATCGATCACGCGATCCGGCCGGATACCACTGGTTTCCAAGATATCCTCTCTGAACTTCCCCGTGCGCACCAACCACCCCTCGAGGCCGGATCGTTGTGCTCCCTGTATGTCGGACCAGAGGTCGTCGCCGATCATCACCACGGGCGGCGGGGACGGCGCTACGTCAGCCGCCGTAACGGCAGCCGCTGGCTCCGGCGCCGAGAGCCCGAGCGATGCCACGGCACCCGCGTAGAACGCCGGATTGGGCTTGCCGCACACGACCGCCTGGCTCTGCGTCGCGTACTCCAGCGCAGCCACCCAGGCTCCGGCGTCCAGCTCGATGCCCTCGGGCCCGAACCAGTAGCGACCGCGCTGCAGCGCGACGAGCCGCGCGCCGTCCATAACATAGCGGAACGCCTCGTTCAGCAGGGCAGGTGTCCAGTGCTCTCCGAGGTCGCCCACCAGAACTGCCTCCGGCGCCACACCCGCGGGCGGGGCCGACCCCGACGTGCCACCCACCAGCTCGAGGTCTCCCAGGTCGGCCAGCGCCGCGGCACTCACGAAGGGAGCCACCACGCGGATGCCCTCGCTCTCCAGCAGGGCCCGCCCCGCCATGACCGCGGTGAACACCTCCTCGGGCGCCACCGCGAAGCCGTAGCCGTGCATCCGGTCTACGATGTGGCCACGGGGTCGGCGGGTGGTGTTGGTCACGAAGCGCAGTGAGACAGCACGGCGCCGCAGCCACTCGATGGCGGCCACGGCGCCGGGGATGGGTCCCGCTTCGGTGTAGAGCGTTCCGTCGAGGTCGAGCAAGAGACCCCGAACCGCCCGGCCTAATACTTGCCCAGGTAGGTCTCGACCTCCCAGTTGCTGACCGAAGCCGTGTAGTCCCGCCACTCCGCTCGCTTTGCCTCGAGGAACATCTGGTAGATGTGGGGCCCGAGCGCATCGCGGATCACCTGATCCTTCTCGAGGTAATCCAGCGCCTCGTGGAGATCGCGCGGCAGCTCGTCGATGCGATACTTGCGCCGCTCGCGATGGCTCATGGTGAAAATATTCTTGTTCACCGGCTCGGGGGGCGTGAGCCCGTTCTCCACGCCGTCGAGGCCCGCCGCGAGCTGCACGGTCAGCCCAAGATAGGGGTTGGCCGAGGGATCCGGCATCCTCAGCTCGCACCGCGTTCCGTGGCCGCGCCGCTCCGGAATCCGCACCAGCGGTGAGCGATTCCGCATGCTCCACGCCACGTTCACGGGCGCCTCGTAGCCGGGCACCAGGCGCTTATAGCTGTTCACCAGCGGGTTGGTGATGGCGCAGAAGCCGCGTGCGTGCTTCAGCAGCCCGGCGATGTAGGCGAGGCCCACGCTGGAGATCTGCCACTTCCCCTTGGGGTCGAAGAAGGCATTCTCACCGTCCTTGAACAGCGACTGGTGCGTGTGCATGCCGGAACCGTTCTGCCCGAAGATCGGCTTGGGCATGAAGGTCGCCGCGAAGCCGTGCCGGTAGGCGACGTTCCGCACGATGAACCGGAACGTGGCCAGGTTGTCCGCAGTCGTGAGCGCGTCGGCGTAGCGGAAGTCCACCTCGTGCTGGCCCTCGGCTACCTCATGGTGTCCCGCCTCTACCTCGAAGCCGAGGCTCACCAGGTCGTCGATGATGAGGCGCCGGATCGGCTCGGCGCGGTCAGCCGGAGCGAGATCGAAGTATCCGCCGGCATCGTGCGTGTTGAGCGAGGGAAAACCGTTCGCGTCGAGGTGGAAGATGAAGAACTCTGCCTCGACGCCGGCCATCATCTCGTAGCCGAGCTTCGCGGCCCGCTCGATTTGCCGCTTGAGCGCCCCACGTGGACAGCCCGGGAAGGGGTTCTCGTCGGGCTCGTAAATGTCACAGATCAGCCGCGCGACCCGCCCGCCCTCGTCGTCGTACGGAAAGATCTTGAACGTGTCGAGGTCGGGCTTGAGGATCATGTCGCTCTCCTCGATGCGGACGAAGCCCTCGATCGAGGAACCGTCGAACATGATCTCACCGTCCAGCGCCTTCTGAAACTGGCTGCGGGGCACCTCCACATTCTTGTTGATCCCGGTGATGTCGGTGAACTGGAGGCGCAGAAAATCGACTTGCATCTGGTCGCACAGCTGCAGGATGTCGGCGGTGGTGGCACCGCGCGTGTCGATGTGATTCTCGCGCAGGTTCGGCTTCGGGTTGCGGTTGGGAATGGTGATCGTCTTCACCTGTGACACGGCACGCTCCTTGGGTTGGCGAGACGCTGCTCGACGTCGTCCGGTGCAGCGGTTCGCGGACGCAGAACGCTAGCAAAGGCATGCCCCGGTGTCAAGCGAATCGTGCAGATTCTGCACGACTCCCAGGTCAATGTGGATAAATCAGCGGATGATCGGGATTTCTGTGGCTGGGAATCTGCAGATTCTGCAGATCTGCCAGAGCGCGGCGAAGGCCCCCCGGCCGGCTACCCTCCCTCCAGCGACCCCAGGAGGTTCCATAGCTCCTGTGCCGAGAACTCGTTGAACCGGGCCTCGACGTCCTTCTCGTCCCACTCGAGGAAGATCCAACCGGAGAGCCGGTGCAGGTTGCCCGATATGAAGTGGATGCGGCCGCGGATGGCGCCGACCTCGGGATCGGTGGAGGTCTCGAGGAGCACGTCCCAGCGGCTTTCGCCCCGCTGCAGCTCACCCATCTGGCGCGCCTTGATCTGGCTCCACGGCGGGTCGAACTGCGTGGATTTCGGCTGATCCTCTGCGTCCGGCGCCATGCGCGCTACAGTAATGCCCGCCGGGCGGCGACGCTAGCGTGCGGATCACGTCCCTGCCCGACCACGCGAGAGCTGGTGCGGGACGACGATCGGCCACCTGCGACCGCGGAGCGCTGCTATATTTCCCGCTCTCGGCAACACCCGCAATCAGCTACGGATGAACATATGAGCACGACCTCTGGACACACCTGTCCGAACTGCGGTGCCCCCCTCTCGTCGGGGGCAAAGTTCTGTCACGCATGCGGCACTTCCGTCACGGCCCAGAAGTCCGGCAGCCCCAGCGTCGTCTGGATCCTCGCTGCGCTAGTGGGCGTGGTGCTGGTCGCGGTGATCGCCTACCAGGCGGGGCGCTCCTCCCCACCACAGGCCGGGACGGGGGTGGCAGGCGCGCCTCCGGGAGGAGCCGCCGGCATGCCGGACCTCGCCAGCATGAGCCCGCGCGAGCAGGCCGACCGCCTCTTCAACCGGGTCATGAGCGCCCACGAGGAGGGAGACCAGAGCTCGGTCGACATGTTCAAGCCCATGGCCCTACAGGCGTACGCCATGATCGGCACCTTGGATCCCGACGCCCACTATCACGTGGGCCTCATGCAGGTCGTCAGCGGGGACCTGGACGCAGCCCTGGCCCGAGCGGACTCCATCGAGGCGCTGGTGCCGGGTCACCTGTTCTCGTTCATGCTGCGCCACTCAGCCGCGCGCATGGCGAACGACGACGCGGCTGCTCAGGAGAGCTACACCGGCTTCCTCGCCAACTACGACCGCGAGATCGCGGCCGGGCGGCAGGGATACCTCGACCACCAACGGGCAGTCGAGGCGTTCCACCAACAGGCACTCGAAGCAACTCGGTGATCGTCCGCCTCGCGCACAGCCCCGACTCGGACGACGCGTTCATGTTCTATGCGCTGGCCGCCGGGAAGATTCCCACCGGCGAGCGGCGCTACGAGCACGAACTGCAGGACATCGAGACGCTGAACCGGCGTGCCCTCAAGGGTGAGCTGGACGTGACCGCCGTGTCGATCCACGCCTACGCCTACCTGGCCGGGCAGTACGCGCTGCTCGCGCACGGGGCATCCATGGGGGACCGCTACGGACCGCGCCTCGTGGGGAGGGAGCCAGCGCCGGCAGATCCCCCCGAAGCCATCAGGGGGAAGCGGGTCGCCATCCCTGGCCGGCTCACAACCGCGGCACTGGCGCTGCGGCTCTACCAGCCGGACTGCGAACCGGTGGAGACGCCGTTCGACGAGATCGAGGAGTCCGTGGCACGCGGCACGGTGGACGCCGGGCTGCTGATACACGAGGGGCAGCTCACCTTCTCCCAGAGCGGGCTCCATCTGTGGGCCGACATGGGCGAGTGGTGGTACGGCGAGACCAGCCTGCCCCTGCCGCTGGGAGGCAACGCGGTGCGCCGCGACCTGGGGGACGAGCTCATCGACGCTATCTCCCGGGATCTCAGGGCCAGCATCGTCTACGGTTTGGAGCACCGCGAAGAGGCCCTGACGCACGCCATGCAGTACGCCCGCGGACTCGACCGGGGGATGGCGGACGAGTTCGTCGGGATGTACGTGAACGACTACACGGTGGACTACGGGGAGAAGGGTCGTCAGGCGGTGCGGATGCTCCTCGAGCGGGGAGCCGAAGCAGGGATCATCCCCCATCAGGTACCGGTCGCCTTCGTGGACTAGCCGCGCCGCCGCATCGTGGGGCGCGGCGCTCCTGGCTGCTTGCTCACCGGCACCCCGCTGGGTGGCGGTGGCAGGCGAGGGCGCCCCTACTCTGCTGCTCTACACACCCGACCTCGCAACCACAGACACCGTAAACGTGGCGGGCGCTCTGCTCCCCGGAGAGCGAATCACCCACGTCGTAGCGGGCTCCGACGGCTCGAGCATCTACCTGCTCGCGGCGAGCGATACGTCGGGGGCCGCCCTCACCGTGCGGCGCCGGGACGGTAGGGTGCTGGGACGCACCGGTCTCGGGGGGGTGCCCACTGCCACCGCGCTCCACCCCGACGGCCACACCCTCATGGTGGCCACCGTCTCGGGAATCGCGGAAACGCAAGAACGCAGCACGCTGCACTTCCTGCCGCTCGACGACGCCCGAACCGAGGCACGGACCGTGCTATGCGAGCAGCCGGCCCGGGCCATGGCTCCGTTCCGGGTGCTCGACCGGCTCTACGTCGCCTGTGAGGGCGGGGAGCTGGCCGAGGTGGACACGCGGCTGCGGACGCGGCTCCGCGCAGTGCGCCTGGACGGGGCATGCGGCCCGGCGGGCGCTGGGCTCTCCGCAAACGGCACGCTGGTCTACGTCTTGTGCCGGGAAACGGGCACGCTGCTCTATGTTGACCGGGCCCGCCTCACCCCGTTCGACTCGGCAGTGATCGGCACCGGAGGCTCGAGCCTCGCCCTGAGCCCCGACCGCCGCCGCGCCGCGGTCACGCGGCCGGCGGATGACGAGATCCTAGTTGTCGACCTCAGGCGCCGAGGAGTGACGCACCGCGTTGCCTTCGGGGCGCCGCGGATGAGCGTGATCAGCAGCGACGGCCGGTGGGCCTACGTGGCCGGCGGGGAGGGGGTGATGCGAGTCAACGTCTCGGAGCCGAGGGTGCTTGCCATAGCAGGGCCACCATCGGGGGCCACCGCCGTAGCGGTGTGGCCCGGGCATTCCTCCCCGATAATGCGCTGGTAGCGGAATCCCACACCGCCCGACACGCTGCGGCTACCACCACCTCAGCCGCCCCAGCCGCGAGGTCGTCAGCGACTCCGCCGCCGCGCCGCGCCGCAGCACGATCCTCGTGTTGGCCCCTCCCCATCCGAGCCCGTTGGGATGGATCCGGACGACCGGGCGGGTGGCCGCGAGGGTGACGCGATGGCGGGATGGTCCGGCCCGGGCCAGTACCACTGAATCGCTGCCGTCTTCCAGCACCGCGCGCAGCGAGTCGGCGTCGAACTCCACTCGCACGCGGGAGCTGCGATACATCGCCTCGAGCCTGGCCCGGTGGTAGAAGCCCGCCGTTTCAGCGGCCGCCCGTCGCACCGCAGCGCGGTCGGCCCAACCCGCCGCACGCGGCACGGCAATCCCTGCCACGATCGCCACGATTGCCAGAACGGCCACCAGCTCGAGAACAGTGACACCTCGTTGCACACCGTAACCGATGTCACAGTGCCGACCGAAACAGCAGTGCCAAATTACGCTCGCCGGGGCGTACGATCGCCCATTTCACATAGCGGAAGAAGGCTGCCGCGGCCGTGCGGGAGCCCCTTGCCGGGCTCCAGGCCAGCCCGCATGTTAGGCAGGCCCTCAAACCACATGGCGCGCGAACGGAGGCAATCAGGCCCGTGATCCCTCGCATGCAACCCGATGCGCTCACCCCGGCCAACGGTCTCCACGAGCCCTTCCTGCAGCGCGCCGCCGACTCCGACACCGAGCCCTCCAGCACCCACGCGCTAGGAGCGTTCCTCACGATGCGGCTGGTCGACCAGTTCACGGCCGACCGCTCACCGCCGCAGTCCGATGCCCTGGCATATCAGATCCGGGCCACCAGCGACTTCGTGCACGACCTGCACCCTCCGACGGTGGAGGGGAACCACCTGCTGGAGATCGTGCGCGTGGCCCACGGCGTGGGGGAAGCCGGCACCGCCCGCGTGCTCTGGCCGCCACTCTTGGCATTCGCGTACTGGCTGGAGCAGCAGCTACGACTGCCGGAAGCGCACGACGTGCTGGAAACGGGGCTGCGGCTGTGTGACGGCCAGGTCGGTGAGGAAGAGGTAGCCGCTCACCTGCAGCTCGGCCGCGTGCTACGGCTCTCCGGCCGATTCCCAGAGTCGCGCGAATCGTATGCCAAGGCCGGCAGGCTAGCCTCACGCCTGGGTGACACGCATTCGACTCTGTTGAGTCGCATCGGTCAGGCAATCGTGGTGCGCTACCTGGGGAACCTGCCCGAGTCGGAGCGCATGCTGCGGGCCGTGCTGCGGGACGCGCGGCGCGGGGGAGACGCCGACGCCGAGGCACGGGCCTGCCACGACCTATCGGGGACGCACTACTTCATGGGCCGCCTCTCCAGCGCGGTGCAGCTGGCATTCGAGGCGTTCCGCCTGTACGACCAGCAGGCCCAGCGCACGCGGGCGCTCTCCGACGTGGGGATGTTCCTCAAGGAGCTGGGCCACTACATGGCGGCGAAGCGGGCTCTGCTCCTGGTCCTAGAGTACGACCCGCCGCCCGAGTCCCGGACGCGCGCCGTGGTGGAGTTGCTGGACCTGGCGGCGCTCACGCAAGACCGCCTGTCATTCGAGCGGTGGCGCCGCGAGGCGAGCGGCATGTACCAACACCTGCCGTCCGACGAGCGGGTGGAGTTCGAGATCAAGCTGGGATGCGGCCTGGCCTCGTTCGAGCGCCGGGCGGAAGGTGAAGAGCACTTGCGGCGGGCGATCGCGCTCGCCGAGGAGGCGGGGCTGGGTGAGCAGGTCTTCCGCGCGGAGACCCTGCTGCAGGAGGTACGGGAAAGCCGCGACAAGCCGTGGCCTGCCGCGGCGCTTCCTGCAGAAGTCGAGCCCGCCCCTGAGCTACGGACTACGATCGAGTCACTGGAGGCGTTAGCGAGCGGAAGCTAACTCAGCCCAGGGGCGCACTCGGGGTCGGGTCCGGCTAGGTGCCTGAACCCTGCACTCCGCTCTCGTACGTGCCCGAGCCCTGGACCCCAGTGTCGAGGGTCCCAGAGCCTTGTGTGCCCGTCGCGGAGCAGAAGGTCCCCGAGCCCTGCACGCCGGTGTCGTACGTGCCTGAGCCCTGCACGCCGGTGTCAAACGTGCCCGAGCCCTGCACGCCGGTGTCGGCGCAGATCTCCGGCGCCATGGCGTCCGCGCAGGCCGATGCCCCAAGGGCCACCGACGCGAGAAGCGCGAGAGCCAGATACCGTATACGACGGGTCATAGCACCCTCCTGGATCGTTGAGTTTGGACTGGCGGCGGCGCGGGCCGTCGCACCAAAATCGAGGCGGGGTGGGGGGCCGGATAGGCCCTTTTGGGGACTTTATGTGCCGTTATTGGGACATTCATGCTTGTTCTCGCGGCAGTTCCTAAGTCGTTCTCAGCCCAGCTCCAGCGGGCCGCCGGCCACCGATTCCGGTTTGTGGCCGCGGCGTCCTGGAACGAGGTGCTGGAGGCCATCCTCAAGGAACCCTTGGAGTTGGCCGTGCTGGACCCGGGACTGGAGGGCTTTCCCCGGACGCAAGAGATCGAGCGCATTCGGGTACTTTTCCCGTCCCTGCCCCTAGTGCTGTACACAAAGCTCTCACCGGGAATGGTCCCTGTGCTACTCCGGCTGGGGCGGGTGGGCGTCCGGGAAGTCGTCGTGGCCGGCCACGACGATCACCCGGAGCGGTTGAGCGACATCCTGGTCCACGAGGCCGCGCGATCACTATCGCGCCGCCTGGTGCAGGAGATCGAGGATCTCCTGGAGGGCTGTCCCGGCCAGCTTCGCTGGGCCCTCGAGACGGTGGTGCGGGAGCCGGCGGCGTTCCACACAGTGCGGGACCTGGCCGAGCGCGCCCGGATGGACCGGCGCACCTGCGCCAGGTGGTTCACAAAGGCAAACCTGCCACCGCCCAGCGTCGTGCTGATGGTGTTCCGGGTCGTCTACGCCCATCGGCTGCTGCAAGACCCGGGCTACACCGTGGAGGACGTGGCAGCCAAGCTGGGTTACTCGAAGGCGCGCTCCTTCGCGCAGAACGTGAAGGAGGTCTTCGGCATGACGCCCGGCGAGCTCAGGGTATCACTCAAGCCCGACGAGGCCGTCCGGATAGTACGTGAGAAGTTCTTCCGGCAACCGACACAAACCGAGAAGAAGCCGCTCGAGGTACTGCAGAACGTCTCATGACGTCACTCACCTTCCTCGTCGTTGACGACGAGCTCGGCATTAGGCGTGTGCTGTCCCGCGCCCTCACCCGGTTTGGCCACACGGTGCTACTGGCCACCACGGGCGAGGAGGCGTGCCAAGTACTGGCAACGAGCGAGGTCGACCTGATACTGATGGACCTCCGCATGCCGAGCATGTCGGGGCAGACTCTGTTCCACTCCATCGCCTCGCAGTGGCCCGAACTGGCGGGACGCGTGGTCATCATGAGCGGCGACCCGGAGGCCGACGACCACGAGAACTGGCTCAGCCTGCACGACCTGCCGGTGCTCACGAAGCCCTTCGACATCTCGCAGCTCCTCGACCTCATTACCCGGCTCACGGCGAGCCCACGGCGCGAAGCGAACGGGCCGTAGGGATGGGCACCCCGGGGGGACGCGTGGAGGATCCTCTCTTCAATCTGCGGGAATACCGCAGGTTGGCACCGTGGAACCTGCGGGATCTGGCCACCCTCGCCGCGGCGATCCTCGACGCCTCGGACGTGCGTCCCATCAACGCCGCAGCCAGCGCACACCCCAGCGAGCGCACCATCCGGTTCTACGTCACGCGCCACCTGGTCACGCCCCCAGAGGGGCGGGGCACGGCCGCCACCTACTCCTACCGCCACCTGCTGCAGGTGCTGGCCATCAAGCTGCGGCAGATGGAGGGAGCGACCCTCGCAGACATCGCGGGCGAGCTCGCCGAGACGGCCGGCGACGTGCTGGAGCGGCGGGTCGCCGCGGCCCTGGGGCCAAACTTGCCGGCCCCCAGCCAGCTCCCCCTCACCGGGCAGGACGCCCCCCCGCGGGGACGAGCTGGTCAGGCGCTACGAGCGTGGACGCGCCACCCCGGTGAGGAGCCGGGCGAGGCGCAGGTGGCCAGCGCGTGGCGCCACCTGTGGGTAGCCGATGGGATCGAGCTGCACGTCAGGGAGGATCACCCGTTGATCGAGGGCAGCCTGGAGGCTCAGACCGCCGACGCGGTGCGGCTCGCCATCGGGCGGATCGTATCGCAGCTCAGGTCGGTGCCCGGCGGCCCGAAATCGCGCACGAGTCAACGAGTCTAGCGGCACCGTCGTACCAGGCACGGCGCCGCCTGCTTACAGCGGAGGACCGTAATGACCTGGGTATTCCTCGTCCTCATCGTGGTCGTCATCCTGTGGACGATCGCCGCCTACAACAAGCTGATCAATCTCAAGGGGCAGACGATCAACGCCTGGAAGCAGATCGACGTGCAGCTAAAGCGGCGTCACGATCTGATCCCCAACCTCGTGGAGGCCGTGAAGGGCGCGATGGACTTCGAGCGGGAGACGCTCGAGGCCGTCATACAGGCCCGCAACCAGGCGGTGAAGGTCCAGGCCGAGGCCACGCCGACCGGCGGCGTCGGGCAGCTCGCCGCAGCCGAGGCGGCGCTCAGTTCCGCCCTCGGGCGCTTCAACCTGGTCGTCGAGCGCTATCCCGAGCTCAAGGCCACCCAGAACGTGGGGCAGCTCCAGGAGGAACTCACCTCCACTGAGAACCGGGTCGCCTTCTCGCGCCAGCTCTACAACGACGTGGCGACCGAGTACAACGTGAAGCAGCAGCAGTTCCCGTGGAACATGATCGCGGGCCTCGCGCGCTGCGAGCAGGTCGAGCTGTGGGAGATCGCTGACGAGAAGGAGCGCGCGGTGCCGAAGGTCGACCTGTCCTTCAAGAAGGACGAGTGAGCGACAGCAACCTCTTCGCGCAGCAGCGGGCCAATCGCCGCCGGTCGGCCATCCTCGTCACCATCTTTGTGGTGTTCTTCGCGTGGATCGGCTTCGGCGGCGATCTCTCGTTTTACCTCTACACGGTGGAGGACCCGCCGGAGGCGTACCACCACCAGATCCCGTGGTTCGGCATCGGGGCGACCCTGCTGGGCCTGGGGATGGCCTATTTCGCCTGGAAGCGCGGCCCCAAGCAGGTGCTCTGGGCCACCGGCGCCTGGGAGCTCCTCAACCCATCGAACGCACAAGAACAGCAGCTCATCAACGTGGTCGAGGAGATGGCCATCGCTTCGGGACTCCCCCGTCCCTCGATCTGGATCGTCCCCGACAAGGACCCCAACGCCTTCGCCACCGGCACCGACGAGTTCCACTCGCACGTGGCGGTGACGGAGGGGATGCTGGGGCGGCTCAACCGTGACGAGCTCCAGGGGGTGGTGGCCCACGAGATGGCCCATATCCGCAACCACGACGTGAAGCTCATGACCCTCCTGGCAGCCCTCGTCGGGGTCATGGTGTTGATCTCGGACGGGGCGTGGCGGGTGATGCGGTTCGGCGGATACTCCCGCGGGCGCTCGGGCGGGGGCGGCCGCTCGGGGGGCGGAAAGAAGGGCGGCGCGGGGGCGGCGGCGCTCATCATCCTGGTGGTCTGGCTCATCTCGGTCCTGCTGGCGCCGCTGATCTCGCGGCTGCTCGCGGTGGCCGTGAGCCGCAAGCGGGAGTTCCTGGCCGACGCCACCGGCGCGCAGTTCACCCGCAACCCCGCAGCCCTCGCGGCCGCGCTGCGGAAGATCGAAGACGCCGCGGAGCCCACCAAGGCCATCAAGCGCGGTGCAGCCCACTTGTGCATCGCCGACCCGCTCGGCCGCCGCGTGTCCCGCAAGGAGGGCTTCGTTGCCGACATCCTGGCCACCCACCCGCCCATGGCCGTGCGCGTCGCCCGCCTCAAGCGGATGGCGTACCAGTACGAGCGCACGGGGGTCCTGCCGGAGGCTGTTTGAGCTTGTCGGCGGTCGACTGGGCGCTGCTGACTGTCGCGGCGCTCCTCGCAGCCGCCCTCACCCTCTGGACCGTCCGCCACACGCGACAAGCCATCGCCCACTGGTTTGACCACGCAGTCTTACGGACTGTTCACCAGTTTCACGTCCGGCTGAAGCGGTACAGGCTCGTCAGCAAGCGCCTCATCCGGGAGGAGCTGTTACACGATCCCCGGGTGCTGGCCGCCATCCGCGAGTACTGCGACGAGCACGGCGTCACGGAGCTGGACGCCCGCGTTCGGGTGGAGCGCTATATCGACGAGATCGTCCCCCACTTCAACGTCCTCTCGTACTACAGGCTGGGGTACAACACCGCCCGGCTGCTGGTGCACCTCCTCTACCGAGTGAGCTCTGAGTATCAGGACCGGAACGCTCTCAACGCGATCCCGCGCCGGGACATCGTGGTGTACCTCATGAACCACCGCTCCAACGCCGATTACATAGTGGTGGCGTACGTACTCGCTCGGGCGGTGAGCATCAGCTACGCGGTGGGGGAGTGGGCGCGGGTGTGGCCGCTGGAGTACGTCTTCAAGTCGTTCGGCGCCTACTTCGTCCGGCGCCGCTTCCGCGAGCCGCTCTACCACACCGTGCTCGAGCGCTACGTCCAACACATCACGCGGAACGGCGTTACACAGGGGATCTTTCTCGAGGGCGGGCTCACCCGGAACGGCGCGTTTCGCACCGCCAAGATCGGGCTGCTCGACTACATCGCTCGTACTCTGCCCGATCTCCCCTCCGACCGCGACATCTGGCTCGTGCCGGTAGGCCTCAACTACGACCGCGTGCTGGAGGACCGCAGCCTCATCTTGGAGCTGCTCGACGAGCGGACCCGACCCGGCCGCGTACGCCAGTTCACCACCGTCGTTCACTACGTGTTCTTCAACGTGGTGCGGCTGCTGACCGCCAACCTCAAGCGCTACGGTCGGGTGGCGGTGAACTTCGGCACGCCGATCTCGGTGCGGCGCTGGGTGGAGCAGCACCCCGGCGTACTGGAGCGCCCCAAGGAGGAGCGGCTCCCCCAACTCCAGGAACTGGCCGACGACGTGATGCGGCGCATCGGCGAGATACTCCCGGTCACCCCGGTGCCGCTGGTCGCCGCAGCCCTGCTGTCGTTCGGGGAGTCACTGGTGCGCCGCGACGCCCTACTCGAGCGGATCGACGAGTACCGCGATCATTTGGTGGCCCGCCGCGCGAAACTGATCCACCCGGAGCGGGGGGCGGAGATCATCTTGGACCGTGCCTGGCGCATGCTCACTATGCGGCGCCTGGTAGTGCGCGAACGGGATGCGTACCTGATCCTCCCGAGGCAGCGCCCGTTGCTCGAGTATTACGCGAACTCCATCCAGCACCTGCTCCCCGGACCAGTGTACGAGCCCACGATGCACCCGGCGCGCGACTCCGATACGTCGCTGCCTCACCTCAAGACGCCACGACGCTCGATCGGCGAGTGAGGGTCACGGCGCCGCGTTAGATTTCCTCCATGCCCGACCCCCTGCACATCCCCTCCCTCTCCATCGGCACCCGCGTCGAGGACGACTTCCTGCTGCACAAGCTGGACCCCCGCACCCTGCCCAACGGGGACCCCTTCACCATCCTCACGCTGGGCAATGCATCGGGCAGCATCGATACCGAGCCGTTCTGGCGCGAGCGCCAAGAGGCGATCGCGGGCCTGCAACGCGGGCACGTCGTGCACGTGGTCGGGGAGGTCGCCTCGTATCGCGAGCGGCGCCAGCTCAAGGTGAGCTCGATCCGTCACATCCCCAGGGACCAGGTGGACGTCCGTACCCTGCTCGCATCGGTAGGAGCCGTGGACCGCTACTGGGACACGCTCGACAAGATGCGGCGCGAGATCACCAGGCCGCGCCTCAGGGCAGTGGTGGACCTGTTCTACGAGGAAGACGAGTTCCGGCAGCGCTACGAGCAGTGCCCGGCGGCGGTGAGCGGGCACCACGCCGCCATCGGCGGCCTCCTCAAGCACACGACCGAGGTCGCGGCCATCGCACGCACCGTGGCCAGGGCGTGCGGGGCGGATCAGGAGCTGGTGATCGCGGGTGCCCTGCTCCACGACATCGGCAAGCTCGAGAGCTACCGCTGGGACGGGTTGTTCGAGTACACGGACGAGGGGCGGATCGTAGGACACGTGGTGCTCGGCGCGCTGATGCTGGACCGCCGGCTCGCAGCGGAAGCTGAGCCACCGTGCACACCCCTGGAGCGGGATCTCCTGCTGCATCTGATTCTGTCACACCACGGCAAGTTCGAGTTCGGCGCTCCGGTGGCGCCGATGACGCTCGAGGCCGAGGTCCTACACTGGGCAGACAACGCCAGCGCCAAGACCGCGAGCATGGCAGAGGCTCTGCGGGACGATGGCAACTTCCCCGAGGGACTGGTCTCGACGCCGCAGTGGTCACTGGACAAGAGAAGGGCATTCAGGGGGGAGAGTGACTGGGGGGCGTAAGGGAATAGGGGGAACAGGGAACGGGGAACGGCACGACAGGGGGAGTCCGGGAAGCGGGAAACAGGAAGCGTGCGTCACAGGACGATGCGAGGCCGGGCACCCCACCCGAGCGAGCATCAGCACGCCGCACTGGGAGAATCGGGTGATCAATCGCCTGGTGACGCCCGTGCGGGATCCTCCCCGGGCGAGTGGCGACAAGCGTGGTGCCGTGAGCGAGGGTGGGGTGCCCAGCCGAGCGACAGGCCGCACCGGCAGTTCGCCGAGGGATGGCCCCGGTCGTCGCACGGCATCAGGCACAGCGCTGCACGGCCCTCTCGGCCCGCTCGAGCTCGGCGGTGATCGCCTCGATGAGCTGGCGCTCCCGGGCCGACGCCGCGGTCGGCTCGAGCAGCCGCAGCGCACAGGAGATCGCGGCAAGCGACGACCTCAGCTCGGCGACCGCGGCGCGACGCCGAGCCTCGAGACCTAGAGGCATGGTGAACCAGGGTGACACGGCACAGACTAGCGCTCCGCCGAGCGTCGTACCGTACCCGACGAGCCGACCGCGGGTCAAAAAGTGACGTACCGCTTCCTGCCCCACACCGCCGACATCAAGGTCGCCATCGAGGCGCCGACCTTCGGCGCCCTGCTCGGGGACGCCACCGAGATCCTGCGGGGCCTCCTCGCAGGCGAGCACCCGGTCGAGCCGCGCGAGGAGCGTCGCCTCATGGCCTCCGGGGGGGAGCCCGCCGAAGTGTTCCTGGTCTACCTGCGGGAGCTGCTCTACCTGTTCGAGACCGAGAGCTTCCTGCCCGCGGCGGTCCTGACCGATCCATACGACGAGACCGAGCTGGCCCCGCGAGTCCTGGGGGAGGTGTACGACCCGGCGCGACATGAGCACCAGCCGGAGGTGAAGGCGGTGACGCGCCACGGACTCGTCGTGGAGCAACGCGACGACGGATGGTACGCAGAGGTGGTGTTCGACGTGTGACACGTCCGCCGCGGTCGTATCCCTCTCTGCCCACCAGCCAGCCAGCCCGTATCTTTAGGACATATGGAGCCCGCACAGATCTCGGTCGAGCGGCAGGATGAGTTTCGCTGGCGCGTAAAGCGCAGCGGCAAGATGCGCACCGAGGGGCTCATCTTCGCCGACGCGGAACTCATGCACGATCTCGAGGGAGACCAGTGTGTGCAGCAGGTCGTGAACGTTGCCCACCTGCCGGGCATCGTAGGCCCCTCCATCGCGATGCCCGACATCCATTCGGGCTATGGCTTCACCATTGGCGGCGTGGCGGCGTTCGACGAGAAGGAGGGCGTGATCTCTCCCGGCGGCGTGGGTTACGACATCAACTGCGGCGTGCGCCTGCTGCGCAGCCCGCTCACCCTCGACGACGTGCGGCCGAGGCTCACACACCTGATGGACACGCTGTATAACACGATTCCGTCCGGAGTGGGGTCGTCACGCTCGGACGTGAAGCTATCCCACCGAGAGCTCGACCGGGTGCTGGAGCAGGGAGCACGCTGGACGGTGGACCAAGGCTACGGCCGGCCGCGCGACCTCGAGTGCATAGAAGCGAACGGCTCGCTCCCCGGCGATCCCGCTGCGGTGAGCCAGCGTGCCAAGAAGCGGGGCACCAGCCAGCTCGGCACCGTGGGCAGCGGCAACCACTTCGTGGAGGTGGGCTACGTAGCCGAAATCTTTGACGAGCAGGTGGCCAACCGGCTCGGCCTGAATCCGCGCAGCGTCACTTTCTTCATCCACTCGGGCTCCCGCGGGCTGGGCTACCAGGTGTGCGACGACTACCTCGACACCATGGTCAGGGCCGCCAACAGGTACGGGATAGAACTGCCGGACAAGCAGCTGTGCTGCGCCCCTCTCACGAGCCCGGAGGCCGAGAGCTACCTCGGCGCCATGAACGCCGCGGCCAACTTCGCATTCGCCAACCGGCAGCTCATGGCTCATTACGTGCGCAAAGCACTGGTGAAGATCTTCGGCGACGAAGTTGCCGACCAGGCAGACCTGGTGTACGACGTGGCCCACAACATCGCCAAGTTCGAGACGCACGAGTTTGAAGGCCGCAAGCGGCGGGTGTGCGTGCACCGCAAAGGTGCCACCAGGGCATTCCCGCCAGGGCACCCCGAGCTGGCCGATCGCTTCCGTGACATCGGGCAGCCGGTGCTGATCCCCGGAGACATGGGGCGTTACTCCTTCGTGCTCGTGGGTACGTCCGGCGCGTTCAACGAGACATTCGGCTCCACCTGCCACGGCGCTGGACGGCGCATGAGCCGGCACCAGGCGAAGAAAGTGGCGCGGCCACGGAATGTCCCCAAGGAGTTGGAGGAACGGGGCATTCTCATACGGGCGGCCAGCCGCCGCACGGTCGACGAGGAGATCCCGGAAGCCTACAAGGACGTGAAGCAGGTGGTGGACGTGGTGCACGGTGCGGGGATCGGAAGGAAGGTAGCCAAGCTGGTACCGGTTGGTGTGGTGAAGGGGTGAGGGAGGCGGGGTGCGCTGCGAGACGTTCCCGACCTACGACGATCTCGCCTGCGCGCTAGCAGATCACGTCGTCGATCTCGTGCGGCGCCGCAGCGCAACCAGGGGGCGCTGTGTCCTCGGCCTAGCCACCGGGAGGACCCCCCTTGGCCTCTACCGCGAGCTCGTCGCGCGCTGCCGCGCGGGGGCCGTGGACTTCTCACGGGTATTCACGTTCAACCTCGACGAGTACTACCCCATCGCACCAGGCCACCCGCTCAGCTTCCACCGGTACATGCGGGAACACTTCCTCGATCACGTAAACCTCCCGCCGGAGCAGGCACACATCCCGGACGGGACCGTACCGCGGCAGGACATCGCGGCCCATTGTGCGGCTTACGAGGCCGCCATCGACGAGCTGGGCGGGATCGACCTGCAGATCGTGGGGCTCGGCCGCAACGGGCACGTCGGGTTCAACGAGCCGGGCTCAAGCGCCGACTCCCGCACCCGGCTAGTCGAGCTCGACACCCTCACGCGCCAGGACGCCGCACGCGACTTCGGCTCAGTCGAGGACACGCCCCGTGAGGCCATCACGATGGGAGTCGGGACGATTCTCGAAGCCGAGGAGATCGCACTCGTCGCCAGCGGCGAGCGCAAGGCGGCCACCGTACAGCGCGTCCTCCAGGGGGCGGTATCGTCGCAGCTCCCTGCGACGTTTCTCAAGCAGCATGGGAGGGTCGTGGCGTATCTCGACGAGGCGGCGGCGAGGACAGGGCAGTAGGTACCGACAGAAGGGTCCTGATCGTCACAAAAAAAGAGGCGACCCACACACCCGAAGGTGGTGGGCCGCCTCGCGCGCTGGTTACCCGGAGTCAGGGGATTTACTCCCTCTGTTCTTCTTCCCGTTGCCACCGCCTGGCCTGATGCGGCCGCGGTAGGGCTTCAGGAGCTCCGGCCTCCATCCCCAAGCGGCCTGGCCACAGCCGCAAGGTTCACCAGCGTGGGCGCTGCGAGTCAGTCAGGTCGCGTACCGACTCCTCGCACTGCACACCGAGGCGCCACGTCGGCGTGGATGAGGCGCGCGACTGGCCTCATCTGCCCGAGAGAGGTGTCCACCCGGATCGTTGGACGCCCGAAGCCCTTGATTGAGTCGGCGGCCTCCCCGGAATTCTCTGTTCGGGCCCGTTTCACAAGGCGTAGCGGAGACTGACGAGGTCCCCACCCTTCCCCTGCAAAACGCGACGCCAATCTAAGCCGCGTACGAGACCTCGCAAGCGCCGCTTTTTCTTTGGACCTAGCACCGTCGTGTTCGCCGGTGTGGAAGCAAGACTCAGCCGTTTCCCTAGGTTATCCCATGCTTTCCACCTGATGTGGACTTGTGCACAACCGGCACTCACACTGGTTCCACACACCGGTTCGGGATTGTTACAATCGGTCCTGCGGTACCGTCGATGCAACGGTACCGACGGCAGCGGCTGGGAGCTGTGGGTGGGGAATTGGAGGACGGTGGTGCGCCTTACTCCGCAGCCCCAACCTCCTGATACACGTGGGGATCGCCGCTGTGGGCGGGCGCAAACAGCACGCCGCCGGCACTCGTGGCGAACCAGCCCGCCAGGAGGAAGCTGGAGATCTCGGGCGTCGGGTCCTCGAACAGCGCGCCCAGCCAGCGCCGCGCGTGCAACAGCTCCGGGGCCCGCTTCGAGAGGAGGGAGATCACCCCTCCCACACCTTGGGTGGCGCGCAGGAAGTGGGCAACCGCGTGCGCCCGCTGGGCGAACTCGTAGGCCCGCACCCCAGGCTCGTCGTAGAGCATGGACCCCTCGTAGGGATCGACCGGCGGTGCGTCGATGCGGGGACCCAGGTACATGAAGCGCTGCCGCCCGTCACCGCGGCGCTCCACGACCGCGGCCGCCGCCTCGCCGCTGAGACGGGCCGCATGAATCAGGTCCGAGTCGTTGAGGATGCCGACCGCCAGGGTCCACTCGAGGGCGGCGAGGGCGTTGTGCAGCGGACACCCTATCTCCGAATCGTACGCGAGGAGGCGGGGTGCCTCACCGGCCCGCTGGAAGAAGTACCCCAGCGCCTCTCCCCGGTCGGTCCAGGTATGGGTGGATCGCGAGATGTCTGGCACGGTCATGGCGTAGCTCAAGATAACCCTACCCCGCGGGTCCGAATAGGTGCGCGTGGCCGCGCACGGGGCATTGATGTAAACTGTGCTGCCGGACCCGGCTTCGCCGGGATACCAGGGGGATGGATGCGGACGCTCACCGTACTCTGTACGCTCGTCGTACTAACCGCCGCCTTCGACGGCGGGCAGGCCGACCCCCGGCTCCTGAAGCGTTGGGTGGGGACACACGGGGGCAGGCCCCTATGGCTGGATTTCTACAGCGACACCATGCTGGTCGTGGACGACGTCTACGCCCTCGACTACTTCGCCACGCCGAGATGGATCGAGGCCGTGGGCGACACCGCCTTTCGCGTCTCCTACTGGTTTGCCAGGGATCGGCTGCTGCTGGAGACCGAGGACGGCAGGGTGATCACCATGGCAGAGCAGGATCCCCTGGCCCGCCCCCTGTTTGCCGGCCGCTGGCGAGGGACCACCGTCGGCCGTGACCAACCCGTGATCGATCTCCTCATGTATCGGGGGGGCATTGCGCAGTACCGCGAGATGCCAGGGGGGGAGTGGGTCGAGGGTGAGTACGATCGCACGACCCGCGTCATCAAGTTCACCTGGTTTCCCGATTCCCTGGAATCGGAAGCGGACTCCCTGGAGTGGATCGGTCAATACGACCCCGCCGGGAACGCCCTCCTCTTTCCCGGAACCATCCCCGAAGAGAGCCTGCCCGACGCCGGCACCGTGGTGCTGCGCCGCGCGTTCCGCTGGTAGGCTCGCAGTAACGGCTAGATCACGACGACCGGCGTGAGTACCTCTCGCTCCCGCCGGAACACCTCTTCCGCACGATCCAAGGCGGCGTGCACATCGGGTGCCGAGAGGTCGGAGTACTTGCTGTTGGCCTCGAGCTGTCCCGTGAAGCGCCGCACCATCACCAGGGCGCGCGTCACCTCGCACTGCGCGGGATCGTGGCTGGTATGGCCGGCCGTGAGGAGCTCGCGGAAGAAGCTCAACGTGCCCGGCTGGTCCAGCACGAAGAGCGACTCCAGAATCCGCGGGCTCAGGAACTCCCGCAGGTGGAGGTCGGTGCGAACCGCCCCGAACAGCGCGATCAGGCGTGCGGCAGCGTCCCCTCCGGGGTAGAAGCGCGCCGCCTCGGCCGCCGTGCCTACGAAGGCGTGGTGCGCGTCAGGTGTGAGGTAGCGGGCAAACAGCGGCCAGTCGGACTGGCGGTGGCGCTCGGCCAGGGCGAGGAAGGCGAAGTAGCGGCGCGGCAGGGGGGCGTCCTGATCCGCCACCACGGCCCGGAGCCCGGCCGCGCCGAAGCGCTGTGCCACCAGCGCCGCCGCGGTGGCGTGCTGCAGTCGCTCCAGCTCCGGCAGGCGGAACACCCGAGCGTGCACGGCCGCCGGCTCGGCCCCCGCCGCCAGGACCGGCACGCGGTCCAGCAGCCGGAGCAGCAGGCCGTCAGCCTCGTCCAGAGCCCGCTCCCACTGTCGCACGTCGCGCCACCGCGCCGGCCCCAGCGCGGACCACCCGAGCACGTCCACGTTGGCGGCGGACCAGGCCTCCTCCAGCTCCACGGGCGTGCGGGCGTCGAGCAGCGTACGCAGGGCCTCGGCGAAGGCGAAAACCGATTCGGGCATAGCTGCAATGTACCCGTTGCGTTCCCCGGGCGGTGGCGCTAAGGTTGCCCGCGTGCGATCACTAGCGAGCCGTTTGGCTCCTCCTCTGCTGGGCCTCGTCCTGCTGAGCGGATGCGGCATGGGAGGCGACCCGATCCTCATCGGGCTGGCGGGTCCCTTCTCGCAGCCGCGCGGCGCATCGATGCAGCTCGGGGCAGAGCTGGCGATCGCTGAGATCAACGACGCCGGCGGTGTGCGGGGCCGACCCCTCGTACTTCTGGTGCGCGACGACAGCGGCGCCACCAACGCGGCCGTGCAGATCGCCAGGGAGCTGTACGACCGACCCGGCCTCGTGGCGGTCATCGGCCACCTGAACAGCAGCGCCACGATCGCAACTGCCCCGGTATACAACGGCGGACGCGACCCGGTAGTGCAGATCTCTCCCTCGGCCTCGAGCCCCCTCGTGACGCCCGCCGGTCCGTACACGTTCCGCGTGTGCCCTAGCGACCTGGTGCACGGCGAGCGCCTCGCCGACTGGGCATGGGACAACCTGCAGGCGCGCACCGTGGCCGTGATCTACCAGAACGACGAATACGGCCGCGGCGTGCGTTCGGCCTTCTCCGCAGCATTCGAGGCGATGGGCGGTAGCATCCTCACGGAGGATCCTTACGTCGCGTCCCTCCCGACCTTCGAGCCATATCTGCGGCGCCTCATTCAGCGGGGCGGCGTCGGCGCGATCATGATCGCGGGCACACGGGAGGGCGCCGAGCGCGTCATCGCCACCGCCGACTCACTGGGGCTCTCCTACCCGATCCTAGGCGGAGACGGGCTGGCGGGGCTCGAGGGATCAGCCACCGACGCCAGCGGGGTTTACATCTCGGCCGCCTATCTACCCGACCAGGCCGGAGCGGCGAACGAGCGGTTCATCGACGCCTACCAGGAGGCCTACGGCGACCGCCTACCCGACCACCGCGGCGCCGGCGCGTACGACATCGTCCACCTGTTGGCGGAAGCCATCGACGCCGTCGGACCGGACCGCGCGCGGATCCGGGAATACCTTTCGGGGATTGGCACCGACAACCCCGCGTTCGAGGGCGTGACCGGAACCATCGCGTTCGACGCGTACGGCGACGTGCCCGACAAGGACGTGGTCATCGGCGTGGTGACCGACAACCGTCTCGCTCCCGCTCGCCAATGAGCCTCGCCGGTCGTCTCGACACGCTCAAAGCCCGCGTGGCCGTCGGGCAGGCCGCTCTCATCGCGGGCCTCGTCGTCGTCGCCCTCATCGCCGCTTCGGCGCTGCGCACACTCGGCGACACCATGAGCCGGGAGCTCGATGCGCTGACCAGCGTCTCCGAGATCAGCAACGGCCTAGTGGTCACCCTGTTCGACGAGCTGCGCACCGGCGAGCAGTACCTCACCGACCGCTCCCTGGAGGCCCGTGATGCCTTCTGGGCGGCGGGGGAGCGGTCCTACGCCTACCAGAGCGAGCTGCGGGCGCTCCCCGAGCTCACCGAGGCCGACCGGCTGTTGATAGCGCAGATCGGCCGGCTGCAGGCCGAGGTGGAGGTCTGGTACAGCCTCGCCCACGCCCAGTTCGACCTAGCGCGGCGCCGCTCGGCGGAACGGGCGGCACGCGAGGTGCGGAGGCCGGCCGAGGAGCTGCTGCAGCTGGTGCAGGACTTCTCCGCACAGCAGCGCGACCGCGCGGATCTGATTGCCAGGGACATGGAGCTCGACAGCGCCCAGCGCCGGCTTCTCGTGTGGACGGTGCTCGCCGCATCGGTCCTGGCAGGGCTCGCCGTGGGGCTCGCCACGCTGCGCTCCATCGAGCGTCCCCTCACCCGCCTGGAGGCCGTGGCCCGGCGCTTTGGCGAGGGCGACCTGCGGCCCGTCGAAGTGGGCCGCATGCCCGGCGAGCTCCAGTCGCTGGCAGACGCCATGGCACGCATCAGCACCAAGCTGCGCTCGCTCGTCGAGAATCTCGTCGCCGAGGGCCAGCTGATCGCAGCCACAGCCACCGATCTATCGGCGGTGAGCGAGCAGCTCGCGGCAACGGCTGGCGAGATCTCTACTGCGATGATCGAGGTCTCCACGGGGGCAGGCCAGCAGGTTAGCGGCCTGGAGCAGAGCTCCACGGCGATCGAGGACCTACGGGACGCGGCGGAGCGGAACGGCGAGATGGCGGGTCGAGTCGCCCAACTGGGCAGCGAGATCCACCGCCTGGCGGCCCGCTACCAACAGGACGTGGCAGCCTCGGCCTCCGCTCTGCTCGAGCTCGGCGATGTAGTCCAGACCAGTGCCTCGCAGGTGGAGGAGCTAGACAAGCTCTCCGAGGGCGTCTACGACTTCGTCGAGCTGATCAAGCGCATTTCCTCGCAGACCAACCTGCTCGCGCTCAATGCCCAGATCGAGGCCGCTCGAGCCGGGGAGCGGGGCATCGGTTTCGCAGTCGTGGCCGACGAGGTACGGCAACTCGCCGACTCGAGCGCCGGAGCCGCCGAAGAAGTGACCGACACGCTACACGCCGTCCGGACCCAGGTCGGCGAGGTGTCGGGAACGATGGCGGCCGGACGCACCAAGGTGCACGGGGTCGAGAGCATCGCTCAGGGCGCGGCACGGGCCCTCGAGGAGATTGCCGGCGCGATCGGAGAGGTGGAGGCAGCGGCCGCCCGAGTCAGGGACGAGGCCACCAAGAACCTCGCGGCGGCAGAGGAGATCAAGCGCGAGATCGCCAAGGCTGGCCAGGCAGCCCAGGCGCACGCCTCATCGAGCGAGGAGGTTGCTGCGGCGGCAGAGCAGCAGGGAGCGTCGACCGAAGAGATGGCAGCGCAGGCCAATCAGCTCAACGAGGCCGCCGATCGCCTGCGCGCGCTGGTGCAGGGCTTCCGTATCTAGCGCTTCTTCACCCGCTTCGCGCCGGCGGTCTTCTTTGCCGGTTTCTTCTTCGCGGCCTCCTTCTTCGCCGGCTTCTTGGCAGGCCTCTTCGCCCCCTTCCGGGCGGGCGCGACCTTGCGAGCCTTGCCACGTGCCCGCCTGCCCTTGACCGCCCCGGTCACCTCCTGCATCAGCTCCTCGCCTTCGTCTGCGCTGATGAGGCCGCGCCGTACGGAATACTGTACCAGCTCGCGGGCGGCATCGAGCCGAAAGCCCTCGAGCCCCGCACCGGCGCGTATCATGTGCACGAGTGCATCGGCCACGGGGCTCCGGAGCACGCTTCGAATGCCCGGGACGGACTCCAAGAGGGCAGAGATTTGCGAACCGCCGAGCTCGCGCGCCATCGGGGCTCCTTCAGGGGCTGTGTCGGGCGGCAAGCTAGCCAGTAGAGCGACCGGCGTCAAGCTGTAGTATTATCACGACAACAGCGCTCAAGTTGTTGTTGATCAACAACTTAAGCGCTGCCAACTCGGCGAAACTCGAGCTGCTACGTCAGCGACTTCCGGGTGCGCTTGGGACGTCGGGGTCGCAGGGGTTCCGGAGCCCGGCGCATCACCCGCCAGTCCGACTGTGCCAGCAACTCACCCAGCACTTGGCGGGTCTGGTGGTCGATCGGCATCTCGAGCTCCATTTCGAGCCGATAGTCCGCACGATCGCGTCCCCGCCCGGTCAAGACGAAGCCCGACCGACCCGGCTGCACGGCGTCGATCTCCACTTCCGCGACGTTCACGTACCCCTTATCGCGCTCTTCGGCGGGGGTCATGGGCCGCTCCAAGTCAAACCACGTATCGGGAGTGTGGACTCTCCGGGGCCGCCCGTCAAGAGGACGGTCTAGCCAGAGGCCCCGGCAAACGGTACATTTCGGGCCCTCTTGTTTGTGGGAGTGGATGCCGTGGGACGTCGTGGGATAAAAGAGTATCGGGCCGCGGAAGCGCTGCAACTCATCCTCGCTGACCGCGACCGCGAGCAGCTGAGTTGCCCTTCATGCGGGAACAAGGTCATCGAGCGCACGCCGAGACGCCGGCTTCCCAAGAACCGTTTCAAGACGCATCGCCAAGTCACGCTGAAATGTGTGAAGTGCGGCCGGCAGGCCGTCTACGTGCCTCGTAACGTCACCCAGCCGTCAGACAAGGAGCTAGTCGGCTACTAGTCGGCCAGGCTCCGCCAGTCAATCTCACATCGGTCGCCATCCCGGAGCTCAGTCGCTGGCTGAGCACCGGGGCTTTGGCGTCTACCGGACCGGCAGGGTCCAACCCTCGAACACGGTGGCGAGCGCCACAGCCGCCTCGGCGACGCAACCAGCCTGCCGCACCGCATCCAGATGGGCGTCCAACTCGGAGACGCTCCCCAGCCTCAGCTTGAGCAGATAGCCGTCCTCGCCCGTCACCCGGTGGCACTCCAGAACCTCCGCCGCCGCCGTCCACCCCCGGAGCAGCCGCTTCACGTCCGTGCTCGGCCCCGGTCGCACGCGAAGAAACGCCACGACGCGGCACTGAATCGCGCTCGGCTCCACCCGGGCGTGATACCCGGCGATCACACCCGCTCCCTCGAGCTTGCGCACGCGCTGGTAGGTAGCGGGAGCGCTCAGCCCGACCGCATCGCCGAGCTCTTGGTACGGCATGCGACCCTCGGCCTGGAGGAGGGCGAGGATGTGGCGGTCGATGGAATCGAGGATGGGCTGCACGGCCGAACGTGTATCTCCACGCACTGGATAATGCCAAACGAATCTTTTGTCAACGTGCATGAGTGCGGAATATCATTGACGGCTCTACATGACCGACAAAATGGCCCGGAGGATCGATCATCCTTCCGGGCCACGCAATGCCGGAGGGCAGTCTGGGGGATGGGCGGCCTACCGCGGTGCTGAGAAGATCCGACCCCAGCGGATGTTGGTGATGAACGGGAGCGGCATCACCCCATTCTTGTCGAAGCTGTAGTAGATGAACAGCGGGCGCCCGGCGACACGATCGCGCCCGAGGAAACCCCAATACCGGGAGTCGTAGGAGTTGTCCCGGTTGTCCCCCATCACGAAGAACGAGTCGGGCGGCACCACCAGGGGCCCCCAGTTCTTGAGGGTGGGCCGGTAGGTGCGCCGGTCACGCCCGACCAGGTAGCGCACCTGCCAGTCGCGCATCCGGGGATCCTCCGGATCGTTCGTCGGATCCCCCTGCCGTGCATGGAACTCCTCTACTCCCGCTCCGTTCAAGTGCACCACGCCTCCCACCATCGACAGCGTGTCGCCCGGCAGCCCGATCACCCGCTTCACCACGTTTACGCCGGGCTCCTCCGGCGAATTGAAGATCACGATGTCGAACCGGTCGGGGTCACGGAACGCGGGGAGGCGCTTGTTCACGATGGGGATCTCCGCCCCGTACAGCGCCTTGTTCACGAACAGGAAGTCACCCACGAGAAGCGTGTTCTCCATGCTTCCCGAGGGAATGCGGAAGGCTTCGACCAGGAGTGCCCGCAGGAAGAACCAGATCACCAGGGCGATGACGATGGACTTGATCCACTCCTTCGCCGACTGGGACGCGGGCTTCCGCACCGGTCGCTGATCGGGCGGGCGTTCCTGGGCCTGCTTCTCGCTCTCCGGCTTGCCCTTCGACTGCTTCTCAGACACCTACTGCGTACCTCCTGCTGGTTCTACCCAGTCCGCGATGAAGATGTTCGTCTCGCCCTCCACTTCCCCATAACGGTTCGACGCGAACACCAGTTTCGACCCGTCGGGTGAGAACATCGGAAACCCGTCAAACTCCCCGTGCGTCGTGACCTGAGTCAGCCCCGTCCCTCCCCGATGGATCATGTAAAGATTGAAATCCCGAGAACGCGGGTTGTGGTGGTTCGACGAGAAGATGATCCGCTCATTGTCGGGGTGGAAGAACGGCGCGAAGTTGGCGCCGCCCAGGCTCGTCACCTGCCGCTTGTTGGAGCCGTCGGCGCTCATCACCCAGATCTCCATACGGCTGGGACGCACGAGCTGCTGCGCCAGCAGCCGGCGGTAGTCTTCCTGCTCCTCGGGCGTCTCGGGGTGCCACGCCCGGTACACGATCATGCTGCCGTCGTGCGAGAAGAATGGCCCGCCGTCGTAGCCGAGCGCGGTCGTGAGCCGGCGCAGGTTGGTGCCGTCCAGATTCATGGTGTAGATGTCGAGGTCGCCGTCCCGGGTGGACGTGAACACGACCGTCTTCCCGTCGGGCGAGAGCGTGGCCTCCGCATCGTACCCGGGTGAGCGGAACAGCAACTCGAGCTGCGATCCGTCGGTCTGAGAGGTGTAGACGTCGAAGTCGTACAGCGGCCACACGTAGCCCTGGCTGAAGTCCGGCTCGGGGGGGCAGCGCTCGTCCACATGGTAAGTGCTGGAGTACAGCACGCGGCTCCCGCCCGAGTGGAAGTACCCACAGGTCGTGCGCCCCAACCCGCTCGACACGAGACGCATCCCGCTTCCGTCGACGTTGATCAGGTACTGCTGATCGCAGGTCGTATCTGAGTCGGTGCGCTGGAACACGAGCTGCGTTCCGTCGGGCGAGAAATACGCCTCGGCATTCTGCCCGCCAAAGGTGAGCTGCTGCAGAGCGGCGAAGAAGGGCTCGCCGTCTTCGGGCGCACGGAGCACGGCCCGGGCCTCGGGCTCCCCACCGGCGCACGCAGTGAGCGCCACCCCCAGGGCGAGCCAAGCCGCGCCACGGAGCGGTCGCGCGGGGCGCTGCGGAGGACTGACAGGTAATAGCATCGGGTAAGTATAACCGGTTCTCGTGGGGGCCCGGCAGCGAGCCGTGCCCCTCGATGCGCGGGCGGCGGCCTGGTGATCTAGGCCGCGACGCGAAACGCCCAGCGGCTGGTGGTGGGGATGGCACGGCACGGGGGCCGCACGCGACCAACCGCTGGGCGTCTTTACTCTACGGGCCGGCTAGAAGAAGAACCCCAGCTCGAGCCGCCCCGCGGCGCCAGTCCCCTGGTCGAGGAATCCGCCGATGGTGCGCGCCGCCAGCGCCAGGAAGAGATTCCGCGTCTCCAGCCCGAGACCGGCGCTGAACCCGAGATTCTGCCTGCCGCCCACGATGACGCCCGCCCGCAGCGGCAGCTTCGGAATGAACCGCCAGGTAGTGCCGAGCTCAGCCTCGAAGGGGTACTCGAAGAACTCGCCGCTGGTAGCCAGGCGCGCGCTCATGTCGAGCTGGAGGATCCGATTGGCCCAGCCGCTCACGGCGAACCGGATGAGCCGTGGCAGCTTCACCTCACGCGACACGGTGTCCTGCACCTCGAAGCCCTTCATCTCGAATACGTCGTCCGTGGGATCCACGTCCAGCGAGTCCAGCACCTGGTTGAGATCGGTGGAGGTCACGCCGAACGACCAGGTCTGGAGCTCCAGGTTGTCCACGGTCACGTTGCCCAGATTGGCGAACATCGCCTCGAGAGCGATCCCCGAGGTCGGCCACTCGAGCCTGATCATGAAGTCGCCGACCACATCCGAGCCCAGGTCCACGGAGAGATCGGGGTCCGTCGAGCCGAGCGCTTCGACGCTCACGTCAGCCACCACGCTGTCACCGGTGACCCGCAGCCGGCTTTGGAGGTCGGTACTCCCGCCGTAGTAGAAGATGGGCTTCAGCAGCCGCGCGCCCAGGCCGAGCGTGAGCAGCACGCCGTCCTCGCTGGCGATGGGGCCGAGGCGGACCACGGCGTGCGCCCCGAGCTCCTGCGTGGCCACCGCGATGCCCCGCGAGGTCCCGAGGTCGAAGTCCTGTTGAGCCGCGTTGCCGTCGCGCAGGAGCTGCACCGCAGCGTCATCCACCTTGCCGAATGCGTATGAGCGCCCCTTGTAGGAGACCCCGAGGCTGAAGTGCCGTCCGAACGGCCCACCCAGGTAGACGCCGCCCTCGGCCTCGGCGTCCACGTGGAGCCCCTGGCCGTCGGGGATCTGGGACAGGACGTCGAGGATGTCCCCGGTGAGCACCTCGTCGTTCTCGTCCAGGTACACCAGGGCCCGCGCGTCGGCGATGCTGACGGTGTTGTTGCCGGCCAGCCCGCCGCCGGAGATCACGAGGCCCCAGTGGGGGATCATCACGTGGCGGAACGGGTCCACCCGGAGCTGCGGCGTGCGCCGGTAGGCCATGGGCACGTCGGCGGCCTGCGAGCCCTCGGGCACCGCCTGGGCCAGGACGTCTCCGCCGACCAGCAGCGTAGCTGCCAGTGTGAGGCTCAGGCGCTTCATGGGGTGCCTCCCGTCCGCACGTACAGCGTAACCGAGGCGTCGACGCTGATCCGGTCTGACGCCCCGACCGCGGCCCTGCCGCCCGCGGGTGGCAGGAGCAGGAGACTTACGCCCGCCGTGAACTCTGAGGCCAGGAACACCCGCACTTCGTCGCCGGAGAGGTTCACCGTGACGGTGTCGCGGGCCGCCTCCGACACTCGACCGTTGATGTTGACGGTGGCCGGGGACACCGTCACGACGTCGATGGGGACGCGATCCTGGGGCGGGAGCGCGAACACATCGGCCACCGCCGAGTCGACTGCCTCGATCGTCGCCTCCACACCGAACGCGGTCGCATTGACGAGGCGGAGCGTGGTCACCGCAGAGTCGAGGCGGCTCACGATGTCGTCGGCGTCCCGGGCATCGAAGCCGAACCCATCGAGGGTAGTGCTGCTGCTGGTGCTCACGCCGCCCGGCGGGATGTTGAAGTCGAGCCCGATGACCGGCTTGAGGGTCACGAGCAGCGTGTCCGTGGCCGAGATGGTGGCGGGGTTGCCGTCGCCCACGGTCACGTCCCCCGCGCCCACTAGCGCCACGTTCTCGCCATCCAGCAGCATGTCCACCAGCCGGTCGACGAGGAGGGCCGATTGCAACGTGTCAACCGCCGTGCCGAGACGCGGAATGTCAAAGGTGTTCCCCGCGCCGTCGGCCACCAGCGCCTGAATCCGGCTTCCGGTGCCGTCCGTCTGCCAGTCTGGCTCGCCCGCGACACTGTCCAGGTAGCCGGTGATCGGATCGACCCGGACGATCCCGACGAGGAAGTCGGTCAGGGTTGCGGGCACGTCGGCCTGGTTGCCCACCGTGACCACCGCGAAGGCCGTGTTCACGCTGGCGTCGCGCGCCGCGTCGTCGAACTCGCCCAGGTTGAGGTCACCCATGACGAACTCCGCGCCGTCCTGCACCGCGTAGGTCTGCGGCGGGAGCGGCCCGGAGATCGGGCCGGTGATCGCGCCGACGTCCAGCCCGAAGCTGCCCTCGGTCGCCTCCACCGCCAGCAGGTTGTTGGCGATCGTGATGGTGGTTACCTCGAGGAAGTCGCTCAGGATGGAATCGACGTAGAAGGTCTTGCGGGCGACCGGGATGCTGAGCTGCAGCGTCCGCGGCGGCCCGTCCCTGAGCTCGCTCCTGGCCTCGGTGATGCTCCCAGGCTCACAGCCCGTCACCGCAACCCCGACCGCCAGGAGCGCCGGAATTAGTCTGATGATTCGCACGCCTACCGATCCTTACGGAAGTCTCGTGGCAAGATTCTGCAATGTCAGCGAGCCGTGAGTGGGAATCAAGTGCCTAAATCACATGGGGGACAGTGACTTAGCGCACAAATAGGGTGGGAATGGGGGGGTCGCGGGACCCTGGGGACCCGTGTGGTGCCATTTCAGGCCGCCCGCCCCCGGGGTGGCCGGCGCCCGGACACCCGAAGGCGACCAGCGCCGCGCCCGGTTCCCGCCGAGGGCTACTCTGCGCCCATGTACGGATAGCGGTAATCCGTGGGCGGTATGAAGTTCTCCTTGAGCGACCGCGCCGACACCCAGCGCAGCAGGTTCATCATCGAGCCTGCCTTGTCGTTGGTGCCGCTGGCGCGAGCGCCGCCGAACGGCTGCTGCCCCACCACTGCACCGGTGGGCTTGTCGTTGATGTAGAAGTTGCCCGCCGCGTGGCGCAGCCTGCGCGTCGCCTCAACCGCCGCTTTGCGGTCTTCGGCGAACACGGCACCGGTGAGAGCGTACGGGGAGGTCTCATCCACCAATCGTAGCGCGTTCTCCCACTCCGATTCCTTGTAGACATACAGCGTCACGACCGGCCCGAAGATCTCCTCGCACATCAGCTTGAAGTCGGGCTTGTGAGCCTGCACCACGGTCGGTCGAATGAAGTACCCCTCCGACTTGTCGCACTGGCCGCCCACCAAGATCTCCGCGTCCTTCGACTCGCGAGCATGCTCGATGTACCCGCAGATGTCGTCAAACGACTTCTCGTCGATCACGGCGCCCATGAAGTTGCGGAAGTCGGCGACGTCGCCCATCGGGATGCCGGCCACACGATCGAGCAGCTCGTCCGCGATGCTCTTCCACAAAGTGTCGGGGAGGTACACCCGGGACACCGCCGAGCACTTCTGGCCCTGATACTCGAAGCTACCCCGCAGGATGGCAGTGACGAGGGCGTCGGGCTCGGCGCTGGGGTGGGCGATGATGAAGTCCTTGCCGCCCGTCTCACCCACGATCCTCGGGTAGGTCTTGTACCGCTCGATGTTCTCCCCGATGGTCCGCCAGAAGCTCTGAAAGACGCCGGTGGAGCCGGTGTAGTGAATGCCGCCGAAATCCGGTGAGTCGAGTATCGCCCCCGTCACCGCTCGGGGATCGCCCGGCAGGAAGTTGATCACGCCCGGTGGCACGCCGGCCGCCTCGAACATCCGCATCACGTAGTACCCACTGAACACCGCTGGCCGAGACGGCTTCCAGATCACCGCGTTGCCCATGATGGCCGGCGAGCTCGGCAGGTTGCCGGCGATGGACGTGAAGTTGAACGGGGTGATCGCGTAGACGAAGCCCTCGAGCGGGCGGTACTCGACGCGATTCCACATCCCCGGGGCGGAGAGCGGCTGCTCCTCGTACAGGCGCTCCGCGAAGTGCACGTTGAAGCGGAAGAAGTCGATCAGCTCACAAGCGGCGTCGATCTCGGCCTGGTGCGCCGTCTTGCTCTGGCACAGCATCGTGGCTGCATTCACGGGATCGCGCCACGACGTCGCCAACAGATCGGCCGCCTTCAAGAACACACTGGCCCGGTCTTCCCAGGACCACTCCGACCACTCCTTCCACGCCTCCCGCGCGGCCCTGATGGCCATCTCGGCCTCTTCCTCGCCGGCCATGTGCCACGTGGCCAACAGGTGCCCATGCTTGTGCGGCATGACCGCCCTGTATCTCCGGCCGGTCCAGACCTCCTTGCCGCCGATGATCAGGGGGAACTCGATCTCCTGCCCCTGCATCTCGGCGAGCATCGCCTTCAGCACCTTACGCTCCGGGGTGCCCGGGGCGTAGGACTGCACCGGCTCGTTGATCGGAATGGGAACCTGAATGTCTCCGCTCATCCTCAGTCACTCCTTCCACCCGGACAGAGAGCCAATCGAGAACGTCGTCGTAGGGGGCATGAAAGATGCACTGGGGGCAGCCCCGATTCCACGTCCCGTGGAAGCCAACCTCTCAGGCCGCGGGCTTGTCCAACAGACCCCGAACCTTGTGCAGCAGCTCGTCCACGTCCCACGGCTTCTGCAGGAACGGCCAGGCCGGATCGAGAGACGTCTGGTCGCCGTCGTCGCCCGTGTAGCCGCTGGTGAATAGGAACCGCACCGCCTTCCCGTGATCGCGCAGCGTGTCGTGCAGTTCCTTGCCACCGACGTGAGGCATGACCATGTCGGAGATGACGAGGTCGATGTCGGCCTCGTACCGGTCGAACACGTCCAGCGCCTCCTCGCCGTCGGCCGCCAACAGCACGGTGTAGCCTACCTTCTCGAGGAGACGCTTCGCCGCGCGCCGAATGGCATCCTCATCTTCCACCAGCAGGATGGTCTCGCTGCCGCGCGGAGTGCCGGCGCCAACCTCGGCTTCCTGCGCCGCGGGCTGCTCGGCCGCTGCGAGCGGGAAGTAGAGGTCCACTCTGGTTCCCTGCCCCTCCTCGCTGGCGATGTCGATGTAGCCGTCCTGCTGTTTGACCAGGCCGTAGATCATCGCCATCCCCAGACCGGTACCGAGGCCCGTCGGCTTGGTCGTGAAGAACGGATCGAAGATCCGCTCTCTGGTCTCCTCGTCCATGCCGTGGCCGGTGTCGGCCACGGACACGTGCACGTACTCCCCGCTGGCCCCTCCCCAGCCCCGCACGGCGTTGTGCTCGTAGTCCAGCAGCACGTGACTCACCTCGATGCGCAGCACGCCGCCCTCCGGCATCGCGTCACGCGAGTTGGTGGCGAGGTTGAACAGGATCTGCTCCAATGCACCCTCGTCCGCCTCCGCCACCGCCTCCGCCGCACGTGGCAAGAACCGCACCTCGATGTTCTCAGGCAGGATGCGCCGCATCGTGGGGAGGAGATCGGCGACGACGGTCGAGATGTTGAGGGGCTTGAGCGCGATCATGCCCCGGCGGCTGTAGCCGAGGAGCTTCCGCACCATGTCGCTGCCCCGCTGCGCCGCCCGCCTGAGGTCGCTGAGATCCTCCGCCAGCTCGCGACTCTCGGCCGGCAGACCCCGCTCGAGCATGTCGGCATTGGCCAGGATCACAGTGAGCAGGTTGTTGAAGTCGTGAGCGATCCCACCGGTGAGCTGGCCGATGGCCTCCATCTTCTGTGCCTGGCGTAGCTGGTCCTCGAGAGCCCGCCGCTCGGTGACGTCCTCCGCAATCATCTCGAAGGCCACGGCGCTCCGCCCGGCGCCCCGCACGGGCCGACCGCTGAGACGCACCGTGAAGGGCGTGCCGTCCTTCCTCTTCCACTCGACCTCTACTCCCTCGATGCGCTGGGCGTTGCCATCCCGATCCACGAGACTGCGACGCAGCTCCGGGTCGGCGTACACGTCGCGTGCAATGTCGAGGGCGAGCAACTCCTCCTCTGAGTCGTATCCCAGCATGTTCACCAGGGCTGGGTTCACCGACTCGAAGCGGCCTTCGGGGGTGGAGCGGTAGATCCCATACATGGCGTGCTCCACCAGCGCCCGGTAGCTGGCCTCCGAGCGTCGCAGCGCTTCCTCCGCGCGGCTTCGCTCTAGCTCCGCCGCCGCCCGGGGCGCGAAGATCTCCAGCGTGGAGCGCGCGAGCTGCTCTTCGGCTAGCGGCTTCTTGTCCATCACCACCATCAGGCCGATGGCCCGGCGCGACACGTCGAGCAGCGGCGTTCCCAAGTAGCTCTCCGCCCCGAACTCGGCCAGGAGCGCGTCGTCGGGGAAGCGCTCCCGCACACCGCTCGGGTAGCTGCAGGTGCGGGGCTCCAGCACGTCAACGCAGGGCGTGCCCGCGAGCGGACGCTCGAAGTCGTCCAGCACCTCACCTCCCGCGCAGGCCGCAATGGTATGGATCCGGTCAGGATTGCCAGCCGCCACCTCGGCGATGAGCGCGTACTCCACACCCAGCACCTCGCTGAGGAGCACCACCATGGAGCGGAAGAACTCCTCCCCGGTGGCCCCCGAGACACCTTCCGTGATCGTGCGCAGCACCTCTTCCGTCCGACGGCGTTCCGTCTTGTCCCGAAACACTCCCACGACCGCGCCCACCGTCGGGTCATCGAGCAGGTTGGTGCCCACGGCGTCGAGCCAGCGCCACTCGCCGGCGGCGTTCTTCGCTCGCAGCTCTACCGCCGTCGACCTCCCCGGCTCGCTCAGGACGTCGCGGAACGCCTCACCCAGCTTGAGTACGTCGTCCGGGTGCACGAACTCGAACATCGCCCGGCCCACGTACTCGCTGTAGTCGTACCCGAGCACGCGCTTGACCGACGGGCTCATGAACTCGAACACGCCCTCCCTACTCACCGTGGCGAACACGTCCCAGGAGTTCTCCACCATCCGGCGGAAGCGGCGCTCGCTGGTGTGCAGCCGTGCCTCCGTTTCCCTGCGCTGGGTAACGTCCCGCGCGTTTATCACGATGGCATGGACCGAGGGGTCGTCGAGCAGGTTGTTGCCCGCCGCCTCGAAGTGCCGCCACGAGCCATCTGCATGCTTGATACGGCACTCGATCAGCGGCGCGACACCCGGCGTGGACACCCGGCTCGCCAGGAAGTCGCGCACGCGGTTCAGGTCCTCGGCGTGCACCAGCTCGAACACGCTGTGGCCCGTCATCGCCTCGGGATCGTATCCCAGTACGCGCTGGGTGGAGGGGCTCGCATAGAGGATCGTCCCGTGCGCGTCGATCACCGTCACGATGTCGAGGGAGTTCTGGATTAGGGATCGCAGCCGGCGGTCGTGCCGCCACGCCCGGGCGCTGGCCAACTGAGTTGCTCCAAAGCGGCGCAGCATGAGGGCGAGGCCCAGCAGGAGCAGTAGGGACAGCGTGAGGTCCTCGAGCTCAGCACCCGACACGGGCCGGCTGCCAGTGACGGCGGCCAGTCGGACGAGCCCGATGACGTGCCACACCGCAAAGACGCCGATCGCCGCCCCGATCGCCCCCCAGGGCGCCAGCCTACCGCTCAAGCGGGCGAGCCTGAACGCCAACCCGACTGCTACGAGCTGGACGACGATCTCGAGGGCCAGAAAGACGTAGGCGCCCATGGTATGCGCCCACTAAGCTAAAACCCGCACGAGCCTGCGAGTAGATCTCGTGCGGGACTCAGCCCTCAGTTCCGGGCAGCTAGAAGTAGAGGTGAGCCTCCAGGGTGATTACGTCGCGGTCATCCGGCTCGCCCGCTTCGTCCCAGTGCACCCAGAACCCCGATAGCTGCACGAACGAGACCGGGAACGCCTCGAGCCCCACACGGGTGCGGCTGCGCTGGTCCCCTTCGTCCTCAGGGTCGCCTCCCACGCCCTCGCGGATGCTCGCCGAGGGATCGTGGTAGCCGTGCGTCACCTTGAGGTTGAGCCCCTTCACGATCAGCCAATCGCCCTCGATGAAGGCGAGGAGCTGGTCCGTATCCCTCGTGGCAGGATCGTCGAACGAGTCGAACATGAGGTCGGCCTCGCCCAGGAATACCACAGGCCCCACCGAGAAGCCCGCGTAGGCGCCGACGATCTCCCTGTGTTGGCCGGTCTGAGCATTGCGGGCAGCCGACACCCCGACCCGAAACCGGGGATAGGTGAGCACTGCGCTCGTGGCGAGCAGCTTGCCGTTGTCGTTCTCGACGCCGCTGAAGCTGCCATTGGTGACGCTCACGAACCATGACAGTGGGCCCGGCTCGATCCCGGCCTCGACGCCGACGTCGCCGGCGCGGTACGTGAAGTTCGTCTCGGAGCGGATGAACTCCCCGTCGTCCCACAGACGCCACCCGTAGGGGAGCAAGAACTTTCCGGCCTTCACGTAGCCGTTGAGTGGCCTCCAGGCGGCCATGCCGAACACCTCGCGCGCCTTGGCCTGGTCGGGCTCCACCGTCTGGTCCAGATAGAAGGTGAGGATGTTGTCAATCAGCCGCGCCTCGAGCTGCACCTGGGATTCGTTGACCTCGAAGTCGGTGCGTGGGGTGACGCCCTCGGTGAGCACCCAGTCCATCGAAGCCCTGAGGTCGAGCCCGATCGCCACCCAATCGGCGAGCGACCGGCTGCGGACCTCCATCGTGCGTGCCGGAAGCTGGGTCTGGGACCAGGCGCTGCCGAAATCGTTGCGCCCTCCACCGCCTGTGCGGTTGACGTGGCACTGGGCGCACTTGAGCCCCGTGCGCAGGGCGAGGTACGGCTCCGCGGCCGCACTACTCCAGGGCGCCAACGACAGCACCGACAGCGAGACCAGGATCCCGAGGGTGCCTCTGGGCAGGGACATGGGCGTCATCTCCGTGGGGTTCGCGTCACCGGCCGTGCGACACTAGTTGTTCTGTGCGCCGGCGGTGATCCAGGCACGAATGACGTCGATCTGCGCCTGCGTGAGCGGCGTACCACCGAGCGGCATCCGCGGGCCCATCCCGCCGACCTGGCCGAAGGTCCCCTGGATCATGTGCACTAGGTAGCTCTGATCGGGCTGTCCCGGCTCGATGCGATCCATGGTGGGAACCTGCTCCGACGCCACGTTCACCGTGTTGGAGAAGGTCTGACCGCTGCTCAGGTTCATGTTCCGCGCCGGCGAGCTACCTGCGTGGCAGCCGGAGAGGGCGCAATTGGCGGACAGAATGGGCTGCACGCTGCCCGACAGCGTGGGTGTGCCGCTGCCGTTGCCGCCGCCGTTGCCACCACCATTGGGGCCGGTGCTGTCTGAGCAGGCCAGCCCACCCACAAGCAGCAATGCGAGAGCGACACCAGCTGGACGTGATAGGGACATGGGTACCTCCCGCCGTGGGTGAAATCCTAGTAAGATATTCGGCAAAACCCGCCGGCTACCGCGAATGTTCCAGGTCAGGGATCCCCCGATGGGGCGGTGGCGCGGTCGAGCGCGGTCGAAGGGGCCATGACGTGTCACCGGACGACACCGCTGGACACGACCGGGCTAGCCGATTAGCGTGCGGCTTCCTCTCCTCCCGGAGGCCCACATGCGCCTGCTTTCCCTGTGCCTCAGCCTGTTCCTGCTTGCGCCGGTTGCCGCCGCGCAGGAGTTCGAGCGGCCCACCGACTGGGAGGTTCGGCTCGACCGGTCCGGTGCCAGCGAGTCTGACCTCTACTTCGTGGAGATGCCTCCGGGGTGGCACGTCACCAGCGGCCCGGCGGCGATCCTCTACGATCCGGCGCGGACGGCCACCGGCGAGTTCCGGCTGCGCTCCGAGATCTACCTGTTCCCGGGGGATCGCCGAGAGGGGTTCGGCGTCTTCTTCGGCGGCCAGCACCTAGGCGACGGCGCGCAGGCCTACACCTACTTCCTGATCCGCAAGGATGGCCGGTATCTGATCAAGACGCGCCACGGCAGCTCCACCCAGGTGGTCGTGCCGTGGACCGAGCACGCTGCCATCGTGAAGCACGAGGGGGATGAGGGCCAGGCCAAGAACGAGCTGGCGGTGGAGGCCGGCGCCGCCGAGGTCCACTTCTACGTCAACGGCGAGAAGGTGACCAGCGTGCCCCGCTCGGAGATCGGCTGCGAGGGCGTAGTGGGCCTGCGCGTCAACCACGGCCTGAACGTCCACGTCAGCACCCTGACCGTGGAGTCAGCAGGCTCCAACTGAGCCAACCCCGGGCAGGGTAGGTGATGGGCGGGGAATCTGGCTGAGGCGGGTCGATTTCCGTGGAGTACCATGAAATAGAATCGTGGTAACGCTCTAGCTCATCCCAATGCTCATCGAGCCCATGCTCGCCGCGAGGACGCCAACCAGGGCTGCCACCGCATACGAGAGGAGGCCCGGCTTCTTGCCCAGCCCTGCTCCAATGTACAGCGAGGGCGTCGTGAGGCCGTACGGCTCCGGAGTGCTCTCGGCCGGCGCGTAGTCTACCTCCGCCGTGAGGTGGAGCCAGTCGTTCAGGGTATACCCCAGGCCGACTACCAGGCCGGGGCCGGCGAGCCCGAACAGCTCGGCCCCTTCGGAGGTGAGGAGCAGGCCTGCTGACAGATCGATGCGGTGGGACCCGCCGAGCCAGCGGCGGTAGCGCCCCTTCACGCCCGCACGCCCCGTCTCGAACCCGAAGTCATGGCCCCCGAATACAGTGACCCCCACGGCGGCGTCGCCCAGGTTCTTCATCCAGCCGACCTCTGCGGTGAGGTAAAAGGCGCTCTGGCCCGCGCTGGAGGACACCCGGTAGCGCGCGTGCGCTTCCGTGATCAGGTAGGAGCCGCAGTCTGGGAGGGACGCGGCGAGGACACATAGACCGCTGGGGTGTTGCGGCGCCAACGTGGCCGCACTTCGCTCCTGAGCTCCGACGACACTCGGGGTAAGGCAGCACAGAGCTATGACTGCGAACTTGACGCGCTGCATGACTCCCTCCCGCGATGGTTGCACGCACCGTCGCGGGAGGCCGTCAAGCGAGGGTCAAGTTGTTTGGGGACAGTCGCGATGCGCCGGGAGCCCGAGTCCTACTGGCTCCCACGCTGAGTGGCCAGGGACGGAATTGAACCGCCGACACGGGGATTTTCAGTCCCCTGCTCTACCAACTGAGCTACCTGGCCGCGGGCGGATAATCTACACAAACAGGGCTGCCGCGGCAGCCCTCAATCACCCACTGCCGAGCCTTCACCCCGCTCACCGAGATCGTCCTCCACCTCCTCCAGCACGTAGCGCGCCAGCTCGGGCGCGTCGGGGTACCGCTCCTTGGCGATACGAATCACCTCCCGGGCGCGTTGCGGGTCTCGCTTCACGGTGCGGTAGATCTCTTCGAGGCGCACGGCGGCGTTGATGTCTACCTGGCGGGACGCCCCGCGCCGCAGGTGACCCTCGAGCAGTGTTACCATCTCATCGAGGCCCGGCCGCATCCCCGCCGATGACCCCGTGATCCCGCCCCCGGCGAGCTGCTCGGTGATCCAGTCCCCGACGGGCATGAAGACGTGCTCCACCAGCAGATCCCAGCTCCACCACAGCGCGCCGCACATACCGGAGGCGACGAACCAGCGCGGATCGTCCCCCGCGGCCAAACCGACTCCGCCGAACACGATGGTGGCGGTGCCGAAGATCGCACGGACAATTCTCGCGATTCCGAACGGCAGCGAGCCAGATCCCCCCCTCACGCACCCTCCGATCGAGAGCCCGAGTCACACCGTACGGCAATGGATAACCGCTCCAGCCCTACCCGCAAGGTCCGGCCGTCACACCTCACTGAACGCAGAAACGCAGGACCACAGTTTACGGTTTTCTGCCGGTCTCCCCTCAGGTGACGGGTTCGCGCTGACCACACAACGGCGGATTCGCCCCGGAGCAGCCGCGCAGTGTCAACGACACATACCGTTGATACATAAAGACATATGACACACGGCGTGGGGCGCGGCCACACTCGCAGACTGGCGGTGCACTGCGCAACCTCACAGTCGGCAGCGGGGAGGTGCCGACCGTGCAACGCAGCTTCGCGCTGTGTTCCTGCGGCATAGCAGGGCCGTGGCGGCCGCCGTAGACCGCCTCCGACCCACGTCGCGCCCCCTGCGGAAACTGCTACATTCTCTGCGGCGCGCTGATGCGCCAAGGCACACCGACCGCGAGGCGCGAATGAAAGAGTTCCAGGTAGTGATCCTCCGGCTGCAGGGGAAAGCCCGCGAGGACGAAGACACCGTGACCGACCTCATGAACGAGCGCGCCCGCATGGGGTGGGAGTTCCACTCGATCCAGTCGCTGCCCGAAGAGAAGGTCGTCGTCGTGTTCTGGCGGGAGGCGTAGGCCCGCACCCCCCCAGCCTTACCCCCGGGAACAGGGAAGGGGGAACGGGGAACGCTACGACCCGCTGGCTTTCCCGCTGGTGCCCGTGACCCCCGAAACGCTGGAATGTCGTACCGTCCCCGGTTCCCCGTTCCCCTAGATTTCAGCTGCCACTCTCTCCCCAGGAGCACCCATGGCCGCTGAGGACCCAACCCGCGTCGCCACCCATCGCGCCTATGACGGGAAGCTGGTAAAGGTGGACGTCGACACCGTCCGTACGCCCGCTGGGTCGGAGTTCGACCTCGAGATCGTGCGGCACCCCGGCGCGGCCGCCGTGGTCCCCCTGCTGTCCGAGCCCGACAGCCCCGACCCGAGCGTCCTCCTCATCCAGCAATACCGCTACGCCACAAGTGGCACGATCTGGGAGGTGCCGGCCGGCGTCCTGGAGCCCGGAGAGGACCCGGCTGCCTGTGCCCGCCGGGAGCTGACTGAGGAAACCGGGGCCAAAGCTGAGACCGTGGAGCACTTGACCACCGTCTACACCACCCCCGGCTTCACCGACGAGCGCATCCATCTGTTCCTCGCGACCGGGCTGACCCAAGGGGAACCAAACCGCGAGGGCGACGAGTTTATCAAAGTGAAACCAGTGTCCCTCGCCACGGCGCTGGAGATGATCCGGGACGGGGAAATCGCGGACGCCAAGTCGATCGTGGCGCTGCTCTACGTCGCCGGATACCGCCTCAGCCTGTAGACGGTGTCTCCCATCGAGGACAGTTGAGCCGTCGGCGGTACCGGGGAGCGCCGCACGGGCCGCCATTTATCCCGTTGTCACACAAGGAGTTACGTCGGCGGATCGCGGCGAGGTGACCGTAGGTACGGTTTGTGCGGGTATACGCTGTGGGAAGGAGGAGATCCTAGCGAACCGTTTCTTGTCCGAATGAGGGCCCCCGCCCGTGGGCGGGCGCCCGGGAGCTACCACATGACCGCACCCATTGAGACCCGCGCGCGGGCACGACCCGCGTCCGCCCCGGGGGCGGAACGCCCCGACCTGCGCGAGCTGGACGACTCGCGGGTCGTGGCGGCGTACCTGGCTGGGAGGAAGAGGGCGTTCGACGAGTTGGTAGATCGCTATCAGAAGCGGTTGCTCAACTTCATCTACCGGACGATTGGCGATCGCGAGCGCGCCGAGGACCTGGTGCAGGAGGTCTTCATCCGCGTCCATCGCCACCTGCACAGGTTCGACCAGAGCAAGAAGTTCTCGACCTGGATCTACACGATTGCTTCGAACCTGGGCAAGAACGAGCTGCGCAACCGCAGCCGCAGCCCGCTGGTCCTCTTCCAGACCATCAAGAAGAACTGGGAGGCCGACCATCGGCCCCTTCAGTTCGAGGACCGGAACCACCGCCCGGAGGACCTCTACCGCAAGCGGCAGCTGCGGGAGCTGGTGGAGGCATCGGTGGCCCAGCTTCCCGAGCACCACAGAGTCGTGTTCGTGCTGCGGGAGCTGGAGGGGAAGAGCTACGAGGAGATCGCCGAGATCACCCGGTGCAACCTCGGCACGGTCAAGAGCCGGTTGAATCGGGCGCGCAACCGGTTCGCCCAGATCATAGGACCGCAGCTGGATTAGCCACACCTCCGCCCCGCACCCGATGCGGGGAAGGGGGAAAGGGGGAAGGGTTCGACATTCTCGCCCCGCGGAGAGGCCGGTGACCTCTCTGGGGGACGGCGAATCGTGCCTTTCCCTCTTCCCGGTTCCGGTCCATTGCAGGACCGCGGATTCCCGACCCCGAACTAGGGGGAACTTCCCAGGCAGCGGGCGGTACCAACGATGGCACCACCCCCAATCCATGCATTGCACCGAGTTCCTGGAGCACTACTCCGACTACCGCGATGGGCTGGTCGAGGATCAGGATGTGCTGCGCCGCATGAGCATGCACCTCCTGTCCTGCCCACGGTGCATGCGCTACGACGCGCGCGTCGCCCGGGGTGTGACGGTGCTCCGGACCCTCTCCGATATCGAGCCTTCGCCCGCGTTCCGGCGCGAGCTGGCCGATCGCCTCGCCGGCCCGGCGTACGACACAGACGAGCCGATCACGCCGGCACCAGCGGGGCTCATGGTGGCGCTGATGCTGATCACCGCTGCGGCGCTCTTCCTGTGGCACGGCTCGACCGCCGCGCCCAAGACCGAGGTCGTCGAGCAAGCCAGCCCGCCGCTTCCAATGGTGATAGTGAGCCCCGGGGTGCCCTTCGTCGGATTCGCCGGCTTCAGCGTTCCGGCCTTCGACGCCGATTGGCACACACCTGGACCGGACGACGACCCTTACGCCATCCAGACGGCCATCTCACCGTAGCACGCTTCCAGGCTTTCTAAGCCACCCGCCGCTCGGTAATTTCCGCCCTATATGGCGGCGTCCCTCACCTTTGACTCTGCGTACCGCCAGATCCGGCGCGGCGACCTCGCTCCCGTCTACTACCTGACCGGGGACGAGGACGTCCTCAAGGACGAGCTGGTCTCCTTCGTCCTGCAGCAGGCCGTGGACCCGGCGAGCCGCGATTTCAATCTCGACGTTCGTTCCGCCGGCGACGTGGACGGCGAGAGCCTGCACACACTCGTGGAAACGCCGCCCATGCTGGCTGAGCGGCGCGTGGTGGTGATCAAGAACCTCGAGCAATGGCGCAAGAACACGAAGGTGTGGCAGGTGCTGGAGCAGTACGTGGCGAATCCCTCGCCCACGACGGTGCTGCTCCTGATCCATGGCGCCGGTGAGGCTCCCAACGCCAAGCTGAGGCAACACGCGGCGCACGTGAACCTGGAGCCGCTGAGGCCGGAACGCCTCGCCCGCTGGGTGCAGCGCAAGGTCAAGGACACGGGTTTCGCCATCGAGCCAGACGCGGTCGATCACCTGGTCAACGCCGTGAGCGGCGATCTCTCGCAACTGGCGATGGAGGTGGAGAAGCTCGCGGCGGCGGCGCCCGACGACCGACCGCTCTCCGTGCAAGATGTTTCCCAATTCGTCGGCATCCGCAGAGGCGAGACGCCGCACGACTGGGTGAGTGCGGTGCTGACGCGCGACATCCCACAGGCCGTCGGCATGCTAGAGCGGGTGCTCGCGGGCTCGGGAGTGTCCGCGGTGCGGCTGGTGGGGATGCTGGGCACCGCCCTAGTGGGCGTGCGCCTCGCCCGGGCTTTGCTCGACGCGGGCACGCCACCCGCGCGCGCGGAGGGCGCGGTGCTCAAGGAGATTCAGAGGGCACGACCGCACGGCCTGGGGAGCTGGAAGACCGAGGCGCGTCGCTGGACCGCAGCCGCAGGTTGCTGGACCGGCGGTGAGCTGGACCGTGCATTGCGGGAGGCGTACCGGGCGGACCGCGCCCTCAAATCCACGACCACCAGCGCCGACGCCGGAACATTGAGCGACATGCTTCTCACCTTGGGACCTCGAAAGGCCGCGGCATGAGACGATTCGCGGTGCTCGCCTGGATGATCTGCGGTGCGGCGCCTCTGGCCGCCCAAGAGGACTCCACGTTGACCGTAGCTGCCAGGCTCGCCACGGAAGGGCAGGGCGATTCAGCACGCGCCCTGGTGCAGGCGCGTCTGCGGCAACTGTCCCCCGGCGACTCCCTCTATCCGCAGATGCTGTACGCGGCCGGAGTCGTCGCCGCCGATGTAGACAGCGCCACGCTGTACTTCCGTCGCGTCAGCATCGAGTACGCCCGCTCAGCGTGGGCCGACCGGGCACTGCTGCGGCTCGCACAGCTCGCATTCGCCTCCGGCGACTACGCGTCCGCACGCCGCTCGGCGGAGCGTATCCTCATGGACTACCCGCTCAGCGACGTCCTCGCACACGCGAGCTTTTGGGGAGGACGCGCCCAGCTCGAGCTGGGCAATCCGATCGAAGGATGCCAACTCCTGGTGAGTGCAGAGGCGGGAGCCGGCGACGACGTCGAGCTGGCGAACCGGGCCAGGTACCAGTTGCAGCGTTGCAGCGCCGTGCTCGCGGCAGGTGACACGCTGGCGGATAGCGCGGCGGCCCAGCCCCCGGCCGGCACGCAAACCGTGTACGCCGTGCAGATGGCTGCGGTGCAGAGCGCGGCCGCCGCCGACGAGCTGATGCGCACACTCTACGCGGAGGGGTACGAGGCGCACGTGGTGCGGGACGCCGGCCTCCTGAAGGTGCGCGTCGGGCGCTATGCCGACCGGAGCACGGCGCAGCGCCTGGCCCGCGAGCTCCAGCGGAAGTTCGGCGGCAACCCGTTCGTCGTGGAGGAGCAGTGAGCCGGAGGCACCGCTCGCCCGTCCCCCCCGAAACCCCGCTCATGCAGCAGTACCGAGAGATCAAGGCGCGCCACGCCGACGCGATTGTGTTTTTCCGCATGGGCGATTTCTACGAGATGTTCCTCGACGACGCCAAGCTCGCCGCGCGGGAGCTCGGCCTCACCCTCACGAGCCGTAACAGCGGCGGGGCCGCGGACGTCCCCCTGGCGGGCGTGCCGGTAAAGGCGGCCGGCGAGTATCTGCGCCGCCTCGTGGAGCGGGGCTATCGCGTGGCCATCTGCGAGCAGGTGGAGGACCCCAAGCACGCCAAGGGGATCGTGCGGCGTGAGGTCGTCGAGACCGTGAGCCCGGGCGCGATCTTCGACGCCGAATGGCTCGACGGCTCCCGCAACAACTTCCTGGTCGCAGTACTGCCGGGCGATCCCGCGGGGGTGGCCGCTCTCGATCTCTCCACGGGCGAGTTCGTGCTCGAGACCGCAGACCCCGCGGATCTCCCCGCCATTCTGGCGCGCTACGACCCTCGGGAAGTCGTGTTGCCCGACGGCGAGACACTGCCGTTTCTCGAGAGCCGCGTGATGGTAACCCCGCGGGAAGCGTGGGACTTCGAGGTGCAACAGGCCGAGACCGATATTGCCAAGCGCTTCGGGCTCAGAACGCTAGAAGGCCTGGGCATCGTCGCTGCGGACCGGCCCGCACTGGGCGCGGCCGGCGCGTTGCTGCGCTACGCGAGCGAGCTGCAACCGGGCGGGATGCCGCAACTCGCCCACCCCGCGGTGCGGCGCTCAGGCGCGTCCATGCCGCTCGACGAGATGACCCGGCGCAACCTCGAGCTGCTGGAGCCGATGCGACCCGGCGACCGCGGCGGCACGCTCCTCGAGGTGCTCGACCGCACGGTCACGCCGATGGGCGCCCGGCTCCTGCGGCACTGGCTGCTGGCGCCGCTGCGGGAAGCGGAGCCGATCCGGGCGCGGCACGATGCCGTGGAGGTGCTGCTCAAGGACGAGCGCGGCCGCGAGCGATTGCGCGACGCGCTGGACGGGGTGCGCGACATCGAGCGACTGGCAGGACGCGCGGCCGCCCACCGCGCAAGCCCCAGAGACCTCGGTGGCCTGCGCGATTCGTTGGGCAAGCTCCCCGACGTGAAGAGCTCCCTCGACGGTCTCGCCGTCCGCGAGACGAGCGCGGAACTCGAGCGCATCGCCGAGTCGTTCGATCTGATGGCGGACCTCAGCGAGCGCCTCGAGCTCGCGCTGGTGGAGCGGCCGCCGCCTGCGTTGGGCGACGCCGATGCGATTCGCCCCGGCGCCGACGCCGAGCTGGACGAGATCCGCGAGCTACGGGACGGCGGCAAGCAGTACATCGCCGCACTGCAGGCGACCGAGCGGGAGCGCACCGGGATCTCGTCGCTCAAGGTGGGCTACAACAAGGTCTTCGGCTACTACATCGAGGTCACCAAGGTCCACAAGCAGGCCGTTCCCGACGACTACGAGCGGCGCCAGACCCTGACCAACGCCGAACGCTACGCCACCCCCGAGCTGAAGGAGTATGAAGCCCGGGTGCTAGGCGCCGAGGAGCAGGCGCTCAGGCGCGAGCGGGAGCTGATCAACACGCTCTGTGACCTGGCCGGCGACCGGCTCACCCGCCTCCAGCGAGTGGCACGCATGGTGGCCGAGCTGGACGTGCACAGCACCCTGGCTGAGACGGCCGTGCGGGAGCGCTACGTGCGCCCCGTGATGACCGGAGGGATGGAACTCGACCTCCGGCAGTCGCGCCACCCGGTGGTGGAGCGTGTGCTGCCGCCCGGCAAGTTCATACCGAACGATATCGGGCTCGATGAGGCGGGACGGGTCATCCTGCTAACCGGCCCGAACATGGCGGGCAAGTCCACGGTCCTCCGCCAGACGGGGCTGGCGGTGATTCTCGCGCAGATGGGATCGTTCGTGCCGGCCGCAGCGGCTACAGTGGGCGTCGTGGATCGCGTGTTCACCCGAGTCGGTGCGAGTGACAGCCTGGGGCGGGGACAGTCCACCTTCA
>CAYGBV010000006.1:0-52111 GCA_964348295.1 uncultured Gemmatimonadaceae bacterium
CCAGCCGAACCACTGGTTGATGTAGTTCGGGCGCTCCTCGGGATGGTGCTCCATGTACATCGCGAGGACGTCGGTCCGGGTCTTGCGCACCTGCGTAATGAACGGTTCGCGGTAGTCGCGGTTGAACTCCAGCTGGGCGTACGTGCTGAGCCGCTCCGTCGAGCCAGGGTTCCCGATCACGAACACCGCGTCGCCCTCCCGCACGCCGGCGGCGTTCCATCCGAAGTGCGCCGGCGGCCTGAGCGGCTCGCCGTTCTCGTCATACACCCGGAAGAACGACATGTCGAGGCTGTAGCGCGGGTAGGTGAAGTTGTCGGGGTCGCCGCCGAAGTACCCGATCTGGAGCTCCGGGGCGAAGACCAGGCGCACGTCGGTGTACCGCTTGAAGCAGTACATCGAGTACTTGCCGCCGCTGAACAGCTCGGTCACGCTGCAGCGCAGCTCGTGTGCGGCACTGGCGCTGTCCCCGATGGACCCGATGCGGGCGTCGCGCGCCTCCACCTGTCGGGCGTCGGGGGCCGCTGGGTCGATGGCGGACTGCACCAGGCCGGTGACGTCCTCCAGCACGATCATCTGGTCGGCCCACATGTTGGGGGCTCGCCGCTCATCCTCGAGGGTCTCGGCGTAGAAGCCCTCATCGAGCAAGTTCTCGCCCTCCCGCGTGACCCGCGACACGTGGCGGCGGGCGCAGTGGTGGTTGGTCATCACCAACCCGTTCTCGGACACGAACGAGGCCGTGCAGCCGGGGATCCGGAGCGCGGCCATGCGGGCGGTGGTGAGCCACTCCGCGGTGGGTCGGAAGTTGTAGGCTTCCTGGAAGTAGTCCAGCGGTGCGTTCTCGAACGTCCACATCTTGCCCATGTCGAACCGTCCCGGCTCGAGAGGCTTGACGGGGGCCTCGACCTCCACCACGACGGTCTCGGGTGCCGCGACGGGCGCCACGGTCGCGGGCACCGTGCCGGTGGATGAGGCACAGCCCGCCGCGACTAGGCTGAGGGCCGCCAGGCTGGCCGCATACGGAAGGTATGTGCTCATAGATTCCTCACTGACTGAGAGATGCTGGCAATCTGAAGGCGAACCCTCGGGCGTCCTGCTCGAAGCTGGCAGGCACCTCAAGAGCCGTACAGCGGCCACCCGCGGGAACACCCACACCCTCATGGAAGCTAGCCGCCGTCTGAGGGGGTGGAAGGCCTGTTCCGGCGGGCAATATCCCACAAGCGAGCGGCCCCCACCGCATGGAGCGGTGAGGGCCGGCGAGACTCCGCAACGTCGGCGACGCTACTTGCGCAGCAGCTCCTGCACGATGCGGTCGGCACCGTAGATGTGCTCCAGCGCCTCGACGATGCCCGCTGAGTGCACCGACACGGCGCGGGCATCGCTGGTGTCGAAGATGTAGTCGCCCTTCAGGCTCTCGATGTTGCCGTCGAAGATGAGGCCGACGACCTCGAGGTCGGTGTTGATCACCGGGCTGCCCGAGTTGCCGCCGATGATGTCGCTGGTGCTCACCATGTTGAGCGGCGTCCCCATGTCGAACTCGGCCGGCGGGCTGAGCCACCGCTCCGGCAGGTCCCAGTCCTCCTCGCCCTGGTGGGCGTAGTGCCGGTCGTACAGGCCGTAGAAGGTGGTCCAGGCTGGCGCCTTGGTGCCGTTGTACTCGTAGCTCTGTACCACGCCGTCGGCGATGCGCAGCGTGAAGGTGGCGTCGGGCGGCAGGGACGTGCCGTGGACCTCGAACACGGCCAGGGCGAGCTGGGCTGTCTTGGCCTCCTCCTCACTCACGAGCTGCTGGTACCGCTGCACCGCCCGGCCGTAGCGCGGCAGGGTCGCCCGCACGAGGCTCAGCGCCGGGTCGGAGCTATTCAGGATGCGGGTGGGGCTGTCCAGCAGCGCGTTGCGCGTCTCTGGGTCGACGACCGCCGTGGCGCGTTCCATGAAGGCTGCCGTGGCCGCGTGCAAGGAGTCGCCCTGCAGCACGCTGGTGACGAACGGATCGTCGTCGCCGAGCCAAAGGATCACGTCCTGGATCCGTGCCTCCAGCATGTGGCGGTCGAGCCGGGCGTCGATCTCGGTCTCCTCGATCTCGGCACGCAGCTCGTCCACCTGCTCCTGCGGCGCGCTCCCTACCATCCGGGCGTATTGCAGCATGTCGGCTGCCGTCTGGATCGTCTGGGGCGCGGCGAGCCCATTGAAGGGCGTGAGCGCCCAGATTGTGGGATACACCTCCCTCATCTGTGCGCGCAATGCGGCGATCTCGTCCCACAGCCCCGCGTACTTGCGGCGCAGCTCCAGATCGTTGCTGACCGCCTCCTTCAGCTCCATCTCCCAGCCCAGCTTGCGGCCCATGACGGCCGGATCGTTCAGGGCCTTCTCCCGTCCGACGTAGAGCTTCAGGCTGTTCATCCAGATGGCCCATAGGTTGATCAGGTCGTCGCGCGTCTCCGGGTGGTGATCCATGTAACGCTGCAGGATGTCGGTGCGCGTCTGCAGCAGGTGTACCAGGATCGGCTCGTCGAAATCCCGGAAGAACTCGAGCTGTGCCATGGTGCTCAGCCGGGAGGTGGAGCCGGGGTTGCCGATCACGAAGACGGGGTCGCCCTCGGCCGCCCCGGCGGCGCTCCACGTGAAATATCGGGAGGGCTGGTACGGGTTGCCGGCCTCGTCGTACACCCGGAAGAGCGTCACGTCCAGGTTGTAGCGCGGGTACGTGAAGTTGTCGGGGTCCCCGCCGAAGTAGCCGATCTTGAGCTCGGGGGTGAACACCAGGCGGACGTCGTCGTACCGCTTGAAGCAGTACATCGAGTACTTGCCGCCGTTGTACAGCTCGGTCACGTCGCAGTCGAGTCCGTGGACGGCATCGGCGCTATCGGCGATCGCCTCCTGCCGCGCCTCCAGTTCCTGGGCCCGCCGCGCCTCAGACGCCGAGGGGCTCACCCCGGCCTGCACGAGCGCCGTGACGTCCTCCATCAGGATCATCTGATCCACGTAGAGGTCGGGCACCCGCCGCTCCTCGGCCATGGTCGTGGCGTAGAACCCGTCGTCCAGGAGACTCTCCCCCTCCTGGGTGACGCTCGTCGTGCTCTCGCGCGCGCAGTGATGGTTGGTCAACACCAGGCCGTCGGACGACACGAACGACGCGGTGCAGTTGGGAAGCCGCAGTGAGGCCATGCGGACGTGGTCCAGCCAATCCTGCGACGGTCGGAAGTCGTAGGCCTCCTGGAAGTAATCCAGCGGCGCGTTCTCGAAGGTCCACATCTTGCCCATGTCGAACCGGCCCGGCTCCAGCGCCTTGAGGGGCGCCTCGACTTCCACCGCGACCGTTTCGGGTAGGGCAACGGGCGCCGTGGTAGCGGGCGCCGTACTGGCTGAAGGGGCACAGCCGGCGGCGACCAGGGCCAGGGCCGCGAGGCCGACGGCATACGGACGATGTGTGCTCATGGAGTCCTCGCTGATTGACTGAACGGGGCCTAAAGATACCCAACGCCCGAGAGGGCGGGGAACCCACCGCGGGCGTTGGGTACCGTGTGCCCCGTGGACCTGATGCCTACCGCACCAGATGCAGTGCCGACTGCCGCTTCAGCACCCACCGCACCTCACCCTCGGGCGTCAGCGCGGCCTCCTCCTCGAGCATCATCCGGACCGGCTGATCGTCCCACTCTGGAACGGGGGTGGTGGCCTGGAGCTCGATGGAATGCCAGGTCCCTGCCCGAATCGGTACGTCGCCCGGGCCCGGCACCCCGTCCTGCCTGTCCCACAGGCCGATCAGGGGGCCGGCGCCGTGGCCGTGCTCGCCGATGGGGTGCGTGTAGATGGTGCCGTCGATGCCCGCCTCCCGCATCGCCGCCTGAGCGGCGAACAGAATCTCGTTTCCGGTGCGGCCCGGCCGCATCTCCGCCAGCAGGATGTCCTGCAGCCGATTGGCGTTGTACAGCGCCTGCCTGATTCCCTCGGGCGCGTCGGTCTCGCCCTCCCGTAGCACATAGCCCATGTGCTGCGTGTCGGTGTTGAGCCTGAGCGCGGTAATCCCCACGTCGCAGTGCAGCACGTCGCCCCGCAGGATGACGGGCGCCGTCGAGTCGGCCATGCTCACGCCGTGCCGCTGGATGTCCACCGAGGGCTGGAACCAGGTGCCGAGGCCCAGATCGTTGAGCCGCTGCCGGAACCACCACACGACGTCCGCCGTGGTCGTGACGCCTGGCGTGATCACCTGACTTGAGAACATGGTGGCGATGAGCTCGTGGACCAGTTCCTCCATCTTGCGGTACGTCGGGTCCATGGAGGGCACGCGGATCGCGAGGTAGTCGAGCGCCAGTGTCTCGGCGCGCACCACGCGAGCGCTCAGCTCCGGACCGAGCGCCTCCTGCAGCTGCTCCCACTCTCCCGCTGCTAGGCCGTCGGCGAAGTGGAGGTCGTGGGAGATGTTGACGGCGATGTTGCGCGGGTCGCGCTCGCGGATCACTTCGACCACGAAGTTCCACTGGTCCTTTCCCCAGAACTCGCGGGGGCGACCGTCGGGTGCCTGCTCGGTGGCCCGCACCACCTCGTACGCCCCGCCCTGCGAGCCGCCGCCGATGGTGATGCGTTCGACACCCTCTTCGAGACCGCGGTCGTGGAAGATGAAGACGGTGCGGCGCCGTGCCGCAAACCGCGTGGGAGCAGCGAGCGCCTTGAACAGTGGGTCCTCGTTGTACTCCCGCATGGGGATCACCCACATCTGCACGTCGTGCTCCCGCATGAGCGGGGGGAGCACCGTCTCGAGGCGCTCCTCCAGCCACTGCTGCTGGAGCACCGCCTGCTCGCGCAGCGTGCCGAAGGGACGTTCGGGGGTCGCCGTCTGGCCGGCGAGCGGCCCGGCGGCGAGCATGACGATCAAAGCGGTCGTGAGCGAGACTCGCATCGTTCCACACCCGGGGTCGAGTTGTCGGTACACGCGCCCGTGACCCGCCGGCTCTCGTGCGGGCCGACTCTCAAGCGCTCGATTGCGGAAGAAGATACGCCCGGGTCGGGGGAGGGGGAATCGGGTGCGGCCGGTGTCAGGAGCGCTAAGTTTCCTACGCGGTCCCGGGTGTAGCCCGGGCCTTATCTCGCGGCGGACGGAGCGGATGATGACGGAGTCCCACCCCAACCCCCTGGAGCTCACCGGACCCGAGATGCGCTCCCTGGTGGATGTTGCGATGGAGCGCATCGTGGACCATGTGGTGTCGCTGCCGGATCAGCCGTCGTTCGATCTCGACGGTGCAGCAGAGACGGCACGGTCGCTGGTGGAGCCGATGCCCGAGGGGGGAACGCCCTATCAGGAGCTGCTCGATCTGCTGTTCGAGCGCGCGGCGCCGAAGAGCTTCAACACCGCGGGGCCGGGCTACCTCGCCTACATACCCGGCGGTGGGATCTTCCACTCCGCGGTGGCGGACCTCATCGCCGACTCCGTGAACCGCTATGTGGGAGTGTGGCTGGCGGCACCGGGGCTGTCGCAGCTTGAGGCCAACGTGGTGCGCTGGTTCTGCGATATCGTGGGGTATCGGCGAGAGGCTCGCGGCTTTCTCACGTCGGGCGGCTCGCTCGCCAACTTCTCGGCCATCGCGGTGGCGCGCAGGGAGAAGCTCCCTCACGACTTCCTAAACGGCACGCTCTACGCCTCCGACCAGGTACACCACTCGGTGGAGAAGGCCGCCATCCTAGCCGGCTTCCCGCCGGAGAGCGTGAGAATCGTGCCGTCGGATGAGCGGTTCCGTATCAAGCTGGATGTGCTGGCGGAACTGCTGGAACGGGACCGAGCCGTGGGGCGGGCGCCATTCCTCCTGGTGGTGAGCGCCGGCACTACCAACACAGGGGCCGTGGACGACATGGAGGCCGCAGCCGACGTGGCGCAGCGCCACGGGCTGTGGCTTCATGCCGACGCCGCGTACGGCGGTTTCTTCATGCTCACCGAGCGGGGACGCCGCGTCATGAGTGGGCTCGAGCGGGCCGACTCAATCACGCTCGATCCGCACAAAGGGCTGTTCCTGCCGTACGGCACTGGCTGCCTGCTGTTGCGTGATGGCGGCGCGCTCGAACGTGTGCATGCCCTGGGTGCGGAGTATTTGCCCGAGATGCGCGATGAAGCGGAGTTCGTGGACTTCTGCCAGCTCTCGCCCGAGCTGTCGCGTCCGTTTCGCGGGCTGCGCGTGTGGCTGCCGTTCAAGCTCGTGGGGGTCGGTGCCTTCAGGGAGCAGCTGGACGAGAAGCTCGATCTGGCCCAATGGGCCTGTGAACGGCTGACGGAGATCGAGGGCATCGAGATCGTGGCCGAGCCCCAGCTCTCCATCGTGGCGTTCCGTCTGGTACGGCCGGGCCTGGATGTGGAGGCAACGAACGAGCTGAACCGCGAGCTGCTGGAGCGAATCAACGCCCGGCGGCGCGTGTACCTCACCGGCACGACCGTGGGTGGGACATTCATTCTGCGGATCTGTGTGCTCTCCTTCCGCACCCACCTGGAGCGGATGGAGCAGGGGATGGAGGACGTCCGCAACGCCGTAGCCGCGCTCTGACCGACCCGCCGGCGGACGTGCGCCGGTCAGGGCTCGCCGAGGCTCGCTCAGGTGTGCGCCCCGCTTAGCTGCCTCTCGCTTCGTGTACACCTCTCCCCGCAATTCCGGCAGACCGGTCTGTAGCGATGGCACGCACGGAGCTGCGGTAACGGGGAATCTCTGCACATCTGGCACATCCCGTTGGCATCCTGATTGCACCTACACGAGGTGGCAGCGCCGGAACCATGTCCGGCCGCCGGAACCAACGACAGCCGCCCGAGGCGGCACAGCAATCAGGAGGAATGCCGTAATGTTGTACCCGACCATCTGGCGCAAGCGTGCGCCCAACCTGTGGGACGAGATGTTCAACATCCGCAACGAGTTCGACCGGATGCTGGGCCGGAGCGGCACCACGGTGACCGGCGCCTGGTGCCCGGCGGTGGACGTCCGCGAGACGCAAGACGAGCTCACGCTGCACGCTGAGCTCCCCGGCATCGCCGCCGAGGATGTGAACGTGAACGTGGAGAACGGTGTGCTCTCCATCAGCGGTGAGAAGAAGCAGGAGACCGAGGAGGGCAAGGAGGGCTCGGACTATCATCTGGTCGAGCGCCGCTACGGCCGCTTCGAGCGCAGCTTCTCCCTGCCGCGCAGCATCGATGCCGGCAAGGTGAAGGCGGAGTTCGCCAACGGCGTGCTCACCGTTACGCTGCCCAAGGCCGAGACGGCCAAGCCGCGGCGCATCGAGGTTCAGATCAGCAAGAACTAGGCACACGCGACACCACGCACACCTCCCAGGGCAAAGGCCCGGTGATTCGCCGGGCCTTTGCTATTGACGGCCGGTACGTGTCGAACTAACGCTGCTATGCGTGAGGCGGCGGCCCGTACTTGTGCCACCAGTCTTCCTTACGCTGCTCCGTCCACTTCTTCCCGATGTCCAGCTCGGCGAGCAAATCCGCCAGCGCCCGGGAGTTCTGCGGCCGGTCGCCCGGGTCCTTGGCCAGGCACTGCATCACGATCTGCTCCAGCCCCTCCGGCACCTCGACTTCGGACCGGTGAGACAGCGGTTTCGGTGTCTCGTTGCTGTGCGCGACCACCATCGCCATCGGGTTGGGCTTGTCGAACACGATTTGACCGGACAGCAGCCAGTACGCCACGCAGCCCAGTGCGTAGATGTCCGCGCGACCGTCCACCGGGCCCTCGGCGAGCGCCATCTCCGGCGCCAGGTAGGCGGGCGTTCCCGTGATCATGCCCTGGGCCGTGAGCTGCAGCTCCTTGCGATCCGGCTCCTCGAGCTGCGCCCGCTTGACGATGCCGAAGTCGAGCACCTTCACGAAATCCAGATCGGCGCCGTAGCGGCACACGAAGATGTTCGCCGGCTTGATGTCGCGGTGCACGAGCCCCACCTGGTGTGCTTCGAACAGCGAGTGGCAAGCCTGGCGCAGCAGGTGCACCACCCGCTCCGCCGGCTGCGCGGCGTGCTTCTCCACCAGCGTCTGGAAGTCCACCCCGTCCAGCAGCTCCATCACGTAGTACAGCGTTCCGTCGCGCGAGACGCCGAAGTCGTACAGCTCTACCGTATGTGGTGATCGGAGCGACGACGTGGTCTGGGCCTCCCGCTCGAAGCGGCGTAGCGCGGTGGCCACCCCCTTGTCGTCGGTGCGGCCCAGCGTCTCCGGCCGAATGAGCTTCACCGCTGCGGTGCGGGCGAGCAACCGATGCGTGGCCTTCCACACTTCGCCCATGCCGCCGGCGCCCAGCCGTTCCACCAGGTGATAGCTGCCCATCGAGCGCGCCTTCTTGAGCTGCTCGCCTAGACCGAAGACGATCTTGGAGATCAGCGTGGCCAGCACCACGGCGAGGAGATTGGGCCACACGAGCCGCAGGAACATCGTCGCCTCGGGCAACGTGTCATCACCGAACAGCACGAACCCCACGGCGGTTAGCGGCTCGGTTGCCGCCGCCAGCAGCGAGGCCACGAAGGTCGACCGCGGAGTGTTGGGGACGACGATGGGATAGAGCAGGACCCACACGGCCACGGGCGACCAGAGGATGCCCACCCGGGTCGACTCGAACCAGTTGTGCTCCACGGAGAGGATCGAGATCGCGAGGGCCAGCACGATCTCGTAGGCCTGCCCCAGCATCAGCAGGTGTCCGGCGGGGAGCCGGCCGCTGCGCGCAACGAAGTACACCGCGATGGTCGCGACCCAAATCAGGATGTCGGCACCAACCCGCTCCGGCCTGTCGGTCGCGGGCAGCGTGAGCTCCGCCACGATCAGGCCGGCGATGCTGAGCCCCATGATGAGGATGCAGAGGAACTGCAGTCGGCGCGCGATGTCCCGCAGCAATTCCACGGGAAGCCCGGGCCGCCTCGCGGCACCCGTGCTCACCATACTGAGGGCGTCTTCGGTTCTGGGCGCGAGGGAGATCGGTTCGGTCATGGGGCCGGTCGGTTAGGCGTCGCTCAGTACTGTGGCGGAAACCGGTCCAGCACCTTCTTCACGGCGGCGTTCAGCAACCGCTCGCGCTCCGCCTCGGGGCGCGTGCGGTCGATCTCCGTCTGTGCCGAGCCGCGCCAGGCGAGCTGGTTGGACCGCACGTCCACGATGTCGAGCACCAGCGCGCCCTCCTCGTAGTACCGCACGTAGGTGTTGCCGTACGCCGCGCCGTACCACGGGCCCCAGCCGTAGCCATAGTAGGCGTTGAGCTGGCTGACATCCATCCTGCCATCGAGCGAGGCGAACCAGCCGATCAGGAAATCAGGTGTGCCCGTCGTGACCTGGGAGTATCCCTTGTCGGCAAGCACGGCGTCCACCGCACCCCTGATACGGTTCGCGACGATCGGGTTGTGTACGCGCCGGTCTGCGCCCGTCGGGTCGGGGAGCCAGGCGTAGGTCTCGTAGCGGTTCAACGCGGGGACGGCGGCGGGATCGTAGTCCGTGTCGACCTTGATTGAGGAACAGCCGCCGAGCATCAGGGTCAGTGCTACCAATGCGAACGGGAGTGCGCGGATCACGTCGGACTCTCCTCAAAGCTCAGAAATGTGTGATGATGCTCCGCAAACGTAACGGAGCGCGGGAGGCGCGGCTACTGCCGCACCTCCCGCTTTCCGTCCGTCACATTGCTGCTGTGTGTGGCTCGATCGAGAGGCCTACATCCAGCCGAAGCCGACCCCGAAGGTCCAGTACGTGTGCTCCACCCCGCCGGACGACAGCGCCCAGTTGTAGCGGGCGTTGAGGAACATGCGCACGTGCCAGTCAACCGGGACGACAACGCCGACCTCCGGCATGAGGCCGAAGTGCCAGTTGTCGTTCACGATCGACGAGCGGCCGATGTCCATACGGTTCTCGATGTAGTACGTGCCCACACCCGTGCCTATGTACGGCCGGATGTCGCCCCGCATCCTGAGGTAGTAGTGGGCCGTTGCCATGATCGGGAACGCGTTGACGTAGCGCCACTGTTCGCCCGTCACGTCCACGCCGCCAAACGAGATCGTCTCGCCGGTCTGCTCGTAGAACACGTTCCAGCCGAACAACATGCCTACGGACCAGTTCGGGCTCGCAACGTAGCGGCCCTCGATGGCGAAGTTCCGCCAGCTGAAGTCGTCGGTGAAGTTCTTGGTGTCGGAACTGGGCGTGGCCACCATGTACTCCAGGCCCCAGAACCACTCGCCCTGCTGCGCCTCGGCCCTCGTACTGCCGATGGCTGCGAGGAGCAGCGCGACCGTCACGATCTTGCAGATGCTCTTCATAGTTCGCGCTCCTCCTAGTTGGTGCCCAGGTATTGATCCGACTGGGCGAACGCCTGGTCGATGGCGCTGGTGATCCGGGTCGCCGTGGTGGTCGAGCCGGTGCCCAAAAGGCCGGTGACAACCGCCGTCCACGGCACCGGGAGCAGCATCTCCTCTTCGATGGGCTCATTGGGATCGAGCCAGGCGATGATGAGCGTGCCGGTCTCGTACGTCACGGAGCCGACGTAGCCCGGGTAGCCCCAGCCCCAGCCGGGGTATCCACCCCACCAGCCCCACCCGGGGTACCAGCCCCAGTAGTTCCACCAGGGGTAGCTGACGTACCAAGACGTGTTCTCCAGGCCTATCATCATCACGAGGAGCACGGCGTCCGCTCCGAAGCTCAAGGGGTCGAGCTCCCGTTCGTAACCGAGCGCCTCCATGTTACGGACGATGTCGGAGATGATCAGGTCGTCGAAGTCGTGCGACAACTCTACCGAGCCTGCCGAGTCCTCGAATAGCTGTACCACCGTGTCGGGGATGGCGAACGTGCTGAACGTCGAGAAGTCCACGGTCGAATCATGCACCGTGGCCACGACGTCGAGCTCCGACACGGTGGAGACGTCCCCCGGGTAGCACGCCGCGATTACCAGCGCGAGGCCGGCAAGGGCCCCCACCAGCGGTGCGCGGATCGAGCCCCGGATGGAAGCCAACCGCCTGTTGCTCATTGTGTTTCCTCCACTCGTTTCATTGCGTACATCTGCAGCGATCGCCGGGCAAAGCCGGCGATCCAGATAGCGATGTGAATCGGCGACGGAAGATCACTAGGGTGTGCGTGATTCCCAAGGCCTACCCCGGGGTCCAGCTGCGGGTTCCGCAGCGGGGTCGGGCGGCTGGCTGTTCGATGTCCCCGCTCGCTGTAGGCCCCGTCGAGACCGGCCAGAGCCAGCCGCGAGAACCTTACCCGGGCTCCTGACTTTCTGGTACCGGGGAATCCCTTATGTGAGAACGGTGCGGACCGAGACAGTTGCCGCGGTTAGAGGGCCCATGCCGAGGTCGGGTCACGACCGCTTCGCCCGACCCACCACCACCGTGACGTTGTCGCCGCCGCCCCCGTCCAGCGCATCCTTCACGAGGCCCTGGCACGCCTGCTTGGCGGATTTCATGCTGAGCAGTCGCTCGCGGATCTGCGCGTCCGATACGTAACCGGTGAGGCCGTCGCTGCACAGCAGCATCACGTCGTCGCGGTGCAGCGCCACACGGGAGGTCACGGGATTGGCCTCGGGGCCGCCGATGGCGCTCGCCAGCACGTGGCTCCACTTGGACTCCATTGCCTCGGCGGTGCTCAGCACCCCTTCGTCGTACAAGGCCTGCGCCACCGTCTGGTCCCGCGTGATCTGCGCCAGCCCTCCCTGATGCAGCTGGTAGCAGCGGCTGTCTCCTACCTGGACCACGTACGCCCACGGCCAGACGGTGATCACCAGGGTGAGCGTACTGGCCATGCCGTGACGCGCCGGGTCGGCTTCTGCGTGTGCCGCGACCTGCGCGTGACAGTCTTGGACCGTGGCCTGCAGCTGCTCCAGGAACTCGTTCTCCTGCTGCGGATCGTGCGTGTAGTAGCAGTGCATGCTGTTGGTGATGTAGGATGCCACGCTCTCCAGCGTGAGGCGGCTGGCCTCCTCGCCGCCGAGGTGCCCGCCGACGCCGTCCGCCACCAGGGCCAGGAAGGCGAGCCGCTCCCCGCGGACCGGGATCTGCTCCGCGCTGGGGAGGCTGGTGCCGTGGATGACCATCTGCTTGTGCAACGAGCAAATGAGGAAGTGGTCCTGGTTCTCCGTGCGCACCTTGCCCGGGTGCGTGAGGCCGAAGACCTCGATCTCCTCATCGAGGGGCTTGTCGTTAGGGGTGGGCATGGCCGTGTCGCTCTCCCGCCGGTGGGTCTGGTCGCTAATACTACGCCACCGAATGGCCGCTTGGCCAGCAGCCGGCGAATCCCGCGCGATTGCGTACCGGCTGAGTGTGCCATGCGGTCGCACGGCCTCGGGTTCCTCTCTCATAAGTCATTGTTTGGCAACGCGGTAGGTGGTCGAGGTGCCGCGTGAGCGGCGCGGCAGATGCCGCTCGGCGGGCGGTGCGTGGGACAGTCCTGGGAAGGGAACGGGCCGGGCCGTCGCCCGACGGACCGGCCCGCTGGCCCTGTTCGAGCCGTCTACTTGAAGGGGAAGAGGAAGCCGGCCGTGAACATCAGGTTGCGGTTGCGCACTTTGCCGGTGTCCGAGTTGCTGACGTTGGTGAAGCCGTAGTCGTAGAACACGTCCAGCGTCACTCCGCCGTACCCCCGGCCGATCTTGAGACCGGCTCCCAGCATGGCGCCGATGTCGAGAACCTTCGCCGCGTCGAGCTGGCAGTCGCTGAAGTCGGACGAGTCGGAGGTGTCCTCGCTGAAGTTGCAGGTAACCCGCCACGAGAAGGACGGCCCGGCGAAGAGGCGCGCCGCCAGGAGGCGTGAGCCCGCCGGTGGCAGCGTCGCCACCACGAGGACGGGGAACTCCACGTAGTTGACGTCCAGGTTCGCCTGGACCTCATCGCTCGGGTCGAAGCCCTTGCCGACGTACAGCACGTCCATCTGGACGGCTAACATGGGACTGAACGCCACGTTGGCCGTGAGGCCTACGTGCCCGCCGTTTCGGTAACCCGGATTCTGCTCGGCTCCGGCGATGGTCGCGTCTACTGTGGCGCGGTTGAAGCCGCCCTTGATGCCCAGGGACATCATCTCCTGAGCCAAGGCGGGTGGGGTTGCAAAGGCTGTGACGATCAGGAGCACAACGGGGATCCGCAGGGCTCGCATCGGGTAGCCTCCAAAGTCGTGTGTCTGTGACTGCCAGCGTCGCGACTGCCGGCCCACCCTACGGCCGGCCGCCACGAAAGTTTCCCTGGAGGGCTGTCGTGCGCCAGGGCGCGCCCCGTGCGGCGCCCTCCGAGCTGATTACGTGCGAGCGGCCTCTGTTGCTGAGGACTGCCGCGGCACCAGGGCGAGCGCTCCCACGGAGACGGCGAACGTGATGGCGGCCGAGAGGACGAACACTCTGCCCTCCAGCACCCCGTACAGCAGCCCTCCGACGAGGAGGCCCACGATACTCGCCACGGCGGCAGCGCTGCCCGCGAAGCCCTGTACCGCTCCCTGTGTCTCCGGCCCCGTCACCTTGGAGATGATGGCGAGTAGGCTGGGCCACATGAGGCCGTTGCCCAGGGCCAGCAGAGCGGTGCCGGCATAGATGGCTGGCTTGCCCGCGGCAGTGTAGAACAGGAAGCTCGCGCCCAGCAGCAGGCTCCCGCCGATCACCAGGGTGCGGTCCGAGCACACCCTGGAAGCACGGCTCAGCACCGGGCCCTGCACCAGCACCATGAGCAGCCCCATGACCGCGAAGAAGACGCCGGTGTCGGTGAGCGTCCACTCGAGGCGCGTGGCGGCGTGCACCGGAAACGCGATGTAGAAGAAGTTGAAGGCCAGGTAGATCAGGAAGTAGATGGTCATGAGACCCGGGATCGAACGCAGTGAGAAGATCTCTGCGAGGGAGAGCCGCTTCGCCGCCTTGAGCTCGTAGCAGTCTCGCTGCTCCTGGCCCATGACCTTGCGCACGCTGGACCGCTCGGGACTGGCCCGCAGCAAGCACGCCCTCGACTCGGGGAGGAGCATGACGATCAGCAGGGTGGCGACCAGCGAGATGAGCAGCGCGGCCACGACCGGCAGGCTTTCCCCCCACGCCGTCGCGCCCAGCAGCCCGGCGAGCGCCGGTCCCACGATGAAGCCGAGGTTGCCGGAGATGGCCATCTTGCCGAACGCCGCCGCCCGCTCACTCTCTTCGGTTACATCGGCCAGGTAGGCGTTGGCCACCGAAACGTTCCCGCCCGTGATCCCGTCCAGCGCCCGCGCGAAGAACAGCACCACGAGCGGCAGGGTGAGGGCGAACGCTCCCACAACCGGCGAGTCCACCTGGGCCAGGGTGATGGTCGGCAGGAAGAGGGCCGCCAGGAACACTCCCCAGGAGGTGAGTGTCCCGAGCTGGCTCAGTAGCAGGATCCTGCGACGGCCGAAGCGGTCGGACCAGCGTCCCAGGATGGGGGCGCCGATCAGCTGGAAGAGCGAGTAGGTCGCTCCCATGATCCCGTAGACCAGCGCGTTACCACCGAACCGCGTGACCAGGAAGACCAGGAACGGCAGCACGATGCTGAAGCCCAGCGTCCCCACGAAGTTGATCGAGAGAATCGGGTAAATGGACGGGCGCTGCGGGCTCGCGGCGGTCATGTGTTGGGCTGTTGAGCTGCTATTCGAGTCTGGTCGAGTCGGGGGCCTGGTTGGGCTCGGGGCGCGCCGATGTTGCGGCGTCGCTGGGTGCCGAGAAGGCGGCGGCCGCGCCTCCCACTCCGGGGAGACGCGGCCGCGCATCAGGCGTTGTTGGTCCTGCTACTGCCCCGGCGGGAAATCCTTGAACATCTTCTCGACGGCGCTGTTCACCTTGGCCTGCCGCTTATCGGGCGAGTCCTCCTTGCCGATCTCGGCCGTGGCGGAGCCGTGCCACACCAGCTGCTTCGTCTTGGCGTCGGCGATGAGAATGACCAGCGTGCCCTCTTGCCAGTTGTGCTCCGTGGTCCGCGACGTTGACATGCCGGCGCCGCCGTAGCCCCAGCGACCCCAGCCGCCACCGTAGGCGCCGTAGTAGCTGTTGACTGTGTTGTAGTCGGTGCGCTGGTTCACGTCGGCGTGCCACCCGACCACGAAGTCTCCGCCCGACGCCACCTTGCGGTAGCCCTTCGCGGCCAGCACGCCATCCACGGCACTCGTGATGCGGCCGATCACGATCGGGTTGTTCAGCTGGGGGTCGTCCCGGTCCCCGCCCTCCAGCCAGCTGTAGGTCTGGTAGTCCTGCATGGCAGGCACCGCCGCGGGGTTGTAATCAGTCGTGACGCTGATCCCCGCGCAGCCCACCACGGCGAGCGCCAGGCCCCCGATTGCGCTCCGTGTCAGGTTGGTCATGCTTTCTCCTCGCTCCATTGCTGATGGTTGTCCTTGAAGCCCCAATCATAGCTGCGGGTCCCGCCGTGTGGTAGTGAGCCCATGATCGGGGCGTCACCACTACCGCATCGGCGGGAAGTCCTTGAAGATCTTCTCGACGGCGCTGTTGATCCTGGCCTGCCGCTCCTCGGGCGAGCCCTCCCTCCCGACCTCGGCCGTGGCCGCGCCGTGCCACACGAGCTGCTCCGACTTGGTGTCGGCGATCAGGATGATCAGGGTGCCCTCGTCCCAGCGGTGCTCGGTGGTGCGGGAGGTGGACATGCCGGCACCGCCATACCAGCCGCCCCAGCCGTAGCCGTAGTAGTCGTTGACCGTCGTGTAGCTGGTGCGCTGGTCGACGTCGGCGTGCCAGCCGACGAGGAAGTCGCCGCCGGACTCCACCTTGCGGTAGCCCTTCTCTGCCAGCGCGGCATCCACCGCGCCCGTGATGCGACCGACCACGATCGGGTTGTTGAGCTGCGGGTCGTCACGGGGCCCGGTATCGGGTATCCAGCTGTAGGCCTGGTAGGCCTGCATGGCGGGGACGGCCGCGGGGTCGTAGTCGGTGGTGACGCTGATCCCCGAGCAGCCGACCATGGCAAGAGCCAGCGCCGCCGCGGTGATTCGTGTCGCAGTCCTCATGTGCTCTCCGAATTGTACGTGGTGGTCTGCGGGTGAACGGCTAATATACCCTTCAAGTTCCCGGCTGGCGACGGCGCATGCGCTGACTCGTCGGCATGGGGGATTCCCCTAGGTAAATACCTCCGGTGAGCGGCGTAGGGGCGTGTGCGCGATCGGGTCCGGCCCGCGGCAGTGCTCCCAGGGCCGGGTTCCACATCGCCCCCGCGGCCCTATTTTCCCTGCAGCCTAACGGAGGTCACAGGTGTTCCAATCGGGCAGAGTTGCGTGGCGGCCCACGTGCTGACGGTTGCGCCGCCAGGTGGGATGCAGCGCCGCGCCGCGGCGGCCGCACGCGCGGCGCTGCTCGTTCTTTCCCTCGTCACGGTACAGACGCGGGCCCTCCACGCCCAGAAGACCGACGTCCTCGTGCTCAAGAACGGCGACCACATCACGGGCGAGATCAAGAAGCTCAACCGCGGCAGGTTGGAGTACTCCACCGACGACATGGGGCGGATCAACGTCGAGTGGGACAAGATCGCCCGGCTGGAGAGTAGGAGCTACTTCGAGGTCGAGACGCAGGCTGGGCTGAAGTACTTCGGGAGCCTGGACGAGCCGGCGGAGGACGGGAAGATCGTCGTCTCGCTGACGGTGGCTGACACCCTCGATCTCATGGAAGTGGTCCGCATCACGCCCATCGAGGCCACCTTCTGGCAGCGCCTCGGCGGCTACGTCGACGTGGGGTTCTCGTTCACCAAGGCTACAGCAATAGCCGAGCTGACCGGCAGTTGGGAGGTCCGCTATCGTGGGCGCAAGTTCTACTCGGTGCTCAGCGGGAGCTCGTATTTCCAGACGCAGGAGACCGAGGGAGGGCGCGAGGGGACCCAGCGAAATGCGTTCGGCTTCCAGTTGCAGCGCTTCCTGGGGCACAGGTGGGCGGCCGGCGGGAATACCACCCTCGAGCAGAACGACGAGCTGGCACTCGACCTGCGTGTGACGGTAGGGGCCGGCGGTTGGTGGGCGGCACGGCAGACCAACAGCATCCTGTGGATTGTTGGAGGCGGCGCACTAGTCGGATCGGAGCAGTTCACCGGGGAGTCCGCGACGGCGACCGTCGAGCTGGTCGCGGGCTCGGACTTCTCCATCGTGGAGTACGACGCTCCACAGCTCGACGTCACTGCGTCGTTGGACGTGTTTGCCAGCCTCACCACTGTGGGACGCATCCGGCTGGACTTCGAGACGCGAGTCCGCTACGAGGTATTCGGCGACTTCTTCTTCGGCCTCACGTTCTTCGACAAGTTCGACAGCCAGCCCGGTACACTGGCCGCGAGCAAGAACGACCTCGGGATCACTACGTCGGTCGGGTGGTCGTTCTAGGCCAGCGCCTCGGCGCTGCGGTGGTCAACGTGTTCTCGCTCCCCCCTGCTCACTCGCGGTCCGGGGGAGCACCGCCAGCAACAGAGCCATGCCGGCGACCGCCGACAGCAGCGATCCCCCGATCACCCCCACCTTCGCGGCGTCGAGCAGGTCGCCCTGCAGCGCCAGCCCCGCAATGAACAGGGCCATCGTGAACCCGATGCCGGCCAGCAATCCGGCGCCTGCCATGATGCCCCAGGTGAGCCCCTCGGGCAGCCGCTTGAGTACGAGCCGAACGGCTAGCCAACTGAACAGCAGGATGCCCACGAGCTTGCCGATGAACAGACCCGCCATCACCGCGGTGGCAACCGGACTGCCGAGATCGGCGAGCTCGAACTGCACCCCGGCGTTGGCCAGGGCGAAGACCGGCATGATCACGAATCCGACCCAGGGGTGCAGCAGGTCCTCGAGGTATTCCAGGGGCGAGATGCTCTCGCGAGCGGCCCGCTGGAAGCGTCTTACCTTGGCGCCGCGGTGTGCCTCCGCATCCCACCCGTCACCCCGAAGGATATCGCCCGCGCGGTCCAGGATCTCCCCGAGGAGGCCAGCGCTCAGGTACGCTCGGGCGGGGGTCATGAGGCCGAGGATCACGCCGGCGATGGTGGCGTGAACCCCCGACTCGTGGAACGCGAGCCAGACGAGGATGCCCATCGCGGCATACACCAGCAGACTGCGGACGCCGACTCGCGCGAGGCTCCCAATGGCGGCGATGCCGACGATCCCCAGCAGCAGCGCGGTGAGATTGAGCTCGTCGGTGTACCCGATGGCGATCACCAGAATCGCACCGATGTCGTCGACGATGGCAAGCGATAGCAGGAACACCCTGAGGATCGGTGGCACCCGCCGGCCCAGGATCGCCATGCAGCCCACCACGAACGCGATGTCGGTGGCCATGGGGATGCCCCAGCCGCGCTCGCCCGGCTCACCCGCTTGGAAGGCGAGGTAGATCGCCGCCGGCACCAGCATGCCGCCGATCGCGCCGGCGATGGGTAGCACCGCGCGCTTCGGGTCCCGCAGCTCGCCAGTCACCAGCTCCCGCTTCACCTCGAGGCCGATGACGAAGAAGAACACGGCCATCAGGCCATCGTTGATCCAGTGCTTGAGCGAGTGGACCATCTCGAAGCCCCCGACCGCGAATCCCAGCCGCGTTTCCCACAAGGCGAGGTAGCCGTCGCCGAGGGGCGAGTTGGCCAGTACGAGGGCGATGACGGTGCAGGTGAGCAGCACTACGCCGCCGGCCGCCTCCACGTGGAGGAAGCGGGTCAACGGCGCGATGACGCGATCGACGGGTTCTTGAGGGAGTGCGGGGCGCCCCTCCCAGCCGGCGGACATCTTACGCTGTCTTCACCAGCTCGTAGCGCACCCGCAAGAACGCGGCGTACAGCGCTGGCACTAGTGTCATGGTGAGCAATGCAATCGAGTTGAAGAGCGCATCGGGGGAGAGCGGCGTTTCGACTGCCCCTTCCTCTTGCTGAAGTCAGCCATGACGGCTGCGGATATGGAATCCGAGGATAAAACTCGGTGGTATGGGCGATCGCAAGGGGCAGGGGGTGCCGCGAGTTGCGGGGACGGCAGTCGATGGCGCCCGATCAGGGAAGCAGCTCACCCAGGTCAGCCACCACGATATCCGCGCCGTTTTCCTTCAGGTCCTGTGCGCTTCCCGTGCGATCCACCCCAACCACCAACCCGAAGTCGCCGGCCCGGCCCGCCTGCACGCCCGCAATGGCGTCCTCTACCACCACGGCACGCGCCGGCTCTACGTCGAGCCGGCGTGCGGCCTCCAGGAACGTGTCGGGGGCCGGCTTCCCGGCGAGCCCGAGCTCGGCTGCCACGATTCCGTCCACCCGGACGTCGAACAGAGCCTCGATCCCGGCCGCCTGGAGCACGGTGCGCGCATTCTTGCTGGCCGAGACGACGGCGGTCTTGATACCGCGTTCATGCAAGTGCCGCGCGAAGTCCACGGACCGCTCGTAGACCTCGGGTCCCTGCTCGCTGAGTACCTGGTTGAACAGCTCGTTCTTGCGGTTGCCCAGGCCGCATATAGTCTGGGCGCCGGGGGCATCACCGGGATCGCCCCACGGGAGCGCGATGCCGCGCGAGGCGAGGAAGCTCGCGACTCCGTCGTAGCGCGGCTTGCCATCCACGTAGGGCCGGTAGTCGCGCTCGACGTCGAACGGTCGCAACGGCTCTCCCGTTCGCTCTGCCCGGTGCTCGAGGTATTCGTCGAACATGCGCTTCCAGCAGGCGGCGTGGATGTGGGCCGTGGCTGTGAGCACCCCGTCCAGGTCGAATAGCACGGCGTCGAACTGCTCGGGAGTGGGTGCGGGGTGTGGTGGCGTCATAGCGTATGCGGGTGCGCTCCGCCAGTGAATTAACACCCGGACAGCAAGCGGGCCAGCCGTGTGCGGCTGGCCCGTCGTGGAGTGTCTCGCCGTCTCTGTGCGGGTCGCGGCTGGACCCGTGCTGCCCGCCCAGACCTGGGCGGCGGCGTCAGATCGCTCAGCCGAAGCCGCTGGATCCGCACGCGGTGCTCGCCGCACCTCGCCTGCTGCTCGACCCGGTGAGCACATTCACGGCGCCGAAGCTGCGAGCCGCGTTGGCCGAGCCACACTCGGGGCAGGCAGGGCTCACACCTTCCGAATAGGCGGAAATGGAAACGCGGATCTCGAAGCGGTTGCCGCAATCCTGGCACAGGTAATCGTATCTCGGCACGGTCTCTCGTTCGGTCGTGATTGCAGGCGTCCGACAGTCAATGAGAACATCGAAATATACATATATGATGCGTTTCGTCCAGGGGCCGGGGCGTCTGGCCGGCTCGCGACACAGTGGGAGCAGTCGTGCGGTGCCACAACACCAACGGGCTAGCCTTGGAGGCTAACCCGTTGTGGTCCATTTGATTACGTGCAGCAGCGCGGGCTCGATGTGACTCCGGAGGGGGGACTCGAACCCCCGACCCGACGGTTAACAGCCGTCTGCTCTACCAGCTGAGCTACTCCGGAATGGCGCGGCGCCCGGGCAGTCTAACGGGGCCCGGGCCCGCTGCGCAAGCGACGCTAGTTGCTCAGGGTGACGATGAGCGTCGCGGTCGTGAGCGCCAGCGTCATCAGCTGCAGCACGATGTACCAGTCTTCCCGGGCGAACCACTTGCGGGGGACCATGATCTCATCGCCCGATCGCACGCCCATCTCCTGGAGTGTCGCGCCGAGCATGACCGCGTCCTCCATGCTCATCACGGTCGCTGTGCCGCCCCGGTAAACCGTCATCTTGTCCATGTTGGCGGCGCTGCTGGGCCCGCCTGCCAGCGCCACTACGTCGAGCACGCTGAGCGTGGGGTCCACCGTGTACAGGCCGGGACGCGTCACGTGGCCCAGAACCGCCACACGAAACAGCGGCGTCACCGTCACGAAGGGGTTCGTGAACAGCCGCTCCAGGCCGGTGCGCAACGTGTCCCGCAGCGCCGCAACGGTGATGCCTTGAGTCTGGATAGTGCCCAGTACCGGGTAGTGGAGCTGGCCGTGCTCGTCCACCTGGAACTGCCCGGAGTACTCCTCGCGGCCCCACACCATGATCCGAACCAGGTCGCCGGGCCCGAGGGTGTAGCCGCCGCCGGACTGCGTGACGATCGCGCCTTCCTGCGCCAGCACGGGCGCCACGAACGCGCCCGCCGCCAGTAGGACCGCCGCTACGGTTCGCATGGCCAACAATGTTGTGATTCCTTGACTTAGGGTCAACTCGCGGAGGGAGATTCCGCGCGCTCGGTGGACGCCTCCGCCTGCGCCAGCGCGTCGCGCAGAAAGCGGGCCGTGTGGCTGTCGGCCCGGGCTACCTCCTCCGGGGTCCCTGACGCGACGACCTGCCCCCCGTGCTCGCCGCCCTCCGGCCCGAGGTCCACGATCCAGTCGGCCCGCTTGATGACGTCCATGTGGTGTTCGATCACCACCACCGTGTGGCCCTGGTCCGCCAGGCGGTCGAGCACCTTCAGGAGGGTGCGGACGTCGTCCAGGTGGAGTCCCGTGGTGGGCTCGTCGAGGACGTAGAGCCGCCGCGTCCTCTTGCGTCCCGCCGTGGCGAGCTGGCGCGCGATCTTGAGGCGCTGGGCCTCGCCGCCCGACAGGGTCGTGGCAGGCTGGCCCAGGCGCAGGTAGCCCAAGCCCACCTGCTGCAGGTGCCATAGTGCCTTCCCCAGGCGCTCCTGGTGGCGGAACCGGCTCATCGCTTGCTCCACCGTGAGTTCGAGGACGTCGTGGATCGAGAGCCCCTTGATCTTCACGTCCAGTACCTCGGGCTCGAACCGCGTGCCCCCGCACGCCTCGCACGGCACGTAGATGTCGGCGAGGAACACCATCTCCACCAGGACGTGACCCGCGCCTTCGCACATGTGGCAGCGCCCGCCGTCCGCTGCATTGAAGCTGAACGTGGTGGGCGTGTAGCCCCGGGCCCGCGCGAGAGGTTGGGCGGCGAACAAGGATCGGATCTCGTCGAAGGCGCGCACGTAGGTGATGGGGTTGGAGCGTGGCGTGCGGCCGATGGGAGATTGATCGACCAGTACCACGTCCTCCAGGCTCTCCCACCCGCTGAGCTCGTCCACCGCGCCGACCGGCTCGCCCAGGTGCTGCTTGGCGCCGTGCGCCCCCTTGAGCCTGATTGCCAGGTGCCGGTAGAGCACGTCGTGCACCAGCGTGGACTTGCCCGAGCCCGATACGCCGGTCACGACGCTGAGCGTCCCCAGGGGGATCGAGACATTGACTCCCTCCAGGTTGTGCAGCCGCGCTCCGCTCACGGTGAGCCACTGGGGTCCGATGCGACGACGCAGCGAGGGTATGGCGATCCGTTTCTCACCCGTGAGGTACTGCCCGGTGAGGGTGCCGGCCGGCTCGGCGCCCTCCACCGATCCGGAGTACACCACCTCGCCGCCGTGCTCGCCGCTGCCCGGTCCCAGCTCGACCATGTGGTCGGCTGCCCGGATCGTCGCGGCATCGTGCTCCACGATGACCACGGTGTTGCCCGCCGAGCGCAGCCGCTTGAGCAGCGCCAGGAGCCGATCGATGTCGCGCGGGTGCAGCCCGATGGACGGCTCGTCGAGCACGTAGAGGGTGTCCACCAGGCGGGAGCCGAGGGCGTTGGCCAGGGCGATCCGCTGCGCCTCTCCGCCAGAAAGGGTACGGGTCTGGCGGTCGAGCGTGAGGTAGCCGAGCCCGACGTCGCGCAGGAACGTGACCCGATCGGTGAGCTCACGCAGGATCGTGGCTGCCACGCCTTGCTCGAACGGCGTGAGCTCGAGCTGCTCCAGCCAGCGGGCGACGCCGTCGGCCGTAAGGTGGGTGACGTCGCCGATCGAGTCATCACCCACCCGTACCGCCAGGGCCTCCGGCCTGAGGCGGGAGCCGCCGCAGTCGGGGCAGGTGTTCGCCTTCTGATACTGCCGCAGGAAAACGCGGATGTACTGCTTGTACCGCTTCCGCTCGAGCGCCTGGAGGAAGGGGAAGATGCCCTTGAAGCGGCCGCGGGAATTGTGCAGTAGGAAGCGCCGCTGCGACGTCTGCAGCCGGCGCCACGCAACGTCGAGTGGAATGCCCCGCTGCTGGGCAGTGTCCCGCAGCAGGCGGCGTCGCCGCGTGTAGCGGGGCTTGGTCCACGGATCGAGGGCGCCGTCCTTGAGGGTGCGTTCGGGATCGGGGACGATGAGGGACTCGTCGTACTCGAGCACTGCACCGAATCCGTTGCACGTGGGACACGCCCCGCGCGGGTTGTTGAACGAGAAGAGGCTGGGTGACAGTGGGAACGTCGGCGTGTCGCACGCCGTGCACCGAGGGTGCTGCGAGAAGCGCGTGTGCCCCCCGTCGCCACGTACTTCGGCCAGACCTTCACCTTCGGCGAACGCCAGGGCCAGGGAGTCGGCCACACGCCCGCGCACCCCGGTCGCGAGGCGGATGCGGTCGACCACCACGGCGACGGTGTCGCGGTCGAGCCGCACGCGCCTCGGCAGCTCGTCCAGGCGATGCACCTCGTCCTTGACCAGGACGCGCACGAACCCCATGGCCCGCAAGTTCTCGATCACGCCCGCGTGGCCGATGCGCGCAACCGGCGGCAACGGGAAGCAGATGAGCACCGTCTGCCCGGCGAACGCTTCGAGCACGCGGTCGGCGGCGGTGGTGGGCGAGTCCACCGTGACGGGCGCGCCGCACTCGTGGCAGTGTGGCCGGCCGACTCGGGCCCAGAGCAGGCGCAGGTAGTCGTGGATCTCGGTGGCGGTCCCCACCGTGGAGCGACTCGACGTGGTGGGGTTCTTCTGCTCGATGGCCACGGCGGGGGAGACGCCGTCGATGCGATCCACCGACGGCTTGGGCATTCGCTCCAGGAACTGCTTGGCGTAGGTCGAGAGAGACTCGATGTAGCGCCGTTGCCCCTCGGCGTAGAGCGTGTCGAAGGCGAGGGTGCTCTTGCCGGATCCCGAGGGTCCCGTGATCACCGTGAGGGCCCGTCGCGGGATTTCCAGGGAGATGCCCTTGAGATTGTGGAGGCGGGCGCCCTGGACGACGATCTGGTCGTGGGGCATGGAGTGAAGCATAGCGGAGGGCCGGCGTTGACGGGAGCGTTCCCTGCGCGATACGTTGACCGCCTCCCATGGCAGCGCCTCTCGTGCCCCGCCTGCTGCGCCGCGGACTGGAAGTGTTCGCGGTCATCTCCGTGATCGTCTTCGGCGGCCTCCTCTTCTACGGCAACAACCTGGAGCTGTTCGTCGACTCCATGCTGTCGCTCAAATGGCAGTGGGTGCTGTTGGGCGTCGCGGTTGCCTCGATGGACTGGATCGGCGGGGGGCTGAGGCTGTACGTGCTGGCGAAGCACGTGCACCCCGAGACCACGCTTAGGGGCTGCATAATGTCGGCGGGGATGAACGCATGGGGCACGTTGCTGACGCCGTCACAGGCCGGGGGTGGGCCCGTCGGCATCTACACTCTGAAGCGGCACGGTACTCCGCTGCCCGTCGCCATGGTGGTCACGTTCATGAGCTTCGTGGCCACCATCCTCTTCTTTGGCGTGGCCGGCCCGCTCACGATCTACTTCGGCGCCGGGCAGTCCCTGGAGGAACACGGCGTGCTCGGGGTGCTGTCGCTGCGAGAGCTCTATTGGCTGAGCCTGGGTGGCTTCATCACGGTCGGCGGGATCATCCTCTTCCTGGTCATCTTCCCCGGTGTGGCCCGCAAGCTGGCCCGGCGCATCGTGCGGTGGCTGCAGCGGCGCGGCAGCGAGAGGCTGGCGCACCGCGTGGAGGCGCTGAACGCAGGCATTGATCGGGCGCATGAAGCGATGGTCGCCTTCTTCAAGGGTCGAGGATGGCTGTCGCTGCTTGGCGCAGTGGTGTTTACGGGCGTCGCGATGTCGAACAAGCTGCTGGCCGGCTTCATTGTGCTGCGCGCGCTGGACATCCCGGCGCACGGCGTCGATGTCGTGGTGCTCCAGACGCTGATCGTGTTCCTGCTCTACTTCGCGCCCACCCCCGGGGGCTCGGGGGTGGCGGAGGTGCTCTCGGCGGCGGTGATGTCCATCTACGTGCCGCGGGAGTTGACGCCGGTGTACGTCCTATTGTGGCGAGTCTTCGTCGGATATCTCACGGTCGGGGTGGGGTCGTTCGTGTTCTGGAGATGGCTCAAGGGCGCCGAGAAGAAGCCCGAAGAGATCGAGCGGGAGTTGGGGCTGGAACCGAGAGGCGAGGCGCAATAACGGGAGCTGCCGTCTAGTTGCACGGCCTCAGGGGCCGGACTAGTTTTTCGAGATCACCCCAGTAGCTTGAGGTCACGCCGGATGTCATACCTTCAAGTCGGCGGCGAGCGCCACGCCATCCCGGCGGGCGACTCGACCATCGGCAGCGATGCCTCGGCCCAGATCACTCTGACGGGTGAAGGGGTCCAGCCCAGTCACGCCATCGTGCAAGGCCTCGCCGACGGTCAGGTGGCCATTCGCCTCGCCGAGGAGAGCAGCGTCGTCCTGGTCAACGGCGTGCGGCTCGGTCCCCAGCCCCATCCCTTGCTGCACGGTGACAAAGTGGAGATCGGCGGGTGCGAGCTCTTGTTCGTGGACGAGCGGCGGAGTGGCAGCACGCAGTACGTCCAAGCGGTGGATCCCGCCACGATGGCTGCGGCCGCCAAGCCGGCGGGAGCGCGCAAGGCCACCGCCGGAACCGGCGGGCGCCTGGTGTCACTGGACGATGGCCGCGAGTACGTGGTCGCGGGGGCCTCGATCACGCTGGGCAGGGATGCGAGCTGCGACGTCGTGGTGACGAGCAAGAACGTCTCGCGGCGTCACGCGGAGGTGATGTCGACCCCCAAGGGCTACGTGGTAATCGACGGCAGCACGAATGGCACGTTCGTCAACGACGTGCAAATCGAGGGGCAGCAGCTGCTCGCCCGCGGCGACCTAATTCGAGTCGGAGAGTACACTTTCCGGTTCTATGCGGATCTCGCGCCCGAGGAGCCGCCCGCGCCGGCGGCGGTTTCTCCCGAGCTGGCGCCTGCTGTGCCACCGCCCGGGGCGGAGCATCGCCTGAGCAACACCCTGCACGGTGTGCCGGGGGTCCGGGTCTCGGCGCCCGGCGTGACGAAGCCCGCTGAGCCCGGGGCGGCGGGAGCGGCGCGGGCAGTGGGGATCGTGCCCGAGGCCGCGAAGACCCGGCCATCGGCGGTCGGGGTGCTGGCCTACCTGGTGGTCCGGAGCGGCACGCTCAAGGGCCAGCGGTTCCCGATCAAGGTTCCGGTCGTCAACGTGGGCAGGGCGGACTACAACGATATCTGCCTGCCCGAGGAGAGCGTTTCCACCACCCACGCGAAGCTGCAACGCCGCGAGGGGATCTGGATCCTGGTGGACCTGGAGTCCACCAACGGCACCATGGTGGATGGGGACCGGGTAGCCGGGGAGGTGCCGCTCGCGCCCGGTTCCCTGATCCGGTTCGGCGACGTGCAGACGATCTTCGAGCCGACCGACGACACGATTGACGCGGCAAAGGGGAGTTCTACGAAGGTCATCAGTGCGGTTAAGGAGGTGCAGGGCGTTTCCGGGCCGCAGGCGGCCACGCCCGAGGCGCCGCCGGCCGGCCGGCCGGATCGGCCCACCACGCCGACGCCGGGTGTGGGGGCCGCCCAAGCGCCCGCGCCGCGTCCGACGACCACGCCGGAGCCGAGGGAGTCCGAGGGCGGGCTGCCGTGGTGGTTGTTTGGCGTGATCGTGGTGGCCCTGATCGTTCTCGGGATCGTACTGCTAGGCGCTCGCTAACGTGGCACACACCGTTCGATTCACTTGCGCGGGCCGCACGGACGTGGGCGTCGTGCGCTCAGGCAACGAGGACAGCTACCTCATGGTCCCCGATCATGGGGTGTTTATCGTCGCGGACGGCATGGGGGGGCACGCCGCCGGCGAGGTGGCCAGCGACATGGCGGTGCGCATCGTGGCGGAGGCCCTGGAGGGCGTGGCCGGCCGGCCGGACCCCGAGGCCGCCGACATCATCAAGCGCTCGATCGTCGAGGCGAACGGGCAGATCTTCCAGCGCACGCTGGTGGAGCAGGACAAGCGCGGGATGGGCACCACCGCCACTGCCATGGTGATCAACGGGCCGCGGTACCTCATCGGGCAGGTCGGTGACAGCCGTGCGTACGTACTGCGCGACGGCCAGCTGCTCCAGATCACCAAGGATCACTCCTACGTCCAGGAACAGGTGGACGCGGGGTACCTCACTCCCGATCAGGCGCGCACCCATCCCTACAGCAACGTCATCACCCGGTGTGTCGGAGCCAACAGCCACGTGGCCCCCGACATCTACGTCGGCGCGCTGCGTGGCGGCGACCTCTACCTCCTCGCCTCCGACGGTCTCACGGGGATGTTGGAGGACGAGGACCTCCAGGCCCTCATGCAGGTAGGCAAGTCACCGGCTGAACTCGTGGACGGGCTCATCGCGGAGGCGAACCGCCGAGGTGGGCTGGACAACGTCACCGTGATCATCGTCCGGATCGACAGTGTAGAGGAGGTCGACGGCCGGCAGCCCACCGCCCAGGCAATAGGGGCGTGACCCAAGGACCCAACCCCGAGACAGTCGGAGCCCTCGCCGCCGCACACCTCGGCCCGATCCTCTACGCGCTCGAGGCCTGCGCCCTGCAGATGGAGGAGGCGGGGCGCCCGGATGAAGCGGCCTACTTCCGGGAGCTGGCCCGGCGCCTGGCCGAGGCCGGGGGAGAGCCCCGCGAGGCTGAAGGCTCCTAGTCCCTCACTGCCAGCAGCGGCGCTCCGCGCGTGAGCTCCGCCCCCACCTCTTCCGCGCTGTGCTCCACCAGCCTGAGCACCGCCCGACGGTTCAGCTCCGCGGGCCGTGCCACGAACACCCGCAGGCATCGGGCGCTCATGTGCAGCTCGTCGGCTACGCGCTCGATGGTGAGGAGGCCGGTCGCACTCTCGTCGGCGAGGTGGGTGATGCGCCCGTCGCGCAGCAGGAGGGGGAGCTCCACGGCGAGCATGGCGGGCTTCGCCGGGTAGTCGAGGAGTAGCTCGCCCGGCTCGAGCCCCAGTTCGAGCGCAAGCTGGTCTTCGACGCGCTCCGCCAGGTCGGGGTCGCGCGCGATCCATTCGCCGCCTCCGGCCGGCACCTCGGCGGCGCGCAGATCGAGTGCCCGCTTGTAGAGTTGCCGCCCACGGAGCCGCGCCGCGAGGCTCGGGTCCCGCACCGCGCGCACCGCTTCCATCAGGGCTTCGTCGGTGCTGTGCGGGATCCACGCCGCGTCGAGGTCGCCTCGCGCGATGGCGGCGCGGACCAGCCGCTTGAACATGGTGGTGGCGCTGCGCACGGCGTGGTGCCAGTACACGTTGCGGTACATCTGATACTTCGCGAACAGCAGCGACTCGAGGGCGCTCACGCCCTTCTCGTGCACTCCCACCGTGCGCGAGCCGTCGGGTCGAGTGACCACGGTGATGGAGTGGATGAGACGGTCTGCGTCCACGGTGCCGTAGGGCACGCCGCACATGCGTGCGTCGCGGGTGAGGTACTCGATCTTGTCCAGGTCGAGCGAGCCGGAGACCAGACCCTGTAGCGGCGACGTGCTCGTTCCGCGGATCAGTTGCTCGACGCGTTGCTCGACCGAGTCGATCCCCAACGGCTCGAGCGCGGCAGCCAGTTCCGGGTGTCGCAGCTGCTGATGGGCGATCGTCTCGTGCGACGGGAGTCCCGCCTCCTCCAGCGTGTGGGAGAACGGGTAGTGCCCGATGTCGTGCAGCAACGCCGCCAGGCGGACGAGGACCAGCTCGTCATCCGGGATGCCGGCGAGCTCGCCCCGCTCACCGAGCAGGGTGAGCGCGCGCCGCGCGAGGTGGTACGCCCCCAGGGCGTGCTCGAACCGGGTGTGGGTGGCCCCCGGATAGACGAGGTAGGCGTGTCCCAGCTGACGGATAAAGCGCAGGCGCTGGAACGGGGTGCTGTCCACCACCCGCAACGCCTCCGCGTCCACCCGGATGTTGTTCCAGAGCGGGTCGCGGATGACCTCGAAGTTCCCCGCCACCGCCATCGTCGAATCGCCTAGAGGTGGGTGCCCGCCTCGCGCACCTCCGAGGAGACCTGCTCCGCAAAGGTCGCGAAGTTCTCCCGGAACATGGCGGCGAGCTTGTGAGCCTGCGCGTCGTAGCGCTGAGGGTCCGACCAGGTGCTGCGCGGATCGAGCAGCCTCGCCGGGACTCCCGGCAGTGTAGTGGGCACCGCCAGCCCGAACACCGGGTCGGTACGCGTCGGCACATCGCTGAGCCTGCCTTCCAGGGCGGCGCTCACCATCGCCCGCGTGTAGGGCAGGTTGATGCGGTTGCCCTCGCCGTACGGCCCGCCGGTCCACCCGGTGTTCACCAGCCAGCACTGCACCCCATGCCGGGCGATCCGCTCGCCCAGCATGCGCGCGTACACACCCGGATGGAGCGGGAGGAACGGTGCGCCGAAACAGGCGCTGAAGGTGGCCTGCGGCTCGGTCACGCCACGCTCGGTCCCGGCGACCTTGGCGGTGTACCCCGAGAGGAAGTGGTACATCGCCTGCGCCGGCGTGAGCTTGGCGATGGGCGGCATAACCCCGAATGCGTCTGCCGTGAGGAACAGGATGTTCTCGGGATGCCCGGCACGGCCCTCCGGGACGTGGTTGCGGATGAAGTAGATGGGGTACGAGGCCCGCGTGTTCTCGGTGATGCTATCATCGTCCAGGTTCACGCTCCGGGTCTCGGGATCCCATACGACGTTCTCCAGGATGGTGCCGAACATCTCGGTGGTGGCGTGGATGTCGGGCTCGCCTTCTTCCGAGAGCCTGATCACCTTGGCGTAGCATCCGCCCTCGAAGTTGAACACCCCGGTGTCGCTCCATCCGTGCTCGTCGTCGCCGATCAGGCAGCGCGAGGAATCGGTGGACAGCGTCGTCTTCCCTGTGCCAGAGAGCCCGAAGAAAATGGCCACATCGTCCCGGGTGCCCATGTTCGCGGAGCAGTGCATCGAGAGGATGCCGCGCGTGGGATAGAGGTAGTTCAGGATCGTGAACATCGACTTCTTGAGCTCGCCGGCGTACCGGGTGCCGCCGATCAGCACCACCTGTTCGGCAAAGTTGATCACGACGAACGTGCCGCTGCGCGTTCCATGGCGCTCGGGGTCGGCCTGCATCTCGGGGGCGTGGAGCACGGTGAACTTGGGCGTGAAATCCCTCAGCCCAGCGGTGTCGGGTCGAAGGAACATGTTGTACACGAACAAGGCGTGCCACGCGTTCGTGGTGACGAACCGGACCGGAATCCGATTCGCGGGGTCCGCGCCTGCGAAGACGTCACGCACGAACAGCTGCTCCTGCCCGCTCAGGTACTGCCGCACATCGCTCACGAGCCGCTCGAAGTCGGCCTGCTTCATGGGCTGGTTGATATTCCCCCACCAGATGTCGGCCTCCGAGCCGGGTTCGCGAACCACGAACTTGTCGCCTGGAGACCGGCCGGTCTGGGGAACGGTGACGGCGATGAACGGCCCACCGGCGCCGATCTTGCCCTCGTCGCGCCGGACCGCGGTCTCGTAGAAACCGGCGGGGGGGAGGTTCCAATGCAACTCGCCCGCCGGTTCTAGCCCAGGGGCCACCGTCCGGGTCGCGCTGGTGGACGGGGTGCTAGCGGAGGCCTGTGCTGCCATCGGACCCTCGTGATCGGGCCGCACGTGCGGCGGGAACACCAACCGCCGTGTCGCGTGCGTACCTGCGCGTCCACGGCGGCTCGGCCCACGGAGCGGTCATCGCCGGCCCGGGACCCTCAACGGCTCACAAAAGTAACACTCCCGGTGGGGCGGCGTTACCCTGCGTCCGCTAGGCTTCTCCTTTCCACTCTGGGCCGGGGGGCGCCACCTGCTCCCACGTCTTGCCCGGCTGGCGTGCCCGTTCCACCGGCCGCCTCAGCGCGCGGCGCACCGCGAACGCCATGAGCAACGCCACCGCGAAGCAACAGACCACTACCGGTCCCGTGGGGAGGTCACTCAGGTACGAGACGTAGAGACCCACCACCGTGGCCGCCGTCCCCGCGGTCCAGGCGATGGTCAGCAGGCGCGAGGTCTTGGTGGTGAACAGGAACGCGATGACCGCGGGGATGACCAGGAAGCTGAACACCACCAGGACGCCCGCGATGGCCACCGACGAGGTGACGACCACGCCGAACAGAACGTAGAACAGGAAGTCCCATCCCCGAATGGACCAACCCCGTGCCCTCACTTCCTGGGGCCGCAGCGAGATCACGAGGAAGCGCTCCCGCAGGAACCAGTGAGCCGCCCCCAGCACGCCGTAGATAACCGCAGTCTTCACGATCTCCGGCCACGTTACCCACAGCAGGCTGCCGGTGAGCAAATGCTCCACGTGCTCCGAGCCCCGGGGGGCCTGGGAAGCGAGGAGAATCGTCCCGGCCGAGGCGACGACGTACACGATCCCGATGATCGCCTCCTGGGGCACGTAGGCGTGCTCCATGCGGCTGATGCTGAACAGCGCCGCCGCGACGATCGTCGCGGCCAGCCCGACCAGGTAGCTCGCCACGTCTACCGGCAGACCGAGCCCCGACGCGAGCTGCTGGCCCAATCCCAGGCCGGCTGCCGCCCAGCCCATGGCCGCCACCTGCGCCAGCGCCAAGTCCACGAAGATCACGCCCCTGGCGATGATGTGGATCCCGAGGTAGCCGTGGATGCTGACCAGAATGAGTGAGGCCACCAGGGCCGGAAGCATCAGCTCCATGGATTACTCCGTCACTCCGGGTGCACTCCCATCGATGCGCCGAATGCCTGCGACAGGAGTGTGACCCACGTGTCGATGAGCGTGAAGTAGTCGTCCACCCCCTCCTCACCGCCCACGTGCTCCGGCACCATGAGGGCAGCAACCCCCGTGCGCGAGGCCACTCGCTCTACCTGCCGTCGGCTGAAGTAGTTGGCGGCAAAGAGCACCGGGATGTTCTCGCGCTCGATGAACTCGATGACCTCCCCGACGTGGCCGGGCGACGCTGGGATGCCAGGCTTGGGCTCCACATACATGGCGCACGCGATCCGGAACCGGGCGCTGAAGTACGCCCAGTTCTTGTGATAGCAGACCATCCGCCGGTCGCGGAAGGTTGCGCCCTCCGCGAGCCACCCGCCGAGGTATTCCGTGAGCGGCTTACCCTGGAACACCTGAGCCTCGACGAAGTCCCAGAACCGGTTTCCCCGGGCCAGGTCGTTCAGCGTTTCCGCGCCGAGCATCTCTACCAGCTCGTCGCCGAAGAGCCGGCGCATCACACGCTCCTGGAATGACCGCAGATTCGCCTCGTAGACGGCCGAATTGCCTGGGTCGATTCGCTTGAGGCCCTCCACGATGTTGCGCGCGATGACGACGCCGTTGACCGGGTCGGTGTGTATGTGGGGATTGCCGAACACGTGCACGTCACCGCCGATTCGAGAGGCGCTCTCCGGGACCTCGAGGAGCTGGACGCCCGCGTAGGCGGTGACGTTGCCGGGCGCGCCCTCGAGCACGTTGGGGTTGTTCGCCCGGTCGAGGATGGCCGGGACCCACAGCTCGAGGTCGAGCCCCGTGATCACGAAGAGGTCGGCCCGCTGCACCATCGCGGCGAAGCTGGGACGTGGGTTCACGAAGTGCGGGTCCTGGTCGCCCCGGGCGATGGCCGAGACCTCGGCCAGATCTCCCGCCACCTCACGGGCGATGGCCGCGTAGGTCGGGAGGGTAGTCACTACCTCGAGCTTCTCCTGCGCTCCCGCCGGCGCCGCTCCCAGAAAGGCGACGGCGAGGGCGGCGCCGAGGCGCCGCAGATCTATCATGTGGCTCGCGTTACACATCGTACCGTCTCTCATTGCCATCAGTAGCTCTCGTGTCGGTGCGGGCCGACGGCCCACACCACCTGCAGCAGTACAGTGTGGTTGCCGCCGCCGTCATCGGGCTTCAGGTAGTTGTACTGCAAGCGGATGCGGACCCACTCGCTCTGCCACCACGAGAGGCTCGGCACCAACTGGTACACGTCCGGGTCGCCGTCGCCGCCCACGAGGTAGTCCCCCCGGAAGCCGGCAATCCAGCGCCTGCCGAACCGGTAGCTGGCCTGGGCCCAGCCACCCCTGCCGAGGGTCGTGCCCGCGCTGGCGAGGTCGACCTCCTGCTCGACCCAGTACCACTCGCCCTTCAGTTGGAAGTCCTGGTACAGCGCCCGCTCGGGCGGTGCCCAGCGGAACGCGAAGTCCACCTCGAGCAAGCGCGTCTCCAGCGACTCGTCGGTGTTCTGGCCGTACATACCCGTGGCGCCCACCTGGAAGTAAGTGCTGGGGCTCAGGTCCCAGAAGCTCTGCAGCCGACCGAGATAGCTCGGCTCGTTCCCGCCCTCGAAGAGTGCGTCGTTGGTGCCTGCCGTGACCTCGAAGTAAGCGGTGTTGGCGCTGGGCCCCAAGGTGAGCGTCGGAGACGTGAGGGAAATGCCGGTCTGGATCAGGCCGTCGTCCCCGAGGAACAACACGCTGGGGAGCGGGCGGTCTACCTCGAGCAGCGCATGGGTATGCCACCGGTTGTACAGACCGATCTCCTGGCGGAACTTGCCGGCCTTGAGGCCGGTGCGGCCTGGGAGCCCGACCCAGTACAGGTAGCCCTCCTCGAGCTCGAACCCGCCGTGCTCCTCCTCGCCTTCCTCCTCCGGGAAGCCGGCGATTTCCAGTTCCTCCTCGTAGCTCACGAAGACCTTCGTATAGGAATACGGGTCGAGCGCAGCCTGGAAAGAGAACTCGAACTCTCGGGGGATCGCCGTGGCGCGGGAGTCCTCTCCGTCGGGGAAGAGGCCCGCGCCCACCGCGTCACCGGTCACACTGATCTCGGGATTCAGTAACTGCAGCGCCCGAGTACGGCTCCCCTGCTGCTGTGTCGTGTCCTGCGTGGCGGCAGCCTCCCCGGCGGCCGCCTGCGCAGCGGCCCGCAGCGCCGCGAGCTCGTCCGTGACGACGGCCGTATCGCGCCCCTGACGGATCAGTTGCTCGAGCACGCGCTCGAGCGAGTCGAGACGCGCCTTGAGCTTCTCGATCTCGCGCTTTAGCGAATCGGGTTGCTGCGGCTGTTGGGCCAGCGCCGGCGCAGCTCCGCCGACTATGAGAACGATGAACAGCGCGAGCACTGCTCGCATGAACTACTCCTCCGGGTTACCAGCACGGTTGTGGATCGCGGGACGCTCGGGCTGGCGCGGACCACAGTCCGTCGCGCCGAGCGTGTGCTAGCGGCTCGGGGGTGCGCGCGCCAGGCTGGGAGTGAAGTGGGCGGCGAGTGCCGGCGCGGCGTCGCAGCCGGGCCCGGGCAGCGTCAGCTCGGCCGTGGCCGGGCCGCAGCCCCGGGCAGACGTCGCGAGCTCCGCGTGGTATCCCACCCCGCAGATGGCGTCGGAATGCAGGGTGGGGCACTGCTCGGAGTGCTCCGACTCGATGGCAGCGCTCGCCTGGAGCAACTCGCCCCTGGCATGGGCGACGGACGTCCACCCGACTGTCACGGCGTAGAGCGCCAGAATGATCAGCCGCAGGCGCCGCGAGGCTACTCGGCGGGGGTGAGTCAGCATGGCCGCAGAATATAGCACCGCGAGCCCGCTCAGGTTCCCGTGCCGGGGCGGCGCCCCACGATCTCCAGCAGCAGTGCGCCGACCCGGGCGTTCGTGCTGATGCCGCCGAACCGCTCCGCCTCCGGGCCCACCGCGAACAAGGGGACCATGGCCGCCGTATGGGAGCCGGTCGTGTACCTGGCCACCAGGGTGCGGGTGGAGTCGTACTGCAGCGCGAGGCCACCGGTCTCGTGGTCGCCCGTCACCACGATCAGGGTCTCGGGGTGCTTCTCACGATACTCGAGCGCTACGGCGACGGCCGCGTCGAAGTCCAGCATCTCGGCAGCCAGGGTTTCGAGCGGCTCGTTTCCGTGTCCTCTCCAGTCCGGCTGCGAGGCCTCGACCATCAAGAAGAAGCCGTCCGGGTCACGATCGAGGACGGCGATCGCCGCCTCGGTCATCTCCGGCAGCGTCGGCGCTCGATCGACCGACGCCGGCATGTGGCTGGGCGTGAACAGCCCGAACAGGTTGGTCACGGTGTCGGGGCGCAGCGCGCGGAGCTGCTCCGGTGTCTCGACGTACGTGTAACGCCGCTTGATCGGTCCCAGCAGGTCGAGCGCGTCAGGGCGCGCCGCCGGGTTGAACAGGGTGAGGCCGCCGCCCAGCACGACCGTGACCTCGTGCTCCGCGATCTGTCGCGCGATCTCCCACTCCATGCCCCGGCTCGGCACGTGGGCGGCGAATGCCGCAGGCGTCGCGTGGGTGATGCGTGAGGTGGCCACCAGCCCCGTGGCCATACCTCGCTCGGCAGCGACCTCGAGCACGGTCTTCACGGGTACTGAGTCTGCGTCCACCCCGATGGCGCCGTTGTAGGTGGTGACGCCCGAGGCGTAACTCGTGGCGCTCGCCGCGCTGTCCGTGACCCGGTCTGATGAGCTCCTTACGTCCACCAGGCCCGCCACCGGCAATTGCTGCACGGCGAGGTGGTCCGCGGCAAACAGCGCCGCGGTCCAGTACGTGGTCCCGACCCCATCGCCGATCAGCAGGATGACGCGGGACGGCGCCTCCTGGCAGAGGGCGGTGCCGCGCACCCCGAGGAGCAACGCGGGTAGTATCACGAGAGCGGGCCACCTGCGTGGTGCTGCCGTCACGGTCGGTTTGCCTCGCTTGGTGGTTCTGGTTTGATTATTGCGTTTCCAGGCCGTGGGATCCCCCACGCCGGACCGACTCTCACAATGGGGCAATAATATGTCGTGCCGTATCCTCGTTGTCTTGGTGCTGGCTGTCATGCTCCCCTGGCGCCCGGCCGTGGCGCAGGAAACGTCCCCGGGATCCGACTTCACCATACTGGTCGTGAACGACGATGGTTATGTCGCTCCCGGCCTGCGGGCACTGGTGGACTCGCTCGTCCCCGTGGCGAACGTAGTGGTGGCCGCGCCGAGGAGCCAGCAGAGCGGCACCGGCCACGGTGTGTCGTTCCGCGAGCCGATCAACGTAGACACGTTCGGTAACCAGTACGGGATTAACTGGTACGCCATCGACGCCCGTCCGGCAACCGTGGTGAGCCTGGCGCTGACGAGCCTCATGGACCCGCTGCCAGATCTCGTGATCTCGGGGATCAACACCGGTGAGAACGTCGGAGTCACGACGTTCTTGTCGGGCACGGTGGCCGCGGCCCGGCACGCCAAGTTCCTCGGCCTGCCCGCCATCGCGGTGTCGATGGGGGTCGGCCCCACGCGAGACTACGCTACCGCCGCGGGGTTCGTGCGGCAGCTGGTGGAGAAGCTGCGAGCCGACGGGCTGATGACGCCCGATCTGTACCTGAACGTCAACGTGCCGGCCCACAGCTCGAACCCCATCCAGGGTATGCGGGTCACGCGCCAGAGCCTCGCGGCGGGGGAGGATAACTACGAACACCGGATCTCGCCGCGGGGTCAGGACTACTTCTGGAACGTCTGGTCGCCAGCTACGGAGGACGCGGAGGGCACCGACCTCCACGCTTTCGAGGCGGGATACATCACGATCACGCCCCTGACCATCGATCAGACCGACCAGGAGCAGCTGGAGCGGATGCGGGAGTATTTCGAGGAAAACAAGTGAGAACGGGGTAGGTTGGGAAGCGGGGAACGGTACGACGGTACGGTCGCTACCGTCCTTACTTACCGCCTTGCCGCCCTACCGCCCCCATAAGCCCTGAGGCGCCGTAACATCCGCCGGTCGTGCCTCACGGGGTCATCCCCCTTCGGGGTCTCGATGATCTTGGGGAGGTCGTGGAATCGCCGGTCCCGCATCACCCGGCGGAACGGTTCGGGCCCCATCGCGCCCTCGCCGATCCAGGCGTGGCGGTCGCGGCGCGAGCCGAACGGCAGCATGGAATCGTTGAGGTGCAGGCAGCGCAGGTGCTCGAGCCCTACGGTCGCCTCCCACTCCCGCCACACTCCGCTCCAGTCGCCCACCAGGTCGTAGCCGGCGGCGAACAGATGGCAGGTGTCGGCGCAGAAGCCGATGCGCTCGCGCAGCCGCTGCGGGACTTTGCGCCGCAGGGCGGCGAGCTCGTCGAGGCTGCTCCCCAGCGCCGTCCCACTGCCCGCCGTCGTCTCGATGAGGACCATCGGCCCCGGCACATCCGTCAGGCACTCCTCGTACGCCCTGGCGTTGCGCTCGAGTCCGGCGACGCGATCGTCCATGTAGTTGCCGGGGTGGGTCACCACGAAGGGGATGCCCAGCCTGCGGCAGCGATCCAGCTCTCCCTTGAAGCAGGCGATCGAGCGGGCCCGCAGCGTGTCGTCGGGTGACGCCAGGTTGATGAGGTAGGAGTCGTGGGAAACCACGGTGCGGATCTGCGAGCGCTGCAACTCGGAGCGGAAGCGCTCGATCTCGGCGGCGCCGATCGCCGGCTCGCGCCACTGATTGGGCGTCTTGGTGAAGACCTGTATGGCGGTGGCGCCGATCTCGCTGCCGCGGGCGGGCGCGTGCGACACACCGCCCGCCGTGGAGACGTGCGCGCCCAGGAGGTGGCGCCGCGTCAGAAGGTCTCCCCGAAGGCCTCGGAGGAGACCAGGGGCACGAAGCGACAGGCCCCGGCGGTGCGCTCGCGGTACCCGGCGGTGGTGCGCTCCACGATGGTGAGATCCTGCAGGGCACGGTCGCCGATGGGAATCACCAGCCGGCCGCCAACGGCGAGCTGCTCCAGGAGCGGGGTGGGGGGTCTGGGCGCCGCCGCGGCCACAACGATTGCGTCATACGGCGCGCCGTCCGGATACCCCAGGGCCCCGTCGCCCACGACCACGGTGACGTTGTCGAACCCAAGCTCCTCGAGACGCCGCTCCGCCTCGCGCGACAGTGGCGCAATGCGCTCAATGGTACACACGTGCCGCGCCAGCTTCGCCAGGATGGCTGTCTGGTAGCCGGTCCCCGTGCCCACGTCCAGCACCATAGAACGGCGGTCGACCCGGGCCTCCTGCGTCATCAACGCGACGATGTAGGGCTGGGAGATCGTCTGGTCGTAGCCGACCGGCAGCGGTGTGTCGGCAAAGGCCTGGTCGCGCAGGTGGGGGGGGACGAAGCAGTCGCGGGGGACCGACGCCATGGCCGCTAGCACGCGGCGGTCGGAAATGTCACGGGCCGCCAACTGGCGGCGCACCATCTGGCGAATCTTGCCATCCCGGTCGCGAGCCACTGGACGGCGGGGGGACGACTAGCCGTCCCCCTCCTCTTCCCGCGAGAGGAGCCGGTCGATCACCGAGCGCCGCAGACCACCGCGGTCCCGGAGCCGCGCCTCGGCCTCGGCCGCCCGCCGCTCGATGTCCAGCTTCGACCTGCGGAGCCGCTCCACGAGCTCCCGCTCGTTGGTGAGCTCCTGTCGCAGTGTCTCGAGCTCTTGTTCCAGCTCGTCCGGCTCAGGTGCCATGGCCGACGCAGGCAGCGGCTCTGCCTCGGTGATCACGTCCTCGCCGGAGGCCGCCACGGGCTCCGCCGCCGCCTCGTCGGCGGGCGCCCCAGGCGGCAAAGTGCGGTTGGCCTGGGCGGCGAGATGCTCGGCGATCTCGCCCAGCACCACATGCTGCCGCTCGATGGCCTCACCGAGCCGCACGATCTCCCGTGCCATCTGCCACATCGCCTCGCGGCGCTCCCGCTCGCCATCCAGGATGGTGGCTAGCAGCTCGTCCGTCACCGCCGGCACGGCTCGCAGTTTGGGGCGCGCCCGGGTCGGGATGGGTCCGCCGAACAGCCTCGCCTCGATCTCCTGATGGCTCTGGCCCTGGGCGTAGCCCTCGGCGATGGAGCGCAACACCGCAATGGCCTCGGGCGGATAGCGCCGCCGCCGCCCCGTGCCGACCGTGGCGATGTGCTCGGGGAAGGCGTCGCGGTAATACCGGACGGTGGACTCGGGTAGGTCCAGCTCCTGGGCGATCTCGCGGAGGGTGTGGAGCGGGGCGTCGCTCATGGCCGTGACGCAGGTTCGCAGGTTCGCATGACAAGATAGCAATTGTCTGCCGTGGTCACCTAACCGGGCCCCAGCGCGCAGCGCAGAGGCGCGGCTCGAGTTGCAGCAGGTTCGGCTGGAGCGCACCGTCGTGCGCGCCGCGTTTGCCGGGGTGGTGGGCCAGCGGTATGTCAGCTTGGGCGACTACGTCACGACGTCCACCGACCTCACCCCCCTCCAGGCCGTGGATCCGCAGCGGGCCGTGTTCCGCGTGCCGGAGCGCTACGCAGAGCGGCTGCGGCTCGGCCAGGAGGTCACCTTCAGGTTGGCCGCCGTCCCGGACCAGACGCTCACCGGCGAGGTGGATTTCATCGACCCCATCGTGGAGCTGCCGGCACGCACCATTACCGTGAAGGCACGAGTCTCCAACCGGCAGCGGGTGCTCAAGCCCGGGATGTTCATCGAGGTGCGGTTGGCCACGGAGGTGCGGCCCGACGCCGTGGTAGTACCGGAGGATGCCATCCTGCCGCTCTCGGGCGTCGACTACGTCTGGGTGATCACGTTGGAGGAGAACACCGCTACGCGCCGCCGGGTGCAGCTCGGGGTGCGCGTCCCCGGCTTCGTGGAGATCCTGGATGGGGTGGCGATCGGTGAGCAGGTGGTGGTCGGCGGGCTCGAGCGGCTGAGTGAGGGAGCGCCGGTCAGCCCGATTCCGGTCGAGCGTACGCCGCCAGACGACCGGCGCTGAGCGCGGTCAGGCGCCCACCGTCTTCGGGAATCGCACCATCGCGAGGCGCAGTACGCCGGCCGCCATCACGGCGAGCGCGAGGAATTGGGGCCACAGGCCGGACAGCCCCTCCCCCTTGAGGAAGATCGCTCGCACGATTTCCAGGAAGTGGCGCACCGGGTTCAGCAGCGTGATCCACTGAAACACCTCCGGCATGCTGCTGATCGGGTAGAAGAAGCCCGACAGGATGATTGCGGGCTGTAAGAACAGGAACATGGTCATGAACGCTTCCTGCTGCGTCCGCGAGATGGTCGAGATCAGAAGCCCCACCGAGAGCCCCGCGAGGATGTAGAGCAGGGCGGCCAGCAGCAGGGTCGGGGGAAAGCCCCGAATGGGCACCTCGAACCAGAGTACGGCCACGACCGAGATCAGCACCAGGTCTACCACGCCGACCAGCGCCACGGGTAGCGTCTTGCTGAGCATGAGCTCTTCCGAGCTGAGCGGGCTCACCATCAGCTGATCCAGGGTGCCGAGCTCGCGCTCCCGCACCACCGCCAGCGCCGTGAGCAACAGGCACATCAGCATCAACAGCACGCCGATCACCGCCGGGACGTTGTAGACCCGGCTCTCCAGGGTGGGGTTGTACCAGGCGCGCACTCTGAGGTCCACACCGGGCGGCAAAGCTCTCGTCGCGTCGGAGTGCGCCAAGCCGAACTGCTGCACGATGCGCCCGGTGTACCCCTGCGCGACCGTGGCGCTGTTCGACTCGGTACCGTCCAGGATCACCTGGACCGTGGCGGGGGTGCCGGACGATAGCCGCCGGGTGAAGCCGGGCGGGATCTCGACCCCCACGAGGGCGTGGCCGGCGTCCAGCGCCCAGGTCAGGTCCCGCGAGCGCTGCGACTGACCGACGATCTCGAAGTACTCGGTGGAGCGGAGCACGGCGACGAGCTCCCGGGATTCGCTCGACTGGTCGTGGTCCACCACGAATGTCGCCGTGTCGCGGATGTCGGTATTCACGGCATAGCCGAACATCAACAGCTGGATCACGGGCGCCACGAAAATCACGGCCCGGGTCCGCACGTCCCGCAGGAGTTGCCTGAACTCCTTCTTCACCATCTCGCGCAGCCGCAACGGCGAGACCCGGCTCATCCCAGCTCCTTCTTGAACACGCCGATGGCCAGGGCCAGGCCTACCAGAGCGAACACGATCATCGCGATGGCGTCGCCCCACAGCACGCCGGCGCCGACGCCCTTGAGGAAGATCCCCTTCGTCACCGTGACGTAGTACCGGGCTGGCACCACGTAGCTGATGGCCTGTAGCGCGATCGGCATCGTGGAGATGCTGAAGATGAATCCCGAGAGCAATAGGGCCGGGAGGAAGGTGGCCATCATCGCCACCTGCGTGGCGAGGAGCTGGGACTTGAGTGCCGCCGAGATGAAGACGCCGAGGCCCAGCGCCCCGAACAGGAACAGGAGAGTCAGACCGCCCAGGAGCAGAACGTCGCCCTTGAAGGGGACGTCGAAGATGAGGATGCCCGCGACGGAAGCCAGGGCGACGTCGAGCAACCCGATGGCGATGTAGGGCAGCAGCTTGCCCAGCACTACCTCCAACCGGTGCACCGGGGTGGCGGCGAGCTGCTCCATGGTGCCGCGCTCCCACTCCCGGGCGATCGTGAGCGCGGTGAGCATGGCGGCGATGATGGACATGATCACCGCCACAAGCCCCGGCACGATCATGTTGCGGCTCTCCAGTGTCTCGTTGTACCACACTCGGCTCTCCGCCCGAGCGGGCAGCTCGAGGCGCCGGCCTCGGAGCACCACGTCGGCGGAGTAGCCCGCCACGATCGCGTCGGCATAGCCCTGCGCGATGGTGGCCGTGTTGGCGTCGCTCCCATCCAGCAGTAGCTGCACCGGAGCGGAGCGCCCCGCCGCCAGGTCCCGCGCGAAAGAGGGAGGAACGACGAGTACCAGACGTACACGGCCCGCTCCCAGCAGCTTCGCCGCCTCGCCGTAGCGGTCGAGGTGCCGCTCGACCGTGAAGTAGCCCGATGCCTCGAACGCCTCCACCAGGAGTCTGGACTCCTGGGTTCGGCTCTCGTCCAACACCGCCATCTTGATGTCGCGGATGTCAAACGTGATGGCGTAGCCGAACAGGAGCAGCAACACGAACGGGAGAATGAAGGCGAGGTAGAGGCTCCGTGCGTCGCGCTTGAGCTGGATCAGCTCCTTGCGGGCCACGGCCCACAGACGTGCCCAGCTCACTCGACGGCCGCTCCGTCCTCGCGCCTGACGAGGGCTACGAACACATCCTCCAACGACGGCGCTACGGGCCGCAGGCCTTCGCACGAGCGACCCGCCGCGTGGAGCAGCCCCGGCAGCGCCGCCAGCCCGACCTGCTCGTCCTCCACCATCACATGGACCGCGCGGCCGAACATGGCAGCGCTGATCACGCCCGGTGCGTCCGTCATGGCCTCTACGGCTCTCGGAGGGTCGTCGGTGTGGAGCTCCAGCAGCGGCTGGTGCAGCGCCTGCTTGAGCTCGCTCGGACGGTCCAGGGCGATGATCCGGCCGCGGTGCATCAGGGCGAGGCGGTAGCAGTACTCCGCCTCCTCCATGTAGTGCGTGCTCACGAACACCGTGGTGCCACCCTCGGCGAGGCCGTAGATCAGATCCCAGAAGTTCCGCCGAGAGATGGGATCAACGCCCGAGGTCGGCTCGTCGAGGAACAGGATGGGCGGCTGATGCAGCACGGCGCAGCCCAGGGCGAGACGCTGTTTCCAGCCCAGGGCCAGCTCGCCGGTGGGCCGGTGCCGATGGCTCTCGAGGCCCGCCATCTGTAACACCCAATCACGGCGCTCGACGAAGCGCTCCCCGGTTACGCCGTACAGCCCGGCGAACAGCCGGATGTTCTCTTCCACCGTGAGGTCGGCGTACAACGAGAACAGCTGGGACATGTAGCCTATGCGGCGCTTCACCTGCTCGACCTCGCGCGTGACATCGTGCTGCGCGACGCGTGCCGAGCCGGAGGTGGGGCGGAGCAGGCCGGTCAGCATCTTGATGGTGGTGGTCTTCCCGGCGCCGTTGGGACCGAGGAAGCCGAAGATCTCGCCCGTAGCGACGTCGAAGCTCACCCCGTCCACCGCCACGAAGTCCCCGAAGCGGCGCGTGAGGTCTCGCACCTGGACGGCGTCAGGCATCGCCCGCAGCACTCGCTCCGACCAGGTGGATGAACACGTCCTCCAGCGAGGGCTCGGTGAGGCTCTCGTCGAGCACGGCCACGCCGGCGGCCTCCAGGGCGGCGCGGACCGGCGGCCACTCCCGCTCCGGGTGGTCCAGCGTCACGTGCACGCGGTCGCCGAACAGGGTCGCGTGCCGCACGGGTCCCTGCTGTTGCAGGAGATCCCTCGCTTTGCGCGGTGCGTCCGTGTGCACCATCTGGATGTGGCCGGCGAGCCGGTCCTGCAGTGCCCGAGGGGTATCGAGCGCGACGAGCTTCCCCTGGTGCAGCATGGCCACGCGGTCGCAGCGCTCGGCCTCGTCCAGGTACGCGGTTGCCGCCAGCACCGTGACGCCGCGTGCCACCATCTCGTGCACAATGAGCCAGAGGTCACGCCGCGAGATGGGATCCACACCGAACGTCGGCTCGTCGAGCAGCATGATCTCGGGCTCGTGGATGAGCGCGCAGCAGAGCCCGAGCTTCTGCTTCATGCCGCCCGAGAGCTGTCCGGCCAGCCGCGACTCGAAGGGGCCCAGCCCGGAGAAGGCGTAGAGGCGCTCGCGGCGCGCCGGACGCTCCTCCTTGGGAACCAGGAAGAGGTCTGCGTAGAAGTCGATGTTCTCCCGTACGGTGAGGTCGGTGTAGAGCCCGAAGTGCTGCGACATGTAGGCGATGTGGCGCTTCACGGCCTCGGGATCGCGCGCCACGCTGATGCCGCCCGCCAGCGCGTCGCCCCCCGAGGGCCGCAGCACACCGGCCAGCATGCGCAGCGTGGTGGTCTTCCCGGCGCCGTCGGGTCCGACGATGCCGAACAGCTCGCCGCGCGCCACGTCGAAGCTCAGATCATCGACGGCGCGAACGTTGCCGAAGCGGCGCGTCAACCCGCGCAGGGAGACGGTAGGGTGCACGGCGGTGTCAGCGCTGCGAGGTGTCGAGGCGAACGTCCGCCGGAAGCCCCGGCTTGAGGTCGAACGAGGGGTCGCCCGTGACCCGCACCTTGACGCGGTAGACCAGCTTCACGCGCTCTTCGGTCGTCTGCACGTTGCGCGGCGTGAACTCCGCCTCGCTGGCGATGAAGATCACCTCGCCCTCATAGGTGCGGTCCGGATAGGCATCGGCCGTGATGGAGGCGGGCACGCCCAGGGCCAGCCGTCCGACCTGATCTTCCCGCACGTAGATCCGGATCCAACGATCGTCGGGATTCCTGACCGTGAGCACGGGCGCTCCAGCTCCCACGGTCTCACCGGGCTCCCGGTGGCGCACCGTGACGACGCCGTCGAACGGCGTGCGGACCACCGCGTTGTCCAAGGCGGCCTCGATCTGTCCCACCGTGGCCCGTGCTTGCTCCACCACGGCGCGCTGTGCGGCGATCTGCTCTCGGCGAGGGCCCTGCTCGAGGATCGCCAGCTGCTCGGTCGCGCTCTCGTGGTCCGCTTCCGCCAGCGTGAGCGCAGTGCGGGCGTTGTCGAGCTGCTGTTCGCTCACGGCGCCACCCTGAAACAGCCGCTGTGTGCGCTGGAATTCGCGCCGCGCGTCTTCCAGACGGCGCTCGGCGGCGCGCAGCGCGGCGCGGCCTTGTGCGACCTCCTGGGTGCGGAAGCCACGCTCGAGCTCCAGCAGCCGGGCTCGCGCCGTGCCCAGCTGTGCCTCCGCCTCCCGCCTGCGGGCGAACAGCTCCGTGCGATCGAGCCAGGCGAGCTGCGTCCCGCCGGAGACGCGGTCACCCTCGTCGGCCGCGATACTGTCGATACGGCCGGCGACCTGGAATCCGAGATCGGCCTCCGTGGTCTCGACGGTGCCCGACGCGGTGACCTGGTCCGCGTCGTCCGCAGCGCTCCAGATCAGGATGCTCGTCACGACCAGCGCGAGAATCACGGCGGCAGCGATGGCGATGCGCTGTCTCTGCTTCATGGGGCGTTCTCCAGCATGTCGCTGATCCAGCGGGGCGAGAGCGTGCCTGTGATGCTGGCCAGTTCGACCCGCGCCGCGATCTCCGCGTGCCGCGCGCGCACCAGGGAGGCGCTGGCGCGGCGCAGCTCGGCCTCCGCGCTCAGGTAGTCGGTTTGCGTACCGGCGCCCTCCTGCAGGGCGAGTCGCTCGATGCGCGCCACCTCGGTGAGGTGCTCGACCGCCGTGCCGACGGCGTCGACCTGCGCGCGCCACTCCCGCACCGCGCCGAGGGCACGATCCACCGCCTCCTCACCCTGGAGCCGCGTGAGGCGGTACTGCTCTCGTGCGAGCTCGGCCCGGGCGGACGCGCTCGAGACGGCGCGGGAGCGTGCGCCGCCGGTGAACAGCGGATAGGACAGGCGGAAGCCGACGTTCCACTCTCCCTGGACGTCAAACGTCGGACTGCTGAACAGCAGGTAGGCTCCTGCCACGTCGAGCCGCGGCCACCACTGGGCGACGGCCGCCCTGCGGCCGGCCTCCGCCGCTTCGGTCAGGCTGTGCGCCTCCGCGAGCTCGGGGTTCGCGATCGCGAACTGCTCGAGCAGCGCGCTGCGGTCGACTGTCACGGTGGTGTCCGTGAGGCGCACGGGGGCGAGCCGAACCGCTCGGGTCTGTTCCGGCTCGACCCCCAGCAGGCGCGCCAGGCGGCGCTCTGCGGTGTCGAGCTCCGTGGCAGTCGCGACGCGCTCCGCCTCGGCCTGCGCGATCGCGGCGTCGACCCGCAGCAGCTCCACCCGGGCGGCACGCCCCTCGGCCAGCAGCCGGCGGACGCGCTCGCGCTCGGCGTCGAGCGCCGCGAGGCTCTGCTGTTGCGCCCGCAGCGTCCCGTGCGCCGAGAGCACTTCGAGGTAGGCACGGGTCACGTCGGCGATGAGCGTCATCTCGCTGCCCGCGCGGCGCGCGACGGCGGCGCCCTCGTGTGCGCGCGCGGTCCCGATACGGGCGCTGCGGGCGCCACCCTCGAACAGGGTCCAGCCGAGGGAGAAGGCGCCCTGGAGCAGCGTCCTGTCGAACTGGAACGCGTCCTGGCTGAGCTCGTGGATCGGGAATACCAGCATCTGCTTCTGGTAGCGGAACAGCGATCCCTCGAGGCCGAGCCGGGGCCACCAGTGGGCGGTCTGCAGTCCCACCATGGCCGATGCTTCGTCCTCGCCCGCGCGGGCGGCGAGCACGGACGGGTGGTAGCCGAGGGCGGTGTGCACCGCATCGTCCAGGGTGAACACGCGCGCCTGGGTGGGCTGCTGGGTGTGGCCGCTCGACGCGGCGAGCAGCAGCCACGCCGCCAGCGAGATTCCTGACCTGCTCATCTTCGTCATGTGGTCGTCACGCCTGTTCGGGATGCGGGGCGAGCGCGGCCCGTATGAAACCGAGCACGCTGTCCATCAGGGCGGTTCGCATCCGGGGCTCCTGCTGGTCGAAGCCGATGGCCTCCCTGAGGAGGCGGCGCACCAGCGTGAGCCAGATCGGTTGGGCAACGATGCTGAGGGCCATGAGCCGGGGGTCGCCCTGCCTGATCGAGCCCTCCTGCTGCCCCTCGGCGATGATCTCAGAGATCATCCGGTGATTGCTGTCCAGCACCCGTCGGGCAGGGTCGGGGAAGGGCCCCGAGCTGGCGAGATGCTGCACCATGAGGGCCGGTAGCTCGGGGTGGTCGCGCAGGTAGGTGAAGAAGGCCCCGACCAACCGCTCGATCCGCTCCGGCGGGGGGCCGGGTCGCCCGGCCACCTCCAGCAAGTAGTCACGGAAGGGCTGTGCCACCGATGCCAGCACCGCACCATACAGCCCCTCCTTGGAGCCGAAGTGGTAGGTCACGGCTCCCAGGTTGGCGCCGGCTCTTTGGGTGATGGCCCGAATGGATGCTCCCCGGTACCCGTGGGCCGCGAACAGCTCGCGAGCGGAGGCGACGAGGGCAGTCCGGGTGTCTGAGGGCTCATTCATACGTTTGTATGATATCGAGCCGGCAGACTGCTCGCAAGGGAGGTCGCGAGGCGCGGGCCCTACTGGGGTCGCCTCGACTTCAGCCAGTTTTCGGGGTCGAGGGCGATCGGCTGTGTCCCATCGGGCCCCGCGGCCTGGCGGATCTGGAAGCCCAGGTGGGGGCCGTGCTCGGATCCGGCGCCACCCGACTGCGCGATCACCTGACCGGTCTCCACCCAGTCGCCAGGCCGCACCTCGAATCCGGAGAGCCGCAGGTAGAGGGTGTAGAACCCGCCCCCGTGCGACAGGAGGATGGTGGGACCGTAGGTGCCCATCAGGCCGGCTATCTCGACGGAGCCTGCGGCTACGGCCCGGACCGGCGTGCCCACCGGAGACGCGATTCCGATGCCCTGGTAGCGGATTCGGGTGTTGTCGGGTCCTTCGGCGACCCCGAACTCGTAGACCACGTCGCCCTCAACCGGCCAGTCGAGCGCTCCCAGGTCGGACTCGTTTATCGTGCCCGCGGTGGGCGGCCCGCCCCGGGCCAGGGCCCGGCGGCGTGCGGCCTCCAGGTCGGCGATCAGCTGAGTTACCTGCTCCTCGTCGCGCGCCAGCGAGTCGAGCCGAGTGGTGGCTGCACGCTGGGAGGCCTGCGTCTCCCGCAGCGCGCTCTGGCGGCGGCGCTCGAGCGAGACGAAGCGGTCCAGCTCGTCGCCGCGCTCGCCCCTGCGCGCCGACAGCTCGGTGTGAATACTGATGAGGTGCTCCCGCTGCTGGGTGACGCGATCCCGCAGCTCCTCCACCTGACCCACCAGCGCGCGGTCCTGCCGGGACACGAGGTAGAGGTACTTGTAGCGGCTCATCAGGTCGCCGAAGCTCTCAGCCGCCAGCAGTACCTCGAATATCCACAGCGAGCCTCGCTTGTAGATCTCCACCAGGCGGGTGTCGAGCACCGCTCGCCGCTCCGCCAGCGCGTCCTGGGCGAGCATCAGGTCCAGCGTCACGGTGTCGAGTTGGGCGTTCATGCCGCTGATCTGCCGGTCGAGCTCGTTCACGATGCGCGACGTGACGCCCTTCTGTCGCTCGATGTTGTGGAGTTCGCCAGTGATGGAGTGCACGCGCGTGCGCAGCCGTGCCAACTCGGTCTCCAGCTGCTCCCGCTCCTGCTTGATGGCCTCGAGGCGGTCCCGGTTCTCCCGGATCCGCTGGTTGATGTTGGGCCGCTGCGCCGCCGCGGCCTGAACCAGCGCGACGGCGAGGAAGCCCGTGAGGAACAGGATCTTGGACGACCTCATACCTGGGGCAGGTGGCGGCTCACGCTGAATGCGCTGGCCGCGAGCCCGAGCACGGTTCCGAACAGCACAAAGAGGGCAGCCTGCTCGGCGGAGAAGAACGCCGCCTCGAACAGCCCCCGGCTCACGGCGAGGTAGGCGCCGTAGTTGAGCAGGACGGCGCAGGCACCGCCCAGGGCGCCCTTCACCGCGCCGTCCAGCAAGAACGGGCGGCGGATGAAGCCGTCGGTCGCGCCCACCAGACGCATGATGTGAATCTCCCGCGCGCGGGCGAGGACGGTCATGCGGATCGTCGTCCCGATGATCATCACCGCCGCGGCGGCGAAGCCCAGGCCGATCACCAGCCCCACCACCCCGGCAATGCCCCGCAGCCGGTCCAGCTTCTCGACCCAATCCCTGCCGAAGCGCACGTCCTCCGCGAACCGGAATCCCCGCAGGCGGTCGGCTACCTCCCGCACGCTGCGGCTGTCGCGGTAGCCCGGCCGCATGCCGATCTCGAGCGAGGCCGGCAGGGGATTCTGCGTGAGCTCGTCGAACACCCCCTGGAACTCCACCAGCTCCTGGCGTGCCCGCTCCAGGGCTTGGTCCTCGGTGACGTAATTGACCGATTCCACCTCGGGGAATGCCTGGATGTCTCCGATGGCGACCGTGACCACCTCCACCGGCGTGCCCCGGGTGAGATACACCACGATCTCCACCCGCTCCTCGATCTGGGACAGGGTGGAGCGCAGGTTGATCACTACCAGACCGAACAGACCCAGCACGAAGAGCGCGAACGCGATGGTCGTGACGGCGAGCGCCGAGAGGACCGGTGCCCGCCGGAACGAGAGCAGGGTCTCCCGCACGGTGAGCCTCATGAGCCGGCCGCCTCCTCCTCCGCCTCGTCCTCCACGGAGTCGTACACGACGGCACCCTCCTGCAGCTCGATGGTGCGATACGGCGCCGAGCGCACGAGGTCCAGATCGTGCGTGGCGAGCACCACGGCGGTGCCGGTGGCGTTGATGTCGCGGAGCAGTTGGAACACGCCGCGCGTGGCGCGCTCATCGAGGTTGCCGGTCGGCTCGTCGGCCAGGAGCACGAGGGGGTCGTTCACCAGTGCGCGGGCAATCGCGACGCGCTGCTGCTCGCCCCCCGAGAGCTCCCGGGGGTACGCCTGCGACTTGGCAGCGAGCCCGACCTGGGTGAGCACGCGCATCACCTTGGGTGCGATGACGCCCTTGCGGGCCCCGGTCACCTCCAGGGCGAAGGCCACGTTCTCCTCGGCGGTGCGGTCCTCCAGCAGGCGGAAGTCCTGGAACACGATCCCCAGCCGCCGCCGTAGGCGCGGGATGTCGCGTTGCTTGAGCGAGGCCGTGGAGAAGCCGGACACCCGCACCATGCCCGAGGTGGGCAGGTCGTCGGCATAGACGAGGCGCAGGACGGTCGACTTGCCCGCGCCCGAGTGACCCGTGAGGAAGACGAACTCGCCCTTCGCCACGTGGAACGACACGTCCTTGAGGGCGATGGAGCCTTTGGGGAACGCCTTGAAGACCTTGCTGAATCGGATCACGGCTACAGCGTGCTGAAGGCGTCCTCGAAGTCGGCGATGATGTCGTCGATGTCCTCGATGCCGAGGCTGACCCGCACGAACCCGTCCGGAATCCCTACCTCGGTGCGCTCCTCCGCGGTGAGGGCTGCGTGCGACGTGAAGCGCGGCTCGGAAACGAGGGTCTCGACACCGCCGAGACTCGGCGCGTGCGTCGCGATGCGCAGCTTGCGCAACACCACATCGGCGGCGGCCGCACCGCCCGCGAGGGTGAGGCCGACCATCCCCCCGTAGCCCTCGAGGATCCGCTCCGCCACTTCGTGGTCGCGATGCGCGACCAGCCCCGGATAGTGCACTTCTGCCACGGCCGGGTGCTGCTCGGCCCACTCGGCAAAGGCCAATCCGTTGGCGTTTTGTCGGGCGATGCGCACGGCCAGGGTCTTGAGGCCGCGCTCCACCAGCCAGGTCGCGTGGGGGTCCGGCGCCTGCCCCCAGACCTGCATCAGCTGTCGGACCTCCTCGATCACCGGCTCGCTCCCGGCGACCACTCCGCCGATCACGTCATCGTGCCCGTTGAGGTACTTCGTCGCCGAGTGGATCACCAGGTCCGCCCCGTGCTCCAACGGGCGGAAGTTCACGGGTGACGCGAACGTCGAGTCCACCATCAGCGCGATGCCCCGCTCACGGCAGAAGATCGCCAGCGGCTCGAGATCGAGGACGCGCATCAAGGGGTTGGTGGGAGTCTCCAGGAAGACGGCGCGTGTCGTCTTGCGAACGTGCTGCCGCCATTTCCGCTGGTTGTCCGGCTCGACGAGGGTGACTTCGATGCCGAGTTTGCCGAACTCCTCGTTGAACAGCCGGCGGGTGCCGCCGTAGATCCAGGCGCTTGCCAGGAGGTGGTCGCCCGGGCGCAGCATAGCGAGGTGGGCCAGCGCCGTGGCCCCCATCCCACTCGCCAGGAAGATGGCGCTCTCGGCTCCCTCGAGGGCGGCGAGCTTCTCGGCCAGGGTAGTCTGGTTGGGATTGTTGCCGTAGCGCGTGTACAGCACCTCCTCACTCGAGCCGATCGGGTGGACGAAGGTGCTGCTCTGATAGATCGGTGTGCTGACCGGCGAGCGGTCCGGCTTGGGGTGCGATTCGCCGTGGATCGCCCGAGTGGAGGGACCGGTGCTTCCCCGGGACATCACGCGCTCAGCGCCATGTAGCCGTCGGACGATTGCTGCACCAGCCGCTGCAGGCGCAGCGCCTCGAGCGCCTGCTGCACCGCGTCCGGGGGGAGGGCGAGTCGCGCCGCGAGCTCTTCGGCGTCTGCTGGGCCGGCGTCGGAGAGCACTGTGAATGCGAGCCTCGCCGTGTCGTCGACCGGGCCGAGCACGCGCACGCGGTCTTCCCGATCCCGGGCCACCACCGCGAGCCGGTGCCGTTCCAGCACATGCTCGATGGCGTCGCAGTGTGAGGCAGTGACTCCGTGCAGGAAGAAGTACCGGGCCTGCCCGTGCTGGAGCAGCAGCTTGCCCACCACCTCGTCGGCGCAGGAGATGTCGAGGCAGCGAACCGTGCTGAAGTCGATCACGGCGATCTGCTCGCCGTCGAGGTCCTCCAGGGCTTGCTCGATGCCGCTCCGCACGGCCTTCCCCGTGGGGCGCGTCACCAAGTCACCATAGAGGCCCGAGACCGTGCGTTGCAGAATGCTCTTGAGGTCGATTCGCATGCCGGTCACTCGGCCTGTTGCGCTGGTATGATCATGAGCACCTGGCTGCCGGGGAACCTGGGCAGCCCGTCGGTGAGTGGGTTGTCGTCGTCCCATGAGGGCACGATCGCGATCCGCGCCGCCCCGCTCCGCACGCTGAGCTTGCCAGACCATCGGTTCACATACCGTGCGATGCCGCCCAATCCCTGCCCCCTCCCGGGATCCCGGAACCGGCTGGCGCCCTGGAATAGCGCCGCTTCGAGGGCCGTGGCGTCGCCCCAGCGATCGCCGTACCGGCTCGCCTGGGTGGCCTCCAGCGAGTGCCGGAAGCCCACGCCCGCATCAGCCACCGCGATCACCACCACCCGGCGGCCGAGCCGCCGCCGCCAGTGGTAGGCCTGCACGGCCACCCACCCGGACGTGCCGGCGTGCTCCACAATATTCTGACACGCCTCCGAAAGCGCCATAGCGAAACCCATCGTGGCGGTCGCCTCGAGTCCCAGCTCGCCCGCCAAGATCGCCGCCGAACGCTCTTGGATCGTTTCGACCACCGTATGAACGTCGTCGGTGCCCCGAACGGGAGTGATCTCCAACAGCACGTCGGATGAGTGGGCGGGCCGGACCCGCGGCACCTTGCCGTGGATCTCGAACCAGTCGGCCGCCTGCCCGAAGAACCCTGCCCGGCCCCAGTAGTGGGCTACGTCGCGGTCGCCGGGGATGGTCAGGAGGGGGCGCTCCGGCCCCCGCTCGGTCGCGGCCTGGCCCGCGGCGAGCAGGCCGACCAGCCCGTAGGGCGACGCCCACTGGGTAGCGTGGGCGTCGAACAGCAGCCGGCGATCGGCCGGGTCCCCGACCGCCCGGGCGAACTGGTCGAACGATCGGTCGTCGAGCTGGGCCGGCACCTCGACCACACGCGTCATTGGGGGACGATCTCTCCGCGCAAATGGTAGTGCAGGTTAGTGGCGCCCCGGTAGCCCACGTTGCGGGCGGCGGCGG
>CAYGBV010000007.1:0-134311 GCA_964348295.1 uncultured Gemmatimonadaceae bacterium
CGGTCGGGATGCGCGGCGGCGTAGTCGACGGCGACCTTCGTCCCGTAGGAGAGGAGCCCGCCGAGCAGGACGAAAATGACGCCGGCTGCGATGCAGGCGGCGGAGGCTACCGGGCGCAGACGTTTGGGGATGCTCACCTCTCTCTCGGATCGAGACGGTACGTCGACGGTCCCCACCACGCGTGCGGCCAATGGCGTACGAGGAGTCGGACCTTCGACGGTGGATGTCGGAGTGAGAAGGTAGTTGAGTGGGCCCTACTGGTCGAGTTGTTCGGAGATCAGCCGGGTCGCCGTCTCGCCGTCGACGGGTTCCGAGTAGAGGAAGCCCTGCCCCTCGTCGCACTTGAGGAACTTGAGCCAGGTTGACTGCTCCTGCGTCTCGATTCCTTCCGCCACCACACTGATCCCGAGGTCCCGGGCGAGTCCTACAATGGCCTGCACGATGTGGGGCTTCTGCCCGACGGAGTCCATCTGGCTCACGAAGGAGCGGTCGATCTTGAGCGTGTCGATGGGGAGCCGCTGGAGATAGCTCAGCGACGAGTAGCCGGTGCCGAAGTCGTCTATGTGTACCTCGATGCCGAGGTCCCGCAGCCGCTGGATCGTCTCCACGCTGGAGTCCACCTCCTCCATCAGCACCCCCTCGGTGATCTCGAACCGGAGATGGCGGAAGGCGACTTTGTGCTTCTCCACCGTCTGCTTCACCCGTTCGACAAGGCTCCTTTGCTGGAATTGCTTGGGCGAGAGATTCACGCTGACGGAGAGTGTCAGATTGGGGAACCGCTGCAGCCACCTGGCCAGCTGGCGGCACGCCTCATTCAGGACCCACCATCCGAGCGGAATGATGAGTCCCGTTTCCTCGGCCAGAGGGATGAAGTGCTTGGGCGCGAGCAGGCCCTGTGCGGGATGCTTCCACCGCACGAGGGCCTCGAAGCTGGTGATGCTGCCGGTTTGAAACGACACGACCGGCTGGAAGTAGAGCCTCAACTCCTCGCGCTCGATCGCGTCACGCAGGTCGGCCTCGAGCCGGATCAGCGCCACGGCCCGCGCGTGCATGGTCTCGTCGAACAGCTCGTAGCGGTCCTTGCCGTGCGCCTTAGCCCGATCCATCGCGGTACCCGCGTTGCGGAGCAGCGTCCCGGGATCGTGTGACAACTCGTCGGTCACGATCCCGATGCTCGCGGTGACGGGGAGCTCGCTGCTCCCGAGCCCGAAGGGGGTGCGGAGCACTTCCTGAATGCGCCGGGCGACGCGGGTAGCGTCGCTACTGTCCTTGATGTTGTGGAGCAGAATGCCGTACTCGTCGCCGCCGAGGCGGGCGACGACGTCTCCGGGACGCAGGCAGTCGAGCAGCCGCCGGGCTACCGCAATCAGCACGTGATCGCCGCCGTTATGCCCGTGCGTCTCATTGATCAGCTTGAAGCGATCGAGGCCCAAGACGAGGACGGCGAAGCTCGGGGGGCGCTGGCGCTGCGCACGCCGGGTCAACCGTGCGAGCAGGTTGAGGAAGGACGCCCGATTGGGCAGGCCGGTCACCGGGTCGTAGAACGCCTCGGGCGATCCCATCGCGCCCGACACGATGCGGTTGAGCACGGCCACGGTGACCAGGGCCAGCACGCCGACCCCGAGGCTCGGCAGGTCGGCGGCCCGTATGGCCAGGCTCAGCGACCACGGATCGCCCGGAAACAGGAGGATCGCCGTACCGGTGAGCACGACGAGTCCCAGTGCCCCTCCCAGCACGGCCAGCCGCCGGTCCCGGAGGCGCAGGAGCAGTGCGATGCACCATCCGGCCGCGGCGAGCAGCGCTACGATGGAGAGCAACAAGATCGGCGTTACGACCACGACAATCCCCGGGTGAAGGGATTCCATCGGGCGAACCAGCGCACGTTGTGGCTATTCGGGAGACGGATCGGTGACGAGACTCACGTGGCTCGTCGCGCCGCTCGCGCGCAGCCCGCCGTGGTGTTGCGTAACTGACTGACAAATAAGGGGTTGGATGGCAAGGCGGCGCGTCCGTCGTCGACTAACGAGCGTAGTCCCAACTCACTCGCTGACCGCCGACCGCGCCTCCCTCGGGACCAGTCGCCACACCAGCCAGGCCAACGCCATGTTGGGCGGCAGCGCCAGCGCGACGAGGTTCCCGTTCACCTGGGGGAGGAGGGGCTGGAGTACGAGGCCAAGGATGGAAAGGCCCGCGACCGCCAGCGCCAGAGTCAGCGCCGGCCGGGCCGCCCAGCGCGGCCCGCCGACGAGCAGCGGGACCAGGGCCGCGATAGGGAGCGCCAGCGGGTTGTAGAAGAAGAGATTCTCATTCCAGTAGGCCGCTGTGTGGTCGGTGAACAGCCACAGGCCGGCTAGCACCAGGCTGGCGAGCCCCGTTGCGAGTGCCCACACCGCAGCGACAGCAGCGGATGCGCCGCGGGCGACCCGGGGAGCCCCGGCCCGCACGACCCCCGCCGCGATCGCTGCCCCCAGCGCCAGCCCGACCAGCAGATACCAGTGCAGCCAGAACGGCGGAGCGTCGCGCTCGCGCTGGACGGAGCTCTCGTAGAGCGTGTGCTCGGCGCGCACCAGGGGCACCTCGCGGCCCGCGGCATCGAGGACGGTGATCTCACGCACGTGCTCCCGCACCTTGAGCGGCAGGAACATCTCCTCCCAGGCGGAGATGGGCCGGTCCACGAACGGACCGAGCGCGAGGAGCAGCCCCGTAGAGGCAGCCACGTCGTCCACCACGAGGCGCTGGGTGTGGAACCGGAAGGTCGTACCGGTCTCCTCCTGAACCGTATGGTCGTGAAGGCGACCGCCGAGCACGCGGTCGAGCGCGTCGCGGATGCGCGTGGAGCAGTTGTCGAGGTAGTAGTCGTAGCGGTAGAAGCGGTTCTCCGGCCGGTCGTTCCAGTCGAGGAAGGCGGCCAGCTCCGCGGCCTGCTCCGGGGTGAGATTGAGCTCCTGCACCCAGACAGAACGGTTGGCCGCCACGTAGGCTGCGAAGTGCTCCGCCGGCTCGAATCCCATCATCCAGTACAGGAGGCGCCCCTGCAGGAACCGGCGGACGTAGCCCTCCTGCTGGAAGCTGAACATGCCGTAGTTGTAGACTCGGTCGAAGCCCCGGATCGTATCCCGCACCCACAGGGCGTTGTGCCCGAACCGCTCCCACACGCGGTCACCGGGTCCCATGGTCACCAGTGCGACGGATATGGTGGAGCCGTCGGGCGGCGTGACTGCTTCTTGCGCGGTACCGCCCGACGGGATTAGGGCGAGCAGCAGGAGCGGTACGAGGCTCTTCACCGCACCTTCGGGCTGAAGTTGCTGTGGCGCCACATCCGGACGACGCGCCCGGCGTCGTCCACGTCGAATCGGATCTCCTCGCCGAGTGACCCGTCGTCCCGCTTGCGGCGGAACGTGTCTCCCTCTACGTGCTCCAGGTGCATCATCGCGTCGAGGGGGTTGGTGGTCGGAAGATAGACCACACTGAGCTTCCCCTTCCAGGGAATCACCGCGGCCTCGCCGCTCCACGGTAGCTGACTATAGGTGCCCAGGTACTTCTCGAAGAGGGGATCGAGCGACTGCGCTGCGCGTGTCGTGTCGCGGGCCGCCGCGACGGCCGGTGCCATGATCCGCTGTGCCTGCTGGGTGAAGCGACTCGGGTTCACGCCGTTGGCGTTCGACATGAAGATCGTGGCGATCTTGTCGTCCGTCTGGAGATTGAAGTGGGAGCGGTACCCGGGGCAGCCCCCCCCATGACCCACGTATGTCTTGTCGTTGCTGCGCCACACACCGAAGCCCAGCCCACGGCCCGGTGACCAGTCGGGATCGAGCCAGTGCACCCGCTGCATCTCGCGCAGCGTGTTGCGCGACAGCACCTCGTCGGCGCCGTGGTGCAACACGCGGAACTGCCAGGAGGCGAACCTGGCGAGATCCTCGACGGTCGAGGCGAAGCCGGCGGCCGGGGCGATGCCGCGGGCCTGGAACAGAGCAAGCTTCTCACGGGTGCCGTCGCGCGTGACCGCCGAGTAGCCGCTCGCGAGCCGCCGTCCGTACTCGTGCGCGGGGATGTCCGGGTGCGTGTCATCCATCCTCAACGGAGCGAGGATGTTGCGACGGATGTAGCTGTCGTACGCTTCGCCCGAGAGCGTGCCCACGATCTCACCGGCCAGGGCGAGTCCCAGGTTCGAGTACTGGTACCAGGTGGCGGCCGGGTAGAGCTCACGCTGCTCGGGTAGCCGCTCGATGATCTGGTCTCGGGTGGGGAAGGGGAAGTCGGGTGGGGACCAATACGGGAAATCCGATTCCCGCGGCAGCCCCGCAGAATGGGTCAGGATGCCCTCCACGGTCACCGGCGGGGCGTCGGGATAGGCGTCCTGGATCTTGAACCAGGAAAGGTGCTTGTCCACCGGGTCGTCGAGTCTGAGCCTGCCCTGGTCGCGCAGCTGCATCACCCCGACCGAAGTGAACAGCTTCGAGATGGAGCAGATCGAATACATCGTCTGTGGCGTGGCCGGTGTCAGCAACTCGCGGTCCGCATGGCCGAAGCCTGCGCTCCAGAGCAGCTCCTGGTCGTATACCACGGACATGGAGGCGCCGGGAATCTGCTCGTAGGCGCGCTGCGCATCGACCCACACCTCGAGGAGGTTCAGGGCTTCCTGCACGCGCGGCTGGTCCCGCAGGCTCCGCTCCTGCGCGAGGCAGGGGGTCGCGCACAGCAGAGCGACGAATAGGGCGGTCGGTCGCTGCATGATGGACTCTCCAGCAGTTGGCGGTTTGAGCGGTGCCTGGCAAAGGCCCCGGACAACCTCGAACTACCATCCGCTGGGGTCTGCCGTCAAGCGACCGGCGGGCCGCCACGCGGCACGGTGACGCCGTGCTAGTTCCCCCTGCGGCTCGACCGCCGCCGCAGCTCGCGCAGCAGCGGTGCGATCTCGCTTCGCCAAGGGGACCGCGAGCCGCCGTAGCGGCGCACGATCCGGTAAGGTGAGCACGTCTCCTCAGGCGCCGTGCCCCGCAGGAAGACCTCCCGCTCTCCGCGGCAGCCCCACCCGGCCCGCAGGCCGTTCTCGCGGTTCACTTCGACGATCTCCACGCCGCGGGGACGCTCGAACTCGGCGTTGCCGTAGGTGCCGACGGCGCCCGCCAGGAACCGTGCGAAGATCGGGAGCGCGGCCCGCGAGCCCGGCAGCCCGATGCTGCCGCCGTCGTCGAACCCGACCCACACGCCGACCGCCAGGGTCGGCGTGTAGCCGATGAACCAGGCGTCGCGGAAGTTGTTCGTCGTGCCCGACTTCGCAGCGACGCTGCCGCGGAACCCGAATGTGCGCAACCCGCGCCCCGTGCCGCGCTCCACCGCGCCGCGCAGCGCCGAGGTCACGAGATAGGCTTCGGCGGGCTCGTAGACCTGCTCACCAGCGAGGCCGAGACGATCGAGTACGTCCCCGGTGGGGGTCAGCACGCCGAGCGTCGGGGAGAGGTCGGCGCGGTAGCCACCTGCGGCCAGCACGCCGTATGCCCGGGTCAGTTCCAGGGGCGTGACCTCTGACGCTCCGAGTGCCAGACTGGGATACGGGTTGAGCCGGCCCTCGATGCCGAGATTGCGGGCGGTTTGCACGATGTGCTCGGGTCCCACCGCGAGCCCCAGCCGCGCGAACGGTACGTTCAGCGATCGCTCGAGCGCCTCACGCAGTGTGAGCCGTCCGCGGAAGCGGCCGTCGTAGTTTACGGGTTGCCACAGTCCTGCGGGGGTCTCGACCGAGAGCGGCTCGTCCTCGAGCAGCGACGCGAGCGTGAAGCGCGGCTCCTCCCGGTCGTCGTCGTCACGCCGCCACGCCAGTGCAGTCAACGCCACGATCGGCTTGAACGCGCTCCCCGGCTGGCGGTGGGCGTGGGCCGCGCGGTTGAACTGCGACGCGCCGTAGTCGCGCCCGCCCACCATGGCCAGGAGCTCTCCTGTCCGTGGATCGAGAGCGACGAGGGCCGCTTGCAGGGGCGCTCCCTCGCGCGCGAGGTAGGGGGCTTCCCGCTCCAAGCGGGCGAGCCCCTGACGCACCGCCTCCTCGGCGAGCCGTTGCAGCTCCGCGTCCAGGGTCGTGAACACGGAGAGCCCCCGCGTGAGGACGTCTCGGCCGTGGCGCTCGCGCAGCCGTTCAGCCACGTAGTCGACGAAGTATCTGCCGGTGCGGACGGGCTGGGGCGCCGCCCGCAGTCCGAGTGGCGCTCGCTTGGCTGCCCGATGCACCCGCTCGGAGAGCACGCCGCGCTCGTGCATGAGGCGTAGCACCAGATCGCGCCGCTCGTTCGCAGCTGCGGGATGGCGGAACGGCGAGTAGAGGCTGGGGCCACGGATGATGCCGGCGAGCAGCGCCGCCTCGGCGATGTCGAGCTGGCTCACGTCCTTGCCGAAGTAGTGCTGTGCCGCCTGTCCCACGCCGTGGATCTCGAAGGCCCCGTTCTGTCCCAGGTAGACCTCGTTGAGGTACGCCTCGAGGATCTGCTCCTTGGAGTAACGCGCCTCCAGGACCACGGCCATGGCCAGCTCGCGCAGCTTGCGGGTGGGCGTGCGCCGGGGTGACAAGTACAGGTTCTTCGCCAGCTGCTGGGTCAGCGTGCTGGCTCCCTGCACGACGCGGCCGGCGCGCAGGTTGGCGAGTGTGGCACCCGCGATGCGGCGCAGGTCGAGTCCCCCATGGTCGAAGAACCGCTGGTCTTCGATCGTCAGGACCGCATCCACCAGGTGCTCTGGCACGTCGGCGAGCGGAACGGGCAGCCGCTCCTCGTGCAGGGCGCCGTGCGCGCTCCGCAGCAGCTCGGGCTCGAGCGCGAGGTAGGGGAGGCGCGCGCCGTTCTCGGCTCGCAGGTCGCTGACCCTTCCGTGCCGATCCACCCGCACGGTCGCCACCCCGCCGGGATCGAGACGGTCGTAGTGGCGAAACGCACGCCGTCCGATGATCCCGCCGCGAGCGCCCACGTGGTACTCACCGATGCCGACGTGCCTGCGGTTCACCGGCCGATAACCGAGGCGTTGCAGGGCGCGCTCCACCCGGGCGCGGTCGACCACCATTCCACGCTGCAGCACCAGGGGGCGGGCGTAGAAGCGGGTGGGGGCTCGGAGGATCGCATCATCGAGACGGGCGCGCACGAGCGCCTCCAGGCCGACCGCTGCAACGCCGCCCATGGTGATCAGCAGGATGGCGGCCAAAGCGAGCGCGGGCTTCGATTGGCGACGAACGAATGCGTGCAGCCGCATGCCGGCTCCGGGAAGGCGATGCCCCATAAGGCCTTCTACGAGAGAGGATGCGTCACGGTTTCGGAGCGTCGCTGCCATACTTTCGCTCTCCCTCCGTTTCGACTATTGTGGGCGCGGTACTGTGGTATTCGTCGGTTTGACCGAGCGTCACATGGGGCGAGGAGCGTGCGATGGCGAAGAAGTACGTGTCGAACAAGGATGAGTCGGTTCGGATGTTCAAGAGCGACTTGATTGAGAAGTTCACCCACGTTCACCCGGCCGTGCCCCACGTCATCTTCATCCCCGTCGTGGCGCTCATGCTCTACTGGAGCTACCGGCTCGAGGTCCCCGTCGGCCGGGGAGCGCTGCTGTTCCTGGCCGGCCTTGCTATCTGGACGCTGACCGAGTACCTGGTGCATCGGTTCGTCTTCCATGTGGACGAAGCGACGATGGAGGAGGTGACCCGGATCGTGGGGTCGGTTGAGCCCGGCAAGGCGGTCTTCCCGGCGCTCAAGACACTGAAGCAGAAGCACTACTTCATTGCGCACGGGGTGCACCACGACTTCCCCAATGATTCGAAGCGGTTGGTGATGCCGCCCGGCATCAGCATTCCGTTGGCGGTGGTGTTCTACTTCGCGTTCCGCCTGATCTTCGGTGCGGTGGCAGCTCCCGCGATATTCGCCGGGATGGTGGTGGGTTACCTCATCTATGACACGACACACTACGCGGTGCACCATTGGCGGTTGCACGGGCGGGTCACTCTCTACCTCAAGAAGCACCACTTCCGGCACCACTACCAGGACCCCGATAAGGATTACGGTGTCAGCTCGCCGTTTTGGGACATCATATTCCGCACGTGGGGTCAGGCCGGGAAAGCAGCGTAGTGACCGACCGTGAGTCGGGCCGCCAGTGGGTCCTAGAACTGAGCCCGTTTCTCGTCCCGACATGATGACGGTCCAATCCGAAGTCGGTACGATCACGCGTCTCGTACTGAAGCACGCGCGCGACGCCTTCGTGAGCGATGCGGCCATCGCCCAGCAGTGGGAGGATCTCCACTATCGGGAGCCCCCCGACTTCGCACGGGCCGTGGACGAGTACGATCGCTTCGTGTCCCTGCTGGGGGAGCTCGGAGTGCAGCCGGAGTTCCTCCCAGCCGCCGATGCCGTGGGGCTCGATTCCATCTACGTGCGTGACGCATCGGTGGTGTGCGAGCAGGGGGTGATCCTGTGCAACATGGGCAAGGCCTCACGCGAAACGGAGCCGGCCGCGCTGGAGGCGGCGTTCGGCGCCATGGGCATTCCCATCTGCGGGGCGATCACGGGCGACGGACGTCTCGAAGGTGGTGACGTGGTGTGGCTCGACCAACGCACCCTCGCCGTCGGATGGGGCTACCGCACGAACGAAGCGGGCATCAGGCAGCTGGAGGCACTGCTCGAGGGCTGTCTCGACGAGCTGATCGTGGTCCCGCTGCCGCACTGGCGGGGGCCGCGCGGTGTGTTTCACCTCATGTCGATGCTGAGTCCCATCGACCGGGACCTGGCGCTGGTCTACTCACCGCTGCTACCCGTGCCGTTTCGCGAGACGCTGCTGGAGCGGGGGATCGAGCTGGTGGAGGTCCCTGACGCCGAGTACCCCACGATGGCCTGCAACGCGCTGGCCGTGGCCCCACGCAGGTGCGTGATGCTGAGTGGCAACCCGCAGACCCGGGCCCTGCTCGAAGCCGCCGGCGTCGAGGTGCACGAATTCGAGGGGCGGGAGATCAGCTGGAAGGGCGCCGGCGGGCCGACCTGCCTCACACGTCCCATGGTACGGGAATAGCGGGGCTACTCGTCAGCTCGCCCGCGCCGAATCCCTCAGCTCCAGCAGCTCCCGCGGGTACGGCTCGAGGAACGTCTGTTCGCGCAGGTACGGCTGGTCGAACCGCTCGATCCACGACTGCAGCAGGACGAGCGGGGCACTGAGGCTCATGCGGCCCTCGCGGTATTCGTCCAGCGCGTGCAGGAAGTGCCGCTTCTCCTGCGACGACAACCCGTCGGACACGTAGCCGAGCGCGTGCATCATCACGTTGATGTTCGAGGTGTAGCGCGGCGGCCGCTCGAGCGCGTGCGTCAGGTGCTCGTCGTACGCGGCGGCGACTTCCGCAAACGGTCGCTTGGCGGGATTCGCCACGATGCGGCCGAGCGCGCGCAGCTCGGTCTGATGGTAGGCCATCAGCGTGAGCTTGTTCTCGGTGTGAAACCGCACCAGCTGGGCCATAGCGCCCGATGCCTCGACCGCGCGGAACGCCGCTCGCGCGAACAGCTTTGTGAGGAAGTGGTGCCGCAGGCGGTAGTTGGTGAGCCGCCCCTCGTCCTCGATGGCGGCAGACGGGAACCGTTCGAGCACCGCGCCCCCGAACATCCCCGCGCCCTTGGCCGTCGGCTGTGTGCCCTCGGGGCCGCCGTAGATCTTGGTGTCCTTTATTCCGCAAGAGGGGGATCGGCTCTTGAGGATGAACCCATCCACGGCGCCGAGCCCACCGAGAAAGCGGTCGTTGAACTGCAGCATCTCCGGAGTCACATCGCGCTGCGTGTCGGGCTGGTACAGCTCGAGCGACGTGCCGCGCTGCACCAGGCGGATCGGAGGGCGGGGAACGCCTAGCCCGATTTCGACCTCCGGGCAGATGGGCATGAGCTCCACGAACGGCATCAGCTTGAGCACGAACGGTGCCCGGATCAGCTGCCCGTTGTAGCGGCAGGCGTCCAGCTCGAGGCACTTGCTCATGACGAGGGTGGGGCGGGGATGTTCGCGCATCGGGCTCCCTCGCTCAGAATCGCAGGGTCACGCCCAAGGTCCCGTAGTGCACGAGAGCAAAGTTGTAGACCTGCGGCACATCGGCGCCACCTTCGAGCACGCGGTACCCGGCCCGCAACGCAGCGGCGTCTGACGCGCGGTACTCGACCGCCAGCAACACGTCTTCGGCACGTCCCTGCGGCGCCCAGGCCGCGTCGGCATTGAGCAGCAGCGACGTGCGTCTCGCAAAGCGCCAGGCGAAGTCCAGGTTGAGGAGCGGCACGACTCCAACATCGGTGCTCTCGGCCGCGTCGGTCTCGCTTGCGAGGGCCACCTTGGCGTCCCGGATCTTCACGCTCAGCCCGAAGCCGAAGCGCAGGCGCGAGGAGCGCACCGGCGTGAACCGGTACGTGAGCCGGTAGGAGTTGAACTTGTAGGTGCCTGTGACCGGAGCCCCGGCCGGGAACGTCGCGTCCTCGAAGGAGACCGGGCGGTCGAAGGTCCCGTCGGCCGTGAAGCTCAAGGGGGCGACGAGCGCCGAGACGTGGTGCCCTGGTGTGATGTCCCACCCGAGGCGCAGCCGCAGCGCGACGGCTGGGTCGGCGTCCAGATCGTCTACGAAGGAGAAATCAGCTCCCCCGTCGTTGGGGATGCGCACGTCGTTGCGGCCTTGAACCGCCACGCCCCCCTCCAGATCGACGAACAGCTGGGCCGTGGCGGCGCCGGGCGTCCCTGCGGCGACCACCCCGAGAAGTGCGATGAGCCGCCGCATCAATCGGCTCCGGCCGTGGTGTACGCGCTCGGCACCGGGGTGGGCGGCGCGGCAGTGGCTGCCGCCCGCGCGATCCCGCGGAGCAGCCCGGCGAATACCAGGGTGTGCAGCGGGTAGAGCGCGTACCAGTAGAGCAACCCGAACAGGCCGACGGGATCGAAGATCGCCGTTTGGCGAATGCGCGAGCCGGGGCCGGCCTGCTCGACCTCGAGCTGCAGCCAGGCCCGACCGGGGAGCTTCATCTCGGCCGAGAGCAGCAACAGCCGGTCGGGCTCAACTCGCTCTACGCGCCAGAAGTCCACCGTGTCGCCGGGCTCGACCCGCTCCGGGTCACGCCGGCCCCGGCGCACCCCCACACCTCCTACCAACAGATCCAGGAAGCCACGCAGCCGCCACAGCCAGGTGGCGTAGTACCATCCCGTCGTGCCGCCGAGGCGAGGGATCGGCGCAAAGGCCTGCGGGGCCGGCACTGCCACGTGGGTGCTGCGGGAATCCACGATGCGCGATCCGAACCGCACGCCACCCCACCGGTACTGGGCGCCGGCCGAGGAGAAGGCGTCTGACCAGCGGGTCTCGGCGAATGCACGATCCTCGTTGTGCAGGGCGCGTGCGATGGCCTCGCTGATGCCGCGCGGCCGGATCCCGAAGGCGGACAACGCCCGCTCATCTTCCACTACCGTCGGGTTCCGCAGGCTCTCCACCAGCTTGCGACCCACGCGCGCGTAGATCGGCGTGACCAGGCCCAGCCACAGACCGGAGAGCCGCGGCGAGAGGACCGGAACGGGGATCATCGTGCGGCGCAGGCCACGCTGGCGCGCGTACTCCCGCATGATGTCGCTGTAGGAGACGCGGTCGGCGCCGCCGATCTCGTACACCGTGCTCTCGGCCACCGCGAGGTCTCGGGCGGCGAGCAGGTAGGCGATGACGTCCTCGATGGCGATGGGCTGTGCGGGCACCCGCACCCAGCGCGGGGTCACCATTACCGGGAGCTTCTCGGTGAGGGCGCGGATCATCTCGAACGAGAGGCTGCCGGAGCCGATGATGATCGAGGCGCGCAGCTCGATCGTGGTCACGCCCGACCGTTGCAGGATCTGTCCCACCTCGTGGCGGCTGCGAAGATGGGTGGACAAAGCCGACCCGCTGCCCAGGCCACCGAGGTATACGATGCGGCGCACGCCCGCCTCCTTGGCCGCCTGGCCGAAGAGCCGGGCCGCGCGCCGATCCTCGTCCTCGAAGTCGCCCGCCGAGCCCATGGAGTGGACCAGGTAGTACGCGGTGTCGATGCCGTGCATGGCGGCCGCCAGGGTGGTGGGATCGAGCACGTCGCCCTGGACCACCTCGGTGTGGGGACCCACACGCCCACGCAAGAAGCCTGGATTGCGCGCCAGACAGCGGAGCGGCGCTCCCAGCTCCTCCAGCGCCCGCAGCAGGCGGCCTCCCACGTACCCTGAGGCGCCCGTGAGTAGGATCCGTCCCGTCTCGTGTGAATCCTGTGGCATCGCTGTATCCTGTTATCCGCAAATGAGTTATGGGCCCGTGCGTGGGCCACTCTGGTGAAGCACTGTCAATATAATGTCCTAGACATATGCTCGACAAGGGGGCAGGTCGGGGGTCTCGCCGGGCGCCGGAGCCGAGCATGGTCCTCATCGCCTATGACGTGGAGATGGAACCGGTTGACACGGTGCGGGTCCCCGAGTACGCAGGTGACAGGGAGTTCTTCGAGGCGCGCAGTGAGCGGGGTCTTGCCAGGATGCCGGTGCCCTTCACGCCCGGACTCGAGTGGCGCTTCGACCCGCGCGGCTACGTGTGGTTCGCGCTTACCGGCGAGTACCGCATCTTGCAATGCTCTCTGGAAGGAGACACACTGCGGATCATCTCGCGCGAGTTCGAGCCCCCGCGGGTGACCGACGAGGACATCGACTCTGCGATGGTGGAGCTCGAATGGATCATGGAGCAGGGCGGCAACGTCGACCGCTCGCGGATCCCTCGTACCAAACCGCCGGTGGATGAATTCTTCGTCGACGACGAAGGCAACATCTGGGTGCTGCCCGTCACCGCCATTCCCATGCAGGGCCGCGTGCTCGACGTGTTCGATTCGGAGGGGCGCTACTTGGGCCAAGTGGAGCTGGCGTTTCCCCTGGCCACCTTCCCTCGTCCGATCTTCCGCGGGGGGATGATCTATGGCGTGACGCTCGACGAGTTGGAGGTTCCCTACGTCGTGCGCGCCCGTATCGAGAAGCCCTGACCATGCGGCTCGACGAGCACATCACCGCCGTGGACGCCCACGCGGGCGGGGAGCCCGGCCGGGTGATCACCGGCGGCGTGCACGACGTGCCGGGCGAGACCATGTTCGAGAAGAAGGTCCACCTGGAGACGCACGGCGATCACCTGCGCCGACTGATGCTGCGCGAGCCGCGTGGCTACCCGGCGCTGTGCTGCAACGTGATCCTCCCGCCGACGGACCCCGCTGCCGACGCCGGATTCGTCATAATGGAGCAGACCGAATACCCGGCCATGTCGGGGAGCAACCTCATCTGTGTTGCGACCGTGCTCATCGAGACGGGGATGGTCGAGGCGACTGAACCGGTGACCGAGCTGAAGCTGGAAGCGCCCGCGGGGCTGGTGCGGGTGCGGGCCGACGTCGCGGCCGGAAAGGTGACGGGGGTGACCTTCGAGAACGTGCCGGCGTTCGCGGCGCACCTGGACGCCGCCATCGAGGTCCCCGAGCTGGGCCGGGTCTCGGTGGACGTTGCCTGGGGCGGGATGTTCTACGTCATCGCCGACGCGGAACAGTTCGGGCTGCGGCTGGTCCCCGAGGAAGGCCGCGAGATAGCGCGCATCGGGAGGATGCTGCAGGCGGCCGCGGCGGAGCAGCTCCCGACGGTGCATCCGGAGAACGCAGAGATCGCCGGCGTGTCGATCTCACAGCTCTCCGGTCCGCCCACGCGGCACGACGCAGACCGCAAGAACGCCGTGGTGGTGGCGACGGGAGCTCTGGCCTGGGACCGCCCCGAGACATGGACCGGAGCCCTCGACCGCTCGCCGTGCGGTACCGGCACGTGCGCCAAGATGGCGGCGCTCCACGCCAAGGGACAGCTCGCGCTGAACCAGGACTTCGCTCATGAGGGGATCCTGGGCACTGTCTGGACCGGCCGGCTGGTGCGCGAGGTTACGGTCGGGGGGCGGTCCGCGGTTGTGCCCACGCTGTGCGGCCGCGCGTGGATCACTGGGTCCGGCGATTACGTGGTGGACGACGAGGATCCGTTCCCCGAGGGGTTCACCCTGGGAGACATCTGGTAGCGCCTACTTGACCTCCCAGGTGCGACCGCCACGCAGCACCGTGTCCATGTCCGCCTCGGTCGTGGGCTTTGCCCCCTCCTGCGCGAGCTGCTGCTGCACGTCGTGCTCATAGCTCGGCATCGGGTCGCAGTAGAGCACGCCTATGGCGACCGGAAACTCGGGCGGCTCGAGACCCACCAGCATCGCAGCCAGGGTACGACTGGTCTCGTCGTGCACGAGGATGTCGCCCTCGGTTACCCCATTCTCACCCAGCGTCACGACCTCGACCTCCAGCGAGCCCGGCTTCACGTGGAGGCCCTTCGTCTTGTCCCGTCCGAACAACAACGGCTTGCCGTGCTCGACGTGGAGCTGAGCGTCGGGCGCCACGCTCTTCTCCGTGAAGGCGCCGTGGACACCGTCGTTGAACACCACGCAGTTCTGGAAGATTTCCACGAACGATGCTCCGCGGTGGGCGTGGGCACGCTTCAGTACATCCACCAGGTGGGGCTGCATCGTGTCGATAGACCGAGCGACGAAGCGTGCCCCGGCGCCCAGCGCTAGCGCGCATGGCGCCACGGGGAGCTCCAGCGATCCCTGCGGCGAAGATGGAGAGCGTGTGCCGCGCCTCGAGGTCGGCGAGTACTGCCCCTTCGTAAGGCCATAGATCTCGTTGTTGAACAACACGATCTGCAGGTCCACGTTGCGCCGCAACACGTGCAGCATGTGGTTGCCGCCGATGCTCAGACCGTCGCCGTCCCCCGTGATCACCCACACGTCGAGCCCGGGGTTTGTCAGCTTGATCCCCGTGGCGAAGGCCGGCGCCCGGCCGTGGATCGTGTGAAACCCGTAGGTCGAGACGTAATAGGGGAACCGAGCGGCGCAGCCGATTCCCGAAACGAACACCGTCCGCTCGCGTGGTACGGCGAGGTCGGCGAGCGTCTTCTGCATCGCCTTGAGGATCGCATAGTCCCCACAGCCGGGGCACCAGCGCGCTTCCTGATCGGAGGCAAAGTCCTTGGCCGACAGCGCGGCCTTGTTGGGGGCGATCATGCGTGCTCCACTGTTGTGCGAATGGCGGCGACGATCTCGCTCACCTTGAACGGCTTGCCGGTCACCTTGCTGAGCCCCTGCGCGGGTAGCAGGTAAGTGCTTCGCAGCATGGTCACGAGCTGTCCCGTGTTCATCTCCGGCACGAGGATGTGATCGAAGCTGCGGAGGAGCTCACCCAGGTTCCGTGGCAGGGGGTTGAGGTGCCGGAGGTGCAGGTGCGAGACGTTCATTCCCTCGTCGCGTGCCAGCTTCACGGCCTGGTAGATGGGGCCGTACGTGGATCCCCAGCCCACCACCACCAGGTCGCCCCGCGCCTCGCCCACTTGGATCTCCTGCTCGGGAATGTCGTCGGCGATCCCGCTGACCTTTGCCGTCCGCACGTCGGTCATTCGCTGGTGGTTGTCGGGGTCGTACGAGATGTGCCCCGTGTCGTAGTCCCGCTCCAGCCCGCCGACGCGGTGCTCCAGCCCGGGCGTGCCCGGGACGGCCCACGGGCGCGCCAGGGTCTTGGGATCCCGCAGGAACGGCTGGAAGCCCTCGGGCTCGCTGCGGAAAGTGACCGGGAAGCGCGGCAGCTCCTCCCCATCCGGCACCAGCCAGGGCTCGGCGGCGTTGGCGAGGTAGCCGTCGGATAGCATTACGACGGGCGTCATGTACTTGGTGGCGAGCCGCACTGCTTCCAGGGCGACGTCGAAGCAGTCGGCGGGCGTGGCGGCGGCGACCACGGGGAGCGGTGCGTCGCCGTTGCGGCCGTAGACGGCCTGGTAGAGGTCTGCCTGTTCCGCCTTGGTCGGCATCCCGGTGGACGGCCCGGCCCGCTGGCTGTTGACGATCACGAGGGGGAGCTCCACGCCGATGGCGAGGCCCATCGCCTCCGTCTTGAGCGCGATGCCAGGGCCGGAGCTAGACGTGACGCCCAGCGCGCCGGTGTACGACGCGCCGATCGCCGCGCTGATCGCCGCGATCTCGTCCTCCGCCTGGAAGGTGAGTACGCCCTGGCTCTTCAGGTTCGCCAGTACGTGGAGCAGGGACGTAGCGGGGGTGATGGGGTACGAGCCGAAGAACAGCTGCGGCAGGCCGGCCGCCTGGGCACCGGCCAGCAGGCCCCACGCGGTGGCCTCGGTGCCGGTCACGGTGCGGTAGATCCCCGGTGGCACGTCGGCCTTGGCCACCGTGTAGCCCACCACGTCCATCGGCATCTCCACCGTCTCGCCGAACGCGTGCCCCGCGTTCAGTGCGGTAGTGTTGGCTCGGGCGATCTCGGGTTGCTTGGCGAACTTCCGCCCGATCCAGTCGGCGGTGGCCTGGCGGTCCTGCCCGAACATCCAGAGCATCAGCCCCAGGGTCCACATGTTGCGCGACCGCAAGGCCGCCTTCTGCTTGAGCTCGAGTTCCTCGAGCGCGTCCAGTGTGCGCTGGGTGATGTCCAGCCTAAGCACCTGGTAGGGTGCCAGGGTGTCGTCGTCGAGCGGGCTGGTCTCATAGCCCGCCTTGGCCAGGTTGCGCTTGGTGAACGCTCCGGTGTCCACCACGGCCAGACCGCCGATCCGGAGGTCCTTGTAGTTGACCTTGAGGGCGGCCGGGTTGAGGGCCACCAGGACGTCCGGCTCGTCGCCCGCCGTGGTGAGGTCGCCCCCACCGAAGTGGATCTGAAAGGCCGAGACGCCGTATGTCGTGCCGGCCGGGGCGCGAATCTCCGCCGGATAGTCTGGAAAGGTGGCGATGTCGCTGCCGGCGAGGGCGGCTTCGAGCGTGAACTGGGACCCGGTGAACTGCATGCCGTCGCCCGAGTCGCCGGCGAACCGGATGACCACCGAGTCGCGCACCTCGCGCGCCTTGACGCCGCGCAGGTCGGGGGAGGAGGAGGTGAATCGGTCTCTCATGGGAGCGAACCTGTTCCTAACGTGACCGGCCGGGCCGACGCCCACCGTCCCTCGGCTGGGTGAGCGCCCGCCGGCCGGTGGCCGAAAAGCGGAGTCCTTTGCTGCCTTATCTTAATCAATTGTAGAAGGAAGGTGCCCCCGGGCGCCACCGCAGTATATTTCCTGCCCAACATCAGACCTCAATCGCATGGAGACGCGCAATGGGCAGTAAGGCAGTGGTCAAGGCGATCAACGATCAGATCGCGATGGAATTCAAGGCCGCCTACACGTACCTCTCGATGTCGGCGTACTTCGAGGACCAGAACCTCCCGGGCTTTGCCCACTGGATGCGGATGCAGTACGAGGAGGAGCTGGCGCACGCGCTGCGTCTGTTCGATTTCCTGGCGGACCTGGGCGAGCGGGTCGAGCTGCAGGCCGTTCCGCAGCCCCCGGCCGACTACGAGAGCACCCTCGCGGCCTTCCAGACGGCGCTCGCGCACGAGCAGAAGGTGACTGCGTCGATCAACAAGATCTACGATCTCGCGGTCAAGGAGAATCACTACCCCACTCAGCTCCAGATGCAGTGGTTCGTCACCGAGCAGGTGGAGGAGGAGAAGTCGGTGGGCGACGTGATCTCTCAGTTGGAGATGGTGGGCGACAACCCCGCCGCGCTCCTCATGCTGGACCGCACGCTCGCCGGACGCACAGGGGAGGCGGCGGAGCAGTAGCTGCGGGATTGAGACGGAGAGCAGGGAACAGGGAACGGGGAACGATACGACGCTTCCCGCTTCCCGGTTCCCGCTGCCGGCAGGGCTGGACAGCCCGTTCCCCGTTGTCCGACCAGTCGTACCTTCCCCCTGCGCCTTGCACCTTTCCCCTTAACATCTCCTGCCTCCCGTCGTCTGACTGGGCAGAACCCACGCATCGGCGGGAGTCCGTCGGTGCTTGTCAAGGAGACTGAGGATGAAGGCACGGACGAGAATCATGATAGCGGCGGCAGCCGCGACGCTGGTGGCGGCGGGCGTGCTTCCCGCCCAGGAGCCCGAAGCGGCGCCCGAGGACCAACCCCGCAGGATGCGGTTGCACGCGCCCGGCACCTGGTGGGAGGGTGGCCCGGCCATGCGGCAGCAGATGCGGCTCGGAGCCGCCGGGCTTCCCGGGGTGCACCACTTCGCGCCGCAGGCGCTGATCGCGCGCAAAGACTTCCTTGGGCTGAGCGAGGAGCAGGTGGCGCAGTTGGAGCGGCTGGGTGAGGAGCTCACGGGCACCCACGAGCAGGCGCTGGAGAGCGCAAAGGCCTCCCATGAGGCGCTGCTCGAGGCGTGGCAGGCCGATCGGCCCGACGCAGATGCGGTGCGGCGCTATGCCGAGCAGGCGATGCAGGCGCAACAGGCCGCCCACCTGGCGATGCTGACTGGTGCAGCCCAGGCCAAGGCGCTGCTCACGCCCGAACAGCAGGGCAAGATGCAGGGGTGGATCGAGGGCAGCCGCATGGGGATGCGGATGCGAGCGGGCCGTCCCGGCATGCGCCAGGGCGGTCGGCGCGGCAGCCTCGGGCTGAGGCGCGGCGGTCCCGGCTGCCAGCCATAGACCGAGCGGAGCCTCACACGGCTCAGTGAACTCGCCCCGTCGGCCGTGCGCCGGCGGGGCGATTTGTCACCCGTCTCGGCGGGCTCGGCTCACTCGGCCGGCGCGACCTCGGGCGGCAGTATCCAGCGCAGCCTCCAATTCCCCTCCTCGTCCCGCCCGAGACAGACTACCCCGCCGTTGCGGAACGCCACGAGGTCCTGCGCGGCGTCGCCGGCGACCAGTCGCGAGCAGAGCCGGCTCAGGTGTGGCAGATGGCCCACCAGCATCACCGGCGCCGCGAACGCGGCGATGGCGCGCTCGGCTACCGCCGGGTCGTCGTTCGGGGCGAGTCCCTCCAGCCGGCTCGGCAAGAGGCCCGGACTCAGCGCCGCGGCGAAGATGCCCGCGGTCTGCTCGGCCCGGAGTTTCCCGGAGTGATAGATTCCGGCTGGAGCGATACCGACCGCGGCCGCCGCGCGGGCGACCCGGGTCACCTGCTGACGCCCGTGGTCGGTGAGCGGCCGGGAAGGGTCGCGCTCCTTCGTGGCAGCCTCGCCGTGCTGCACGAGATAGAGGTCCATTGAGGGCACCTCCTCCGCGGCAAGCGTGGTGGGCAGCAGACGACGAGTCAAGAGGCATGACGCGACGAGCCAGCCAGCGCATCCGCATCACCTACCGGCTCAGCCTGCGCGACGGCGAGAGCGCGGAAGAGCGCGGGCGGGAGATCGCCCTGGAGCAGACCGTTGAGCTGCCCGACGGCTGCTACCCCGCCGCCATCGAGCAGCGCATGGTCGGCCGCCTGGAGAGCGCGGAGCGGCTCGACGGTGCGCGCTGGAGCCTGACGCTCTCCTATGATCCGGCCATCGTGGGAGCGGAGGTCCCGCAGTTTCTGAACCTGCTGTTCGGGAACGTATCCATGCACCCCGGGACGCTGGTCACCGACCTGGAGCTGCCGCGCGCGGTGGTCGAGCGCTTCCCGGGGCCGCGCCACGGGATCGCCGGCGTGCGGGCCGCCTGCGGGAACGTCGCAGGCCGGCCGTTGCTGTGCACCTCGGCCAAGCCGGTGGGGCTGTCTTCCGGCGAGCTGGCGGAGGTGTGTGGGGCGCTGGCGCGAGGCGGGATTGACGTGGTGAAGGACGATCACGGCGTGACCGATCAGGCCACGGCCCCGTTTCTCGAACGGGTCGAGCGGTGTCAGGCCGCGGTGCTGGAGGCCAACGCCGAGACCGGGGGCTCGACCCTCTACTTCCCCAACGTCACCGCGCCCGTATCGCAGCTGCCCCGGCGCGTGGCGGCGGTGAGCGCGCTCGGGTGCCGGGGCGTGCTGGTGAGCCCGTTCATCGCGGGCCTCGACACGGTGCGGTGGCTGGCACAGGAGAGTGGGCTCATCGTGCTCGCGCACCCGACCTTCTCCGGGGCCCTATTCGCCGGCGAGCACGGCGTGGCGCCCGATGTCATGCTCGGGCTGGTGCTGCGCCTCCTCGGGGCCGACGGGGTGATCTACGTAAACGCTGGTGGGCGCTTCCCGGTCAGCGAGGCCCAATGCGACGCCATCAACGCCCGATTGCGCGAGCCGTACCACGGGCTGGCACCGGCGCTCCCGGTGCCCGGCGGTGGTGTGGACGTAGAGCGCGTGCCGTACTGGATCTCGCGTTACGGAGTGGACGTGATGTTGCTGATCGGGAGCAGCCTGTACGCGCAGGGCGACGTCGAGGCGGCGAGCCGGCGCCTCACCGAGACCGTGAGGGCGCACGGCCGTGAGTGACGGATCGAGGGTCATCAGGTGTCGGCAGTTTCGCTGGTCGGGCATTCCGCTCAAGCAGTACAAGGCGGAGAGCGAGGCGCACCGGGACGTTTCTCGCCAGACCATCATGGGGGAAGGCGAGGCCGAGGGAGCGTTGGCGTTCCTCACCCGCTACTTCGAGGTGCAGCCCGGTGGCCATTCCACGCTCGAGTATCACAGCCATCCCCATGCTGTGGTGATCCTGCGGGGCAGCGGTCGCGTGGTGCTAGGAGATGTCGTCCACGAGGTGCAGCCCTACGACTGCATATACGTGGCGCCGGAAGCGGTTCACCAGTTCCAGGCGACGGGGGACGAGCCCCTGGGCTTCTTGTGTGTGGTGGATCGGGTGCGGGACCGGCCGACACCAGTGGGGACCGTGCGTCCGCCCGAGGGCGGCGGGACCTGATCGGCAGTCCTACCTGATAACCGACTTCGCGACGAACAGGAGATTGGCGGGGCGCTCGGCCAGGCGCCGCATGTACCAGGGGAACCAGTGGCGCCCGTAGCTGATCAGCGTGCGTACCGCGTATCCCCGAGCGGCCAGGCGATCCTGGTCATCCCGCCGAATGCCGTACAGCATCTGGATCTCGTAGGCGTCGTTGGCAATGCCGGCCCCGGCTGCGTAGTCCTGGATTCGCATTATGAGTCGCGGATCGTGGGTCCCGAATGCGTGGGGCACGGACCCGGGGCGCGCCTCGTCGGACAGCAGGCGCTGCGCGATCCTGAAGAAGTTCTGGTCGACGTCCTGCTTGCGAGGGTAGGCGATCTGCGGTGGCTCGTTGTAGGCTCCCTTCACCAGCCGGATGGTGGGCGCGAGTGGGAGGAGGGCCTCGAGGTCGTTGGCCGTGCGGTAGAGATAGGCCTGGAGACAGATCCCCACGTTGTCGTGCTCGCGTCTGATGGCACGGAAGACCTCGAGGGTGGAATCGACGTAGGGTGAGCTCTCCATGTCGATGCACACGAAGTTGCCCGTCTCGGCGGCCCGTGCGGTGATGCGGGAGAGCTGCTCGATGCACGTGTCGCGGCTCACGTCGAGCCCGAGCTGCGTGAGCTTGACCGAGAGTTGCATAGGGAGCGCGCGCTGCTCGATCCGATCCAGCGCGTCGAGATACTCGGCGGCCACACCCTCGGCCTCACGCCGGTCGGTGATCGCCTCACCGAGCAGCGTGATCAACGTGGGGATGCGCCGCTCCTGGAGGTGCTTTGCGGCGGCGAGGGCGGCATCGATTTCCTCGCCCGGCATGAATCGCCTTACCGCCCGCCGAGCGAAGCGGCGCCCACGTACCTGCTTCGCGAGCCAGCCGCTCTGCGATGCCTTGAGGAGCAGGGTTCGGGTCACTCCCATGGCCGTTCCGTCCGGTGGATTCGGTGGTGTGAACCGACTCGTGCCGCGCTGCGCAGTATGGTAACGGGCGTTGTGTGGGTGTGCAAATGGCGTCTGCCGTGCCAGATTAGGGCCAACAATGAGGCTGACCGTGACACTGCAAACTGTTGCTCGTGCGATTGCGACGGTCGTCGCTCTGACGGCCCTCGCTACGACCGCGTCCGCACAGGAATCGCACCGGGACGGGGTCTGGTTCAGCATGGGGGCCGGTGCTGGCTGGAACCTCTCTGGCCCCGATGACGAGACCACGACGGGGTTCTCCGGCTATATCCGGGCCGGCGGTACCCCCAACCCGCGGTTCCTGGTGGGTGGCGAGGTAAGGTTCTGGGCGCGCAGTGTGGCGGAGGACACGTGGGTCAGCCGTGGCAACGGGACGGTGAACCTGCTGTTCTATCCCAGCTTCGATCTGGATCTATTGCTCAACATCGGTATCGGCGTGGCCGGCGTGGAGCTGTACAGCACTCAGGGTAGCACGGTCACCAAGGAGTGGCAGACGGGCTTCGGCGGCACGCTGGGGGTGGGCTACGACATCCGCATCACCGACAACTTCTCCATCACGCCCAACGTGGACTTTCTCTACCAGCTCATCAGCGACACGGACAACTACATGCTGATGCTGACGGTGGGCGCGACGTTCCACTGAGGACTCCCCTTGCGTGCGCTGGTCTGGTTCGTCGCGGCCGCGCTCGTAGTGGGCGCCGCCACCCCGGTCGCAGCCCAGGAGTCGACCGGGCGAGAGGGCCTCTGGGGCTCGTTCGGGGTGGGGGGCGGGTGGAACCTGGCGCGCAACATCGCCGACGAGACGAAGCCGGGCTTCGCCGGATACGTGCGACTAGGTTGGGCGGTCGATCGGCACGTCCTATTCGGGGGCGAGGGCATGTTGTGGGCCCGCGAGGAAGCCAATCAGGTGCTCACCCGCGGCAACGTCACCCTGACGGGGCTGTACTACCCGGCGGCGAGCCGGGGGATCTTCCTCAAGCTGAGCCTGGGCCTGTCGCTGGTGGACTTCTTTCCCACCACGGACAGCACGGTCGTCACGACGGAGACCGGATTCGGATCGAACATCGCGCTCGGCTACGACCTCAGGATCAGCCGGTCGCTGTTCATCACCCCCAACGTGGACTTCGTGTACCAGCGCATCGAGAATGCCGACAACACGATGCTGCTGCTCACGCTCGGCCTCACGTTTCAGTGATGCGGTGCTGGCAGCCGTGACCCTGGGCTAGCCCGATCGCCGCGTTCCCTTGGCCGTGAGAATGGCGACGATGCGGGCCACCAGCACGGCCACGTAGAACTGGCCGGCGACGGCTTCCAGCGTGGCGATGGATCGAGCCTCCTCGCCGGCAGGTGTGATGTCGCCGTACCCCAGGGTGGTCATTGTCACGAACGAGAAGTAGAGGAAGTCCCAGAACCGATGCCCGGCCCAATCTCCAGCGCCGGGCGTGAGGCCCGCGAGAGACCCGGGCTGGAGGGCTTCGAGCCAGCCGAAGACCACCGCAAACGCCATACCTATCATGAGGTACGCGGCTGCCGCCCCGTAGATCGTGTCGTTGGTGATCTCCGACTCGGTCATGATGTGATGCAGGATCACGGCAGTCACGTAGAACAGGAACAGCGCCTCGAGCGCGCGGCTGATCGCGAACAGCACGTTGCTCTCCACCAGACTGCTGGCCCAGCCAGCCAGCAGTGCCGGAACCACGAGAAGGAGGCCGATGACCAGCGTACGCCGCTCCCCTCGCACCGCGTACAGGCCCGCGAGGAAGATCAACGTGAACGCGACGGAAACGAGTTCTCGTCGCCCGGTGTCCAGCAGCGGGTGCAAGAGCAGCATCAGCACCAGCACGATGAGCAGGAAGGAGTAGTTGCCGAAGTGTTCCTTGAGTTGCATCGGGCGCCACCGAGGACGGGGGCTGGTTGCGGGATCACCCATGGCGAGTCGTCGCTGGAGGTAGGAAGTGGACTGGTCGAGCCGGGGCTCGCCCCAGCGCTCGACTTCGAGGACGTACCGACGCTTGCTACGGAGAGGGAGGGATTCGAACCCTCGAGACCCTGACGGGCCTACCGGTTTTCGAGACCGGCTCCTTCAACCACTCGGACACCTCTCCAAGAGTGTCCCCCGCTCAGCGCGGCGGCTGCCTCGGGAACCGGTGCATAATAGAGGTATCCGGGGGTACTTTCCACCCCGTACAAAGGCGTTCACAGCCTGACTCCCGCTGAGCCGACGACACGTCATGTCCGACATCCTGATCGCCGCCGAGCTCCAGACACTGCTGCCGGACGACCCCGTGGCCGGCCGCTCCGTGGAGTGGCTCGCGGCCGAGAGCCCGACTCCCAGTGGATCCTACAGGGCCATTGTCCCGCTACTTTCGCGCCGCATTGGGAGAGCGGAGCTCGAGGGACTGCCCCAGCTCGAGATCGTGGCCAACTGCGCGGTGGGCTACGACAACATCGATCTGGCCGCCGCCGAGCGGCACGGCGTGACGGTCACCAACACCCCCGACGTGCTCACCGAGGCCACGGCCGACCTCACGTGGGCGCTCATCCTGGCGACCGCGCGGCGCCTCAAGGAAGGCCAGGCCATGATTGCCGAGTCGCGCTGGTCCGGGTGGCACCCCACCCAGCTCCTGGGGCTCGAGCTCAACGGGAGCACGCTCGGGATCGTGGGAGCGGGCAGGATCGGGCAGTCGGTCGGGCGCCGCGCGGTCGGGTTCGGCATGCGCGTCCTCTACGCCGATCAGACCCGGCGCCCCGAGTTCGAGCGCGCCACGGCCGCGGCGCGGGTGGATCTGTCTCAGCTGTTGGCCGAGAGCGACGTCGTCACGGTGCACGTACCGTCCAGCAGCGAGACGCGCGGCATGTTCGGCCGGGAGACGTTCGCGGCCATGCGGCAGGGCGCGCTGTTCATCAACACGGCCCGGGGTGATCTGGTGGACGAGGACGCCCTCGTGGCGGCGCTGGCGGCCGGCCACCTCGGCGGTGCGGGTCTGGACGTGTTCGCCGCCGAGCCGAGCGTGCCAGCGGCGCTGGCGGCACACCCCCGGGTCGTGGCGCTGCCGCACGTCGGGAGCGCCACCACCGACACGCGCCGGGCCATGGCCGGGCTCGCCGTGCGGAACGTACAGTCGGTGCTGGCGGGCCAGCCGCCCCTCACCCCGGTCACGCGGTGATTGACGCTCCTCTGAACGACCTCTAACTTGCGCGGCAGCTATGAGCCCTACCGAGCGGCGCACCCTCATGGACGCCTCAGAGGTAGCTCGGGTCCTCGAGCGCATGTCCCGAGAGATCGTGGCCTTTGCCGGCGGGATCGACGAGCTGGTGTTGGTGGGGATTCAGCGCCGCGGCTCCGACCTGGCCCAGCGACTCGTGCAGCTCATCGAGACCCATGAGGGCGCGACGGTTCCGCTGGGCGTGATGGACATCACCCTCTATCGCGACGACCTGCAAACGATCGGGCCGCGGCCCGTCATCGGGGAGACCCGTCTGCCGGTGGATCTGGACCACAAGTGGGTGATGATCGTGGACGACGTGCTGTATACCGGCAGGACGATCCGGGCCGCGATGGATCAGCTCGCCGACTTCGGGCGTCCGGCCCGCATCGGCCTCGCGGTGATGGTGGATCGCGGCGGGCGGGAGCTGCCCATTCAGGCCGACATCGTGGGGCACAGGATCGAGGTGCAGCCCGGCGTCCGGGTAGACGTGCTGGTCGCGGAGCTGGACGAGCGCGACGCGGTGGAGCTGGTCGACGGAGGCAAGACGTGACCGAACCCTCGCTCGGCAAGGATCTGTTGGGTCTCGAGCCCCTCACTGCGGAGCAGATTCAACTCATCCTCGACACAGCCGAGCCGTTCAAGGAAGTCAGTGAGCGAGCCATCAAGAAGGTCCCCGCCCTCCGCGGCAAGACCATAGTCAATCTGTTCTTCGAGGCCTCCACCCGGACCCGCATCTCCTTCGAATTCGCCGAGAAGCGCCTCTCCGCCGACACCGTGAACGTGGCGGCTGCGGGATCGTCGGTGCAGAAGGGTGAGAACCTGGTGGACACCGCCCGCAACCTTGAGGCGATGCGCATCGACATGGTGGTGATGCGGCACCCCTCCTCGGGCGCAGCCAAGTTCCTGGCCGAGCGCATCCCGTCCAACGTGATCAATGGCGGGGACGGTACGCACGAGCATCCGACCCAGGGGTTGCTGGACATGCTCACGATCCGGGACGCGCGGGGACGGATCGGTGACCTCAAGGTCTGCATCTGCGGCGACATCCTCCACAGCCGGGTGGCGCGCAGCAACATCTGGGGGCTGCTCAAGCTGGGAGCCGACGTCGCCGTGTGCGGGCCCCAGAGTCTCATGCCGCGGGGGATCGAGGAGCTGGACGTGACCGTGTTCCGCCGCATCGAGGAAGCCATCGAGTGGGCGGACGTGCTCAACGTGCTGCGGTTGCAGTTGGAGCGGATGCGGGCGGGCTACATCCCCTCGGTGCGTGAGTACTACCGCGTTTTCGGCGTCACGCTCGAGCGGCTGGAGCGGGCTCCGAGGGAGATCCTCATCCTGCACCCGGGACCGATGAACCGGGGGGTGGAGATCGACTCCCGCGTCGCGGATGGGCCCCACAGCGTGATCCTCCATCAGGTGACCAACGGGGTCGCGATCCGCATGGCAGTGCTCTACCTCCTCGCCGGTGGGCAACCAGAACTCGCCGAAGCGGCGAAGGGCTCGGGCCGGGAGGTGGACGAGTGAAGCCGCTGCTGCTCAAGGGCGGCCGCGTCATCGATCCCTCGCAGGATCACGACGCCGTCGCCGACGTGCTGATCGTCGATGGCTCGATCGCGGCGGTGGGGAAGAAGCTCGCCGCGCCCGACGGGGCCGAGACGTTCGACGCCAAGGGGAAGGTCGTTGCCCCCGGCCTAGTGGACCTCCATGTGCACCTCAGGGAGCCGGGTCGCGAAGACGCCGAGACGGTGGCCAGCGGCGCCCTCGCGGCGGCGGCGGGGGGGTTCACGTCGGTGTGCGCCATGCCCAACACCGACCCGGTGACCGACAACCAGGCGGCCGTGGGCTTCATCGTCAAGCAAGGTGCGGCGGCGGGTGCCGCCCGGGTCTACCCGATCGGCGCGACGTCGCTGGGCCAGGAGGGCAAGCAGCTCTCGGAGTTCGGGGAAATGGTGGCGGCGGGGGCCGTGGCGGTGAGCGACGACGGCCATCCCGTGGTCTCCAGCCAGCTCATGCGCACGGCGCTGGAGTACGCCCGCTCGTTCGGCATTCCGGTCGCCGAGCACTGCGAGGACCCGTATCTGTTTGCGGGCGGAGCGATGCACGAGGGGACGGTCTCCACCCGGCTCGGGCTCAAGGGCATCCCTGCAGCTGCCGAGGAGATCATGGTGGCCCGCAACATCCTGCTCGCCGAGCTCACCGGCGGGCACGTGCATCTGTGCCACATGTCCACCCGCGAATCGGTGAACCTGATCCGCCGCGGCAAGGAGCGGGGCGTCAACGTGACGGCCGAGGTGGCGCCGCACCACTTCGCGCTCACGCACGATGCCTGCGAGGGCTACGACACCGACGCGAAAATGAACCCGCCGTTGCGGGAGGGGGCAGACGTGGAGGCGGTCAGGGCGGGGCTCCAGGACGGCACGCTCGACGCCATCGCCACCGACCACGCGCCACACCACTACGAGCTCAAGGAACGCGAGTTCGACGACGCCCCATTCGGGGTGATCGGGTTGGAGACGGCCCTGGGGTTGGGGCTCACCCGGCTAGTGGATGGTGGGGTGCTCACCCTGCCGCAGCTGATTCGGTGCATGAGCACGCAACCGGCGCAGGTGTTCCATCTGCCGGCCGGCACGCTGCGCAAGGGGAGTCCGGCCGATGTGGTGGTGTTCGATCCCAAGGCCCGCTGGGTCGTGGACCCCGGGCTGTTCCTCTCCAAGAGCCGCAACACCCCGTTCGCCGGATGGGAGCTGCGCGGGCGGGTAGAGCGGACCATCGTGGGTGGAGTGACCGTGTTCGCCGGGCCCAAAGCGTGACGTACGTCGCTGCCGCATTTGGCGAACTCCGCCAAGCTATTATAGGTTAACTAGATAGGTCGGCACGGCGCGCCATCCGGCGGGCCCGGACTGGCATTGTGCCAGTGGGAGAGTTGATGGCCAAGCGTTCCAAGGATCCCACCTCGGACATTCGCCGCCTGCTCGAGGAGAAACGGCAGATCGAGCAGTGGCTGGATCGCTTGGGCATGGCCGCCGACCAGACGCCCACTCAGGTACGGGACAAGGTCCAGTCCGACTACCGCAAGCGCTACGACGCTATCATCGAAGAGCTAAAGGGATTCAAGGACGAGCTGGGAACGGCGCTCGAGCAGTACAAGGAGGCGCGCAGCGGCCTCGCCCAGCAAGAGAGCGAAGCCTCCGAGCGTCTCGCGGAGGCAGAGCTGCGCCACACGGTGGGCGAGTTCGACGAGGAAAGGTGGTCGGCGCTGCGTACCGAGATCCTGGAGTCGCTGGTCAAGATCCGCGAAGCCCTCAAGGCGACCGACGACGAGATCGCCAGCATCGGGGAGGTGATGTCCTCGGTGGAGAGCCTCGAGGCCGAAGCCGCAGCCCCCGCCGCCCTGCCACCGGAGGCTCCGGCCGAGGCGGAAGCGCCGGCGGCGGAGGAGCCCGCTGCGGCTGGGGTGGCGGAGGAAGCGCAGCCCGAGTCCACTCAGACGGACGCGTTCGACGAGCTGGAGTTTCTCCGTTCGGTGACCGACGACGAGGCTAGCAAGTCGCGGCCCGGGCGGCTGAGCGGTAGGCAGCCCCGCATCTCAACGTCGGACCTGGCCTCACCCATTGAGAGCACGCCGTTGCCGGGCGGCGGCCCCAAGCCTCCGGGTGAGCGTCAGTCCCAGGTCGGAGCAGAGGGTGTGGAAAGTGTGGAGGCACGAGAGGACCGCCCGGCGAAAGGTGCCGCCAAGACGGTCAAGTGTGGGGAGTGCGGCGCTCCGAACCTGCCCACCGAGTGGTACTGCGAGCGGTGCGGCGCGGAGCTAGCGGCGCTGTAGCTACTTCTTCGCCTGCGCTCTTTCCCGAGCCAGTTTTCCGAGCCGGCGCTTGTCACGCGCCGCTTTGTTTTTCGCGACCAGTTGCTTCCGGGCGGCACGGTCGAGCAGGCGCTCGGCCTCGCGGTAGGCAGCCTCGGCCTCCGCGGCACTGGAGGCGGCGCGCACCTTCTTGACGGCCGACCGCACGGTGCTGCGGTGCTTCCGGTTCCGCGCACGGCGGCTCTTGTTCTGGCGCATGCGCTTCTTGGCTGACTTGATGTTCGGCACTACCGCTCCTCGCGTGAGAATAGGGCCGCCCGGCCCCGAAATCGGACCGGAATTCTACCCCGCAAGTGTGTGCCAGTCAAGGCGCTACGCCTTTGACACTCTTAGAGGCCACGGTTAGCTTCCACCCCACCGTGCACGAGTTTCTCTACGCTCTTCCGGTACTGCTCTTCTCCATGGTTGCGCACGAGTATGCGCACGGATATGCGGCGCTCCGGCAAGGCGATCCCACGGCCCTGGCTATGGGGCGGCTCACTCTCAATCCGCTCAAGCACATCGACCCGTTCTTCACGGTGCTGATGCCGCTCATGGTGTTCATGCTCTCGGGGGGGCGGGTGATCTTCGGCGGTGCCAAGCCGGTGCCCGTAGACCCGCGCAACTACCGCGACTTCAAGCGCGGCGATCTCATAGTGTCATCGGCCGGCATCGTGACGAACCTGGCATTGTTCCTGGTTTGTCTCGTGGCGAGCATTGCAGTGGGTGCGCTGGCGGGTGTCGTGCCCGCGTCCACGGGCATCCTCGCCGTGTTGCAGCGCATGCTCTTTTGGGGGGTGTGGCTCAACCTGCTGCTGGCGTTCTTCAACCTGATCCCGATGCCGCCGCTCGACGGGTCGCACCTGCTGTATCACGTGCTGCCGCGCGAGTGGCAGCCGGCGTACCGGCGCATAGCTCGCTACGGCGTGCTGGTGCTGATGGCGGTGATTCTCATCGTGCCGCGGGTGCTGTGGGTAATGCTGACCCCGGCGTTTCTGCTTCAGGGACTGGCGTGCGAGCTGGCGGAGCCGTTCACGCTGCAGCCTTTCCCCCTCTGTCTGCTATGACCGTGGCGCCGACCAACAGCGCGACTGAGGCCCCGTTCGTCGTCCGGCTCGACGCCTTCGCCGGGCCGCTGGACCTGCTGCTGCACCTGATTCGGGAGCAGGAGCTGGACATCTACGACATTCCCATCGCGACCATCGCCGATCAATTCCTCGAGTCGATCGACGCGCTGGGCCTGAACGAGGCGGCCGACTACCTGGAGATGGCCGCCCAGTTGCTGCGCATCAAGATCCAGATGCTGCTGCCACGGCCGTTCGACGACGAGGCATGGGAGGACCCGCGTGCCGAGCTCGTGCGGCGCCTGCTGGAATACGAGCAGGTCCGTGAGGTGGCGGACTGGCTGGCGCAGCGGGCGAGCGAATATGCGGGCCGGTTCCCGCGAGGCTGGCTGCCGGAGCCGCCCGATCTCCCGCCACGCCCGATCACGCTGACAGTGGAAGAGCTGCTGCTCACCGTGGAGGAGCTGGTCGAGTCGCTACCGGAGCCCGTGCTCCACCGCGTGGTGCCACGCCCGCTGGACGTGGAGGGGGCCACCCGCCGGCTCGAGGCCCTGCTGGAGGAGCGAGAGGAGCTCACCCTGCTCGATGCCATCGGGGAGGGGGCCACGGTGGCGGACGTACTCTCGGTACTGATCGCGGTGCTGGAGCTGGCCCGGGTAGGGCGCATCAGCCTCGCGCAACGCAAGACCTTTGGCTCGGTGATGATTCGCCGTGAACCCGATCGCACAGCTGTTTGAGGCCGCCCTCTTCTCGGCGGCGCACCCCCTCTCCCTGGAGGATCTGGGGCGGCTCGCCCCTGACTCCCCGCGCGAGGAGCTCGAGGCTGCGTTGGCCGAGCTGCGCCGGCACTACGAAGAGCACGCGCACGGGGTGGAGCTGGCGCAGGTGGGCGAGGGCTTCCAGCTCCTCACCCGGCGGGAGCTCGCCGAGACGATCACCGAGGCGCGCATCGTGCATCGGCCGCGCAAGCTGAGCCGCGCGGCGCTGGAGACGCTGGCGGTCATCGCCTACCGGCAACCGGTGAGTCGAGCGGACATCGAGGACATCCGCGGCGTCTCGGTGGAAGGCGTGCTCCGCTCGCTGCTGGACCGGGAAGTGATCGAGGTGGTGGGCCGGGCCGATGGGCTGGGACGGCCCCTGTTGTACGGGACCACGCCCCAGTTACTGGAGCTGCTCGGGATCCGATCGCTAGAAGAGCTGCCGCGGCTGGAGGAGCTCTCGGTGGCGCTGCGTCCGCCCCTGGAAACCGGGGAGCTGGGCGGGGCGTGACGAAGATGCGGCTGCAGCGCGCCCTGGCACGGGCCGGGGTCGCCTCGCGCCGCCGCGCGGAGGAGTTGATCGAGGCCGGCCGGGTTCGCGTCAACGGGAAGGTGGCGACGCTCGGCGCCAGCGTGGATCCGGACGCCGACGTGATCACGGTCGGAGGCCGCCGGGTCCGTCCCGGTCGCGCCGTGTGGCTCGCGTTGCACAAGCCGGTTGGCTACGTGGTGACGAAGCGGGATCCCGGGGGGAGGCGGACGGTGTTCCAGTTGCTTCCCGCCGTCCCCGGGCTCACCTACGTGGGGCGGCTGGACGTCACCACGTCGGGGCTGCTGCTGCTCACCACCGACGGAGAGGCGGCGCACCGCTTGACCCACCCGCGCTATGCAGTTGAGCGTACCTACCGGGTGCTGGTGCACGGCCGTTCGCCGCACGAGATTCGGGAAGCGCTCGGGCGGCGGACCGTGATCGACGGCCGACCGGTGCGCGTGCTGCGCTCGCGGGTGAGGCCAGCGGCGCGCGGATCGAGCGACGTGACTCTCGTGCTCGCCGAAGGGCGCTACCGCATCGTGCGGCGGCTGTGCGACCGGCTGGGGCTCAAGGTGGAGCGCCTGACCCGCCTCTCCTACGGGCCCGTACGGCTGGGCCGGTTGGCGCCGGGGAAGTGGCGCTATTTGACGAAACGGGAACTCGAGGCGGTGCGCGCCCTGCGCGTCGCCTGATGACGGGGTCTGGGCCATGGAACTCAAGGACAAGACGATTCTGATGTTGGGGGGCAGCGGGCTGGTGGGCCGCGCGGTGGCCAAGGAGCTGTTGGCCCACTGCCCGCGGCGGATCGTGCTTGTGGCGCTCTACGAGGAGGAAGTGCGCGCCGGCGCGAAGTGGCTCGCATCCTACGCCGGCGAGACCGAGATTGCGACCGAGTGGGGCGACATCTTCGTGCCGGAGGACGCCGCCAAGCTGGAGCGGCGTGCCATGCTGGCAGATCAACAGCTGCGCGAGCTGGTGTTGCACGATCTCCTGGGCGAGCTCACCAAGGACGTGCTGCAGCGCAACTTCCTCTTTAGGCTGTTCGAGCGGTACGAGCCGCACGCCGTGGTGGACTGCATCAACACCGCCACGGCGTTCGCATATCAGGACGTGTTCCACAGCGCCCGGGACCTGCTCGCCGCCGCACGGGAAGGCCCGGTGACGCCGGAGCGGGTTGAGGAGCACGTGCTCTCCATTCCGATGCCCCAGCTCATCCGTCACGTGCAGATCATGTTGGAGTGCCTGCGCGCGTTCCCCACCGAGGGGTACGTGAAGATCGGCACCAGTGGGACCGGAGGGATGGGGCTCAACATCCCCTACACCCACTCCGAGGAGCGGCCCTCGCGCACGTTGCTGACCAAGTCGGCCGTCGCGGGGGCGCACTCGCTGTTGCTCTGGCTGATGGCCCGCACGCCGGGAGCGCCGGCCACCATGGAGATCAAGCCCACCACCGCGATCGCCTGGCGCGAGATTGCCTACGGCCCGGTGCGCCGCCGGGGTCAGCCGGTGCGTCGGGTCGACTGCCCGCAACCGCTACCGGTTGGTGAGGCGTTTCAGGAGCAGGCCGGGGGCTGGGAGGACACCGGATCGGTGCTGCAGTCGGTATGGATCGACTGTGGCGAGAACGGTCTCTTTGCGCGCGACGAGTTCGAGACCGTCACGGCGCTCAGGCAGATGGAGTTCATCACGCCCGAGGAGGTGGCAGCGTACGTCGTGTCGGAGCTGCAGGGGCACCCCACCGGTCGGGACATCGTGGCCGCGCTGGACGGGTCCACGGCCGGCCCGACCTACCAGGCGGGCGTCATGCGGGCCGCCGCCATCGACCGGCTAGTGACGCTGGAGCGGGAGCACGGGCTGCGGTCGGTGGCCTTCGAGCTGCTGGGACCGCCGCGCCTCACGAAGCTGCTGTACGAGACCTTCGTGCTCTCGCGGCTGCGCGACTCGGTACGGGGGCTCGCCGAGAGCGATGCGCGGCAACTCTCGACGGAGGCTGCGCGGCTGGTCGCGGAGGACGCCCTCCTCAGGTCGACGATCGTGTCGGTGGGGCTTCCGATCGTAGTCCCTGACGGGAAGGTTTATAGGGGCGAGTGCGTCATCATCCCGCCGGAGAGCGATGACATCGAGCCGGCCGTGGCCCGCGGCTGGGTGGATCTCCGGCCGGAGAACTGTGGGGTCTGGATCGACCGTGCCAAGTCGATGGTGGAGCAGGCCCGCGGGCGCGGCGCAGGAACCGACAGCGGCGTCGAGTGGGGCGCGATCGAGCCCGACAACCCCATCGCGCCGCCGCAGTTTGCCACCTGGATTTTCCGTCACGAAGATGGCGGTGAGCGCATCAAGCGGTGAGGCCGGTGCGGCCCGCCCCCTGTGGAGGCAGCGATGAGAGGTGACACCGGATGACGTCGCGCGCGGTGAAAGCTCCGGACGCGGCGATCACTACCGCCGTCGTGGAGGCGGTGGGCAAACGGGTGGTCGGCCAGGAGGCCATGATCGAGCGCCTCTTGGTGGGACTCCTCACCGGCGGGCACATCCTGCTCGAGGGCGTGCCGGGACTGGCCAAGACCCTGGCGGTGCGCACGCTGGCGGAGACGATCCGCACGACCTTCCAGCGCATCCAGTTCACCCCAGACCTTCTCCCGGCGGACATCATCGGCACCATGGTGTTCGACCAGCGCACCGGGGAGTTCCGCCCCAAGCGAGGGCCGCTGTTCGCCAACATCATTCTGGCCGATGAGATCAACCGGGCACCGGCGAAAGTCCAGGCGGCGCTGCTCGAGGCGATGCAGGAGAAGCAGGTTACGATCGGCAATGAGACGCACGCGCTAGACGAGCCATTTCTCGTGCTGGCGACGCAGAACCCCATCGAGCAGGAGGGTACGTACCCCCTACCCGAGGCCCAGCTCGACCGGTTCATGCTCAAGGTGTTCGTGGGGTATCCGTCGCGCGACGAGGAGAAGGAGATCCTCTGGCGCATGGCGGGGGGGCAGGAGATCCCGGTGGGCCGTGCCGCCGATCCGGAGGATGTGCTCTCGATCCGGCGGCAGATCGCCGAGCTCTACATGGATCAGAAGATCGTGGACTACATCGTGGACGTGGTGCGTGCCACGCGTGAGCCTCAGGCCGTGGGGCTGCACGAGGTGCGGCCGCTCATCGCCTACGGCGCGAGCCCACGGGCCTCGATCTATCTCGCCCAGGCGGCTCGTGCCCACGCCTTCCTCCGGGGCCGGGCGTACGTCGTCCCGGAGGATGTGAAGGCCCTTGCGCCCGACGTGTTGCGGCACCGCGTGCTGCTCACGTTTGAGGCAGAGGCCGAAGACGTCACTTCGGACGGGGTCATCGCCAAGATCCTGGAGGCAGTGGACGTTCCGTGACGCGCCCGTCCCGCATCGTCGGGGCCGACGTGCTGCGCCAGGTAAAGACGATCGAGCTTCGCACGCGCCGGCTCGTCAACACGCTCTTTTCCGGTGAGTACCGCTCGGTGTTTCGCGGCCACGGCATGGAGTTCGCCGAGGTGCGCGCCTACCAGCAGGGCGACGAATACCGCTCGATTGACTGGAACGTCTCGGCCCGCATGGGTTCCCCCTATGTGAAGACCTTCATGGAGGAGCGCGAGCTCACGCTTCTGCTGGTGGTAGATCGCTCGGGGTCGGAGGAGTTCGGGGCACCCGTCGCCAAGTCAGAGCTGGGGGTCGAGGTTTCGGCGGTGCTCGCGCTCGCCGCCGCGCGGCAGAACGATCGGGTGGGCGCCCTCATCTTCTCGGGCGGCATCGACCACGTCGTTTCGCCCCGCAAGGGCCGACTGCACGCGCTGCGCATCATCCGAGACCTCCTCGCGTTTCGTCCCGTGGACAGGGGCACCAACATCGCGGCGGCCCTGGCGTACGCCTCGCGCCTGCTGCGCCACCGCTCCATCGCGGTGATCCTCTCCGACTTTCGGGCGCCCGGGTGGGAGGACCAGCTCGGCCGGATCGCGCGGAAGCACGAGGTGGTCGCCATCACGGTGGACGACCCGCGGGAGTTCGAGCTGCCCGAGGCGGGGTGGATCGAGCTGGAGGACGCCGAGTCGAGTGAGCGTGTGCTGGTGGATAGCTCGCATGGCGCCACGCGTCTGGCGCTGGCGATGGCGGCCGAGAAGGTACGGCTCCACCGCGCCCGCGCCCTCAAGCATGCGCAGGTGGATCACATCGCCTTGCGCACCGACCGACCATATGCGGAGGCGTTGCACCGCGCGTTCGCCGAGCGCGCGCGCCGTCTGAAACGATGATCGTCGCCTTCCTGCTGGCAGTGCTTCAGGTGTCCACGTGGGCCGTGGCACCCAGCTCCGTGACGGTGGGAGACACGGTACGGCTGGTGCGCCGCGTCAGCGCGGCCCCCGACTTGCAGGTCCGGCTGCGCCCGCTGGCCGCGAGCGCGGCGGTGGAGCCGCTCAGCCAGCCGCGCGCGGCCTACGCCGAAGGCGATCTCACGATGCTGTATACCGTGGCCCTGTTCGAGCCGGGCAGGCACGCCATCGCGATGCCGCCCGCCGAACTGCTCTACGCCGACGGACGGGTGGAGACCCTTCCCGGTGACACGGCATGGGTCGAGGTGGTGCCCGTGATTCCCGCCGACGATACCCTGCCGGCGCCGCGGCCCGCCATCGAGCCGGTGACGCGCAGCCCCGGCCGGCTGGCGCCCCTGCTCGTCCTGTTCGCCGTCGTGCTCGGAGGGGCCGCCGCGTGGGGCACCGTGCGGCTGCGCACCCGACCGGTGGTGGCGGCGGCCGCAGTGGATGCAGCGTCTCCCGAGCCGCCTATCGAGCAGTGGGTGGCGGCGGGAGAGTCCCGGGCGGTAGCGGCGGTCACCGCCGACCGGCTGCGGGAGCACGTCGCCCTGGTGGTCCCCGAGGCCGGCCGTCACCTGGACACCGAGGAGTGCATCCGGGTGCTGCACGACCGCGTGCCCGAATGGCCGCTGCGAGAGCTCACCGACGTGCTGCGCGCGCTGGAGCGGGCACGCTTCGCTCCGGCCGTGCCGAGTGACGTGGTGGAGGTGGTGGAGCAGGCCGATCGCCTGAAGGAGCGCCTCACGTGATCTTCGCGCGGCCCCTGGTGTTGGTGCTGCTGCTGGCGCTGCCGCTGTGGTGGTGGCATCGCCGTCGTCGGCCCGCACCGGCGGCGCGGTACAGCGACGCGGGGCAGTTTCGTACGGCTCCCCAAGGTCGCCGCTGGCTCGCCGGCGTGCCGGCTGCACTGCGCACCCTCACCCTCGCCGCGTGGATCGTCGCAGCAGCGGGGCCCGAGTACGGCATCTCCTCGGAAGACACCACCAGCGAGGGGATCGCCATCGTGCTGGCGGTGGACGTGTCCAGCTCGATGCTCGCCGAGGATTTTGCGCCGTCCAACCGGCTCGACGTCGCCAGGGAGCAGTCGATCGCCTTCATCGCGGCGCGCGAGTTCGATCGGATCGGTCTGGTGGCGTTCGCCGGCGAGGCGCTCACGCGCGTGCCCATCACCGTGGACTACCAGGTGCTGGAGCACGCGGTGCGTGCTCTCCGCGTCGGGGAGCTGGAGGACGGCACGGCCATAGGCACCGCCATCGGAACGGCGGCCAACCGGTTACGGCGGGCGCCCGGGGCGAGCAAGGTGATCGTGCTGCTCACCGACGGAGAGAATACGCGTGGCATGCTCGACCCGCGCACGGCGGCGGAGGCGGCTGCCGAGTTCGGGATCCGCGTGTACACCATCGGCGTCGGCACTGAAGGCGAGGCGCCGATGCCGATCGGGCGCGGGACGCAGGGCCAGCTGCGCTACCAGACGCTTCCGGTGCGCATCGACGAGGTGCTGCTGCAGGACATCGCCAACCTGACCGGCGGGAGGTACTTCCGCGCCACCGATCCCGAGGCGCTGAACCGCATCTTCCAGCAGATCGACCGGCTGGAGAAGACGCCGGTGGTGGTGACGCGCTACACCCAGTACAACGAGGCCTACCGCTTGCCGCTGCTCGTGGGTCTCGGCGCGCTGGCCTTGGAGCTCCTCATCGCCGCGACCGTCGTGATCAGGGTGCCGTAGATGTCGTTCGATTCCCCGCTCGTGCTGTGGACCGCTCCTGCCGTGGGGGTCGTTGCCGCGCTGTTGGCCGCGTGGGCGCGCGGTGCCCGGGTGAGCCACGCGCGGCGCTGGTCGCGCACGCTGGCGGTGCGGGCGGGGCGGCTCGGTCGTTCCAGCCCCCTGGCCCTCGGTCTCGCGGCGCTGGCGGCCACGGCGGCGCTGGCCGGTCCGCGGTGGGGCAGCCGGGTGGTGGAGGCCGAGACCAAGGGGCTGAACCTGGTCGTCGCGGTGGACATCTCTCGCTCCATGCTGGCGGAGGACGTTTCCCCCTCGCGGCTCGAGCGGGCGAAGCGCCAGGCCCGGCGCCTGGTGTACGATCTGGGGGGCGACCGTGTCGGGCTCATCGCGTTCGCCGCACAGAGCTTCGTGCTGTCACCGCTCACGGTAGACGGCAGCGCGCTCCACCTCTTCATCGACGCGCTCGATCCCGAGTTCGTCAGCGCCGGAGGCACGGAGCTGGCTGCCGTCCTCGACCAGGGGCGCGACCTCCTGTTCGCGGGTGATCCGGTGGCCGACCGCGTGCTGGTCGTGTTCACCGACGGCGAGGCGCATGACTCGCTCGAGGCGATCGTGAGCGCTGCCCAGCGACTGCGCCGCGACCGCGTGCGGCTCGTGTTGGTGGCGGAGGGGGGGATCGAGCCAGTTCCCATCCCGGTGCGCGAGCCCGACGGAACGCTGATTGGCTACCAGCGCGATCCCGACGACGAGGTCGTCGGCACTACGCGGCGGGACGATGTCCTCACGGCCGCCGCCGATGCGGCGCAAGGCGTGCTGGTGGCGGCGCAGCTGGCCGATCAGGCCGGCGCGGTGCGGGATCTGGTGGCCGCCTACAAGCGCTCGCCGCAGGCGACCTCAACCGCTGCGCAGGACATCTCCCGCGCGTGGATCCCGCTGCTCGCCGCCGCACTCGTGCTCCTGGCGCACACGGTGACGCGCCGCTCGATGGCGCTGATCTCGCTCCTGCTCATCCTGGGCGCCGGCGGCGCCCAGGCGCAGGGGCCGCGCAACCGTGGGGACGAGGCGTGGGAGGAAGGGGACTATCAGGCCGCCGCCACGGCGTACCTCGAGCAGGTTGCGGCCGGCCGGGGCGGGGACACGACGTTGTTCAACCTGGGCACGGCGGCGCTCGCCGCGGGCGACACGGCGCTCGCCCGGCGGGCGCTGGAGCAGGTGGCCGAATCCCTGGAGCCCGAGCTGCGCTTCCGGGCGCTCTACAACTTGGGCCTGCTGCGGCTGCGCCTCGCGGAGGCCGACTCGGGCAATGCGGCCGTCCACCTCCAAGCGTCCCGGCGGCACTACCGGGAGGCCTTGATGCTGCGGCCGCGGCACCGGGCGGCCAAGTGGAATCTGGAGCTGGTGGTCCGCCGCACGCCGGAGTCCGGTGCGCAGGGCCCGCCGCCGCCCTCCGGTAGTGAGTCGCCTCCCCCGCCGGAGGAGAGCCCGCCGGAAGGCTTGTCCGCGGCCCAGGCGCAGCAGATCCTCAACTCCATGGCCGAAGAGGAGCGCCGCACCCGGTATCGCCAGAGCCAGAGCCGACAGGTGCGTGAGACTCGGGGGAGGAAAGAGTGGTAGCGCTGTTGCTCGCCGTGCTGTTGCCGCTGCAACAGCCCGCCCTGAGCGCCCGACTCGACCGGGATGAGGTGCTGGTGGGTGACGATGTCGTGCTCACGGTCACGGTCGAGGCGCGCGGCGCCGCGCCGCTGGAGATCCTCGATCCCGATCTCGCGGGCCTGGAGCTCATCAACCGGCGAGACCAGACGAGCGTGTCCATGATCGGCGGACTGCCCACCCGGATGACCACGCGGCAGTTCACGTTCCGCGCCCTCAGGGCCGGGACCGCTACGATCGGGCCGGTGCGGGTGCAGCAGGGCGAGGAATCCGGGGAAACGTCGGCCTTCATGATCACGGTGCTCCCGCGCGCGGGCACGGCGACGGGGCTCGATCCGCGCGTCGAGGCGGTAATCCAGCAGTCGAGGCCACCGGCGCTCGCGCGCGATCAGGTAACGCTCGAGGTGCTCACGCCGGAGCGCGACGTGACCCTGGGTGATCAGGTGGACCTGTTGGTGGTGGCGTGGTTCCCGCGGGAGATCCGCACCAGGCTGCGCAACCCGCCCACCCTGGAGCCGCCGAGCCTCAGGGGTGCGTGGACCTATGACCGGCCTGCACCGAGCGGGGTGGTGACCAGTCGTCGGGTCGCCGGCCTGTGGTACGATCTGTTCGTGCTGCACCAGGTGGTCTTCCCGCTGACTGCGGGTGGGCTGGAGATCGGTGCCGCCAGCGCGTCTTACAGCCTTCCCGTGTCCTCGTCGTTCCTGAGCCGCGAGCTGCGCCACGAGGTCCAGAGCGAACCCCGCTCGATCACCGTGCGCCCCCAGCCGTCGCGCCGCGGCGTGGTGGGCTACCGCGGTGCGGCGGCCCGAGAGCTGCAGTTCCGGGTGCAGGTCCCACCGGGTGAGCTCCCCATCGGGGGAGGAGTGCACGTGCGGGCCGAGCTCTCCGGGCGGGGCAACGTGGCGCTGTGGCCGGAGCCGGAGCTGGAGTGGCCGGTGGGGCTCCGGGCGTATCCCCAGGAGGTGAATGTCGCACTCACCACCGAAGACGGCCTCGTGGGCGGTGCCAAGGTCTTCGACTATCTGGTCGTGGCGGACTCGGCGGGCACGCACCGCGTGCCGGCGCCGCGCTACGTGTACTTCGACCTGGCACGCGGGGCGTACGTCACGCTCACCGCGGCGCCAGTCGAGTTCGTGACGCCGAGCGGGTCGGGCGGCGTGGCCCCGGTGCAGAGCGTGCCACCGCTCATCACCGCGCCGCGGCGCTCCCTGGAGGTCTTCGCGGGGCGCGTGCCCCCCTGGGCGTGGATCCTGATCGTCGTGCTGCCGCCGCTGGTGGCCGCGGCCGTGCGACTCGGTTCCGCCCGGACGCGCCGGCGCGTCGGCGCCCACCGCAGACCGGCGGCCGTGCCAGGCATCACGCTGCACCAGCTCGAACTGGAGTTCCGCGGGGTGCTAGAGGGCCTCGTGCCCAAGGCCCGCCTCCGGGCGAGTGACGACCTCGCCGACGCGTTGCGCGCCGCGGGCGTGGAGGCCTCCCTGGCGGCGCACGCCGCACGGGTGCGCGACCGCCTGCGGCAGGCGCTCTATGGCCCCGAGGGCTCGACCGACCCCGAGGAGCTGACACTGGAGGTGCAGGAGGTGCTGCGCGCCCTGGTGGGCGGTGCCAGCAAGGCGAGACCCTCTCTGTCCGCGGTGGTGACACTCGTGCTGGCCGCCGTGGTGGTCCAGGTCGGTGCGGCTCAGTCTCCCGAGCGGCTATACGACGCCGGCGCAGTGCGACCGGCGGCGGACAGCTTCGCGGCGCGGGCGGCCGAGGCCCCGTGGGTGGCGGCGCACTGGTACAACCTTGGGGCGGCGCTCGACCGGCTGGGCGAGCCGGTGCGGGCCCGAGCGGCCTGGTTGCGTGCCGCGCGCCTGGCGCCGCGCGATCCCTCCATTCGGCGCGCCCTCGCCCGGGGTGCTGCCGCCGCGCCCGTACGAACCCGTCTCACGTGGACGGCGCCGGTTACGCCAACCGAGGCCTTCGCCCTGGCGGTAGCTCTGTGGCTCGTTGGCTGGATAGCATGGACCGCGCGGGCGCGCGTCCGTTGGCTGGCGGCGCTCGTGGTGCTGGCCTTGCTCAGCGCCGGCTACGGTTTCGGCGTGCAGCGGCGCTACGCGCAGCCGGTGGCCCTCGTGATGCACTCCCTGACACCGCTGCGCGCCGCGCCTTACGGGCCGGCGCCTGCGGAGTTCGAGCTGGAGGAGGGCGCTGCGGTGCGCATCGAGCGGGAGCACGGCGCCTGGGTCCTGGTCTCCGAGGGCCGGGGACGCGGCTGGCTGCTGCGCACCGAGGTCGTGCGGCTCTAGTGGGCCACATCGAGATCCTGCCCGCGAGGGTCGTGGATCAAATCGCCGCCGGCGAGGTGGTGGAGCGGCCTGCTTCGGTGGTCAAGGAATTGGTCGAGAACGCGCTGGACGCCGGGGCCACCACGATCAACGTCGAGCTCGAGGACGGGGGACGCACCGTGATCCGCGTGAGCGACGACGGTGTGGGCATGGATCGCGACGACGCGGTGCTGTCCGTCGACCGGCACGCCACCTCCAAGATCCGCGCCGCCCCCGACCTGGTCGGCGTGGCGACCTACGGCTTCCGGGGCGAGGCACTCGCCTCGATCGCTGCGGTGTCCCAGTTCGAGCTGGAGACCGCGTCGAGCGGCAACGGGGGCACGACGGGTGCCGGGACGCGGCTGTGGGTCCGGGGCGGACGCCTCGAGTCGGTAGATGAGGTGGCCCGCACCCGGGGCACCACGGTGACCGTGCGCAAGCTCTTCGGCAACACCCCCGCGCGCCGCAAGTTCCTGCGCTCCGCCCGGGCGGAGGCGCGGGCGGCGGTGGAGGCGCTCAACGTGCTCGCGCTGGCCCGGCTCGACGTCGCCTTCACCCTCGCCAGTCAGGGCAGGGCGCTGCTGGACGCGCCGCGCGTGGCCAGCGTGGCGGATCGCATCGCGGCGCTGTTCGGGCGCCGGGTGGCCGAGGAGCTTGTCGCGGTGGACTACTCGAGCGGCGCGCTCTCGGTGCGGGGCTTTGTACAGCGACCCGCCGACGCCCGTCCCAGCGGGCGCAAGGCATACCTCTTTGTGAACGGGCGGCCGTTTCGCGATCCGTTCATCGTCAGGGCGGCGGAAGCGGGCTACCGCGGCGCCATCGCGCCGGGGCTGCGTCCCACGCTGGTCCTGGGGATCGGCCTGCCCGGAGATCGGGTGGACGTGAACGTGCACCCGGCCAAGCTGGAGGTGCGGTTCCGCGACAAGCGCGCGGTTGAAGCGGCGACGGAGGCAGCCGTGCGGCAGGCGCTGGGCCCACTCGCGGCGGCGGGGGTCATGCGCGCGCCGCAGCGGGTCGCCGAACCGCCCGCCGCGCCGTCGCGTGGCGGTGCGGCGGTCCGGTCGCCGGGAGGGGCGCGTGCGGAGCACATCGGTGCCGAGGCGGAGCTCGTGGCGGCCGGCCTGTTCGGCGTGGCCGAGGCCGCCCCGGAGCCGGGCTTGGCAGGGCCCCGCAGACTGCTCCAGGTGTTCGACACCTACATCGTGTTCCAGACCGACGACGAGCTCGCCCTGGTAGACCAGCACTCGGCCCACGAGCGCGTGTTGTACGAGCGGGCGATGGGGGAGCTCACGGGGGAGGGTGGTGCGGCGCAGCGCCTGCTACTGCCTCTGACGCTCGATCTCACCCCGGAGGAGCTGGAAGCGGTCGACGCCTACGGGGAGCTCCTGGGGCGCGTCGGCTTCGAGGTGGAGCCATTCGGGGGCCGCTCGGTGGTGCTGCACGCGGTGCCCAACCCGCACCCTCGCTTCGACGCGCGCCGCTGCTTCGAGGAGCTGGTGGCCGATCTCGCCCGGGGACGGCTGGGCGGGCTGGCCAATCGGCTGGAGCGTTTCGCCGCCACCTACGGTTGCCGCGCGGCGATCAAGGCGGGGCAGCGGCTGGAGCCCGAGGAGATGCAAGCGCTGGTCGAGCGGCTCCTCGCCTGTGAGCTCCCGCCTCACGACGTGCACGGCCGGCCGGCGATCGTGCGCCTTCCCCGGCACGAGCTGGAGCGCCGGTTTGGCCGCACGTAAGCCGCTCATTCCCGTCCTCGTGGGGCCGACGGCGGTCGGCAAGACCGCGGTCGCGCTGGCGCTGCGCACGCATTGGCCCCTCATCGTGATCTCCGCCGACTCCCGCCAGATCTATCGTGGGCTCGACATCGGGACCGCCAAGCCGACGGCCGAGGAGCGACGCCTGGTGCCGCACCTGGGAATCGATCTGGTGGACCCGGGCGAGCGCTACAGCGCCGGGCGTTTTGCGGCCGACGCCGCCAACTGGCTGAGTGATCCGGTGGGCGATCGGCAGCCGGTCGTGGTGGGCGGCACGGGGTTCTACATCCGTGCCCTGGCCGACGGGCTGTTTCGGGAGCCGCCCCTTCCCCGGGAGCGGCGCGCGCGGCTCAGGCAGTGGGCGCGCCACGCCGAGGGCCTGGGTCGCTGGGCTGCCCGGCTCGATCCCCGCTACAGTGGCGGCGGACGACAGCGCGCGGAGCGCGCCGTCGAGATCGCGCTGCTCACCGGCTACCCGCTCTCGTGGTGGCAGGTGCGCGCGCGGGCCGAAGGCATCATGCGCCCGTGGTACGTGCGCCTCACGCTGCCGCGTGCGGTGCTACGGCAGCGCATCGAGGCGCGGGTGCACGCCATGCTGGAGCGCGGCTTGGTGGCAGAGGTGGAGCGGGTGCTCGAGCGCGGCGTAGCACCCGACGCGCCCGGGCTCGACGGTGTGGGATATCGGGAGGTGGTGCGGCACCTCCAAGGCGGGCTCTCCGCCGCGCAGCTCCCGGCGGCCATCGTGGTGGCCACCCGGCGCTATGCCAAGCGGCAGGACACCTGGTTCCGCCACCAGTTGATCGGCTATCCCGTAGTAACTTTGGACGCGACGGATGCGCCGGACCTCCTGGCGCGGCGAATCGCGACGCTGTGGGAGGAGCGAAGCGACTGATGCGAATCGGGATCACCTGCTATCCGACCTACGGCGGCTCCGGCGCGGTGGCGGCGGAGCTGGGGCTGGCGCTGGCGCGGCGCGGACACGAGGTCCACTTCATCTCCTACGCCTCGCCGTTTCGGCTGCGCAGCTTCGCGGAGAACGTGTTCTTCCACGAAGTGGATCTGAGCGGCACCTACCCGTTGCTCGAGTACTTCCCCTACTCACTGGCCCTGGCAGTGAAGCAGGAGGAGGTGGCCCTGCGCGAGCGGCTCGACATCCTGCACGTGCACTACGCCGTGCCCCACGCCACGGCGGCATTCCTCGCCAAGGAGATGATCCGGGACCAGCACGACCTGAAGGTCGTCACCACGCTGCACGGCACCGACATCACGCTGGTAGGGCGGGAGAAGTCGTTCTTCACGGTCACCAAGTTCTCGATCGAGCGATCCGACGCGGTCACGGCGGTGTCGCAGTTCCTCAAGGACGAGACCTACGTGGCCTTCGGCTGCGTCGGCTGCGCCATCGACGTGATCCCCAACTTCGTGAACCTCGAGGAGTACTGCCCCTCGGACGACCCCCGCTGCCGCTCGGCGCTGGTTCCCGCCGACCAGAAGGTGCTGATGCACATCTCCAACTTCCGGGAGGTCAAGCGGGTGCCCGACGTGGTGCGCGTGCTGGCCAAGGTGCGGGAGCAGGTCGACGCCGCGCTGGTGCTGGTGGGTGACGGACCCGAGCGGCCGCAGACGGAGGCCGAGGTAGAGCGGCTGGGGCTCGCCTCCCACGTGCGGTTCCTGGGCAAGGTGGATGCGGTCGCCGATCTGCTGCGCGCGGCCGATCTCTTCGTGCTGCCGAGTTCCTCGGAGTCGTTCGGTCTGAGCGCGCTGGAGGCGATGGCGTGCGGCGTTCCCGTGGTGGCCAGTGACGTGGGCGGGCTGCCCGAGGTGGTGGAAGATGGGGTGAGCGGGCGGCTCGTGCCGCCCGGCGAGGTCGAGCACATGGCGGCTGCCGCGCTCGGCCTGCTTGACCCGGCGCAGTGGAAGGCCACCAGGAGCGCGGCGGTCGAGCGGGCGCAGCACTTCTCGGCCGAGCGGATCGTGCCGCGCTACGAAGCGCTGTACGCGAGCGTGCTGGAGCAGTGACCTACTGGCAGGCCGTCCTGCTCGGGGTGGTGCAGGGGCTCACGGAGTTCCTCCCGATCTCCAGCTCGGGCCACCTGGTGGTGGCCGAGGCGGCGGTGGGCCTCACGACCCCCGGCGTCATGGTGGAGGTGGCGGTCCACGTGGCAACGGTGGTCGCGGTGGTCGTGGTGTACTGGGGGCGGCTGGCAACGCTGGTGGTCGGGGCGCTCAAAGGCGAGCGCGCGGCGTGGCGCTACATCGGGCTCCTCGTTCTCGGCTCGATCCCGGCCGGTGTGATCGGGTTCTTCTTTGCCGCCTGGTTCGAGCGGGCATTCGACTCCCTGGCGATAGTGGGCGTGGACTTCCTCGTCACCGGGTTCATCCTGTGGAGCACGCGCCGCTCGGCGCGACGCTTGGTGCGCGAGGAGCCGACGCCCGCGGGCTCGGTGGGGATCGGGTTCGCACAGGCGCTGGCGATCATGCCGGGGATCTCCCGCTCCGGCACGACGGTGGCCGCCGGCCTGTGGCACGGTGTCGATCCGGTGCGCGCCGCCGAGTTCTCGTTCCTGCTGGCGATCCCGGCCATCGCCGGTGCCGCGCTGCTCCAGGTCCCCGACCTGTCGAGCGACGTCGCCTCGGTGGGCGGCGGGCCGCTGGCCGTGAGCTTCGCGGCGGCGCTGATCTCCGGGATCGCAGCGATCCGGTTCCTGGTCGCCTTGCTCCGGCGCGGGGCCTTTCATCGCTTCGCCCCCTACTGCTGGACGCTGGGCGTAGTGACGCTCGCCTGGGCGCTGGCGCGGTGATGCTGTACGAAGGCGTGCCGCCCGAGGAGCTGGGGCGAATCCTGGAAGCGCCCCGCTGCGTGGTGGCGGAACGGGTCGGCAGCACGTTGGATATCGTGCACGAGGTGGCCGGCGAGGGTGCGCCTGCGGGCACGGTGGTGCTCGCCGAGGAACAGTACGCCGGGCGCGGTCGCATGGGGCGTAGCTGGCTCAGCCCGCCGGGCACCGGGATCTGGCTGGGCTACCTGGCCCGCCCGGCGGGCGCCGTGGAGCGTGGCCTCATGGCGTTGCGCGTGGGGCTCGCGGTAGTGCGATCATTAGGCGACCTTGATGTGGCCGCGCGGCTCAAGTGGCCCAACGACGTAGTAGTGTGCGACCGCAAGTTGGGTGGGGTGCTGTGCGAGGCGCGCTGGCACGGGGGCCGGGTCGCCTGGGTGGCCGTGGGTGTGGGGCTCAACGTGTATGGCCCGCTGCCTGCCGGGCTCGAGGGAGCCGCGATCGCAGTCACCGATGTTCGGCCGCACGTCAGTCGCGTCGCCGTGCTCGAGCGACTGGTCCCCCGGCTACACGTTCTGCCGGACGTGCCCGAGCTGACTGAGGAAGAGCACGCGGCGTTCGCGCGATGCGATTGGCTGCGCGGCCGCCGCCTCACCGAGCCGGTGGCGGGCACCGCGAGCGGTATTGACCGCGAGGGGGCACTGCTGGTGCAAACGGAGCAGGGCGTGGAACGGATCACGGGAGGCCACGTTGCCACAGCATGACCTGCCGCTGTGGGCACGGGGCGTCGCCGCGATCCTGCTGGTGATCGCGGCGTGGTGGCTGCTCCACACTGAGACGCTCCACGCCCTGGCCGGTGACGCCATCGCCCCGCTGAGTCTCGGCGTCGTGGCCGCGTTCATCCTGCGCGGCATGCACCTCCCGCTCGGCCTGTGGCCCAACGGCCCGTGGCGCAAGGAGTTCTTGACCAACACCCTGATCGCGGTGGCGTTGGTGTTCGGCGCGTTGATCATCGTGGCCCGACCGTCGCGCTCCCCGGAGCTCAGCGCCCTGCTCACCCCGGGGATGTTCGTCATGGTGGTCGCCGGGGTGCTGGCGTGGGGCTTCGCGCTCGCCTTCGTGCAGCAGCGCGGCTTCCTCCAGTGGTACGGCGCCGCGGCGGTGGCCGGCCTGGCGCCGTGGGTGGTAGCCGTCGTGGGCCTGCTGGTGCGCGGTAGCGAGGACGCGACGCTGTGCCTGCTGACCACGCAGGGCGGGCCCGACGCCGCGGGGTGCAACACCACGGCGTTCGACGCCCTGGTCTTCTTCACGGCGATCGGCGCCGCGGCCTGGCTGGTGACCATGGAACTCGCCTTCCGCCGCCTCCTCATCGGTCACCCCGACCACGCCGGGCTCGTGCTGGTGCTCGCCGCGGCGGTGGTGGCGCTCGTCTGGTGGCTGGCCGTTGCGCCGGCTCTGTCGGGGCCCGTGGCCTCGTGGTGGTTGGTGGCGCTCGGCGCCGTCGGCGCCGGTGCGCTGTACGTGCTCTCCGGAACGCTGCTCGTAGCGACTGTCTACACGGCGCTGGTGTTCGCGGGTTACACCTCGCTGCTGTACGCCGCCCCGCTCGCACAAGACGGAACGGCGACGCTCGCACCGGGCTGGGAGTTCCTCGCGGTGCACCTCGTCACCGCAGCAGCGCTGGGCTACTGGGTGTGGCGCCGCAGAGGGGTGCTCCGGGGGATCAAGTAACCGTCCATGCTGCTCGCGATCGACGTCGGCAATACCGAGATCACCCTCGGCCTGTTCACGGGAGATCGGCTGATCGCGCACTGGCGCATCACCACCGTGACCACGCGCACGCCCGATGAGTGGGCCGCGCTGCTCACCTCGTTTCTCACCCACGCCGGACACTCGACGCACGAGGTGCGGGCGGCGGTACAGGCCTCCGTGGCGCCGGCGGTGACAGAAGTGCTGTCTGAGGGGATCGAGTTGGCCCTGGGGTTCAGTCCCGCACAGGTGGAGCCGGAGTCACCGCTCCCCGTAACGCTGGACGTGGAAGAGCCGCACAGCGTGGGAGCCGACCGGGTGGTGAACACCCTGGCTGCCAAGGAACTGTACGGCCGCGACACGGTGATCGTGGACTTCGGGACGGCCACGACGTTCGACTGCATCACCAAGGACGGCGCGTTCCTCGGTGGGGTGATCGCGCCGGGAGTGCGCACCGCGGCCGACAACCTCATCCGCCGCGCGGCCAAGCTCCCAGCCACGGAGCTCGTGCCCCCGGAGCGCGTGATCGGCCGCCGCACCGAGGACTGCATTCGGGCGGGCGTGCTGCTGGGCACGGCCGATGCCGTGGATGGCATCGTGCGCCGCATCAAGGCCGAGTGGGCGGGTGAGGACACGCCCTACGTGGTGGCCACCGGTGGGTTGGCCGACACGATCGCACCCTTGTGCCACGAGATCGAGGCGGTGGAGCCGCATCTCACGCTGCTGGGGCTCAAGCTGGCGGCGGGTGCCCTAGGGTTGGCCTGGTGAGGGAGGAACGGGAAGCGTACCGGCTTGCCGCCATACCGCCGGAGGGCCGTAGCGTCCCTCCAGGGGCCCGGCTAACTTTGGCGGCGTTCACCCACGGGAATCGAGAGTCTCACTCATGACATCTGCAGTCGAGCCAGCGGCCGAGCGCGCCGACGTCCGCACCATCGTCGGAGGCGGTCTCAAGCTGGGCGTGCTCACGGCGGTCGGAGTGGCGCTGTTTGCGTTCGCGTCGCGCGGGCTCGCCGGCACCGTCGAGACCATCGTTCAGTCGGTGCTGGTGCTGGTCGGCGGGGCGCTGTTCAGCTACCTGCCGGCCTACTGGTTGCGGCCCAGGAGCGTGGACGGTATCGCGTGGGCGGCGCTGGTGGGCTTGCTGGGGGCGCTCAGCTTCACGGTGATCGACACCGCGCTGCTTAGGCCGCTGGGTGTGTATCACTGGACCTGGGACCAGATCGGCGGCGGGAGCGGATTCTGGTACATCTCGGTGTGGTGGATGGGCTCGGCTTTCCTGGCCTGGTTGGGTGCGTGGGTATGCGCCGTGCGCGCCGATAGAGGTACCGGCGTGTTTGTCATGGGGGGACAGACGGTCGCCGTTGCGGTGATCGTGTTCGCGATTGTGGTGCTCACGCGGCTCGCGCCGGCGCATGCGGCCGTGATGAGCTTGGCCTGGACGGTGGCGCTCATGATCCACGTTCCCGCGGCCTACGCGCTCGCAAAGCGGTGACGCACAAGCCACCGAAGCGGCTGGTGCAGACGGCCGGCTGGCTGCTCACCCCCGTCGTGGTGTGGGCAGCCGCTTTCTTTGGGGGGTGGCTCGGCGCGTTCCTCGCGCGCCTGCGTCAGGTGGGCGACGCCGGTCTCCTGTGGATGCTGGCCGGCGGCGTGGTGGGCGGGACCGCCGGCGTCGTGGTCTGGGTCGTGGTGCTGCGCAAGCTTGGCCGGCCGTGGGAGGGGGGATCTGCCACACCCCAGAAGCAGGACGGCCATCCGCCGTCCGAGTGACCGCTTCCACGGGGCCCGCCGACAGCCCGACGGAGTACCCCTAGCTACCGCCTCACCATCCCTTCATACACCAGCCCGACCCATTCCTCGGCGCTGAGCCACTCCTGCCCCCACGCCGCGTCGAACTCCGCGGCCGGGTTGGCGGCGACGATCTCCTCCCGCGTCTTGCCCTCGGCGAGCAGCGTGGCCACGCGCTCGTGCACCGTGGCCAGCATGTCGAGGTAGGCGCGCAGCTCGGCCGTGGTCGCCAGCGTGCCGTGCCCGGGGATGATCTTGGTCTCCTCGTTCACGACCGCCAGGATGCGGTCCACCGCCTCGACCATGCCGCCGATGTGACCGCCGCTCGAGTAGTCGATGAACGGGAACAAGCCGTTCCACACCACGTCGCCGCCGTGCAGCACGTTGGCCTGGCGAAAGTAGATCACTGCGTCGCCGTCGGTGTGGGCTGGCGCCACGTGGAACACGAAGATCTCGTCATCGTTCCAGTAAAAGGTCACCGCGTCGCTGAACGTGATGACGGGTAGGGCGCCGGCCGGTGAGGCTTCGGACCGGCGGTGGAAGAACTCGATGAACTGCTCCGAGTTGAGGCGCTGGCGCACGTTCTCGTGGGCCACGATGATGGCGCCTGCCTCGCCGAAGTTCTCGTTGCCGCCGGTGTGGTCCCCGTGCCAGTGCGTATTGATGATGAACCGGATCGGCCCGTCGCCGATCCCGGCGACCGCCGCCTGGATCTTCTCGGTGAGTGGCGCGTACTGGTCGTCTACCAGGAACACGCCGTCTGGGCCTGCCGAGGCGCCGATGTTGCCGCCGCGCCCGGTGAGCATGTAGACGCTCCCCGCCACGTGGGTCGCCTCGACCTGCACGTCCTGCATCTGCTGCGCGCCGAGGGTGCCGCCGGCGGCGACCATCCACGTGACGCAGATCGCACCGGCCAGGCCGGTAACGCGCTGCCTCATGGTGTGCTCCTCTGGTTGGCGGCCCGTCCGGCTACGAGGGCCACATGGTAGAAGTACGCGGCGCCCACCGCCAGCGCCTGCTCGTCGAACTGGAACCTCGAGGAGTGGGCCGGGAAGCTCTCCCCCGCGGGTCGCGCACCGATGCGCACGTAGCAGCCTGCGGCTCGCTCCAGGTAGAACCCGAAGTCCTCCCCGCCCATGTTGCCACCGTGGAGGGGGCGCAACCGCTCCTGGCCGACTGCGTGTGCGGCCGCCTCGCGGGCCAGCACAGTGGGGGCCAGCTCGTTCACCACCGGAGGGGTGCCGGGGCGAATCTCCACCGCGACGCTCACTCCGTGGGCCGCCCCTGTGGCCTCGCTGGTGCTGCGCAACGCCGCGACCAGTTGTGCGCGCACCTCGGGGTGCTGCGCCCTGAGCGTGCCCTCGAGTCGGGCGCGGCGCGCGAGCACGTTGGGGGCGGTGCCCGCCTCGAACATGCCCACCGAAACCACCGCCGCCTGCACGGGATCCACAGTGCGCGAGACCAGGGTCTGGAGTGCGGTGACTAGGTGGCTCCCCGCCACGATGGGATCGACGCTCTCGTGCGGGCGGGCACCATGCCCCCCGGGTCCGGACAGCTCGACGACGAACTCGTCGGTGGAGGCGTTGACCGGTCCGGTGGTCACCACGATCTCCCCCGGCGCGTACAGCCGGTCGAGGTGCGCCCCGAAGATGAGCGCTACGCCGTCCAGCACGCCGGCCTCGATCAGGGCCGGTGCACCGTTGCCCGTCTCTTCCGCGGGCTGGAAGATGAGCCGCACAGGAGCGGGACGGTCATTCTCCTTGGCGAGGTACGCTGCGGCGCCCAGCAGCATGGCGGTGTGCCCGTCGTGCCCGCAGGCGTGCATTACGCCGTCGTGCTGCGACGCGAACGGGAGACCCGTCTCCTCGGTGACGGGGAGGGCGTCGAGATCGGCCCGCAGCGCGATGACCCCGGCGGAAGCGCCGGGCAGCTCGGCGACCACGCCCGTCTCGCCGACGCGGCGGTGCTCCACGCCAAGCTCATCCAGCACGCCGCTCACGCGCTCCGCGGTGCGCCGCTCCTGCCAGGCCAGCTCGGGATACCGGTGCAGGTCGCGCCGCACCTCGACCATGCGCTCGAATACCTGTGCATCGAACGGGGAGGGTGTCATGCGTCGAAGCTCTCCGAGCGCACGGTGAGCTCGCGCACGTAATCCAGGTCCACCTCCACCCCCATGCCCGGGCGGCCCTGCGGCACGGCGAGGGTGCCGTCGGTCATGGTCCAGGGTGGCACCACGATGTCGCGCTCCCAGTAGCGCTCGCTGGGGCTCAGGTCGCCCGGCAGCGCGAAGTTGGGCAGCGACGCCAGCGCCACGTTGTGCGCCCGACCGATGCCGCTCTCGAGCATGCCGCCGCACCACACCGGGATGCCGTACTCGGCCGCGAGGTCGTGGATCGCTATCGCCGCCGTGAAGCCGCCCACCCGTCCCGGTTTGATGTTGATGATCTTCCCGGCGCCGAGGGTTACCATCTCGGCGGCGCGCGCGGGGCTCCAGATGGACTCGTCGAGGCACACGGGAGTGTCGAGCTGCCGCTGCAGCTCGGCGTGGTGCACGAGGGCGTCGGCCACCAGCGGCTGCTCGATCATCTGCAGGCCGAAGGCGTCGAGCCGACGCAGCGTCTCGGTGTCTTCCGGGGTGTAGGCCGCGTTGGCATCCACGCTCAGCGGCATCGCGTCGCCCACCGCGCGGCGCACCGCCTCCACGTAGGTCAGGTCCGCACCCGGCTTGACCTTGAGCTTGATGCGGCGATACCCCCGCGCGGCAGCCTCGGCCGCCCGCTCGGCCAGCAGCTCGGGGGTCTCCTGGATTCCCAGGGAGATGCCCGCGGCCACCGTGTCGCGCACCCCGCCCAACAGCTCGGCCAGCGGCACGCCGCAGGCGCGCGCGGTGAGGTCCCACGCCGCCATTTCGACGGCCGCCCGCGCCATGCGGTGCCCCCGGATGCTTGCGTCGAGCAGGTGATACAGCTCGGTCGGTACCTCGAACGGGCGCCCCAACACCGCGGGCGCGATCCAGCTGCCGAGGGCGAGCCAGGCGGTGTCCACCGTCTCGGCGGAGTAGTGCGGCGTCTCGCCCGCGACGCACTCGCCCCACCCGGTGATCCCGCTGGCGTCGCGCAGCTCCACCAAGATGATGCGCCGCTGCCAGCTCACGCCCGACGAGATGCGGAACGGCTCCTTCAGCTGGAGCCGCACCTCGCGCAGGGTGAGCGACGCCAGCTCAGGCACCAGGCTCCCCCGGGCGCTGCAGCAGATAGAAGCAGTGGTCTTTCTGCCGGTCGCGGGCGAACCCGGACACTTCGTAGCCCGAGCCGAAGTAGTGCGTGAAGGCCCTGCGTGTGCTCGCGCGCCACGCCTTGGCGACCTTGGGCGTTTCGTGCTTGAATGACTGGATATCCGGCGGGACCCCGACGAGCACGGCCGGGGCAACCACCAGGTCCGGCTCGGCCCCGATCCCGCCACTCGACACGACCGGCGCGACGGACGGCAGCTTGGCCGGGTCGGCGGGCTTGTCTCTGCCCGCCACGTCCCATTCCACTATCAGCCGATCGGTCCCGATCACGCTGTCCATCAGGCTCACAGTGCCGGTGCCGTACATGTCCTTCACGTACTCGAGCACCCGCACCCCGAGACGGTTGAGGTTGAGGTACGCGTTGCGAGCGACGAGCGGATCATAGCTCCACTGGATGCGGCGCACCCCGAGGGCCGCGGCGTGTTCCCGCTGCAGCTCCTTGAGACGGCGGCCGATGCCGTGGCCCTGCAGGTCCTCCCGCACGGCCAGCATGTGCGACCAGTGCACTGGCTCGCCGTCGCGCAGGCCCGTGATGCCGAACACGAACCCCACGAGCGCGCCGCCGGGCTCGTGCGCCCCTAGCAGGATGCCGCCGACCTTGCGGATCGCGAGCATGAGAATAGGGGGAACCAGCTCGCGGAAGTCATCGCCCCACGTGGCGCTCTGCAGTGCCACGCACTGCTCGTAGTCGGCCTGACTGGTGAGCTCGCGATACGTGAACTGGTACGGATCCATGGCCATGCTCCCGTCCAGAAGCTACATCGTGGGTTGCGGTCGTGTCGATTAGCGCTATGCATTAGACCCGGCCGACGGGGTTCCCGGTCGGGTCCTGCCGAGTCAGCGACCTGGAGATCGGAGAGAGTGGAATCATGAAGCGCGTTCTCGCGGCGCTGCTGGCGCTGGCGGCGCTGGGGCTGGCGAGCGAGGCCGCCGCCCAGACGCCGACCAGGGTACGAGTGCGTGTGGTGTCACACGATGCCAAGATCATCGGCAGCGGGGTGGGCGGCGCCCGGATCAGCGTGCGCGATGCGGCCACCGGGGCCGTGCTGGCCCAAGGGGTGCAACAAGGGCTGACCGGGCACACGCGCGCCATCGTTGTCGAGCCGGTCGAGCGAGGCGCCGCGATCTACGATACGGAGGGCTCGGCGGAGCTCACCTTCGAGCTCTCCCTGAGCGAGCCCACCGTGCTGGAGTTCGTCGGCGAAGGCCCGCTGGGATACGAGCACGCGATGCAGCGCGCCAGCAAGACGATGCTGCTGCTGCCCGGAGAAGACGTGCTGGGAAACGGCGTGGTGTTGGAGCTGCACGGCTTCATCGTGGAGCTGCTCGAGCCTGCCGAGGCGCTGGCGGGCGGCGCGGACGCCGACGTTCTGGCGCGGGTGCGCATGATGTGCGGCTGCCCGCTGGAGCCGGGCGGCCTGTGGGACGCCGACCGGGTGGAGGTCCGGGCGCAGGTGTGGGCCGGCGACCGGCTGCTGCGCGAGGCGCCCCTGCCGTACGCGGGTGAGACCAACATGTTTCGCGGACCGATATCGCTCGAGGGCGCCCCCGGCGGCGCCCGCCTCATGGTGATAGCGACCGATCCCACCCGCCAGAACTTCGGGCGCAGTCAGGCCCTGGTACTCAACTGATGACAGCCTCACGTCGGAGGACAGCCATGCGGGGTATCTCGCTGCGTTGGGTGGTGCTGCTGGCTCTGGTGCTCCCGCCGCTCTCGCCTCGAGCGGGAGTGTCGCAGGAGCGGGAGTCGATCACGCCGGCTCCGGACCGCGCCCCCGGGGAAGGGGAGGGGCCGTTCGAGCGCCTGATCATTCGCGGTGCCACGGTGATCGACGGCACCGGCGCACCAGGGCGCGGGCCGATGGACATCGTGATCGAGGGGAACCGGATCGTGGAGGTGAAGAACCTCGGCGCCCCGGGGCTGCCCATCGATCCCGAGAGGCGCCCCGGCGACGCGACGCGCGAGATCGACGCGCACGGGATGTACCTGCTGCCGGGCCTGGTGGACCTGCACGGCCACGTGGGCGGTACCTCACAGGGCACTCCCGCGGAGTACGTATACAAGCTGTGGCTGGGCCACGGGATCACGGCGGTGCGCGACCCGGGCTCCGGCAACGGCGTGGAGTGGACGCTGAACGAGCGCGAGCGGAGCGCGGCCAACGCCATAGTGGCCCCGCGCCTCTTCGTGTATGTGCGCCCCGGCATGGGCTGGGACGACGGGCCCATCACCACACCCGAGGCCGCTCGGGACTGGGTGCGCTGGGCGGCGAACCAGGGGGTGGACGGTCTGAAGCTCGTCTCCTACGACCCGGAGATCATGGCGGCCCTGATCGACGAGGCAAAGCGGCAGGGTTTGGGGACGCAGGCCCACCTGGGCCAGATGGGGGTGGCCCGCATGGACGTGCTGGACGCCGCGCGGTTCGGTTTGGGTTCCATGGAGCACTGGTACGGGCTTCCCGAGGCGCTGTTCACCGACCGCACGGTGCAGGACTTCCCCCACGACTACAACTACAACAACGAGTATCACCGCTTCGGCCAGGCCGGACGGCTATGGCAGCAGGCGGCGCCGCGCGGCTCCGAGAAGTGGAACGCGGTGATCGACGAGCTGATTGAGCTGGGGTTCGTGATCGACCCCACGATGACCATCTACGAGGCGAGCCGCGACGTGATGCGGGCCCGCGAGGCGGAGTGGCACGAGACCTACACGCTCCCGTCGCTGTGGCAGTTCTACCAGCCCAGCCTGGAGAGCCACGGGTCGTACTGGTTCGACTGGACCACCCAGGACGAGATCGAGTGGAAGCGCAACTTCCGCATCTGGATGGACTTCCTCGAGGACTACAAGAACCGCGGCGGCCGGGTCTGCACCGGCTCCGACTCCGGCTTCATCTACAAGCTCTACGGCTTCGGCTACATCCGGGAGCTGGAGCTGCTGCAGGAGGCCGGCTTCCACCCCCTCGAGGTGATCCGCTCCGCCACCCTGTGGGGTGCCATGACGCTGTACGAGCCCAAGGGGCGGGCCGCCGAGTTCGGCGTGATCCGGCCGGGGATGCTGGCCGACCTCGTGGTGGTGGAGGAGAACCCGGTACACAACCTGAAGGTGCTCTACGGCACGGGCACGCAGCGGCTCGATCACGCGACCGGCACGGTCGAGCGGGTCGGGGGCGTCAAATACACCATCAAGGACGGCATCGTGTACGACGCCAAGCAGCTGCTGGCCGACGTGGCCCGGATGGTGGAGGAGGCGAAGCGGGAGGCGGCGACGGCGCCCTGAACTGGGGAACGGGAAAGGAAGAAGGGGAAAGGTACCACAGTCACGCAGTACCTTTCCCCTTGCGCCTCTCCCCCGGCGTCAGCCGCTTAGCGGCACGATCAACACCTGGTTCGCCGTGAACAGCGGGATCAGGAGGCGGTTGCGAGTCGTGTCCAGCCCGATGTCGGCCGGCGCCTCGACGTCTGTGATCTCGGCGGTATAGAGCCCGCCGGGGCCCAGCCGGTACACGGCCCGGCCCTGCCAGCTCGACATCAGATAGGTTCCGCCGGCGGTCCGCACCAAGCCGTCGAGTTGGCCCGCTGCGGGGGCGGGGAGCCCGCTGATCGTGCCTGCTTCCCGCTGCACGAGGGTCACCCGGCCCGTCCCGAAGGTCACGAACATGACCCGGTCCCCGTTCACCAGGATGCCGTTGGGGCCCCCCAGCGCGGTGCCGCTCACCAGCGTGGCGTGCTCGCCGGTGGGGTCAAAGCGGTGCACCGCGTCGCTGCCGGAGGGCTCGAAGCCCTCGGGCCCGGCCCGGAACCCTGAATCGGTGACATATACGGTCCCGTCTGGCCCCACAGCCACGTCATTGAGGAATGTGGCGCCGGTCACAGTCCAGGTGTCTATCACGGCGCCAGACTTGCGGTCAAACAGGCGCACGGCGTCGATGTCGGCGACGAGCAGGGTGTCGCCCTTGAGGGCCATTCCCTTGGGGGCGTGGAGCGTGACGCCCTGCGTGGCGCCGTGGATCCACTCGAGCTCCAGCACGCTCCCGTCCGGGGCTAGCCGGGAGATGAACCCGTTGCCGTCCTTGGCGAGGGGGCTGCCGTTGATGTTCGAGACGAGGTAGACGTCGGCCAGGGGGTCGTGCAGCACCGATTCGGGGGTGCGGAATCCGACGTCGGCCACCCGGATCGCCTCGTCCGTCGCCTCCTGCTGCTCTGCGGTCGTACAGGCGCCCAGTGCTCCCGCGACCGCTGTGAGGAAGCGCAGTGCCTGCATGCGATGCCTCCTGCTGTCGTTCTCGCTGTGGGGCGCGCAAGTTAGTGGGGGAGAACGACGTCCGCCAGGACGTATGTCACAGGTTTGTTGAGAACCATTGACCGGAGGTCGAGATGTTGACGATCCGACGAGCATTGGTGGTCTCGCTTTTCGCGCTGGCTGTCGGCGGCCTCGTCGCGCCCGTTGCGGCCCAGGAACAGGCAGTCACCGTGGAGGCTGTGATCGCCCGGGACGTGGTGGACCGCGAGCCGGTGGATGCCGGCACCGTGTTCCCGGCCGACGTGGAGCGCCTCTTCTGCTGGACGAAGGTCGAGGGCCTGGAGCCCGGCTCCACGATCGAGCACGTGTGGAAGTTCGCCGGCTACGAGTGGGTCGTGTCGCTCGAGGTCGGTGCGACGCACTGGCGCACCTACAGCAACAAGCGCATCCTGCCCGAGTGGACCGGCGAGTGGACCGTGATCATCCGGGATGAGATGGGGAATGAGTTGGAGACGGTGACGTTTACCGTCCAGTAAACGGCAGGCGCAAGGTGCAAGGGGAAAGGGGAAAGGTACGGCGACCGCAGTACCTTTCCCCTTGCCCCTATCCCCGCGAGTAGGGTAGGGTAGGGCGGTTAGCCCGCCAGCCCCCCAAAGAACGACGACACCGCGGCGAACGCCAGGTTCACCACTACCCACAGGCCGGCCACGGTTGCCAGCGGCCCGCCGATCCCCTTGGCGCCGATGCGGATCTGATTCCCCAGCGCCAGCAGATAGACGTTCCACGCCCCGAACAGCGTGAACTGGTTCCCCAGGTTGTAGAGGAACCGGGACGACTCCTCGTCGAACAGGAATCCCAGGGTGAGCCGCAGGTTCTCCATGCCGAAGATGGCCAGGAGCACCAGGAGCACCGCCCCGAGGAGCTGTGGCACGTAGGCGTGGGTTGCGATCCCGAACTCGTCCTTGAACTTCAGCGCCTCCGCGCTCTGGGCGCCGAAGATCAGCTGCAGCACGGCAGCTACGATGACGAGCGAGATGACGCCGATCAGCGACCCGGCCACGAAGATGATCAGGCGGTTGGTGGTGCTCGCCGCCCCCTCCACGCGCTCTCGGAGCTGCGCCCGCGCGTCATCGTCCAGGTTGGGATTGCGTTCCTCGAGCGCCTCAACCTGCTGCCGCGCGCGGTCCTGCAGCACGGAGGCTGGCGTGGCGACCGCCACGAAGGCGGCGGTGACGACGAGCATGATGATCGGGATGAGTGCCTGGGGCCGGACGGCCAGCTGGCGGAACACCTCGGCCGGCTCGTCGATCACACGGAGCGCCAGCTTCCACGCTGGCCAGGTCTGTTCGGGCGTCGTCGCGTTGGTCACGGGTACATCCTCCTCAGCACGCGACTCCCGCGGCGTACGGGCCGCGGATCGCGCGGTTGATGATGCGTATCCGGGTCACCACCCAGTCGGGTGAGGCGTCGCCCCTGCCCACCACCGCATAGCGCCGGCCGTCCTCCAGCAGGACGCCGATGGCTCGGGGCCTGAGGTCCACGAGCACGTCGTAGCACCCGTTGGGGGGACGTACCTCCGCCTGGAGCACCCGGAGGGGCCGCTCCTCGAGCGACGGATACACGGTGAAACCCCGCACCTCCAGCGGCTCCTCCCCCCTCGGCCCGGGAATCTCCTGCGGGGTGCCGAGCAGTGCCAGCGTGCCGGCGGCGTTCCGCTCGGGCATCCCCACCTGGAGGCCCCGCCAGCTCCGGTTCGGGACCGCGATGGTGATGGCATAGACGATCTGGTTCAGGGCGTCGATCTGGATATCGGTGCCGTAAGAGTAGCGGGCCAAACGGGCGTCTTCCGGCACTGGGTGCGGTGCCTGCGCGCCGAGCAGCCCGAAGACCATGCTGATGGGGGCGTCCGCTTCGACGGGGAACGGGAGGACGTCCTCGCTCACCACGGGCGGTTCAGGCTGCTGGATGAAGTTCGGCCTGGTCCACCAGTAGAGGACGGCGGCCAGCACGATGATCGTGCCCGCACCGATGGTGAGCGCCCGACGCTCGAGCAGCAGCTCCAGCAGGCCCGGTCGGAGCTCCTCCACCACCACCACTGGCTCCTCCTCGGGGGGGGCTTCGGAGATGGGGGGTGGGGGCGCCTCCTCCACGGGCGGTGGCGTCTCGGGCGCGCCGGCACGCCGCGCGGTGCGGGACATGCGGGCCAGCTCGCGCATGACGCTGGTCTCGTCCCTGCCTTCCCTCTCCGCGGCGCACGCCGGACAACCACGTGGGTTCTCGTCGTTGTACGGGATCTTGTGGATCGGGCAGCGAACGAGGGCCATGGCTCCTGGTGTCAGATCTTGGGCAGCGTTACGCCGCGCTGTGCTTGGTACTTGCCCTTGCGGTCCCCGTAGGAGACCTCGCACACGTCGTGCTCATCGGCCTCGAAGAACAGCACCTGGGCGATCCCTTCGTTGGCGTAGATCTTGGCCGGCAGGGGCGTCGTGTTCGAGATCTCCAGGGTCACATGGCCCTCCCACTCCGGCTCGAAGGGCGTCACGTTCGTGATTATGCCGCACCGGGCGTACGTGCTCTTGCCGACGCAGATGGTGAGCCCGTTGCGCGGGATGCGAAAGTACTCCACCGACCGCGCGAGGGCGAACGAGTTGGGTGGGATGATGCAAACTTCCCCCTCCCACTCCACGAAAGAGCGGGCATCGAACGCCTTCGGATCCACCACGGGCGAATGGACATTCGTAAAGATGTGGAATTCCGGCCCGACGCGCATGTCGTAGCCATATGACGAGACGCCGAAGCTGATGACGCCCCGCTGTACCTGCGACTCGGCGAACGGCTCGATCATGCTGTGTTCCTTCGCCATGCGGCGGATCCAGCGATCGGACTTGATCGACATGAACCTTCCTTCCGGATTGAGTGGTAGCGGGGGTGGTCCCACCGGCACCCTGCCGGGCGGGCGCGGCCGGGGGTCGAACAAAAGATACGTAAGGTGCCTTCGCGCGCCAGCTTAGGTTGCTTGACACTGCTTCGTTAGCCTGGGTAACTTGCAGCCCGTTATCCGACAAACGTGAACGTGTTTCACTAGCGCATAGATCCGTGCTTCAGGAATACATTCCGCTCTTCCTGCTGATCGCCTTCGTCGTCGTCACTGCCGTCGGCATCATCGTTCTGTCGCACCTTTATCCACGAGCCCGCCCTACACCGATCAAGCTGACACCCTATGAGTCGGGCATGCCCCCGCTGGGCGGCACGCGCGACCGGTTCAGCGTCAAGTTCTATCTCGTGGCGATGCTGTTCATCGTGTTCGACATCGAGGCGGTGTTCATGATCCCGTGGGCGGTGGCATTCAGGCAGCTGGGGCTGTTCGGCCTCATCGAGATGCTGATCTTCGTGGTGATCCTCTTCGTTGGCTACATCTACGCATGGAAGCGAAAGGCGCTCGAATGGGATTGACGGCTCACACGGCGCCGGCATCGGGTTCCACGGTCGTGTCCCAGGTGTCGCCCAACTGGGTCACGACCCGGTTGGACTTCCTCATCAACTGGGCGCGGTCGAACAGCCTCTGGCCGATGCCGTTCGGCACGGCCTGCTGTGCGATCGAGTTCATGGCGACGGCGGCCAGCCGGTTCGACATCGCCCGGTTCGGCATGGAGCGGCTGGGCTACACCCCGCGTCAGGCCGACGTCCTGCTGTGCGCCGGCCGACTCCCCTTCAAGCTGGCTCCCGTGATTCGCCGGATCTACGACCAGATGCCCCAGCCCAAGTGGGTCATCTCCATGGGCGCCTGCGCCTCGTCGGGCGGGATATTCGATACCTACGCGATGGTGCAGGGCATCGACACGGTCGTACCGGTGGACGTGTACGTCCCCGGCTGCCCCCCGCGGCCAGAGGGTCTGCTCTACGGCATCCTCATGCTGCACAAGAAGATCAAGGGCGAGACTCTGGCGGACACGTCCCTGCGGGTCGAGCGGCCTTTGGAGTCGGGCGACCTCAGAATCCCGCCGCGGCTCGTCGATGAGCTGTCCGAGCCGTTCGGCAACTCGGTTCACCAAACCCGTTCCGGATAACGCGTCCGTGAATCCCTCGGTCGAGTCTCTGCGACGCACCTTCGGTGACAAGATCGGGCGCGCCGTGGTCTCCTGCGGCGCAACGATCGTGTACGTCGACCGTGATGCCGTGCGCGAGATCCTCCAGTGGCTGAAGGAGACGCCTGGAGAAGGCTACGACTACCTGGTTGATGTGACCGCGGTCGAGTACCGCGATCCGGAGCGGCCCCTCGAGGTCGTGTACCAGCTCCGCTCCCTCGAGCGAAAGGCGGAGCTGCGGGTCAAGGCCGAGCTGCGGAAAGAGGAGCGGCTCGAGGTCGAGTCGGTCGTGCCGATCTGGCGCGCGGCCGACTGGTTGGAGCGGGAGGTGTACGACATGTTCGGCGTCGCCTTCCGCGGGCATCCCGACCTGAGGCGCATTCTCATGTGGGAGACCTATGCCGAAGGGTACCCCCTGCGGAAGGACTTCCCTCTGCGGGGGCGGTTCTCGCGGTCGGAGCAGGTGCGCCAGGCGCTCCATGCGAACGCGGAGGCGCACTACTCGATGGAGGAGCTGTCCATCGCCGAGGCGTTCAATGATCTGCCGATGGAGATGCGCGAGCGACTCGAGACGGGGCGGCGGGCGGAGGTTCCCGAGTTGAGCGGGAGCGAGGACGATGGGTGAGAAGCGGGTAGTGGAGCTCGATCTCGCGACCACTGGATTGGATGCCCAGGGGCGGCCGGCCCGCGTTCCCCTGGGAGTCGGGGTGGCCGAAGCGGACGCCGGGGAGGCCGAGCCCGACATCGGGGGCGACCACCTGCTGCTCAACATCGGGCCGCAGCACCCCGCCACCCACGGCGTGCTGCGCCTGGTGGTGGAGCTCGACGGCGAGGTCGTCGTGCGGGTGATCCCACACATCGGTTACCTGCACTCCGGCTTCGAGAAGCTCGGTGAGTACCGCCACTACAACCAGATCGTCCCGCTCACCGACCGCACGGACTACCTCGCCCCCATGGCCAACAACGTCGGCCTGGCGCTGGCTGCCGAGCAGCTCATGGGGATCGAGGTCACCGAGCGGTGCAAGGTCCTGCGGGTCATCGCGTGTGAGATCAGCCGCATCATCTCGCACATCGTGTGGCTCGGGACCACGGCGGTGGACATCGGTGCCTTCACGCCGTTTCTCTGGACCTTCCAGGAGCGGGAGAAGTTCTATGATCTGCAGGAGGAGTGGACCGGGGCGCGACTGACCACGAGCCTGACGCGGGTGGGCGGCATGATGGCCGACATCCCCGACGGCTTCGAGGAAGGGCTGCGGAACTGCTGCCGCACCCTCCTCAGCGTGCTGGACGAGGTGGATCGCCTGCTCACCCGCAACGCGATCTGGTGCGCGCGGACGCAAGGCATCGGGTACATCAGCGGGCCGGACGCGATCAACTACGGCCTCTCGGGGCCCATGTTGCGGGCGAGCGGCGTGGCCTACGACGTGCGCAAGGACCGGCCCTACCTCGGCTACGAGACCTACGACTTCGACGTACCGATTGGGGAGCACGGCGATGTGTACGACCGGTATCTCGTCCGGATGGAGGAGATGCGGCAGTCGACACGCATCATCGAGCAGGCACTGGACCGCTTGCCGGACGGTCCGCTGAACGTGGATGACCCTCGGGTGATCCTCCCGCCCAAGAGCGCCGCCATGACCGACATGGAGTCCATGATCTTCCACTTCAAACAGGTCATGGACGGTGTGCCGGCGCCGGTGGGTGAGGCGTACTTCCCGATCGAGAACGGCAAGGGCGAGCTGGGCTATTACCTGGTGTCGGATGGCACGGCCAAGCCGGTGCGGTGGCGCATCCGGCCGCCGTCGTTCATCAACCTGGCGGCGTTGCCCAAGATGGCCGAGGGGCACTTGATCGCGGACCTGATCGCCATCAACGCCAGCGTTGACATCGTCATGGGGGAGATCGATCGCTAGGGCGGGGTGGAGACGCTGACGACGAGCATGCACGAGACGACCGCATACGAGCCCGTGTTCACGGGCGAGCGCAAAGACACGCTCGAGCAGATCCTCGAGCGCTACGAGACCAGGCGTGCGGGGATCCTGCCGGCGCTGTGGATGGTGCAGCAGGCTCGGGGGTGGATCTCGGACGCAGCCGTGGCCGAGGTGGCCGAGGTGCTAGAGCTCACCCCGGCCTACGTGAAGGGCGTAGTCACTTTCTACACCATGTACCACCAGCACCCGGTGGGCGAGCACTTCATCCAGGTATGCACCACTACGTGCTGCAACCTGGTGGGCGCGGAGGACGTCGTGCAGGCGTTCCTGCGGCACACTGGGTGTGGGGAGCTCGGTGCGACGTCGCCCGACGGCAAGTACACGATCATCGAGGTGGAGTGTCTGGGAGCGTGCGGCTTCCCGACCCCGGTGATGATCAACGATGACTTCATAGAGAGCGTGACGCCGGAAACGGTGCCGCAGCTCTTGGAGAAGTACCGGTGAGCGCGGACGTTGCGCCGTACCGCCGTTGCACCATGCCGCCCGGGGAGGGGGGGGACTGGGAGGACGATGGGCTACCCGCATAAGCCACATCCCAAGGAAACGCTCGTCCTGAGCGAGCACTTCGGCGACCCCGCCGCCCGCAGCTATGACGGCTGGGTGAAGCGGGGCGGATACGAGTCGCTGAAGCAGGGCCTCGGCATGGATCCAGAGGCGGTGATCGCCGAGGTGAAGGAGTCGGGACTGCGGGGTCGTGGCGGGGCGGGCTTCCCGGCCGGCGTGAAGTGGGGCTTCATGCCCAAGGAGCGGAAGGGGCCCCACTACCTCTGCGTGAATGCCGATGAGTCGGAGCCCGGCACCTTCAAGGACCGGGAGATCATGCGGTGGACGCCCCACGCGCTCATCGAGGGCGCCGCCATCACCGCCCACGCCATCCAGGCCGAGACCACATACATCTATGTCCGCGGGGAGTTCACCGAGGCCATCGCGATCATGCAGCAGGCCTTGGACGAGGCCTACGCTAAGGGCGTGCTGGGCAAGAACGCGATGGGCAGCGGTAAGCGGATCGACATGTACATCCACCGCGGAGCGGGGGCGTACATCTGCGGCGAAGAGACCGCGCTGATGAACTCCATCGAGGGGCGGCGCGGCAACCCGCGGATCCGGCCGCCCTTCCCGGCGGCCTACGGCGTGTTCGGCCGGCCCACCACGATCAACAACGTGGAGACCCTGACCGCGGTTGGGCACATCATCCGGCGGGGCGCCCAGTGGCACAAGTCACTGAGCCTCTCCAACCCCAGGAGCACCGGCACCAAGCTGTTCAGCGTGTGTGGTCAAGTGAACAAGCCGGGCAACTACGAGGTGGAGATGGGCTTCCCGCTGAAGGACCTGGTCTACGACCTGTGCGGCGGTCTCCAGCACGGTGACCTGAAGGCGGTCGTGCCCGGCGGCTCCTCGGTGCCGTATCTCAACCGCGAGGAGGCCCAGGGCTGCCTGCTCGACTACGAGGGCTGCATCGAGGCAGGCACGATGTTGGGCTCCGGCGGGGTGATCGTGTTCGACGATAGCGCGGACATGGTCTACCAGACGATGCGCACCTGCCGGTTCTACGCGCACGAGTCGTGCGCTCAGTGTACGCAGTGTCGGGAGGGCACAGGCTGGACGGTGCGCATCCTGCAGCGGATCCTGGCCGGCGAAGGCGAGATGAAGGACCTCGACCTGCTGATGGACGTGGGTGAGCAGATGACCGGCAAGACCATCTGCGTGCTGAGCGATTCGTGCGCGGTGGTGGCGATGAGCGCGGTACAGAAGTTCCGGAACGAGTTCGAGGCGTACATCACGGGCGCGCGGCGCCCGCTGATGGCCGCAGTGTGAGGCGCATGGCGGAGCCAGAACTGGTCACCCTGACGATCGAGGGCGTCGAGGTAAGCGTCCCCAAGGGGACGATGATCCTCGAGGCGGCGAAGCAGGCCGGCGTGCTCATCCCGCACTACTGCTACCACCCCGGGCTGCCGGTCGCCGGCGTGTGCCGCATGTGCCTGGTCGAGGTCGAGGGGATGCCCAAGCTCGCCGTTGGCTGCGCCACGCCGGTCGCCGAGGGACAGACCGTGCGGGTCTACACGGAGCAGGCCAAGAAGGCGCGCGAGGGCGTACTGGAGTTCCTGCTCATCAATCACCCCCTGGACTGCCCGATCTGTGACCAGGCGGGCGAGTGCGAGTTGCAGAACTACGTGTTCCAGGAGGGCCGCTCGCGGACCCGCTACACGCCGGCGTTTGCCAAGCGGTTCGACCCGGTCGAGGACTTCGGGGGCGACATCCTCTACGTCCCCAACCGGTGCATTCTCTGCACGCGCTGCGTGCGATTCATGGATCACGTGGCCGACGAGCCGATCATCAACGTGAGCGAGCGGGGCGAGAGGGCCTTCATCGGCATCCATCCCGACCGCCAGCTCGATCATCCCTGGGCCGGCAACGTGGTGGACCTGTGCCCGGTGGGCTCGCTCCTCTCCAAGGACTTCCTCCACAAGGCGCGCGCCTGGGAGCTGGACCACAGCGCCAGCGTCTGCACCGGCTGCTCACAGGGCTGCAACGTGGATATCGAGACCCGCGACAACGCGGTGGTGCGCCTAAAGCCGCGGCCCAACCTGGAGGTCAACAGGTACTTCATGTGTGATCACGGCCGGCTCAGCTACCGCTGGATGAACCGGGGTGACCGCAACGAGGCGCCGCTCGTGGCGGAGAACGGCGACCACGTCGCCGTCGACTGGGATCACGCGCTGGCGCGCGCGGCCCAGATAGTGAAGGGCGCCGGCGGCAAGGCCGTAGCACTGGTCTCTCCTCGTGCGTCGAGCGAGGCGCTGTACCTGCTGCGCCAGGTGCTGGACGGCTTCGAGACGACGGCCGGATTCCGGGTCGAGCGCGTCGCGGGCGAGGAGCCGCTGGCCGGAGTGCCGAACCTGGCGCTGCGCGAGGAGCGCGCGCCCAACGTGGCTGGTGCGACGCTGCTCGGCTACGCGGAAGGGTTCGACGCGGCGGTGCAGGCGGTCGCCGACGCCTCGCTGGTGATCGTGCTGGACGAGGGGCTGGAGGGTGTCGGCAGTGATGTCCTGCGACAGGCCGGCAACGTGCTCTACCTCGGCACTGCGCTGCCGGAGGCGGCGCGTGCTGCGCGGCTTGTGCTGCCCACGACGAACGTCGCCGAAGAGGACGGCACGTTCGTGAATCGCGACAACCGGGTGCAGCGTTACTTCCAGGCCAAGGTGGCTCCCGGCATGGCGCGGCCCGCCTGGTGGATCCTGGGCGAGCTGCTGGCCGAGCTCGGCCGCGGCGACCCGCTCGGGAGCGCAGCCGACGCGTTCGAGCGCCTGGCGGGGAACGAGCCGGCATTCGAGGGTCTGACGTATGCCCGCCTCGGATACGGCGGTGTGGTGTTGGGGCAGGGGAGCCCTGTGGAGGTTGCCCGGTGACCCCAGAGCTGAAGGGCTTCATCCTGGTTGGCATCGTCAAGCTGGTGGTGGCGTTCGGCGTCCTCATGGTGGGCGTGGCGTTCGTCACCTGGCTGGAGCGGCGCGTGGCGGGCTGGATCCAGAACCGCATGGGGCCCAATCGCGTGGGGCCAGCCGGCCTGCTGCAGCCGATCGCGGACGGTCTCAAGAACTTCGTGAAGGAAGAGACGCTGCCGGGTCAGGCGGACCGTGTGCTGTTCATCATGGCGCCGGGAATGTCCTTCGTCCCGTCGCTGCTCCTGTTCGCGGTGATCCCATTCGCCGCACCGCTGCCGCTGTCTTTCGACTTCACGCTGCCGCTGTTGGGCCGGTTCGTGTTCGAGGGCCCGATGTCGATGATCGTGGCCGACGTGTCCATCGGCTTCCTCTTCATCCTGGCCATCTCCAGCCTGGCGGTGTACGGCATCGTGATTGCGGGCTGGTCCCAGGCCAACAAGTACGCCTTCCTCGGCGGGCTGCGCGCCTCCGCGCAGATGATCAGCTACGAGATCGCGCTGGGGATGAGTCTCATCGTCGTCCTGCTGCTGGTGGGGAATGTAACCCTGACTCGGGTCGTGGCAGTGCAGCAGGAGACGCTGTGGTTCGTACTCATGATCACGCTGGGCTTCGTGCTGTTCGTGATCTCGGCACTGGCGGAGACGAACCGGCTGCCGTTCGACCTTCCCGAGGCCGAGAGCGAGCTCGTGGGCGGTTACCACACCGAGTACAGCTCGATGCGGTTCGCCCTGTTCATGCTCGCCGAGTTTGCTGCGTTGATCACCATGTCGGCGCTCATCGCGACGCTGTTCTTCGGCGGCTGGGACATCCCCTTCACCACGTGGGACGAGGGGGAGCCGACGGTCCTCAAGTCGCTCGCGACGCTCATGATGTTCGGGGCGAAGACGTTCTTCTTCGTGTTCTGGTACATCTGGGTGCGGTGGACGCTGCCGCGGTTCCGCTACGACCAGCTCATGGCGCTCGGCTGGAAGGTTCTGCTGCCGATCGTGCTCGTCTACATCATGCTAATGGCGACGGTGATTCTGGTCCTGGACGAGCTGGGGCTCGCCTTCGGCCCCCTCTATGGGCTGGCGCTCTTCGGGGTGAACCTGGTCGCGGTGTTCATCGTGTTCCGGATCCTGGACAGTGACCGGCTGATCACCGCCCGGGGGATCCGGCAGGAGGAACGCGCGTAATGGCGATCGGCGTCAAGGTGATGAAGCGGCCCGACCGGGCCGTGAGCTACCTGCGGGCCGCGCTCCAGGGGATGGCGATGACCTTCCGCCATCTCGTCTCGCCCAAGTGGACCATGCAGTATCCGGAGGAGAAGTCCACCGACACGTGGAGCCTCTCCCCCCGCTGGCGCGGCACGCACCGCATGCTCACCGACGAGCAGGGACGCGCCAAGTGCGTGGCCTGCGGTCTGTGCCCCCAGATCTGTCCGGCGAACTGCATCAAGCTGGTGCCGGGAGAGGATGAGGAGGGGCACCGCTACCCCCTGATCTACGAGATCGACGAGTTCCGCTGCGTGTTCTGCGGCTACTGCCAGGAGGTCTGTCCCGAAGAAGCCATCCACGTGGGCGTGCACTACGAGAACTCGGAGTACGAGCGCGAGCGCTTCGTGTACGACCTGGAGCGGCTCTGTGCGCAGACGCATCCGGTATCGACGCTCTGGGATCCGTCTGATCCCAAGGGTGAGTGAATGTGACCCAGACTGAGGCCGTCTTCTGGTTCTTTGCTGCCGCCGCCGTCCTCTCGGCGTTTCTCTGCATCACACGCCGGAGTCCGGTGGCGAGCGCGCTGTGGCTCGTAAACACGCTGTTCGCGCTGGCCGCGATCTTCGTCCTGCTCGACGCCCACTTCATCGGGGCGCTGCAGGTCCTGGTGTACGCCGGTGCCATCATGGTGCTGTTCCTGTTCGTGATCATGCTCCTGAACCTGCGGGGTCAGACCACGGACATGCTCGGTTGGGCAGGACGCCTGGTGATGCTGGCCCTCGGACTGCTGCTCGTTGTGGAGCTGTGGGTGTTGACGCGGATCGCACCCGACGAGGAGCTGCGGCTCCCGAGCCAGGCGATCATCGAGATGACCGAGGAGCAGGGAGCCGTTCGCGTGATCAGCGAGCCGTTGTTCCGGGACTTCCTGCTTCCGTTCGAGATCACATCCGTGCTGCTGCTCGCCGCCATTGTGGGCGCAGTGGTGCTGGCAAAGAGGAGGCTCTAGGTGCTCCTCGCACCATCATTGGCGCTTTCGGCGATCCTGTTCAGTCTCGGCGTGGCCGGGGTGCTGTTCCGCCGCAATGCCATCGTGATCTTCATGTGCATCGAGCTGATGCTCAATGCCGTGAACCTGACCTTCGTGGCACTGGCGCAGCAACTGGGTCGTGAGGGGCAGGTGATCGTGTTCTTCGTGATGGCGGTTGCGGCGGCCGAAGCGGCCGTGGGACTGGCGATCATGCTCGCCATCTACCGCCATAAGGGGACGGTCAACGTCAACGAGATCAACCTACTGAGGGGATGATGCCGACATCGGTCGGGTGGGTGTGGTTGGTGGTGCTGTTCCCGCTGCTGGGTTTCCTGGCGAACGGGTCCATCAGCCTAGTCCGCCCGAGCGCCAAGCGGGCGGTGACCGCGATCGGCGTCGGCGTGTTGGTGCTCTCGTTCCTGGTGGCCGTGGCAGTGGTGCTCGGTCTCGCCGCGGCACCGGAGGGGGCGCCGTACGTTCTGACCTACTGGGAGTGGCTCCCCGTCGGCCGGCTCGAGATCGAGCTGGCGTTCCAGGTGGATCAGCTGTCGGCGGTCATGCTCATGGTCGTGACCGGGATCAGCATGGTGATCCACATCTTCAGCGTCGGCTACATGGGTGAGGACCCGGGATACGCACGCTACTTCTCGTATCTCAATCTGTTCGTCTTCTTCATGCTGCTGCTGATTCTGGGCGCCAACTTCCCGGTGATGTTCGTGGGTTGGGAAGGGGTGGGGCTCTGCAGCTACCTCCTGATCGGCTTCTGGTTCGAGAACGAGGCCTTCGCCAACGCCGGCAAGAAGGCCTTCATCATGAACCGCATCGGCGACGTGGGCTTCATGGTGGGGATGTTCATCATCTTCCACGCCGTTGGGAGCCTGTCGTTCGTGGAGGTGTTCGAGGAGGCGCCGCGGCTGCTCGCGGTAGGTGGTCTCACGGTCACGCTGGCGACGCTGGCCCTGTTCGTGGGGGCCATCGGCAAGTCCGCGCAGATCCCGCTGTACACGTGGTTGCCCGACGCCATGGCCGGTCCCACACCGGTCTCTGCGCTGATCCACGCCGCCACCATGGTGACGGCCGGCGTCTACATGGTGGCCGGGGCCAACGTGCTGTTCGCCATGGCCCCCGTCTCCAGCTTCACGGTGGCGGCGGTCGGGGCGATCACGGCGCTGTTCGCCGCCACCATCGCGCTCAAGCAGTGGGACATCAAGAAAGTCTTGGCGTACTCCACCGTGTCTCAGCTCGGCTACATGTTCATGGGCGTCGGCGTGGGCGCGTACGCGGCGGGCATCTTCCACCTCACGACGCACGCGTTCTTCAAGGCCCTCCTGTTTCTCGGCTCGGGGAGCGTGATCCACGCGCTGCACCATGCATATCACGCGACGCACCGGCACGAGGATGCGCAGGACATGCGCAACATGGGGGGGCTGAGGCGCTACATGCCGGTGACGGCCGCCTTCATGTGGATCGCCACGCTCGCCATTGCCGGAGTGCCGGGCTTCTCCGGGTTCTTCTCGAAGGACGAGATCCTGGCGATGACTTTCGCCCGGGGCGGCGATGCCGACGCGTTCTACGTGCTGTGGCTGATCGGCGTCGTGGCGGCGTTGCTCACCGCGTTCTACATGACGCGGCTCATGATCTACACCTTCCACGGGCCCAACCGGACCGGTGGCGAGGAGGAGCGGCACCTGCGCGAGGCGCCGTGGGTGATGACCGGCCCCCTGTTGGTGCTCGCGATCGGCAGCATCTTCGCCGGCGCTCTCAACCTGCCGCACCTGCTGCCGGGTGGGCAGTGGTTGCACCACTGGATGGAGCCGGTGACCGAGTTGAGCGCCCACTACCTGCCCGACTTCCACCTGTCGGTGAGCACCGAGCTGGTGCTGATCGGCCTGGCCGCGGTGGTGGCGCTGGCCGGCATCGTGGGGGCGTGGCAGCTGCTCAAGCCGGCGCTGCTCAAGCCGGCGCGCGAGGCTCCGGCCGAGACGGGCTTGCAGAAGGTGCTGCTGAACAAGTGGTATGTGGACGAGATCTACGACGCGTTGATCGTGCGCCCCGTGATGTGGATGTCCGAAAACGTGCTCTGGAAGGTGATCGATAACGGGATCATCGACGGCATTGGGGCGAACGGCTCGGCCTCCTTCGCTCGGGCGATGGGCTGGATCGGCTCGCGGCTGCAGACCGGCTACGTGGGCACGTACGTCTTCCTCTTCGTGCTCGGCACGCTGATCCTGTTGCGGGTGATTGCGGGGTAGGGCGATGAACTACAGCGAGTGGGTGCTGGACGCACTGCTGATTCTGCCGCTGGCCGCCGCGCTGGTACTCCTGCTCCGGCCTGAGCGGGAGGCGAAGTACCTGGCGCTGGTCGCCGCGCTGGTGGAATTCCTGGTCTCCGTGCCGCTGTGGTGGGCGTATGACCCGAGCACCGCTGCCATGCAGTTCACGGTGGCACGGCCCTGGATCGAGAACTGGGGCATCTGGTACCGGCTCGGCCTGGACGGCATCTCGCTATTCATGGTGCTGCTCACCACGTTGACCATGCCGCTGGCCGTGCTGGGGAGCTGGGGCTACATCAGGGAGCGCGAGCGGGCGTACTACGCGCTGCTGCTCGTGCTCACCACCGGCATGCTGGGCGTGTTCCTCGCTCTCGACCTCTTCGTGTTCTACGTGTTCTGGGAGGTCATGCTCATCCCGATGTACTTCATCATCGGGGTGTGGGGCGGGCCGCGTCGGCTGTACGCCGCCATCAAGTTCTTCGTGTTCACCTTCGTGGGATCGCTGCTCATGCTGGTGGCGATCCTGTGGATCTACTACCAGGTGGGCGGCGCCACCGGCACCTACTCGTTCGGCTACGACCACATCCTGGCCAACATCGGCGTGACGGAGCGCTGGGCCTTCTGGTTGTTCGGGGCCTTCTTCCTGGCCTTCGCCATCAAGGTGCCGATGTTCCCGTTCCACACGTGGCTGCCCGACGCTCACGTGGAAGCGCCCACGGCGGGCTCGGTCATCCTGGCGGGAATCCTGCTGAAGATGGGGACCTACGGATTCCTGCGTTTCGCGCTGCCGTTCTATCCCCAGGTGGCGTTCGACCCCGCGGTAGTGAGCGTGGTAGTGGTGCTGGCGCTGATCGGGATCATCTACGGCGGCCTGGTGGCGATGGTGCAGCCTGACTTCAAGAAGCTGGTGGCGTACTCCTCGGTGGCGCACCTCGGCTTCGTGATGCTGGGCATCTGGGCGCTCACGCAGCAGAGCGTAGAGGGCGCCATCATCATCATGATCAGCCACGGCATCTCCACGGGGGCGCTATTCTTCTTGGCCGGCATGATGTACGAGCGCCGCCACACGCGTGAGGTCGCGGCGTTCGGCGGGCTCGCCAAGGTGGTGCCGGTCTTCTCCACCGTCCTCACGGTGGTAGCCCTCTCGTCCATCGGGCTGCCGGGGACGAACGGGTTCGTGGGCGAGTTCCTCGTGCTGCTGGGCTCCTTCGGCGAGTACCCGTGGGCCACGGTCGTGGCTGCCACGGGGGTGATCGTGGCGGCCATGTACCTGCTGCGTGCCCTGCAGCGCATCATCTACAACAAGCTCGACAAGCCGGAGAACGAGCGGCTGCCGGACCTGTCGCGGCGGGAGCTGGCGGTACTGATTCCCCTGATCGTGTGCATCTTCTGGATCGGCCTGTACCCGCGGCCGTTCCTCAAGCGGATCGAGGCGTCGTCCCGGGCGCTGGTCGAACAAGTGCGCGGCCCCCAGCCGGCAGAAGGGATGGAGCACGTGGAGGCGCGCGCGCCGGGAGTGGAGCGCTAGATGGGACCTCAGATTGACCTGAGCCAGCCGGGCGGGCTCGCCCTGGCGCTGCTGCCGGAACTGGTGCTGACCGGCTGGAGCCTGGTGTTGATGCTCGTGGTGGCGTGGCGCCACCGCACGGAGCGCGACCAGCAGATTGTCGGGCTGCTCGCCGTGCTTGGGCTGGTGCTGACGCTGGTGGTTGTGCTCGGGTTCTGGTTCCGGGGCGTGTCGCCGGCCGGCCACGAGACGATGATCGCGCTCGACCGGTTCCGCTATCTCACCGACACGATCTTCCTGCTGGGGGCGCTCCTCGCTGGCCTCCTCTCGCTGGGCTATCTCGGGCGGGAGCGGGTGCAGGTGCCCGAGTACTACCTGCTCCTGCTGTTCGCCACGGTCGGCATGATGTTCATGGGGGGCAGCACGAACCTGGTGGTGATCTTCCTCGGCCTCGAGCTGATGTCGGTCTCCGTCTACGTGCTGGCCGGGATCGACCGCCGCTCCGTGTTCGCCGCCGAGGCCTCGCTCAAGTACTTCCTGTTGGGGGCCTTCGCCTCCGGCTTCCTGCTGTACGGCATAGCTCTCATCTACGGCGCCACGGGGACCACTGACGTCACCCTGATCTACGCCCGCATCACGGCGCTCGGCCTCGAGTCCAACACGATGCTGCTGATCGGAATCGGCCTGCTCCTGATCGGCTTCGCGTTCAAGGTGGCGGCGGTGCCGTTCCACATGTGGACCCCCGACGTGTACGACGGTGCGCTCACGCCGATCACGGCGTTCATGGCGGCGGCCGTGAAGGCGGCGGCGTTCGCCGCGATGATCCGCGTGCTGCTCCAGGCGCTCGGGCCGGCGGAGGTGGTGTGGACCGAGATCGTGTGGTGGCTGGCGGCCATCACGATGGTGGTGGGGAACCTGATCGCGCTGGTGCAACGCCATATCAAGCGGATGCTGGCGTATAGCTCCATCGGTCACGCGGGTTACCTGCTCGCTGCTGTAGCGGCTGGCACGGAGCTCGGGGCGGCGGCCTTCCTGTTCTACGTCCTCGCCTACACCCTCATGACCGTGGGTGCCTTCGGCGTCCTGGCAGCGGCGGGCCGGCGGGGGGAGCGGGAGGTGCGGGTCGACGACCTGAACGGACTCGCCAGGCGCCGCCCGTGGATCGCGGCGGCCATGACGATCTTCATGCTCTCCCTGCTGGGCTTCCCCGGTACGGCGGGCTTCATCGGCAAGTGGTACATTCTCTCGGCGGCGGTGGAGGCGGGCCAGGGGACGCTGGCGGTCGTGCTGGTGGGCTCCACGGTGATCTCGGCCGGTTTCTACCTGCCGGTCATCATGGCGATGTATATGAAGCCGCCGGCGTCGGAGACCGCGCACGAGGGCACGGTTCTCACGGGAGCCTCCCGCTGGGTGGTGGCTGTGCTCGCCGCTTTCCTGCTGCTCTTCGGGGTGTGGCCCAACCGCGCCATGGACGTGGCGCAGCGGGGGACCGAAGATCTCAAGCCGTCGGTGATGATGACCGTCACACGATAAAGGGCCGTCCGGGGCTCCGTCCCGCACGGCCCGCCATCACCCTCCGAGGACGACCGTGGACGTACCCTCCTACATCTTTCGGCAATACGACATTCGCGGCGTGGTCGACGAGGAGTTGACCGCGCCGGTTGCGCATGCGATCGGCCGTGCAGTGACGACCGTCGCCCGAGCCCGCATCGGGCGGGACCCGCGCCTCGCCGTGGGACGCGACAACCGCCCGTCCGGTGAGCTGCTTGCTCGGGCGGTGCGGGACGGAGTGGCGCAGGCCGGCGGCACGGCGGTGGACGTAGGCGTGCTGCCGACGCCGGCCCTCTACTTCGCGCTCGAGCAGCTCGCCGTAGACGGCGGGATCCAGGTCACCGGCTCCCACAACCCGCCCCAGTTCAACGGGTTCAAGACGGTGGTGGCGGGGGAGACGCTCCACGGCGAGGACATCCAGGAGATCCGCCGCCTCATCGAAGGCGACGCCACGGAAAGCGGCGTCGGAGGGATCGAGGCGGATGACTCGGTGCTCGGGAGCTACCTGGAGGCGGTCGTCTCCCGCAACGGTCCCATCGCCAGGCCCGTGAAGGTCGTGGTGGACTGCGGCAACGGCAGTGCCAGCCTCGTGGCTGAGGCGGCTCTCACGCGGCTCGGCGCCGACGTAGTGCCGCTGTTCTGCGAATCGGACGGCACGTTCCCCAACCACCACCCCGATCCCACCGTGCCGGAGTACCTGGTCGATCTCCAGGCGGCGGTGCGCCGCACGGGTGCCGAGCTGGGGATCGCGTTCGACGGGGACGGCGATCGTGTCGGGGCCGTGGACGAGAACGGCGTGATCGTGTACGGCGACCAGCTCCTGGTGCTGTACGGCCGCGACCTGGCCGAGCGCGTGGGGACCGGCCACGCCGTGATCTTCGACGTGAAGTGCTCCAGCGTGCTGGCCGACGCCCTACGGGCTGCGGGGCTCGAGCCGGTCATCTGGAAGACCGGCCACTCGCTCATCAAGGCGAAGATGAAGGAGCTCGAGGCACCTCTGGCGGGCGAGATGAGCGGGCACATGTTCTTCGGCGGCGACTACTTCGGCTACGACGACGCGCTGTTCGCGGCTGCACGGCTGCTCGCCATCGTGGCGCGGGGCGACGGCCCCTTGTCCACGCTGCTCGCCGATCTGCCCGAGACGTACACCACGCCCGAGCTACGGGTCGACTGCGCCGAAGAGCGCAAGTTCCCCGTGGTCGAGGCGGCGGCCCGCCACTTCGGTGAGCGGTACGAGGTACTCACGCTCGACGGTGTGCGCATCTCGTTTCCCGAGGGGTGGGGACTGCTGCGCGCCTCCAACACCCAGCCGGTGCTCGTGCTCAGGTTCGAGGCCGCCTCCGAGCAGGCGCTGTCCGCCTATCGGGGCGAGGTGGAGCACTGGCTCGAGGAGCAGGGTATCGCGGTATAGGTCATGGCACCCAGGGCCAAGTGGTTCCTGAGAGCCGCCGTCGTCGCGGTCCTGCTCGCGCTGCTGCTGGGGCGCTGGCTTGCCACCAGTACGGCCGACGCGCTGTGGGCCGAGGCGCTGGGAGTAGGCGCTACCCACGCCCTGATCCACCGGCTCCAGACGCTGCTCCTCCTGTCGGCGTTCAGCGCCGCCGCACTCTGGTGCCTCGGAAACCTTTACCTGGTGTACCGCTCCATTGGATCGGTGCACGTTCCCCGCCGCCTCGGCAACCTGGAGATCCTCGAGGCCGTGCCCCGTCGCTACCTGCTGATCGCGGCGGTGGTGCTGGGTCTGCTCCTCGCCATCGCCTTCAGCCATCGCGCCGACGGCTGGTGGTATGCCCGTGCCCTGGCAGGGTACCGGGTATCGCTGGGAGCCAGTGATCCGATTCTGCAGCGGGACCTCGGGTACTACCTCCACCAACTCCCCTGGCAGCGCACCGTCCACGGTTTCATCACTCTGCTGAGCGGAGTGATGCTCGCCCTCATCGCCGTGCTGTACGCGGCGGTCGGAGCGGTGCGCTGGACCGGGCGGCGCCTGCGCGTCGGCGATCTGGCACGGTGGCACCTGGCCGGCCTGCTGGCTGCCTTCGGCTTGGCGCTGTTCTGGGGCTACCACCTCGAGCCGGCGGAGTACGTGGCGGGGATTCACGGCGTACCCGCTGACACGGTGCTTACCACAGTGCGGATCCCGGTGGCACGCACGCTGAGCGTGCTGGCGCTCGTGGCCGTCGTAGCGTCCCTGTTCTGGCTGCGCTTCTCCCCGGTGGCTGTGGCGGCGATTCCATGGGTGGTGCTGGCATCGGTGTCGTTCGTGGGGCACTACGTGGTTCCCACCTTCACGGCAGCCGTGCGCGCACCCGAGGAGCTGGTGCTGGAGGGGGTCGAAGCGCAGCGCGACGCCTTCGCTCGACTCGCGTTCGACGCACAACCACCGACCGTGGGTCTGGCGCTCTCCGCTGCGACCGATCTGTCCGCTCCGCGGCGCCACGCGGACGTGCTCGCCGCCGCGCCGGTGTGGGACGGCTTCGCCGTCGCGGTGATTCTCAATCGGGCGGTGGGCTCGGCTCCCCATGCACGGTTCGGTAATGCGGCCCTCGGGCTCTACACGGCGCCGGACGGGCAGGCGGTTCCGGTCTACGTGGCGGCCCGTGAGGTGGATCTTCCCGCCGCACGCGAGGCACAAGACCTCTCCTGGGAGGCGATTCACGCGGGAGAATACGCGACTGCGACCGGCGCGGCGGCGGTCCAGGCCCACCGGGTCTCCGGGGTCGGCCTGCCGCACTTCGTGCCGGATCTCTCGCGGCCCGACTCGGCGGCGCCTCAGGTGACCGAACTGACGCTGGCGGTGCCGCAGGTACGCTTCGGACCGGGTGCGGTCAACTTCGCGGTGGTCGCTCCGGGTAACGGGCCGGTGGTGGGGACGCCGGCCCGGGGACTGTGGCGGCGCCTGGCGCTCGCCTGGACCCTGCAGAGCCCGGCGCTCGCCACCTCGGACAGCGTCACCGGCGAGTCGCTGATCGTGTGGCAGCGGGACGTGCCCGAACGGCTGAACCGCTACGCCCCGTTCGCCACCTTCAGCGATGCACGGGCGGTGGTAGCGCACGACACGCTCTACTGGGTCGCGAGCGGGCTCGTGTCGGCCGACGCGTTTCCGCTGGCGCCGGCCGTGCGCTGGCGGAGGCAAGTGGTGCGTTACCTGCGGTCGTCCCTGGTGGGCGTGGTGGAGGCCAGCACGGGGCGCACCGAGGTCTACCTGACGCGCGACCCGGATCCACTCTCGGCGGCGTGGGCGCAGCTCGCCCCCGAGATCGTGCGGCCGGCCGGTGAGCTGCCGGCGGCACTAGTGCGTCACCTGGCCTACCCCAGCGAGCTGTTCGCAGTGCAGGTCGCCCTGTTGCGCGCCGCACAGCTCGAAGTCGCCGGCCAGCGGAGGGCACGGCCCCCCGTGGGTCCAGGCTACCCTGTGGGGCAGGAGCCTTACTGGTGGGTGGGTGGCACGCCCGCAGACACGGTATCTCGGCTGCGGCTCATGGCCGCCCTCACCGCCGGGGACCGCGACGTCCTCGTTGGGCTGGTAGACGGCACGGTGCGCGATGGCGCGATGACCCTGTCGCACTTCGCCGTGGAGCCCGCACTCGAGGTTCTCGGTCCCACGCAGGTGGCGAGACAGCTGAGCCGGCTGCGGGTGGTCCCGGAGGGGATCCAGGGGCGGCTGCGGCTGGCACCGCTGGGCGACGGTGTGCTGGCGCTCCAGTCGAGCTACGCTTCCCCTGGAGAGGGAGCGGCCCCACCGCAACTGGTGGACGTGGCTGTGGGGTGGGGTCGCGCCGTGGGGAGCGGCCCCAACCTGCGGACCGCGCTGGCGCGGCTGCGGACGGCGCAGTCGCCGTTCGGCATGGCCGCCACAGAGAAAGAGGAGGCGCGCCGCTGGTTCGAGCGCATGGACGCGGCGCGGCGGAGCGGTGACTGGGTGGCCTTCGGGCGTGCCTACGAAGAGTTACGGCGCATCCTGACCGGAGAGCCGGACACCGTGCCGTGATCTGCCTTGCTGCGCTTTTGGAGCCCAACTAGGTTGCACTCGCCGTGACGACGGGACCCGGAACCATCGTGGTCGCCCTCGGGGGCAACGCGCTCGCGCCTGCTGGCGAGCGGGCGGACATTCACGTCCAGTTTCGTCACACACGCGAGTCGCTGAGCGCCGTCGTGGCCCTCGCGCAAGAGGACTGGCACATCGCCATCGTGCACGGCAACGGCCCACAGGTGGGAGACGCGCTGGAGCGCAACGAGCTGGCCCACGAGCGGGTCGAGCCGCTTCCGCTGGGCGTGCTGGTGGCGTCCACCGCGGGGTGGATCGGCTACATGATCCAGCAGTCGCTGCAGAACGCGCTTCACAGGTTGGGGATCCGGCGCGAGGTGCTCACGGTGATCACCCAGACCGAGGTCGAGCGTGGCGGCGCCACGGCAGAGCCGACCAAGCCCATCGGGCACGCGCTCGATCCGCACGTGGCGCAGCGCCTGCAGCAGCGGGGTGTTGCCGTGGGGCAGGACGGAGCCGAGCGCTGGAGACGCCTGGCGCCGAGTCCTGAGCCACTGGACGTGGTGGAGGCCGACTCGGTGCGACAGCTGGTTAACGAGGGCAAGATCGTGATCGCGGCCGGGGGCGGCGGGCCTCCGGTCTACTTCGACGAGCTGCTTCACTGGGAGGGGGTGGACGCGGTAGTGGACAAGGACCGGGTGGCGGCCATTCTGGGCAGCCGCCTCGGTGCCGACACGTTGTTGATACTCACGGATGTGGACGCGGTGTACCGGGGTTGGGGCACTCCACAGGCCGAGCCGCTGAGGCGCCTGTCGGTCGACGCGGCCGAGGAGCTGCTGCACACCGAGGAGTTGGGTGTCGGGAGCATGCGGCCCAAGGTCGAGGCTGCGGTCGCGTTCGTGCGTGACGGTGGTGGGCGTGCGGTGATCGCGCACCTCCAGGACGGTCTCCGGGCCATCCGTGGTGAGGCGGGAACGACGATTACAGGAGCCATGGAGTGAACTTGCACGAATATCAGGCGCGTGCGCTGCTGAAGGCTGCGGGGATACCCGTGCCCGACGGCGAGGTCGCGACGACGCCGGACGAGGTGGAGGCGAGCGCTCAGCGGATGGGCGGGGCGGTCGTGGTGAAGGCTCAGGTCCATGCCGGGGGACGGGGCAAGGCCGGCGGCGTGAAGCTGGCCAAGAACGCCGCCGAGGCCAAGCGGCACGGCTCCGCGATCCTCGGAATGCAGATCAAGGGGCTGACCGTAGAGAAGGTACTGGTCGCGCCGGCGGCCGAGATCGCCTCGGAGAGCTACGTAGGTGTGATCGTCGACAGGGAGTCGCAGCAGCCGGTGATGATGGTGAGTCCGGCGGGCGGTGTCGACATCGAGGAGGTCGCCGCCAAGACGCCGGAGAAGATCTTCAAGGCGGCCATCGACCCGCGCTACGGACTGCTGCCGCACCAGGCCATGCAGCTGGCGTTCGAGCTGTACGACGACGTGGGTCAGGTGCGCCAGGCAGCGAAGATCATGCAGCAGCTGTACCAGGCGTTCCGCAATGCGGGCGGCTCGCTGGCCGAGATCAATCCGCTCATCACCACCCCGGGCGGGGATGTGGTGGCCCTCGACGCCAAGGTCGTGGTGGACGACAATGAGCTGGAGCGGCGCCGCAACATCGCCGAGCTGCGGGACGTGACGGCCGAGGACCCGTTCGAGGTCGAGGCCAGGGAGATGGGGCTCTCCTACATCCCGCTCGAAGGCAACGTCGGGTGCTGCGTGAACGGGGCCGGCCTCGCCATGGCAACGATGGACCTGGTGAAGTACTACGGGGGTGAGCCGGCCAACTTCCTCGACATCGGCGGGAGCAGCAGCCCCGAGAAGGTGGTCACGGCGCTCAAGATCATAACCAGCGATCCCAACGTGAAGAGTATTCTGTTCAACATCTTCGGGGGGATCACCCGATGCGACGACGTGGCGAACGGCATCGTCACTGCCACGAAGGGCACGAAGCCGGACCGGCCGATCGTCATCCGCCTCACCGGCACCAATGAAGAGCTCGCAGTGGATATCCTTACGAAGGCGGGGTTCGAGGCGCTCACGGACATGGACGAGGCCGTGCAGCAGGCGGTGAAACTGGCGCGGGAGGCGGCGTGAGCATCTTTGTCGACAAGAACACCAGGCTGGTGGTGCAGGGCATCACCGGGCGGGACGGCTCGTTCCACACCCGCCAAATGATCGAATACGGTACGCAGGTGGTCGCTGGCGTCACACCGGGCAAGGGCGCGCAGACCTTCGACGGGGAGGTGCCGATTTTCAACACCGTGGCGCAGGCCGTGGCCGAGACGGGGGCGAATACGTCCGTGGTCTACGTGCCGAGCCGGTTCGCGGCCGACGCCGTGTTCGAAGCGGCCGAGGCCGGGGTCGGGCTCGTGGTCTGCATCACGGAGGGGATTCCGGTGTTGGACATGACCCGTGTCATGCCATTCCTGCGGGAGCGGGGCACGCGGCTCATCGGCCCCAACTGTCCCGGTATCATCTCACCGGGGCAGTCGAAGGTAGGAATCATCCCGGGACAGATCTGCCTCGAGGGGAAAGTCGGTGTCGTGTCGCGCAGCGGCACGCTCACCTACGAGGTGATCCACCACCTCACCAAGAACGGCATGGGGCAGTCCACCTGTATCGGGATCGGGGGCGATCCGATCATCGGGACCAACTTCATCGACTGCCTCGAGGCGTTCGAGGCCGATGCGGGGACCGACGCGATCGTCGTCATTGGCGAGATCGGCGGCACCGACGAGCAGCGTGCCGCCGAGCACGTGGTCCAGAGCGTCACCAAGCCGGTCGTGGGGTTCATCGCCGGTCGCACCGCGCCCCCGGGACGCCGCATGGGGCACGCCGGCGCCATCATCTCCGGGTCTTCGGGCACCGCCAAGGAGAAGATCGCGGCGTTCGAGGCCGCCGGGATCGGTGTCATGGACCGGCCGGCCGAGGTCGTCTCGCTATTGAAGGAGCAGGGAGTAGCGGCATGAAGCTCGTCGAGCTACTGGGCCGCGAGCGGGTGATCGTGCCGCTGACGGCCACGAAGCTCAAGGATGCGGCCCTGGAGCTGGCCGAGACCATGATCGGCTCCGGGGTCGCGACCGAGCCGGACAAGCTCCGGGAGTTGATGCGCGGTGCCCTGCCGAAGGAGATCGTGCCCGTCGGGCAGGCATTCCTGCTGCACTACCGCACCGAGGCGGTGAGGCAGCACGCCGCGGCGTTGGGTGTGGCAAAGAAGCCGCTGCATCCGGAGGGGGAGGAGGAGAAGGAGTCGCGCATCGTCATCCTCCTGGTGGCGCCGCCGCGGGAGAGCAACGCGCACCTGCGGGCGATGAGCGCCTTCGCGCGGGCGCTGAACCGGCACGAGGTGGTCGAGACGATCCTCACTGCGAAGGGGCCCGAGGACATCCTCGATGCCGAAGCGCTCACGGAGCTCGCGCTACCCGGCTACCTCACCGTGCGCGACGTGATGGTGCGGCGGCGCCTCTCGGTGCGGCCCGAGGCGCCGCTGGGAGAGGCGGCGCGCCTCATGGTGGCGCACGACGTGGTGGCGCTGCCGGTGGTCTCGGAGACGGACGAGGTGCTCGGAGTGATCACCCACCAGGAGCTGCTGCGCAACCTCCTGCCGATGTACGTCAAGCGGCTGAGCAGCGGTGAGTTCCGCCAGGTGCCGCGCGGCGGCGAGGGCATCACCGATCCGCACACCCTTCCCGTGCGCGAGGTGATGGACCGCACGGTGCTGTGCATCTCGGAAGATCAGACCCTGGCCGACGTGGCCACCATGATGCTGAACCGCAACATCGAGCGATTCCCGGTGGTGCGCGAAGGGAAGCTGGTCGGGTTCCTGGACCGGGGGGATATCGTGCGGAGGCTGCTGGGGCGATAGCTTCAGGGCCGCGCGGCTGGTCTGTAGGCGGTCAGCCGCCCCAGAAGCGAAGCAGCGCGATCATCGTCCCGATCGTGCCTACCCAGAACAGGAACATCCAGCGGATGAGGCGGGTCTCGAGCGCAGCGAGCCGCTCGCTGAGTTCGGTCTTGAACTCCGCGCGCAATTGCGCCCGCAGCTCCGCAATGCGCTGTTCGAGCTTGGCGTCGAACCGCGCGAAGTGCACCTCGAACAGCTCCCGGAACTCCGATCGGTAGTCTATGTCCACCCGGTTGAACCAGTCCACGAGCTCGTCGACCACGCGGTGGCGGAGCTTGGCGTAGAACTCCACTGAGAACTTCGCGGTAACCGGGATCTGGTCTCCTATGGGGATGGCGCCGGCTCCACACCACAAGCTACCCCGGTCGGGGGGAGTGTCCAAACGACCCGAGGAACGCCGATTCTCTACCGCGGCGCTAGCCGTGCCAAGCAAAGATGTCGTGGCAACCATCAGCGACAACGACCACCCCCTGGGGCGCCACGTGACGAGTGGACAGCCCGACGACGCGAGTGTATGCTCCCGCATCTCTCCCGGCTTTCCTGTGCCACTCCGGGCGACAACGAGTGAATGGCAATTGCACTCCGAACGGAGCTCCCGATGACGGTGAAGTGGGTTCTGTGTGATGACTTCGTGAAGACGATAGCCATGGCATGCATGGCCGCGGCGCTTCTCGCTGCCCCGCTCGAGGCCCAAACGGCGGCGTCTGCTGTGCCCGCCCCAGTGGGCGTTTCCCAGGCGAGGTGCGACTTCAGCGACCTCCCGGGTGTGGTGTGGTGGGGGACGCAGCGGCAGATGACCCTGGAGCAGATCGCCTCATACATGGCTCCGGTCTACTGGTTCTCGCCCGACGAGCCGCTGCTGCAACGCACTGAGGGCGAGGACATCCGCATTCCGGAGGTGTTCCCGTTCGAGACCGCACCAGATCGGCCCGTCGTGTACTACCTGTTCGACGACCAGGTGACTGTACGAGAGGGCGTGGCCGGGTACGCGGAAGATGAGGTGCCAACCCTAGTGCGGGATTCCGCGAACCCCGGCAACGCGCTCGTGGACCTGGAGCGCACGGTCGGGTTCCGCATGCACTTCTACGCCTACTTCAGCTCGGAGGAGGGCATCGGCGCCCACGTGCACGACGTGGAGGGTGCGGAGTTCCGCGCGATCGTGTTCCGCCACACCGACGACTGGGTGCGGGAGCACTCCGCGGGGCAGTGCGACGAGCAAACCTACGTGCTCGTCGTCACGGTGGTTAAGGGCAAGGCGCACGGCATCGTGTGGTTCTGGAATGTCTCCGATACAGACGTGGACTCCAGGTTCCCCATGACCCTCCTCGTCGAGGAGGGCAAGCACGCCCTCGCTACCGACAAGAACGCCGACGGCTACTTCACTCCCGGCTTCGACGTAAGCCGGCACGTGAACGATGCCTGGGGCATCCGCGACAACATGCGCACCGGCACCCTGGCCACCGGCGCCTATCAGGCCTGGATGACCAAGGTGCGCCAGCCGGAGCACCGGATCCGCCCCCCGCTGCCGGACGACAGCCCGCTGTGGCCGACCATGGACCGGCGGTTCCGGGATGGGGAGTACGTCCAGTACGAGTTGCGGCCGTTCCCACCCACCGAGATGGCTCTGGGAGATCCGCACCACCTCGAGAACTTCCTGAAGGACAAGGAGGTCGAGAATTGGCCTGAGATTGAGGAAGTGGGCAGCGTGCGCGAGTTCAGGGACTGGCTCGACGCGGGCCAGATCGTAAGGTCGCTGTCCATCGCGTTCATGGCCGACGGCGACCTCGGCTTCTCGTTCGTGTTCCCGTTCTTCATCGTGAAGAACCTGGAGGAGTCCACCAGCGGCGGGTTCATCGTGCACCGGATGTACCTCAAGGACAGTAGGCTGCGCGACTTCGGTTGGCAGCTGATGTTCACGCCGTCGGCGTCGCGTTGGGTGGACACCTATTTGGCCGCTGGCGCCGAGCGCGACAGGGAGGAAGATCCCAACGACCCCACCCAGACCGTGAGCGAGTGGCACTTCGTGCTGGAAACCGGGCTCAAGTTCCGGGCCAACCTGGGACACACGCCGGTTGGATTCCTCCCCTTCACCGACTTCTGGGGCGCGCGGGTTGGGATCAAGAACTACGGGTTCTTCGACATCAACCGGCTTACGTACGTGCTCGAGATCGGCGCCGGAGTGTGGTAGCCTAGCGCCGCGGCCGGTGGCGCTGGAAGCCGCACCTGCGGCTCATCTGTCGGGTTCGAGATCGGCCCGTCAGTCAGCGCGGCGCGGCGTGTTAGCTGACTGGGAAATAGTAGCTTACGCGCCAATGGTCAGCCGGTGGCATGGTGGGCAGCGGGGGGGACCAGCAGGCCTGCTCGCTCTCTGGACCGGGGTGTTACATTTGGCGGTCCGCAGTTCGCTGCCCGATGGGCCCCCTGTGCCGGCCCGACGGCAAGCGGGTTGCGGGCTGATCATATGAGGTTGCGAACCGAGAATTCAGCGATGCACACACTCGCCATCATCAAGCCCGACGCCGTGGGCTGCGGCATGACTGGCAAGATCCTGGCCCATCTGGAGGAAGCCGGGTTCGTGGTCCGGGCAGCCAAGCTCGTGCGTCTCTCGCAAGCCGAGGCGGAGTCGTTCTACGAGGTCCACCGTGAGCGGCCGTTCTACCGCTCCCTGGTCGCGTTCATGACGTCCGGTCCCTGCCTGCCCATGATCCTGGAGCGGGACGACGCGGTGAACTACCTCCGTACGGTCATCGGTGCGACCGACCCCGCCGAGGCCGCGGAGGGGACCGTGCGGCGGCTCTATGCCGAGAATAAGGAGCGCAATGCCATTCACGCATCCGACTCGGCCGAGACCGCCGCGCGCGAGGTCGTGTTCTTCTTCCCGGAGAGCGAGACTCGGCGGCTCTGGGGAGACGCGGCGCGTTGACGCAAGTCTAGGTCCCGAATAGGTTTAACGGCTATGTTGCGCGTTGAGCTGCGCGCGCTGCACGAAGGTCCCATTGAGACAACTGCGGACGTCCCCGCAGACGACCCGCTCTTTGAGGACGTGGATTTCGTGCTCGCGGAGCCGGTGCGGGTCCGCGGACGGCTCAGTGAGAGCGGTCCGGGCCGCTACTACTGGCACGGTCGTCTGAGGAGCACCCTGGCGGCGAGCTGCCGGCGCTGTCTGGCCGACGTGCCCCTGAGGCTGGACGCCGAGGTGCGGGCGCTGTTCACCGAGGACCCCGCCGAGGACGAGACGGAGTACGGTGTGCCGGCCGATGCGGCCGAGCTCGAGCTGCGCGAGATGGTGCGCGAGGAGCTGATCCTGGCGGTGCCTGAGTACGTGCTGTGCCGCGAAGAGTGCAAAGGCCTCTGCGCGCAATGTGGCAAGGACTTGAACGACGGCCCCTGCTCCTGCGGTCCGGAGCCCGACCCCCGGTGGGCGGCGCTCGAGGAACTGAAGCAGCGGTTGCCCAACTCTGAGGAGTAAGCATGGCGGTTCCCAAGCGACGCACATCCAAGGCCCGCAAGCGCAAGCGCCGCACCCACCACAAGGCTGCGGTGGCGGTGCTGCAGCCGTGTCCCCGCTGCGGGGACCCGCGGCGCCCCCACCACGTCTGTCCCAGCTGCGGCTTCTACGGAGACGAGAAGCGCGTCGAGGTCGAGGGAGCCTGAGCGTGATCCGCATCGCGCTCGACGCCATGGGAGGTGACTTCGCACCGGTGGTCCCGGTGGAAGGCGCGGTCCAGGCGTTGCGCGAGTTTCCCGAGTCATACGAGATCCAGTTGGTCGGTCGGCAGGCCGATGTCGAGGCCGCGCTCGCTGAACATGACGTGCCGCAGGGGCGCGTCGGCGTGATCGATGCTACCGAGACCATCGGGATGAGCGAGAAGCCGCTCCAGGCCATCCGCGGCAAGCGCAAGTCGTCCATCAGAGTCGCCCTGGAGCGGGTGAAGGCCGGCGAGGCGGACGCCATCATCTCTGCCGGCAATACCGGAGCGGTAATGGCGGGCAGCACGCTCATCCTGGGGCTGCTCGCCGGTGTGGAGCGGCCGGCGATCGCCACGCTCTATCCCACGCGCGGCAAGCCGACCCTGGTGCTGGACGCAGGCGCCAACGTGGACTGTACGCCCCGTGAGCTGCGCGGCTTCGCGCACATCGGCAGCGTGTATGCGCGCGACGTGCTGGGGCGCGAGCGCCCGACGGTTGGCCTGCTCAACATCGGCGAGGAGGAGGAGAAGGGGAACGAGGCGGTGCGGGGCGCCTATGCGCTCCTGAGGGATGATGCCGGCCTGAACTTCGTCGGTAACGTTGAGGGCCGCGACATCTTCAGCGGCGAATTGGACGTGGTCGTGTGCGACGGGTTCGTGGGGAATGTCCTGCTCAAGTTCTCTGAAACCATTGCCCACCTGTTCGAGGACATGCTGAAGCGGGAGGTGCAGCCGGAGGTGCTCCGTAGCGAGGGGATGCGGCGGGTGTTCAAGGTCCTCGATTACGCCGAATACGGCGGCGCGCCGCTGTTGGGCGTCAAGGGTGTGGCCATCATCTGCCACGGTAGCTCACCGGCCCGGGCGATCAAGAATGCCATCAACGTGGCCGCTCAGTCCGTGAAGGTCCACCTCAGTCAGCACATCGCTGCTGAGATGGCCGGCAATGGGGCAGCCGCATGAAGCGACCGATCGCACAGCTCGTGGGCACGGGCCGCTACACGCCCGCCAAGATCCTCGACAACGCGTACTTCGAGAGCATCCTCGACACGTCGGACGAGTGGATTCGCGAGCGCAGCGGGATTCGCGAGCGGCGCATCGCCGAGCAGCACGAGACGCTGGCGTACATGGGGGCAGCCGCATGCCGGCAGGTGCTGGACGATGAGGGCCTCACCCCGCTCGACGTGGACGGCATCGTGCTGGGCACGGCCAGCCCGGATCGCCTCCTGCCGGCCACGGCCTGCGATCTCCAGGCGGAGCTCGGAGCCCACAACGCTGCCGCCTTCGACGTCGCGGCGGCCTGCAGCGGCTTCCTCTACGGCATCTCGGTCGCGGAGGGGATGATCGCGAGCGGGACGGCGCAGAACGTGTTGGTCGTGGGCGGCGACCGGCTCTCGACCATCGCCGACTACACCGACCGCACGACGGCGGTGCTGTTCGGAGATGGGGCTGGCGCAACGCTGGTGCAGCCGACGGCCAACGGCGAGCGTGGCATCCTGTCGACTTATCTCAAGACCGACGGCCGGCTCGCGGAGCTGTTGTACCGCCCCGGGGGTGGAGGGAACCACCCCCCGGACGAGCAGATGCTCAAGGACCGCAGCTACTTCATCAAGATGGCGGGCCGCGAGGTGTTCAAGAACGCGGTGCGCTCGATGGCCGATGCGTGCGACCGGGCCCTGGAGCAGGCTGGAGTGAGTGGGGAAGAGGTCGACGTGCTCATTCCGCACCAGGCCAATATCCGGATCATCGAGGCCACGGCCAAGCACGCGCACGTGCCGATGGACAAGGTCTACGTGAATGTGGACCGCTACGGCAACACATCGGCGGCGTCGATTCCCATCGCGCTGGACGAGTGCGTGCGCGAGGGTCGCATCCGAGAGGGCTCGCTGGCCCTCTTAGTGGCGTTCGGTGGTGGGTTCACCTGGGCTAGCGTACTCGTTCGGTGGTGAGGGCAGTGCTGCTGTGCCCCGGACAAGGGGCGCAGAAGGTTGGGATGGGGAAGGATCTGGCCGAGAGCTTCCCGGCGGCGCGGGAGGTGTTCCAGGCCGTGGACGAGGCGCTGGGCGTCAGCCTCTCGCGGCTGATGTGGCAGGGGCCGGAAGACGAGCTCACCCTGACCCACAATGCCCAGCCGGCGATTCTCGCCCACTCGCTCGCCGCGCACGCCGTGGTGCATGACGCCCTGCAGCCGGTGGCCGGCGCGGGCCACTCCCTGGGAGAATACAGTGCCTACGTGGCGGCAGGGGCGCTCCAGCCCACCGACGCCGCCCGCCTGGTGCGACGCCGTGGCGAGTTGATGTTCGAGGCGGGGCAGCGGCGCCCCGGCACTATGGCCGCCGTGATCGGGCTCGAAGCCGAGCCGGTAGTCGCGCTGTGCAGGGAGGCGAGTAGTGCCGACGAGGTAGCGGTGGCGGCCAACCTGAACGCCCCGGATCAGTCGGTGATCTCCGGGGACCCGGCAGCGGTCGAGCGAGCCGGCCAGCGCCTCAAGGAGGCCGGTGCAAAGCGGGTGCTCCCCCTCAAGGTCAGCGGCGCGTTCCACTCGCCACTGATGGAACCGGCGGCCGAGGGCCTGAGGCGGGAGCTCAAGCGGGTGGAGTTCTCTGATCCCAGGTTTCCCGTGATCGCCAACGCCACCGCGCAGCCGGTTACCGATGCGGCCGCGGCGCGCCGCTTGCTGGGTGACCAGCTCACCGCCCCGGTGCGTTGGGTCGAGTCCATGCGGCGCGCAGCGGACGAGGCGGATGACGCCACGTTCGTGGAGGTGGGTCCCGGGACGGTGTTGAGCGGGTTGTTGCGCCGCATCGTCAAGGGGGCGACTTCGGTGGCGCTCGGCACCGCCGATCAGATCAACCAGTTCCTGGAGCAGCAAGCATGACCATGGATCTCACAGGTAGGGTGGCCCTGGTCACCGGCGGGGCGCGCGGCATCGGGTACGCCGTCGGGCAGGCACTGTACGGCCACGGCGCCCACGTGGCCTTGAGCGACCTGCAGGGTGCGCCGGAGGCGGCAGCCACGCTTACGGGCAAGGGCAAGGCCTTCGGGGTGGCCGGCGACGTGTCGGATGCCAAGCAGGTGGAGGAGGCCGTGAAGGCCGTGGAGCAGGAGCTCGGGCCGATCGACATCCTGGTGAACAACGCCGGCATCACGCGCGACGGGCTCCTGATGCGCATGGGCGAGGACGACTGGGACCAGGTGCTCAAGGTGAACCTGAGGGGCACCTTCGTCGCCACGAAGCAAGTGGCGCGGGGGATGATGAAGCGCCGCTCCGGGCGGATCATCAACATCTCCAGCGTGGTGGGCATTCGGGGCAACGCGGGGCAGGGTAACTACTCGGCGTCCAAGGCGGGCGTCATCGGGTTCACCAAGTCGATCGCGCGGGAGCTGGCGTCGCGCAACGTGCTGGTGAACGCCGTCGCCCCGGGGTTCATCGACACGGAGATGACCAAGAAGCTGTCGGACGACGTCCGCGAGGCCCTGCAGGAGCAGATTCCCCTGCGGCGTCTCGGACAGCCGGAGGACATCGCCCACGCCGTCCTCTTTCTCGCATCGGACCTGGCGAGCTACATTACGGGCCACGTCCTGGTGGTGGACGGCGGCATGGTCATGTAACGCACGCAATCGATCGGAGATACGCAACGATGACCGACATGAGCGAACTCGAGCAGAAGGTCAAAGACATCATCGCCGAAGAGCTGGGTGTCGAGCGGGAGAAGCTGACGAACGATGCCAGCTTCATGGAGGACCTGGGAGCCGACAGCCTGGACACCGTCGAGCTCGTGATGGCCTTCGAGAAGGAGTTCGACATCGACATCCCGGACGAGGAGGCCGAGAAGCTGCGCACCGTGGGGGACGCGCTCAAGTACCTCCACGAGAAGATGGGGTCGTGACGGCTTGACGCGTCGCGTAGTCGTCACCGGACTCGGCGTCGTCTCCCCTCTCGGCAACACGGTCGCCGATAGCTGGGAGAACCTGGTCGCTGGGATGTCCGGTGCGGGCACCATCCGGCGGTTCGACCCGTCCGAGATGGAGGTGCGGTTCGCCTGCGAGGTCAAGGACTTCGATCCCCAGGATTACATGGACCGCAAGGAGGTGAAGCGGTCCGACCGGTATGTCCACTACGCCATGGCGGCTGCGCAGGAGGCCATGGCAGACGCCGGGCTGAATGGGACGTTGCCGCGGCCGGAGCGCACGGGAGTCATCATCGGCAGCGGCATCGGAGGGATCTGGACCTTCGAGGAGCAGTGCCGCATCTCCCTCGAGAAGGGCTACAAGCGGGTCTCCCCCTTCTTCGTCCCGATGTTCATTCCAGACATGGCCTCGGGTCTCCTCTCCATCAAGTACGGTGCTACGGGCCCGAACTACTGCACGGTTTCGGCTTGTGCGTCCTCCGCCCACGCTATCGGGGAGTCGTTCCGCCTGATCCAGTCGGGGGCAGCCGACATGATGATCAGCGGTGGTGCCGAGGCAGCGGTGACCCCGCTTGCGATCGCGGGATTCGCCAACATGAAGGCGCTCTCGACCAGGAACGACGAGCCCGAGAAGGCCTCCCGCCCGTTCGACAAGGAACGGGACGGCTTCGTCATGGGCGACGGCGCCGGCGTACTGATCCTGGAGTCCCTGGAGAGCGCGCAGGCGCGCGGGGCCACGATCAGGGGCGAGGTGTTGGGGTACGGCATGAGTGCCGACGCGCACCACATGACCCAGCCGGTGCCTGGTGGGGAAGGTGCCCGCCGGGCCATGGCGGCCGCCCTCGAGGATGCGGGCCTGGAGCCCACGGACATCCACTACATCAACTCCCACGGCACCTCCACGCCGCACGGTGACATCGCCGAGACCCAGGCCGTGAAGGCCTTGTTCGGCGACCACGCCTACGAGCTCGTCATGAACTCCACCAAGTCCATGACGGGCCACCTGCTGGGTGCGACGGGCGCACTCGAGGCCGCCATCTCGCTCCTGGTAATGGAGACCGGGGTCATCCCGCCCACTATCAACCAGGAAGTGCCCGACCCCGATTGTGATCTGAACTGCGCGCCCAACGTGAAGCTGGAGCGCGACGTCCAGGCGTCACTCACCAACTCATTCGGCTTCGGCGGACACAACGTTACCCTTGCGCTCGGGCGCCATAGCGCATGAGCGCGAGGGCGCTGCTCGGCGATCCTCGGCTCCTGCCCATCGCCGAGAAGGTCGAAGCGGGCGAGCGCCTCACCCGCGAAGAAGGCATCACGCTCTACTGTAGCTCCGATCTGCTGGGGATCGGTGCGCTGGCCGACGGCGCGAATCGGCGAGCAAACGGGGATCGCGTCCTGTTCTCGGCCAACCAGCACATCAATCCCACTAACGTCTGCGTCTTGCGGAACGTGTGTGTCTTCTGCTCCTTCGCGCGCCTGCCGAAGGAGGAAGGTGCCTACACGCGCTCGCTGGACGAGGTGTTCGCGGAGGCAGAGGCCGCGCGGCTCGGTCCGACCACGGAGTTCCACATCGTGGGAGGGCTGCACCCCAAGCTCAGGCTGTCCTACTACACCGACCTGATGCGGGGCCTCAGGGAGCGACACCCGGACGTCCACATCAAAGCCCTGACCGCCGTGGAGATCGCGCACCTGGCACGCATCGAGAAGATGACCGTGGAACAGGTGCTGCAGGAGCTGAAGCGCGCCGGCCTCACTTCGTTGCCGGGCGGGGGAGCCGAGGTGTTCTCCGAGGCGGTGCGCGCCACGATCGCCGACCGCAAGCTGATCGCTGAGGAATGGTTAGAGGTGCACCGTGCGGCTCACCGCATGGGGATTCCCAGCAACTGCACGATGCTCTACGGACACGTCGAGACGCCGGAGGATCGCATCGACCACCTCACGCTGCTGCGCGACCTGCAGGACGAGACAGGCGGCTTCCTGACGTACATCCCGCTGGCGTACCACCCCGACCACAACGAGCTGGGGAACGAGCTGGGTCGCGAGGGGACGGCTACCACGGGGTACGAGGATCTCATGAACATCGCCGTGGGGCGCCTCTACCTGGACAACGTGCCGCACGTGAAGACTCATTGGCCCATGGTGACGCCGTTTGTGTCGCAGGTGGCCCTGAGCTTCGGCTGCGACGACGTGGAGGGCACCGTGGTCTATGAGCGGGTCTACCACGACGCGGGTGCCTACACGCCGATGATGCTCTCCTACGGTGAGTTGGTGCGGCTGATCAAGGGGGCGGGCAAGGAGCCGGTGGAGCGCGACTCCCTGTACCAAACGCTGCGCACGTTCGATCCTGACGATCCGATTTTCGACGCGGAGGCCGGCTCGGCGCTGGGTGCCGCCGCGGGGCCGGAGCTGGTGCAGCTCGTCGGGACGGGGAGGGCCTGATGCGGCTCGGCCGCATCGGCTACATCAACTGCTACCCCGTATACGGGGCGCTCGACCGCGGGATCGTGTCGGTCGACGCAGAGCTGGTGACCGGGACGCCCACCGAGCTGAACGGTCTGCTGGCCGCCGGCCAGCTGGACGTGGCGGTGGTCTCGGCGGTGGAGTACGCCCGGAACGCAGCTGCGTACCAGCTACTGCCCGACCTCGCCATATCGTGCGACGGGCCGGTGCGCAGCGTCGCGCTGTTCGCGGAGCGCGACGTGCGGGAGCTCGATGGGGCTACCGTTCTGGTCTCGGCGTCGTCCCGCACCTCCGTGCACCTCCTGGAGTTGCTGGCCCAGGACGTGTGGCAGGTGCGGCCCAAGCTGGTGGAAGCACGGACGGAGGCGCAGGACCTCGGGGAGCTGGAAGCGCTGCCCCACGAGGGCGTGCTCGTGATCGGCGACGCGGCACTGATCCTTGCCGCCGAGGGGCGGTACGCGTATCGCTATGACCTGGGCGAGGAATGGAAGGCGTGGACCGGGTTGCCGTTCGTGTTTGCGGTGTGGGCTGCGCGACGCGAGACCGATCACGACCGGGTGGCGGCCGTACACCGGGCGCTGCTGGCCTCGCGAGCGTGGGGTCTGGCACACCTCGACCTGCTGGCTGAGGAGGCGTCGCACAGCACGGGCATCCCGCGGCAGCAATGCGCCGCGTACCTGGGCGGCCTCGACTACGCCCTGTCGTACGGGCACCTCGAGGGGCTCACGTCGTTCTTCCGCCGGCTGGCCCAGCGCGGTGCGGTGCCAGATGGGAGCCTGCGGTTTCTGTCGGTGGCGTGATAACGACGGGGAAGCGGGAAGCGGGAAAGGAAGAGGCGAGGTCTGACGGACTGCGAGTATGATCGATAGAACGAGCGCCGAGTTTCGCGAATTGCTCGAGCTGTACGAGCGAGCCCCGCTCCTGGAGCTCGGCATGCTGGCCGACCGGCGCCGGCGGGAGTTGCACGCCGGCGACGTGGTCACGTATATCGTGGATCGTAACATCAACTACACGAACGTCTGCGTCGCCGACTGTAAGTTCTGCGCGTTCTACCGCCGGCCAAAGCACGACGAGGGGTATGTGCTCTCGTTCGAGCAGATCGGGGAGAAGATCGACGAGGCGAAGGCGCTAAGTGCTGTGCAGATCCTCATCCAGGGGGGCCACAACCCCTACATCCCGTTCGAGTGGTACCTCGAGCTCATGCGATACGTGAAGCGCTATCACCCCATTCACATACATGGGTTCTCGCCGTCGGAAGTGGACTTCTTCGCCGCCCGGTTCCGCTTGAGTCCCGAGGAGGTGATCCGCGAGCTGAGGGCGGCGGGGCTCGACTCCATCCCCGGCGGCGGTGGCGAGATCCTGGTTCAAGAGGTGCGCGACCGGGTGGCCAAGAAGAAGGCGGGCGCCGACCGCTGGCTGGAGATCATGGAGCTGGCGCACCGCCAGGGGATGAAGACGTCGGTGAGCATGATGTATGGGCTGGGCGAGAGTCTGGCCGATCGCGTCGAGCACCTCTTGCGTGTGCGCGAGGTGCAGGAGCGCACCGGAGGGTTCACTGCCTTCATCGCGTGGCCACTCCAGCCGGAGCACACCGAGATGGAAGGCACGCCCAAGACCGACGCGGTGACGTACCTGCGCACCATCGGCATCGCGCGGGTCGTGCTCGACAACGTGCCGAACCTCCAGTCGTCGTGGGTGACGATGGGTCTCAAGATCGGGCAGGTGGCGCTCCGGTTCGGTTGCAACGACTTCGGGTCGCTCATGATCGAGGAGAACGTGGTCTCAGCGGCGGGCACCACCCACCGCGCGACCCTGGAGGAGATGGAGCGCCACATTCGTGACGCGGGGTTCACCCCGCGGCGCCGGCGACAGGACTACTCCATTATCATGGAAGAAGCGGCAGCGTAACAGCCATGGCGAAGAAAGACATCCTGATCATTGCCGGGTCGGAGAGCGACCGGGGGCGGGTGGAGGCGGCGTTCAAGGTGCTCGACGAGGCGGGTGTGGGCTACGACTTCGTAGTCTCGTCGGCCCACCGCGACCCCGAGCAGACTGCGCAGCTCGCCAAGGGGGCGAAGGGCAAGGGCTACCGCGTGATCATTGCAGCGGCGGGGCTGGCGGCGGCGCTTCCCGGCGCGGTCGCGTCCCTGACCGAGCTACCGGTAGTGGGGCTCCCGCTGGACGTGGGACCGTTGCACGGCGTGGATGCGCTATACGCCATCACCCAGCTGCCACCGGGATGCCCCGTGGCCACGGTTGGGATCGGCAATGCCAAGAACGCGGCGCTGTTGGCGCTGCGGATTCTCCAGGTCTCTAAGAGCTGAGGGCCCGGTCGAACTCCATGCACACCGCCAAGCGTACACAGACCTTCACCGAGTCGGTGATCCGTGGGATGACCCGGCTCGCCAACGAGCACGGTGCCATCAACCTGGCGCAGGGGTTTCCGGACTTCCCTGCGCCCGAGGTGATCAAGGAAGCGGCACAGCGCGCGATACGCGACGACGTGAACCAGTACGCGATCACGTGGGGAGCAAAGCGGTTGCGCGATGCCCTGGCGCAGCGCTACGGCGACTGGTACAGCATGGCGGTGGACCCGGAGACCGAGGTCACGATCACGTGCGGCGCCACAGAGGCGATGGCCACTACGCTCATGTCCATCGTCGACCCGGGCGACGAGGTGATCGTGTTCGAGCCCTACTACGAGAACTATGGACCGGACGCGATCCTGTGCGACGCGGCACCGGTCTACGTGCCCCTGCCTGTGACGGGACGCATCGACCTGGACCGGCTGGCCGCAGCGTTTACCGAGCGGACCCGGGCCATCATCGTGAATACGCCCAACAACCCGACCGGTCGTGTATTCACCCGCGAGGAGCTCCAGGGGATCGCCGAGCTGTGCCGTAAGTATGATGCGTACGCCGTAACCGACGAGATCTATGAGCACATCTACTACAAGGGCAGGCACATCCCCATCGCCACCTTGCCCGGGATGCGTCTGCGCACCATTACCATCAGCGGCGCGTCCAAGACGTTCAGTGTGACGGGCTGGCGCATCGGGTCGATCGTGGCGCCGGCCGAGCTCACCGGTGCGATCCGCAAGGTGCACGACTTCCTAACCGTGGGAGCGCCGGCGCCGCTGCAGGAAGCCATAGCCGCGGGGCTTGAGACGCTCGGTCCCGACTACTACGACAACCTCGCCGACGAGTACCGCGAGCGCCGCAACATGCTGTGCCGCGGGCTGCTCGACGCAGGGTTCAAGCTGGAGCCGCCCGAGGGCTCGTACTACGTGCTCGCTGACTTCTCGGGGATCAGCGACCAGCCAGACGACCAGTTCGCGGCATGGCTGACGACAGAAATGGGTGTGGCGACGGTGCCCGGCTCCAGCTTCTTCAGCGACTCGGAGCAGGGTCGCAACCTCGTGCGGTTCGCGTTCTGCAAGCAGCTCGACACGCTGCGCGAGGCAGTGAACCGCCTGCGGTCGATGGGTTTGGGGCGGTAGGGCGGGTTCTGCCTTCGTCCCGCCTACCCGTCGTCTAGCAGCGCCTCCACCTCCTCCCGTCCCTCGAGTAGCCGCTCCACCGCCTCGGAGACGTCCTTCGCCGAGGCGAGGTCGCGCGTGATACTCTCCACGTTGCCCTTGCCGGCATGCATGCGCAGCAGCCCGAGACGGATCGTCTCCAGGGCGGCCACGGTGTCCGACAAGCGCTGCTGTGCCCTGTCGCGGGTTTCGGTCAAGTCCCGGAGCAGGGTGTCCTTGCGCTGCGCCATGCTCGTGTGAGCGTCACCCACTCCGGAGGCCAGCAGCCGGCTGATGGCGTGCTCGCCGGTCACGTTTGAGATCATGGCGTTCAGGTCCTCGACGCGCATCCGCATCTTGCGCGCGTCGTTCTCCAGGCGGCGGACCACGTTGGGGAGATCGAGCAAGCTCTTGCGGGTGTCCCGCGGTAGCTCCTCGAACAGGCGGTCGGCCGCCATCCCGATAGCGAGCTCGGTGCGCCGGTAGCCGCCGGCGTCGGCCGGCGCCGCCGGCTTGAGCCCCAGCCCGGCAAGCTTGAACAGCCAGCCGCCGATCCGCGAGTTCCACACTTTGAGGCGACGCTTCGCGGCGCTGTCGGTGCGCCGCTCGTAGCGGTTGGCGGCGAGCAGACCCGCACCCACTGCGGTAGGGATGGACAGTGCCAGGATCCCGTACGCGGGAATCCAGCCGGGCTCCACGGCCAGCGCGGCGAGCCCCACTGCGAACCCACCGACGCCACCGAACGTTACCAGCCGCGCCACCCGCTCGATCAGCGTCGGCTTGCGGCCGTACTCGAAGGCGAGTTCCTCGCGGCGGCGCTCGAAGTCGGTCTTCAGCGCCATGCGCGCCTCCTCCGGCCCATAGCCCGACTTGAGCAGCCGCCGGGCCATGTGTCCCATGATCCCCAGCGGTGCCACGGCGAACGCCGCCATGATCGAGGTCAAGACGGCGATGGCCGAAAGGTCTCCTCCCACGACGGCGCCAATGAGTGAGGGAAACAGGAGGAAGAGGAACAGGACCAGGACGCCCGAGGCCCGGAACGACTCGCGGTTCTGCTTCACGAAGACGCGGAGCGGCACGGGCAGCTCCCGCCTGAGCTCGAGTGACTGTCCCAGCGCCTCGGCGAGCTCCTCGCCATGGGCGAAGCGGTGGGCCGGCTCCTTGACGAGGCAGCGGTCGATGGCCCGCGCCAGGCGCCCCGGAGCCTCGGGCGCGACAGACCCCACCGGTGGGGCGGGTTGAGTGATGTGCTTCGCCAGCACCGCGGAGACCGTAGGGCCCTCGAACGGCAGCGAGCCGGTGAGCACGTAGTAGCCCAGCACGCCGAGGGAGTACATGTCGCTGCGCTCGTCCACGGGCTCGCCGCTGGCCTGCTCCGGGCTCATGTACTCGGCGGTGCCCACCACCTCCCCGCGGGTGGTGACCCCCGACTCCTCTCGCACGTGGGCGATGCCGAAGTCGGTGACCAGAGCACGCCCCGATCCCTCCTCCAGGAGGATGTTGTCCGGCTTGATGTCCCGGTGCACCACGCCCTGGGCGTGGGCGTAGGCCAGCGCCCACGCTATCTCACGCAGGATGCGCGCCCCCTCGGACGCTGGCAGGGGACCGCGGCGCCGAACGCGCTGGCCCAGTGTCTCGCCATCGATGTGTGCCATGGCGAAGAAGACGAACTCGTGAACCTCGTCCACCGCGAAGATGGGGACGATGTTGGGGTGGGACAGCTTGGCCGCCGTACGCGCTTCGTGCAGGAACCGCTCGCGTAGAGCCGGCCGCGCCGCGTACTCGGGTGGCAGGAGCTTGAGGGCCACCGGGCGGTCGAGGCGCACCTCGCGGGCGAGATATACGATGCCCATCCCGCCCCGGCCCAGCTCTCGCTCGATGGAGTACCGACCGGCCACCGCTTCCTGAAGCGCGAGGAATTCTTGGTCCGGCTCCTGTGGCATGTCGTGACGATGGGGTGGGGAGCGGGTTGGTGCAAGGGCGGTGTCGCTCACCGCCCTACCGCCCTAAGGCCTTCCACCCTATCATGCTGCCATGCGCCAACGCTTCGGAATCGGTTTCGACTCGCACACGTTCGTCGAGAAGCGCCCGCTGATCTTGGGGGGCGTGAAGATCAAGCACCCCAAGGGCCTCAAGGGCCACTCCGACGGCGACGCGGTCGCCCACGCGATCATCGACGCCCTCCTCGGTGCCGCCGCCATGGGGGACGTCGGCCGGCTCTTTCCCGACACCGATGAGCGGTGGAAGGGAGCCGACTCGATGCAGCTACTGCTGGAGGTGCGGCGCCGCGTCCTCGCGGCCAGCTACACCATCGTGAACGTGGACGCCACGGTCATCACCGAGGCGCCCAAGCTCGCGCCCCACATCGACGAGATGCGCGACAACGTTGCCCGAGCCCTCGGGTTGCCCATCACTGCGGTCTCGATCAAGGCCAAGACCAACGAGAAGATGGACTCAGTAGGGCGGGGCAAGGGCCTCCAGGTGCTCGCGGTCGCGTCCCTGGGAGGCGCGTAACCTGTTCGCCCAGGTGCTGCAGTGGCTGCTGAGCCTGCCCGACGCTTGGGTGTACTGGGCCATCGGAACCCTCGCCGCAGTGGAGAACATCTTCCCGCCGGTCCCGGCGGACACCGCGGCGGCACTGGGAGCGTACCTCTCCCAGCGGGGCACCATCTCGGCGAACGCCGTCTTCGGCATCACCTGGACCGCCAACGTAGGCGGGGCCGTGGCAGTGTACCTGGCGGGTCGCACGCTGGGCCGGCAGTTCTTCACTGGTCGGCTCGGGCGGCGACTGTTCAAGCCCAAGCGGCTGCGCCGCATGGAGCGACTGTACGAGCGCTACGGTGCCTGGGGGATCTTCCTCAGCAGGTTCGTGCCGGGCGTGCGCGTGATCGTGCCGGCGTTCGCCGGAGTCGCGCACCTGAGCTGGCCCAAGGCGGTGATCCCGATGGCTCTGGCATCGGGCATCTGGTACGCCACGCTCGTGTTCACGGTGTCCCGCATGGCAGGTCAGCTGGAGGACGTGGCGCGCATCTTGGCCGGGCTCAACTGGGGCATCCTGGTGGTGGCGCTGCTGTTCGTGGGATTCGCGGTGTGGGTGATCGTCGCCGGGCGCCGCCACTGGCACACCGGCGAGCATGTGACACCGACGGAGCGGGAGTGACGTGAGCACCGCGCTGCAGGCCGACCTCGATCGCGCGTACTGGGTGGAGGGGTTCCAGGACTACCTGGCGCTGGAGAGCGGGAACAGCCCGCACACCGTGGACAACTACACGCGCGACGTGCGGCGGCTCGCGGCGTACGCCGTCTCGCGCGGGGCCGGCGAGCCGAGCCAGATCACGTCGCGGCTGCTGCGCGAGTTCGTCTATCACCTGAAGGATCTCGGGCTGGCGCCCGCCAGCATCCGGCGGCAGATCTCATCCGCCCGCACCTACTTCCGCTTCCTGGTAGCCGAGGGACACGCGGCGCGCGATCCCAGCGACCGCCTGGAGCTGCCCAAGACATGGCGCCGGCTGCCCGAGGTGCTCTCCCACGAGGAGCTCGAGGCGCTGCTCGCGGCGCCCAACCCCGATGAAGCGCTGGCGTGGCGGGACCGCGCGTTGCTCGAGGTGGCCTACGCCACCGGCGTGCGGGTGTCCGAGCTCGTGTCGCTGGGCCTCCAGGACATCTGGTACGACGACGCCCTCGTGCGGGTGCTGGGGAAGGGGGGCAAGGAGCGACTCGTGCCGATCGGACGCCGGGCGCTAGGGGCGGCGGCACTCTACGCGCGCGAGATCCGTCCCACGCTCGACCGCGGAGAGACCAGAGGCCGCTTCTTTCTCAACGCCCGCGGCCGTCCCCTCACGCGGGTGGGCGCCTGGGGCATCATCAAGCGGTGCGCCGAGCGGGCCGACCTTAGGAAACGCGTCACCCCGCACACGCTGCGACACACCTTCGCCACGCACCTGCTAGAGGGCGGCGCGGACCTTCGGGCGGTTCAGGAGATGCTGGGGCACGCCGACCTCTCCACCACACAGATCTACACCCACGTGGACCGCGAGTACCTGCGCAGTGTGCACAAGACCTTCCACCCCCGTGCGTGATGATCTTCGTCCTCGACAACTACGACTCGTTCACCTACAACCTGGTCCAGTACCTAGGTGAGCTAGGAGCCAACCCGGTGGTGCGGCGCAACGACGAGACCACCGTGGAAGAGATTGAGGCTCTTGGGCCGGAGGGCATCGTGATCTCGCCGGGACCAGGACGCCCCGAGGATGCGGGGATCAGCGTGCCGCTCATCCGGGCCGCGGCCGACCGCACGCCGATTCTGGGCGTCTGCCTCGGACACCAGGCCATCGGGGAGGCGTTCGGTGGGAGCATCGTGGCGGCCGGCAGGCTGATGCACGGCAAGACCTCGCCGGTGGCGCACACCGGCGCCGGCATTTTCCGGGGCCTTGTCTCGCCGCTCACCGCTATGCGGTATCACTCGTTGGTGGTGCAGCGTGACGGCCTCCCAGCCGAGCTCGAGGTGACCGCTTGGACGGCGGACCGGCCGAGAGGGGAGGAGATCATGGGGCTGGAGCACCGTGAGCTACCCGTCTACGGAGTGCAGTTTCATCCCGAGTCGATCGGCACCGAGGCCGGGAAGCGCATAGTGGAGAACTTCCTGGGGATCGTGGCAGGCGAAACGGGAAGGGGGAAGCGGGAAGCGTACGGCATGCCGTAGTACCCTTCCCACTTCCCGCTTCCGGCTTCCCGTCCCACCACGGCCGCAAGTCTAACTCATTGCTGTGTAATAGCTTAGGCAGTCCGCCACTGGCGGTCTGCGTCCTGGCACGACTTTTGACAGCGCCCCCGGGGCGGTGTTACCTTTCGCCGTGCAACTCCTTTGTGTGATCCCGGCCCGCCTCGGTTCGACGCGACTTCCCCACAAGCCTCTTCGTCTCCTCTCCGGTGAGCCACTGGTGCGCCTCGTGGCCAGGCGGGCGCTGGAGCTCGGTCTGGCCGACGCTCTGGTGGTCGCGACCGACGATCAGCGGGTGGTAGACGCCGTGGCCCCGCTGGGGATCGAAGGCATCTTGACCGACCCGGATCTCCGCTCCGGCACCGAGCGCGTGGCAGAGGTAGCCCGAATGAAGCGTTTTGCCAGCGTCGATGCGGTGCTCAATGTCCAGGGTGACGAGCCGTTCTTCCCGTTGGAGGCTGCTCGGGGAGCGGTGCGGCGGGTGGCCGACGGCGATCCGATCGGGACGGCCGCGGCACCTCTCGAGGCGGAGGATGTCACGAGCTTGGACCGGGTCAAGGTGGTGGTGGACGGCACGGGCCACGCCCTCCGCTTCTCGCGCGCGCTTCCCGCGTCGGGCGCCTGGGCCTGCGAGGTTGAGGTACGACACCACATCGGCATATATGCTTATGAGAGGCGGGCGCTCCTGCGCTGGGCCAGTCTGCCCCAGGCGCCAGAGGAGCTCGCCGAGGGGCTGGAGCAGGTACGGCCGCTGGCGCACGGCATTCCCGTCGGGGTGGAGACGATCGATGCGCCGGCGCCGCCGAGCGTGGACACACCGGAGGACCTGACTGCGGCGGAACGCTACGCGGACACGATGAGCCAGAGGGTGGGTCGATGAGCACGAAGTACATCTTCATCACCGGCGGCGTGGTCTCCTCGCTGGGGAAGGGCATCGCCGCCGCTTCACTGGGGCGACTCCTCAAGGAGCGGGGGCTCAGGGTAACGATCCAGAAGTTCGATCCATACATCAACGTGGATCCGGGCACGATGTCGCCGTATCAGCACGGTGAGGTCTACGTGACCGACGACGGGGCGGAGACGGATCTCGACCTGGGGCACTACGAGCGGTTCATCGAGCGCTCCCTCGCCCAGGTGAACAACGTGACCACGGGGCGCGTGTACCTATCGGTCATCACCAAGGAGCGGCGCGGCGAGTTCCTCGGTGGCACTGTGCAGGTGATCCCCCACATCACCGACGAGATCAAGTCGGCGATCCGGCGGCTCGCGCCCGAGCACGACGTCGTGATCACGGAGATCGGCGGCACGGTGGGTGACATCGAGTCACTGCCGTTCCTCGAGGGGATCCGGCAGTTCCGTCAGGAGGTTGGCCGGGACAACGCCTTCTTCATCCACCTCACGCTGGTGCCCTACATCGCCGCCTCGGGGGAGCTCAAGACCAAGCCGACCCAGCACTCGGTGCGGGAGCTCATGGAGATCGGGATCCAGCCCGACGCGCTCATCTGCCGCAGCGACCGTCCGCTGTCCGAATCAATCAAGCGCAAGATCGCCCTGTTCTGCAACGTGGATCACGACTTCGTGGTCGAGAGCCACGACGTCGAGACCATCTATCAGATTCCATTGCTGTTCCACCAGCAGAAATTCGACAAGCTGGTGTGCGATAGGCTCGGCCTCGACGTGAAGGACCCCGACCTCAGGCCGTGGGGGGCGATGGTCAAGAAGATCCTCGAGCCGGGCGACCGCGTGCGGATAGCGATCGTCGGCAAGTACACCGAGCTCACCGACGCTTACAAGTCGATCCACGAGGCGCTGATCCACGGCGGTGCCGCCAATGACGTGGGCGTCGATCTGGAGTGGGTCGCCAGCGATCGGTTTACGGACCAGGAGGCTGCCGGGCGGCTGCTGGGCAACTACCACGCACTGCTCGTGCCGGGCGGCTTCGGAGAGCGCGGCATCGAGGGGATGGTGGAGGCGGTGCGCTGGGCGCGCGAGCACGACCTGCCGTTCTTCGGCATCTGTCTGGGGCTCCAGGTGGCGATGATCGAGTTCGCCCGCAACGTGTGCCAGCTGCCGGAGGCCAACTCCAGCGAGTTCCAGGCGGAGTGCGAGAATCCGGTGATCTCGCTCATGGATTCGCAGCGCAACGTCGAGGACATGGGGGGTACCATGCGGCTCGGAGCGTACCCCTGCCGCTTGCGGCCCGGCTCTCGAGCGGCCCAGATCTACGGCAGCGAGGAGGTCAGCGAACGGCACCGTCACCGCTACGAAGTGAACAACGCGTACCGCGACGTCCTGGCCGAGTATGGGATGCGTTGCACTGGGCTCGCGCCCGACGGCTCGCTGGTGGAGATAATCGAGCTGCCCGATCACGCGTGGTTCATCGGCTGTCAGTTCCATCCCGAGCTGAAATCGCGGCCGATGCATGCGCATCCGCTGTTCGCGGGCTTCGTGAAGGCGGCGTACGAGCGGAAGAAGCAACGGGCGATCCGAGAGGAGCTAGCGGAGACCCGCACGTGAGATGACGGAGTTCTGGTCACCGGCGCCGACCCTCGTCGCGGGCCCGTGCGTCGTGGAGAGTGAAGCGATCAACCTCGCGATCGCAGCCCAACTGGCCGAGCTTTCCACGAAGCTCGGCCTTCGCGTCGTGTACAAGGCGAGCTTCGACAAGGCCAACCGGGCCGGTGTCACGGCCCCGCGCGGGCCGGGCATCGAGCGGGGGCTCGAGGCGCTGGCACAGGTGCGCGAGGAGAGTGGTCTCCCCGTACTCACCGACGTGCACGAGGCCTGGCAAGCAGAGCGGGCCGCCGCGGTGGTGGACGCGCTGCAGGTGCCCGCACTCCTGTGCCGCCAGACGGACCTGCTCCGGGCAGTCGGCGCGACGGGACGGCCGGTGAACGTCAAGAAGGGGCAGTGGATGGCACCGGAAGGGATGCAGGGCGCCGTAGCAAAGGTGCGGGACGCCGGCTCGCGCCACATTGCGGTGACCGAGCGCGGTACCTTCTTCGGTTACGGCGACCTGGTGGTGGACATGCGCAACTTCAGGCGGCTCAAGGAGGCAACGGGCGCGACCGTGCTGTTCGACGCCACGCACGCCGTGCAGCGGCCGGGTCTGGGCGTGGCCGGTGCGAGCGGCGGCGAGCGGGTGCACGTGCCGCAGCTGCTCCTCGCGGCGAGCGCCGCGGGCGCGGATGGCTTCTTCCTCGAGACGCACCCGGCACCCGAGACGGCGTTGAGCGACGGGGCGAGCATGTGGCCCTTGGGTGATCTCACGCCGATGGTGGAGCGGGCGCTCGAAGTGTGGCATGCTGCGAGAGAGAAGGGAGCGGTACCGTGGTCGATGGGATGAAGTCGGTGATGCGGCGCGTCATCTGTGTGACGCACGTGGCAGCCCTGGGACTGTTGCTTGCCGCAGCGGGGTGCGGCGGGAGCGGGGAGCCGCCGACGACCCTCGCAGCGGCCGACACCGCCGACCAGGTGCTGTACGGCTTCGTGCACAACGTGACGCTGGACGGTGTGCTACGCGCCCGCCTCACCGCTGACACCGCGTTCTTCTACCAGGGGTCACAGACGGCGCTGCTGTACGGGGTGCAAGTCGAGTTCTTCACGTCGCTGGGCGAGGTTTCCTCCACGGTGACCTCGAACGACGGTACGTACGACTGGCGCACCGGCGACATGGAGGCGCGGGGGGACGTGGTCGCGGAAACGCCTGACAACCGCGTGCTGACCACCACGGTCCTCCGTTACAGTCGGCGGGGGCACCAGATCTCGGGCCCCGAGGCGTTCGTGTTCGACGCGCCGGACCAGCACTTGGAGGGCGACGGTTTCACGGCCGATCCCGATTTCACCAACGTGGTCACGGAGCGGCCGCGGCGCGGGCGCGTGGGTGAGGTGGAGGTGAGGCGGTAGCGATGCGCCGCCAGGTGGTCTACGCCCTGCTCCTGGTGAGCGCCGGCCTCGCGCTGCCGCGGGCCGGGGTCGCACAGGGGCTGCGCACGTGCCGGCCCCAGCTCGACAGCGCGCGGGTCGGCCGGCACGTCGAGATCGCGCCGGGACAGTTCCACCAGTTCGGCTCCGGCGGAGTGTTCGCCCAGTGCATCGGTCAGCCGACCACCATGCAGGCGGACAGCGTGGCGTGGTTCTCCGAGCAGGACCGCATGGACTTCATCGGCACGGTACGGTTCCAGGATGCCGCGGTCTTCCTCGATGCGGACCGGGCGCGCTACCACCCGAGTGAAGAGCGGCTGGAGGCGTTCGGCAACGTGCGCCTCGAGAATCAGGCCACTGGCTCGGTGCTGGCGGGACCGAACCTCGTCTACTTGCGCGCGGTGAGCGGGCTGCGGGACACCGCCGAGCTGTACGCCGTCGACCGGCCACTCGTAGAGTATCGTCCCTCGCGGGACCCGGGGGCGGTCCCCTATATCATCCGTGGCGACCGCGTGCGGCTGAGGGGAGAGACCCACGCGTGGGCGGGCGGCTCGGTCACCATCGACCGCGAGGATTTCGCGGCGCAGGGGGACAGCGCCATCCTCGATATGAGTCTCAACGAGGGTGTGCTCGTGGGAAACGCCCAGGCGGCCGGCACCGATTCGGCCGCCTACACCATCCGGGGGCGTAAGGTCGCCTTCCGGCTCACCAACGACGAGCTGACCTGGGTGCAGGCCCAAGACATGGCCCGGGCCAGCAGCGCCGAGTGGCGCGTAGCGGGTGATACGATCGAGTTCAACGTGGCGAGCGACCTGGTGCAGGGCGGTGCCGTGTGGGGCACGTCCACCCGCTCGCAGGCGATGTCGCAGCAGTACCAGATCGAGGCGGACTCCCTGACGATCGACAGCCCCGACCAGGTGCTCACCGAGGTGCGCGGCTTCGGCATCGCGAAGGCCACGTCGCGGTTGGATACCCTGACCACCGAGCCGGACTGGATGGCGGGCGACACTATCGTGGCACGGTTCGACGAGGCCCCATCGGGAAGGCGGATCATTGTCCTGTTGGAGGCCCGGGGGCACGCGCAGGCCTTCTACTACATCTACGAGAGCCCGCTCCGCATCGGCCCGCCCGGGATCAACTATGCCCGCGGCGGGCGCATCACGGCCTACTTCCGCGAGGACCTGCTCGAGCGCGTGGATGTGTTGGAGGCCGCCGACGGCGTGTACCTGGAGCCGGCGGGGAGGAGGCGCCCATGATCAAGGTGTTACGGCAGCAGCTGACCGGACGTGATCCGTCGCTGCCGCTCGCCGTGGCGGCGCTGCTGGAGCGGGCGGACGACTCGGGCTCCGCCTCGTTCCGTGATCTGGCGGTGGCGTACCGGGAGCATTACCTGGAGCTGCACCGCCTCGAGTACGGCGAGGCGACCCGCCAGCGTGGCACGCTCTCGGTGGACGAGGTGCGCCGCCACCTCCAGGCCTCGGTGCTCCCGCGGCTCATCGGCGCCGCGGTGTTGGAGAAGATCCCGCAGACACTGGAGGACGACGACCCGGTGCGGCTCCGGGAGGAGCTGTGGCGCTGGCTCCGGTCGGAAGCCGTGGCAACCCGCGGGGAGCTCATGGAGCTCGCACTCGAGGCCGTGCGTGCCAGCGAGGGGCTGAGCACCGCGGCGGTGGCCAAGGGAAGCACTCTCCTCGCGCAGGGTCTCACCAAGTCGTACCGCCGTCGACGTGTGGTGGACAACGTGGACCTGGAGCTGAACCAGGGGCAGATCGTGGGGCTGCTGGGTCCGAACGGGGCGGGGAAAACGACGTCGTTCTACATGATGGTGGGCCTGGTGCGACCGGAGGCGGGCCGGATCTACCTCGACGGGGAGGACATCTCGTCGCTGCCGATGTACAAGCGCGCCCGTATGGGGATCGGGTACCTGGCGCAGGAGCCCTCGATCTTCCGCAAGCTCACCGTGGAAGACAACGTCATGGCGATCCTCGAGACCCTGCCGCTCTCCGATGCCGAGCGCCGGGAGCGGCTCGATAGCCTGTTGGACGATCTCTCGATCAAGCACCTGCGCGACACCCGGGCGTACAAGCTCTCCGGGGGCGAGCGGCGCAGGCTCGAGATCACGCGCGCCCTGGTGACCCAACCCAAGTTCCTGCTGCTGGACGAGCCGTTCACCGGCGTGGACCCCATCGCGGTGTCCGACATCCAGACCATCGTGGCGGGGCTGCGGCGCCGGGGCATCGGGGTGCTCATCACCGACCATAACGTCGAGCAGACCCTGGACATCGTGGACCGGGCATACATCATGTTTGAGGGACAGGTCCAGGTGTCCGGCACCGTGCGGGAGCTGGTGTTCAACGACCAGGTGGCGGACCTCTATCTCGGTCCTACCCTTACTACGCGGATCCGGGAGCGACTGGGAGCGCTGGCGTGAAGACCTCGCTGCAGCAGAGTGCGGTTCTGAAGCAAGAGCTGCGGATGAACCCTCGCCTCTATCAGGCGATGGATCTGCTGTACATGCCGCTCCTGGACCTGCAGCAGCACCTCAAGACGGAGCTCGAGACCAATCCCTTCCTCGAGCTGGCCGACGGGGACGAGCCCAATCCCGTCGAGACCGCCGAAGGCGACGCCGAGACCCAGGAAGCGGAACGCACCGACGAGGTGGATTGGGAAGACATCATTCTCGACGGCTTCGAGGTGGGGGGCAGGCGCCCCGAGTATGAGGAGCGGGAGTTCTACCGGCCCGTGGCGGTGGAGACCCTGTCCCTAGCCGACCACCTGCGCGACCAGCTCCAGATGCTGGATCTCGAGGACCGGCAGCTCTTTTTGGCCGACGAGTTCATCGGCAACATTGGCGACGACGGCTACCTCCGCGCCACGCTGGAGGAGATCACGGAGGGCGCGAACGCACCGCTGGGTGGGAAGCCGCAAGAGGCGGCGGATGGCGCGCCCGAGGGCGAGCCGACCCGACCCTATTCCCTGGAAGAGGCGCAGGCGATGCTGAGCGTGATCCAGCAGCTCGATCCTCCTGGCATCGCGGCGCGGGATCTGCGCGAGTGCCTGCTGCTCCAACTGCGGGAGGAGGGGGAGGGGGACTCGCTGGCGCACCGGCTCGTGGACGAAGCGTTCGACGACCTGATCAACCACCGCTGGACTGAGTTGGCCAAGCGTTACGGCCTCGAGCCCAAAGCGGTGCAGGCGGCCGCCGACGAGCTGGCGCGGCTCGACCCCAAGCCGGGGCTCCAGTTCTCCCAGAGCGGTGAGGAGTACGTGGTCCCGGATCTGATCGTGGAGAAGGTCGACGGTGAGTACCGTGTCTTTCTGAACGACGGCGGCATGCCGCGGCTGCGCATCAGCAAGATCTATCGGGACATCGCCGGTGACAAGAAGAAGTTCGTGGGGGAGAGTCGGGAGTTCATCACCCAGAAACTGAACAGTGCCACGTGGCTCATCCAAGCGATCGAGCAGCGCCGCCAGACGATGCTCAAGGTGATGCACTTCATCGTGGACCGGCAGCGGGAGTTCTTCGAGAAGGGCGTGGAGCGCCTGAAGCCGCTCACGCTGCGGGAGGTGGCCGACGTCCTCGACATGCATGAATCCACGGTGAGCCGGGTGACGAGCCAGAAGTACGTGCAGACACCCCGGGGCGTGTACCCCCTCAAGTTCTTCTTCTCGAGCAGTCTCGGCACGACCACGGGCGAGGACGCGAGCTCCCGGGCCGTAAAGGCGCAGATCGCCAAGCTGGTATCGGAGGAGGACCTGGCCCGCCCGCTCACCGACGCCGCCGTGGTCGAGCAGCTCAGTAAGCGCGGCGTGCGCATCGCCCGGCGGACCGTGGCCAAGTACCGGGAGCAGTTGGGCATTCTACCGGCCAGAATGCGGAAGCGCGTATGAGCCTTGCACGAGGCAACGAGGCCGAAGTCAGCGTGCTCGTCCCTGCCAATGACGAGGCCGAGAACCTCCCCGAGTTCCTCAAGCAGTGCGAGGAGGCGCTGCGTGATGTGCCGTACTCCTGCGAGGTCGTGGTGGTGGATGACGGGAGTGACGACGACACGCCAGCCGTGCTCGAGTCGCTCCGCTCGCGGTACGAGTTTCTCCGCGTGGTGACCCACCGGTCGCGGCGCGGTATCGCCGACGCGCTACGGTCGGCGGGCGACGCCGCCAGCGGTGACATCTTCGTCTTCTATCCGGCCGACCTCCAGTTCCTGCCGAGTGAGATCCCGCGGCTGGTGGATCCGGTTCGCAGCGGCGAGGCGGACATCGTCACCGGCATGAAGCAGGGAAACTACGAGAAGGCCTTCGTGTCCGGTGTGTACAACCGGCTGTGCCGCTGGTTGTTCGGGATTCGCGTCACCGATCTCAACGCGGTCAAGGCGTATCGTCGCGAGGTGGTGGCCGCGGTGCCGGCGCGTCCGGACTGGCACCGATTCATGGTCGTGATCGCGGCCACCGACGGATTCAAAGTGACGGAGCGACCCGTGACCCTGCTTCCCCGTCGCGCCGGGGAGTCCAAGTTCGGTATCGGCCGCGTTCCGGTGGGCGCCGTGGATCTCCTCTCGGTGTGGTTCCAATTGCGGTTCGGCCGCAAGCCGCTGCTGTTCTTCGGCATCTCCGGCGGCATCCTCTTCGTGCTGGGCTTCCTGGTGGGGGTGTTCGCGCTCATCCTCCGGTTCTGGTACGGGATCGGCTTCCGCCCGCTCCTGGACCTCGTCATGGTGCTGGTGATCTCGGGTATCGCGCTATTCGGCTTCGGGTTCGTGGGCGAGATGTTGGCGGGGGCCCGCGAGGAGCTTCGCGGGCTGGAGCGGTCGGTGGAGCAGCTGCGCACCGAGCTCCGGCGCCGGGCCCGCGATGGATAGCGAACCGCCGCGCCCGCGTCCCTGACCCCGCGGTGCACATCCTCTTCGTCACGCACGCCTTCCCCCGTTGGGATGGGGATGTGGCGGGCGCGTTCATCGAGCGCCTCGCCCTGGGGCTCACGGGCCGCGGACACACCGTCTCAGTGGTAGCGCCCTCCGACGCTGGCAAGGGAGGGCAGGAGATGCGTCACGGCATCCCCGTCACGCGAGTGCGCTACGCGGCGGCGCGGCGCGAGACCCTGGCCTATCGGGGCACCATGGTGGATGCGGTGGGGTCCCTGGGCGGCAAGCTCGCGGCCGGCTCCCTCACGTTGGCCATGGCCCGCACGGCGCGGCGCATGGCGCGGGCCGAGGGTGCTGCTCTGGTCCACGCCCACTGGTGGGTGCCGGGCGGCGTGAGCGCGTGGCTCGCCTCGATGGACCGTGGTCCCTCCTATCTGGTCACGCTACATGGCACCGACGTGGCCATCCTCGAGCGGTCCGCTGCGGCCCGGGCGCTGGCGCGGCGGGTGCTCACGAGCGCGGTGGCCGTGACGGCGGTTTCGTCGTTCCTCGCCGAGCGTGCTGCTGCGGTGGCGGGACTCGACCCGGAGACCGTCGTGGTGCAGCCGATGCCAGCCGACCTGCTGCGGCTCTCCCGCCTCAGTGCCGGCGGCGGTGGCGTGATCACGGTAGGACGTCTCGTGGCGCAGAAGCGGATCGACCTGGTGCTGGAGGCCGTGGCACGCCTCGCAGAGCAGGGAAGGACTGTCCCGCTCACGATCATTGGCGACGGTCCGCTGCGGAGCGCCCTCGAGGAGCACGCGGAGCGTCTGGGAATTGCCCCGGCCACGCGGTTCGTCGGCGAGGTGGAGCCCAAGGAGCTCGCGGCAGCGATCGGCGACGCCGACGTGTTCGCGTTCCCCGCGGTGGGAGAGGGCCTGGGACTGGCAGCGGCGGAGGCTCTCATCCTGGGAATCCCCGTGGTGGCGACCAGCGCCGGGGGCGGCGTGATCGACATCGTGCCGACCGAGGGGGCCGGCCGGGTCGTCGCCGGCGATGACCCGGGGGCCATGGCGCGGGCCATCGGCGAGCTGCTCGACGACCCCGGGGCCCGCACGCTGGCGGCCCAGGCGGGGGCCACGCTCAGGGAGCAGTTCGATCCGGAGCGGGTGGCCCAGCGCTTCGAGGGCCTCTACTCTCGGTTGGCGCATGCGTAGGCGGTGGCTGTGGCTGGGTCAGCTCGCCCTGGCTGCCCTCGTCGCGGCGTTCGTGGGCCGCACCCTGGTCCGCTACTGGGACGAGTTCCGGTCGCTCGAGCTCGAGCTCGACCTCCACGCCGGCCTCATCGTGCTGGCGGCACTAGCCGTGTGGGCGACCTACGCCCTGCTAATCGAGGCGTGGCGCAGGGTGCTCTCGGGTTGGGGCCAATCGCTCGGCTACCTGCCCGCGGTGCGCATCTGGTGCGTCTCCAACCTGGGGCGCTACCTGCCGGGCAAGGTGTGGGGAGTCGCGGGTCTCGCTGTGTTGGCGCAGCGGGCCGGCGTCAGCGGGTGGGCCGCCGCCGGCTCGGCGCTCGCGATGCAGGCCCTAGCCGTGGGGACCGGAGCCAGCGTGGTGGCCGTCTTCGCGCCCGGGGTGCTCTCGCCGCTCAAGCTCGTGGTCGCGGGGGTGCTGGCGGTGGGCGCGGTCTGGGCGCTCATCTCCCGAGACCTGGGCAGCCGGGCCGCTCGCCTGGTGCGGCCCGACGTGGAATTCCGCCCACTCACCCCGGGGACGGCACTTGCCGCGGCGGCGATCACACTGGTGAGCTGGCTGGCCTACGGCGTGGCGTTCTGGCTCCTCGCGCGGGGGCTCCTCGGCGACGCTGCCCTGGCGCTCTCCAGCGCCATCGGCGTGTTCGCGGCTGGTTACATTGTAGGCTTCCTGGCGCTGTTTGCGCCGGGCGGCGTGGGCGTGAGAGAGCTGGTATTCGTGGCGCTGCTCACGCCCGAGCTGGGCAGTGGGGGCGCCGTGGCGCTGAGCGTGGCGTCGCGACTGCTCCTCACCGTGACCGAATCGGGCGCGGCCCTCGTGGCGGTCGCCCTCGGTGTGCGGTCCAAGGAGGGTGGGATTGACGGCGAAGCCGTTTGAGCCAGCTCGGCCACATCTCACGGCCCTGGGGATCCTGCTCCTCGGGGTGGTGATCCTCTCGCTCCCGATGCTCTCGGGGCAGTTCCTGGCCGGTCCGTGGAGCGATCAGTACGCCACGGGGTACGCGTTCCGCCACTGGGCAGCGGAGCAGTGGAGGGCGCTCGGGCACGTCCCGCTGTGGAATCCGGAGATCTTCGGCGGGCTGCCGTTCGTGGCCGCCCAGCACGGCGACATCTTCTATCCCACCGCCTGGCTGCGCCTGGTGCTGCCCACGGCGACCGCGATGAACCTCGGCTTCTTGGTCCACTACGTGCTGGCGGGCTTCTTCATGTACCTGCTGCTCCGGCTGCTGCGGGTCAGCTGGACGGGGGGCGTCGTCGGCGGCGTGGCCTATCAGCTCACTGGGGTGGTCGCGTCCTTGGCCTCGCCGGGGCACGATGGGAAGCTGTACGTGAGCGCGCTGCTCCCGCTGGCGCTCATCGCTCTGGTGCTCGCGCTGCGGGAGCGCCGCTTCGAGGGATACGCGCTACTGGCGCTCACGGTGGGGCTCTCCTTGCTGAGCCCGCACTACCAGATGGTGTACTACCTGCTCATCGCGGCCGGCGTGTTCGCGCTGTATCTCACGTTCGGGGAGGAGGAGCGGACGCGGCGGGAGAAGGTGGTCGGGCTCGCCCTGGCGCTTGCGGCCGTGGTTGTCGGATTCCTGATCGCCGCTATACAGATCCTCCCGTTCTACCACTACATCCCGTACTCACCGCGTGCCGAGGGATACGGCGGGTTCGCCGCGTCCGCGTCGTACGGGATCCCCTGGGAGCACGTGCCGGAGTTCCTGCTCGCCCGCTTCGCCGGAGACCGTGAGCTCTATTGGGGATCCAACTTCATCAAGCTCCACTCGGAGTACCTCGGGCTTCCCGTCGTGGCCCTGGCGGTGCTGGGCGCCCTCGGCCCGCGGCGCCGCATGGCCTACTGGCTCGGCGCGGTCGGACTGCTCTTGCTGCTGGTGAGCCTGAGCGACTCCACCCCGTTCTACCGGCTGTGGTGGGCGGTGATGCCGTTCGTGAAGCAGACCCGCGCGCCGGGAATGGCGTTTTACGTGGTGGGCTTCGTAGTCGCCGTCCTGGCCGCCTTTGGGGCCGAGCGCCTGGAGCGCGGGGAAGGGAAGACACACGCGACCGTGTGGCTCGCCATCGGTGGTGCAGTGGCCCTCCTCTCGCTGGCGGGCGTCACCGGGGGGTTTGCCAAGGCATTGGCGCTCTCGGTCGAGGGCATCGCGCGGGGCGCCGTGACGCGCGCCGAGGCCGCCCAGGACATCATTCGCTGGGGCGGCTTCGTGAGCGGCGTCGCGCTGCTGGCCATCGGGGGTCTGGCGGCGGCCTTCCTCCGCGACAAGCTGCCGGTCGCCGCTCTCAGTCTCGGGTTTCTGGTTGTCGTGGGTGCCGACCTGTGGCGCAATGCGCAGCCCTTCTGGGTATACAGCAGGGTGCACCAGGAGCTGCACCGGCCCGATCCCCTGACCGAGCGGCTGCGGGCCACGCCCGAGCCATATCGCGTGCTCAACTTCCCAGTTGAGGGCCGCTGGGGCGCGCTGAGCGTCTACCCCGGCGCCTCCCTCATGGGCCTCGGCGTGCCGCAGCTCCTGGGGCACCACGGCGTCGAGCTGCACGCCTTCGACCAGCTCCTGGGCGGCAAGAACCGCTGGAACAACCTAGCCAGTTTCCGGCTCTGGGATCTCCTTGCCATCCGGTACGTGCTCCTGCCGACCGAGGTGGGGCAGCGCACCGATAGCATCCCCGGCTTCGACCGCGTCATGACCGGAGTGAGAGCGTCTTCGGGGGTGCTGGCCGATCTGTACGAGCGCCGGGATCCTCAGCCGTACGCCCGCTTCGTGGCGCACGCCCTACAGGTGCCGGATGAGCAGGCCATTGACTCGGTGACGAGCCCCACGTCGCAGTTCGATCCGGCACGCCGGGTGCTCGTTGCCCCGGATGACTCGATTGAGCCTGAGTTGCTTTCCGAGGCTGGCGATGCCGGCGACACCGTCGCTGTGTTGGTGGGCGTGGAAGCGTGGGAGCCCGGACACATGCGGTTCCGGCTGGAGCCCGCGGCCCCTCGAGACGGCTATCTAGTGGTGAGTGAGAACTGGTATACCGACTGGCGGGCCACGGTCGACGGCGTGGAGGCCTCGGTGGTCAGGGGGAACGCTTCCCTGATCGCGGTGGTGATCCCCGCCGGCGCCCAGATCGTGGAGCTCCGGTTCCTAAGCTCGGACTACGCGCTGGGCAAGTGGATCTCGTTCCTGAGTCTCGCATTGGTGGCTGTCGGGCTCGTGCTCCCGCCGGTGCGGCGCAGGAGGAAGCCCCATGGCTGAGCGCGCCCTGGTCATCATTCCGACCTACAACGAGTTGGAGAATCTCGGGCGCATCGTGCCCGAGGTCCTGGCGCAGGATGAGCGGATCGAAATCCTGGTCATCGATGACAACTCGCCGGACGGCACGGGCAAGCTCGCCGACGAGATAGCGGCCGGCGATTCACGCGTGCACGTGCTGCACAGGGAAGGGAAGCTCGGCCTGGGCACGGCTTACCTCACCGGCTTCCGCTGGGCGCTGGAGCGCGACTACGAGTACGTGTTCGAGATGGATGCCGACCACTCCCACGATCCCAAGCACCTGCCCGCGTTCCTGACGGCGGCGGAGAACGCGGATCTGGTGCTCGGCTCCCGCTACCTCAAGGGCCGCGTCACGGTGGTCAACTGGCCCATGACGCGGCTGCTCCTGTCATACTTCGCCAACATCTACGCCAAGGTCGTCACGGGCCACCGGATCTACGACGCCACCGGCGGGTTCAAGTGCTTCCGGCGCAAGGTGTTACAGGCCATCGATCTGGATGCCGTCCACTCCAACGGGTACTCCTTCCAGATCGAGATGAGCTTCCGGGCCCGGCGCAAGGGCTTCCGCATCGTGGAGATCCCCATCGTGTTCGTAGACCGGGTGGAGGGCACCAGCAAGATGTCGGGGGCGATCGTGCGGGAGGCCATCTGGATGGTCTGGTGGCTACGCTTGAAGGCCGTGTTTCGGCGCCTGTAGGGCGTCTGCCGGCCCTGTCCCTGGGACTTTCCCGAGCTACATTTGTCAGGTGAGGCGGCCGCTCCCCACCCGGGAGCGTTCTTCCCCCAGGATCGGGCATGGCCGGGAACGGGATTGTCATCTACAAGATGTCGGGGTCGGGGAACGACTTCGTCATGGCCGACGGTCGGACCCAGCCCCTCGAGCGCTGGACCCCGGAGCTGATTCGGCAGGTCTGCGCGCGGGGCACCGGTGTGGGCGCCGATGGGCTCGCGGTGCTCGAGCCAGGCTCCAGACCCCGCGCCGTACGGTTCCACTTCTTCAACGCGGACGGGACTCGAGCCCCGATGTGCGGCAACGGGGCCCTCTGCGCCACCCGCCTCGCGGCCTGGCTGGAGCTCGGACCGGCCGACGGGCTGATCCTGGAGACCGACGCCGGCGACGTGGAGGGGCGCTGTCTCCCGGGCGATGACGAACGGGCCGAGATCGTGGCTCCGCCGGTCGGTGCCCTCTCGGAGCCCGCGATCGAGCTGGGCGCCGGAGAGGGCTCCATCCACTTCACCACGGTTGGCGTGCCCCATCTGGTGGTCCGGGTGGACGACTTGGCGGCGGTCCCCCTGCTCCAGCGGGGCGGGGAGCTGAGAGCCCATCCAGCGCTGCCCGATGGGGCGAACGTGAATTTCGTGGCCGACGGGAGCCGGGGCTGGGCGATGCGGACCTACGAGCGGGGCGTGGAGGCCGAGACCCTGGCGTGCGGCACCGGGGCCGTGGCCTCGGCGGCCGTCCTTGTCCGCGGCGGAGAGGCGGAGCCCCCCCTCGAAATCGGCACTGCCTCCGGCGCCGTCCTCACCGTCTCCGCCAATCTGGCGCCCGACCGCTCGCTGGAGCGCCCCATGCTGGCCGGCCAGGCCCGGCTCGTCTACCGGGCCGTGCTGGGCGACTGACCGCTGCCACCCCAGCGCACCTACCTGCCGCTTCGACTCGCGTTCGCCGAACGGCCTGCAGCACCCCAATTCGCGCCGTCTGCCTCATTCTCCCGCGACCGGCTAACACGTTGGGGCAGTGACGGTTGATCCCTGTCATCCAGACTCGTCAACATTTTTCCACACACTCACATGCGCGGACTTAACATAACATATCTTATACGCACTTTATCTGAGCCAATGAAACGCGGGCGAGAGCCGTGGCGCCCGCCCGCGGAGCCTGTCTCGGGGTTACCTCAGGTGCCCATGACCGCTCTGAGCTCAGCCAGTCTGACACGCGCCTCGGCCGCGCCTGGGGTGTCTGCGTGGTCGCTGAGGACCCTCTCGTACACGGCCAGCGAACGTGCCGTATCTTGAGCCGCCAAGAAGGCCCTACCGGCCTCGTTCAGGTAGAGCGCCTTGAGGTACTGGTACCAGGTAGCCTCCGAGGCCCGCTCATAGGCCTCAGCGGCCTCGCGCTGGTTCCCGATCGCCTCCAGGGCCGTCCCCAGCAGGCCGTGAATGGAGGCCAGAAACTGGGGCCTCACACCCCGGTTGAGGGCCGCTCGCAGCTCTTCGGCCGCCACCGTGGGCTGGTCCTGCTCGAGACGGACCTGGGCCAGGAGCACCACCGCCTCGTCTCCTGCCACGGTCCCGCCGTAGGTGCTCACCAGGCGGGAGAGGTCGCTCGCGGCCAGCGGGACGTTGCCCGACTGGAGGGCGACACGGGCCTCTTCCAGCGCCCTGATCGCAGCCAGTTCCTTGCGGTGCTGGTACTCGATGACGAACCAGACGACTAGCGCCGCGGCTGCTAGCGCCACGGCCACCGTGATCACGGTGCGCCGGTTCTTGACGATCCACTCGATGAGCTGCCTGCCCGGATCCTGCGGGGCCTGTGTGGTCTGTGCGCTCACGAATCCTCTATGTTGTATGCTCGCGTTCTCTCTCTGGCTTCCGCGGGAGCAATCCCCTGCCCCCGACCGAATGCATGCCCCTGGGGTGACTCGAACACCCGGCCAACGGTTTAGGAAACCGCTGCTCTATCCAACTGAGCTACAGGGGCGGAAACGACAAAACATAATTGGGCGGAATGCCGGCTCCAACTGCTACCGGGAACGTGGAACGGTAGTACACGCTGCCGTCGAGGACTTGGCCAGCAACCAGCCTGCGGGTGTGTCGTACTGATCCCCGTTCCCCTCGGGTGAACGCGCTCAATACTCCCGCGGATACGTCAGCACACTCCACACCGGTGTCGGCTCCAATGTGCCGCGACCGTCGAGCTCTAGCAGCTCGAGGAGCACGCTTACGCCTACCACGTCACCACCGGCCTCTTGCACGGCGCGCACGGCAGCCCGAGCGGTGCCGCCGGTGGCGAGCACGTCGTCCACGATGAAGACGCGCTGTCCGGGCTCCACCGCGTCCTGGTGTATCTCTATGGCTTCGGACCCGTGCGCCGGCCCGTACGGGACCTGGTGGGTGTCGTGAGGCAGCTTCCCGGCCTTGCGAGCCGGTGCGAGGCCGGCCCGCAGCTCGACGGAGACGGGGCCTCCCAGAAGGAAGCCCCCCGACTCGATGCCCAGAACCCTGTCTACGCTCAGTTCCTTGGCTGGGGCCGCCATGCAGCGCACGGCCTGCCGAAACAGCACGGGGTCCGCGAGGATCGGCGTGAGGTCGCGGAACACGATGCCGGGGCTCGGGAAGTCTGGCACCTCTCGCACGGCTTCGTACAAACGACGTAAAGTGTCCTTCGCTGCGTGTTGCGGAGTCATAACTATCTGACAATAAAGGAGTTATAACCGACCTCATTATGTGGAATCTCGTCCTTATCCACATTTTCCACATAACCGAACCTCGGGCCAGCCCTGAGCACGGCGTCGAATTCGTCGAGTGCGCCCGCGGGTCCGGCCGCCACCACCTCCACCCGCCCGTCTGGCAGGTTACGGGCGCACCCGCGGAGACCGAGACGCTCGGCGTGGCTGAGGGTGAACCAGCGGAACCCCACGCCCTGCACCCGTCCCGAGATGAGCCACCTTGCGGCCCGAGAAGCCTCGCTCATGCGCCCTTCCCCGCTCCTTCCCCGACGTTGCCGCCCCGCCTGCGCTGCCGGTAGATGTACACGCCCAACACCCCCGCGATGAATGGTAACAGGGCGAGCCCGGCGATTGAGGAGTAGCGCTGGACCTCGGGATTCTGGATCAGGGCGTCCAGGCCCGCCACGATCTCGGCGTGCCGGCCGACCTCCCACCCAATGTAGGTCAGGATCGCGCACCAGATCCCGGCCCCGAGCGCCGTGTAGAGCGCGAACCGTTCGAGGCGCATCCTGGCGATCCCGGCCGGGAGGGAGATCAGCTGGCGGATGACCGGGATGAGCCGCCCCACAAATGTGCTGACCTCGCCGTGCCGGCGAAAGAAAGCCTCGGCCCGGTCCAACGATGCCTCGCGGATCAAGAGGTAGCGGTGGTACCTGTGGAGCAGCGGTCGGCCCAGCAGCACGGCGAGGTAGTAGTTCACGAATGCGCCGACTAGGCTGCCGGTGAGGCCCGCCGCCAGCGCCAGCCACGCGTTCATGCGGCCCTGCGCGGCCAGATAGCCCGCCGGCGGAAGGACCACCTCGCTGGGGAATGGAAAGAAGGATGATTCGATGGCCATGAGCAGCGTGATGCCGGGGTAGCCCAGTCGGAAGATCACTTCGGTGAGCCAGGTGACGAGGGCCTCGAACACTACCACTCCTCCTCGTCGAACCCGTGCTTTCCGATCAGGGGCACGAACTGGGCCTGACGCAGCGGCTCCGCGTAGCACTTCTCGCCCCGTCGGGTGACGCGCACTAGCACTTGTCCCCGCGCGGGCTCGGGCAGCGCCTCGAGGGCCTCTGGGGGCACCTGGGTCGCATCGAGCGGTAGGATGAGCCGCCCCCCGTCGGCCAGTTGGCGCAGGAGTGGCTGCGGCACTGCTGGGCTGGCCGCCGCCACGAGGATCGCTTCATATGGCGCCTCCGGACGCCACCCCAGCGATCCGTCGCCTACTACCACCATCACCCCGGTGATGCCAGCCTCCTCCAGCGCCGCGCGGGCTCCCTCAGCGAGGCTGGGGACCCGCTCCACCGAGACTACCATCTCGGCGAGGTGCGATAGGAGGGCCGCCTGGTATCCGGAGCCGGTCCCGATTTCCAGGACGCGCTCCTTGCCCCTGAGGTCGAGCGCTTCCAGGTAGCGAGCCTGGGTGGACGGCTGGGAGATGGTCTGGCCGTGGCCGATGGGCAGCGCCGTATCCTCATAGGCGCGGTGGCGCAGCGCCCCGGGCACGAACAGATGCCGCGGGGTTTCCCCGAACGCCCTCAGCACGGCGAGGTCCTGGATTCCTTGCTCCCGCAGGCGCTCGAGCAGCCTGGCCCGGTAGCCGCCGTAGGTATCCCCTAGCCGCCCAGCCGCCATCCCTGCACGTCCTCTAATAGGTCGTAGTTGGTGAGATCCACGTGCAGGGGCGTGACCGAGATGTGGCGGTCCTCGATGGCGCGAAAGTCCGAGTCCTCCCGGCCCGACCAAGAGATCTGCCCGCCCCCGATCCAATACCCATTCCGCCCCCAGGGATCCGAGGTTCTGACCAGGGAGTCAGAGTAGACCCGCTTGCCTAGCGTGGTCACCCGGATGCCCTCGATCTCGTCGCCCGGAACGGGCGGGAGATTGATGTTGAGGAGGGTCTCTTTCGGGAAATCTTCGACCTTCACGATGTCGGCCACCAGCCGCTCAAGCCACGGCCGGTGGCTCTCCAGCAGCTCGATGTTCCCGCCGGCGAACGATATCGCAACGCCGGGAATGCCGTAGGCGAGCCCTTCCATGGCCGCCGCCACCGTCCCCGAGTAGAGCACGTCCTCGCCCATGTTCGGGCCGTGGTTGATGCCGGAGAAGACGAAGTCGGGCCGCTCGTCGAGCAGGACCCCCAGGGCCAGGAGCACGCAGTCGGTGGGGGTGCCGTCCACCTGGAGCGATCCGTCGGGCCGTCGCGTGGAGCGCAGCGGCCGCCCCAGCGTGAGCGAGTGGCTTGCCCCGCTCTGTTCCCGGTCGGGCGCGACCACAGTCACGCTCCCCACCGTACGGCACGCCTCGGCCAGCACCTCCAGGCCGTGCGCCAGAATACCGTCGTCGTTACTGAGTAGGATCTTCAACGGGGGCTTTGCCATCGAGGATGTCGAGCACCGTGCGCAGCTCGCCGGCGAGGTTCTCGATGGTCTCCTTCTGGAGGGCGAATCTCGCCTCTGACTTGAGCATGCCCGTGCGCCGGTACTGCTCGATGCACCGGCGCGCGCCCTCGATGGTGTACTTCTCGCCGTACAGCAGGTGCTTCACGAGCATGATGAGCTCGATCTCGCGCCGCTGGTACACCCGGTTGCCTGAGCGGTTCTTGGCCGGGTTGAGGAAGCGGAATTGGCTCTCCCAATAGCGCAACACGTGCGGCTTCAGATCGGTCAGCTGACAAACGTCGCCGATCGAGAAGAACTCCTGTACGGGACGCGAGGCCGTCATCGCCAGTGCTCCGCCTTGAGTTCCCGCTCCATCAGGTCGCGCACCGCCTGGGCGGGGCGCTTCCCCTCGAACAAGATGTTGGCGACCTCGACCGCGATCGGCAGCTCGGCGCCGGTCCGCTCGGCGAGTTCGACCGCGGCTCGGGCCGTACGCACTCCCTCGGCCACGGTGCGACGGCCGGCCAGGATCTCATCGAGCGTGCGGCCCTCGGCGAGCTCGATACCGAGGGAGCGGTTGCGCGAGAGGGCGCCAGTAGCCGTGAGGATGAGGTCCCCCATGCCGGCCAGACCGGCGAACGTGAGCGGTTTCGCGCCCAGTGTCTCCCCCACCCTGCTCATCTCTGCCAGGCCCCGGGTGATCAGTGCCGCCAGGGCGTTGTGCCCCAGCTTGAGTCCGTGCAGCAGTCCCGCGGCGATGGCAATCACGTTCTTGAGAGCGCCGCCTAGCTGTACCCCGGTCACGTCCTGGCTCGTGTAGACCCTGAAATGGGCGGTCGAGAATGCCTGCTGCACCAACTCCGCCGCCGGCTGGTCGGCGGAGGCCGCCACGACGGCCGTCGGCTGGCGCTCATAGACCTCCTGCGCGAAGCTCGGACCGGAGAGCGCCACCACCGGGGCACGCGGCAGTGTCTCGTGCAGCACCTCGCTCATCGTCTTCAGCGATTCGGTCTCGAGTCCCTTGGACACGCTCACCACGGGCGGGGTGGGACCGTTGAGCAGCTCGGCAACCTGCGCGCTCACCTGCCGTACCGCATGTGATGGCGCGGCCGAGACCACCAGTTCGGCGCCCTTGAGCGCCGGGCCGATCTCCCCGTAGGCCACCAGCGTCTCGGCCAGCCGGGAGTCGGCCAGGAACGTCGTGTTCACGTGGTCGCGGTTGATCGACTCCACGACCTCGGGCTCCCGGGCCCAGATGCTCACCTGGTGACCGTTGCCCGCCAATAGATCGGCGAGTGTGGTGCCCCAACTCCCGGCTCCGATCACCGCGACGCGCATTCAGGCGTCCTTTCCCGCCTCCCGGGCACGGCGACCGAAGCGGTTCTCGGTGCCGGTCAGGAGTCGCTTGATGTTGCTGCGGTGCGTGTAGAGGATGAACAGCGCCAGCCCGATGCCGACGGCAAGAACGTAACCGTTGCCCGGGTACATCACGCGCACGGCAACGGGGAAAGTGATCGCGCCCAGCATGGATGCGAGGGACATGTAGCCCGTGCCGAACAGCACTGCGAGCCACATGAGCGCGGCGATGCCGAGGGCCGCCGGGGCCAGCGCTAGTACCACGCCGGCGGCCGTGGCGACACCCTTACCGCCTCGGAACTTCAGGAACACCGAGAACACGTGCCCCACAACCGCCGCCACGCCCACGGCGAGCGGTGCCCAGGACGCGGTGAGATGCGCCGCGGCCAGAAACACGGGCACGGCCCCCTTGGCGACATCGAACAGGCCGACCGGGATGGCGTACTTCCATCCCAGCACGCGGTAGAGGTTGGTGGCGCCCAGGTTCTTGCTCCCGTGCTCGCGCAGGTCGATTCCCGCACCGTAGCGCGCCGCGAGGAAGCTCGTGGGAATCGATCCCGCGAGGTAGGCGCCCAGCAGCCAGGGGACGAGGCTCACCGCTTCCCCCGCTTGCGTCGGAAGCGAATGCGCAGCGGCGCGCCCGTGAAGCCCCACGCGGCGCGGAACCCGTGCTCCAGGTAGCGGCGGTACGACTCGGGGATCGCGTCCGGTCGGTTGGTGACGATGGCGAATGTGGGCGGTGCCGTGGCCACTTGGGATCCGTAGAGCAGCTTTACCTCCTGGCGACCGCGTTGCGGCGGCTGGTTGCTAGCCACGAGCTCCTGTAGGACGCGGTTCACCTCCGCCGTGGTGACCCGCCGCTCCCGTTCCTCGGCGACTGTGAGAATCAGATCCAACACCTTGCGGGCCCGCTGGCCCGTGACCGCCGAAACGTAGACGAACGGAGCGGCGCCCAAGAAGGGAGCCCGCTCCACAACCTGCCGCTCCCCCTCCACCGCGGTCTGCGTGTCCTTGTCGACCAGGTCCCACTTGGTGACCGCCACTACGAGACCGGCTCCCCGCTCCCACGCCGCCTGGGCGATCTTGAGGTCCTGGGCCTGAACGCCGGCCGTCGCATCCACCACCAGGACGCACACGTCGGCCTGCTCGATCGCCCGCTCCGTCCGCAGGGCGGAGTAGAACTCGATCTCATCTTCTACTTTCGATCGCTTCCGTAACCCCGCGGTGTCAATGAAGTTGAGGGTTTGCTCATGGTACCGCAAGGGGGAGTCCACGGCGTCCCGCGTGGTGCCGGCCTCGGGTGCCACGACCAACCGCTCCTCGCCCAACAGCCGGTTTACCAGGCTCGACTTGCCGACGTTGGGGCGGCCCACCACGGCCACCTGCACGACCCCCTCGGCCAGATCCTCGGCAACGGCGGGCAGTAGGGCGACGATGCGGTCCAGCAGGTCGCCGCTCCCCTTCCCCGTGGACGCAGACACCGGTTGCGGGTCGCCCAGGCCGAGCTCGTGAAAGGCGTGGTGGGACGTGTCGTCGGCGAGGTCGTCGGCCTTGTTGGCCGCGACGACCACGCGGTCGCGATGGCGCCGCAGCAGCTGTGCCACCTCCTGGTCCACGGAATGCACGCCCGCCTGCGTGTCCACCACGAGCACGATCACGTCGGACTGTTCGATGGCGAGCTGGATCTGCTGCCTGATGCTGCCGTGCAGGGCGTCGGCGGCGCCGACCACCCACCCGCCCGTGTCGACGAGCCAGAAGGGTCGACCGCTCCACTCGGTCCGGGCGTAGTGCCGGTCGCGCGTGACGCCTGGTTGGTCGTCCACGATGGCGCGCCGCCCCCCAACGATGCGGTTGAACAGCGTCGACTTGCCGACGTTGGGGCGCCCGATGATCGCGACGGTTGCCTGTCTCACGGCGGGTCCCCGTTTGAGAGGGCGTCGACGAAGTCGTAGGAGAGCCGCACTGGCACGGGGGCAGCGGCGGCCAGCTCTATGAAGCTCACATCGTCGAGGAACAGGCCCGCGTCGCTCACCGCCTCGGCAGGAAGCAGCGCGAGATCGAGGTCGCGTCGCCCGTCGAGCGCCCGCTGGAACCGGCGTCCCGGCAGCAGCCCGGCCGTGGTGACCGACGGTCCGAAGAGATCGTTCTCCAGCGGCACCAGCTCGTAGCCGGCGCCCGTCGCCTCATGGAGGGTCTGCGTCACGTGGGGCATGAGCCGTTCCATGGCGGTGCCGGTGAACACGCCGATGCGCATCCCGGTGAGCTGGCGCAGTACCTCCCGGGCGTCGGCGATGCGGCCCTGCAGGTAGCGCACGCTCCCCACCCCGTTCTCGACTTGCTCGAACCCGTCGTACCGCTCTGCGGGCGGGAGCCCCAATCCCGCGACGACGTACAGCTCGTCCGCACCGTACGCCCAGTGGGTGCCGCGCTCACCGCGCGCACGTTCCTGGAAGGCCTCCACCACCGCGACCGCCGCGCGGCACTCCGCTTCCGTGGGCTCCCGCACCAAGTGGTGCTTGCTGTACTCGGTGAGGCCCACGGGCACCACCGAGACCGAGAGCACGGGCTTGCCCAGCTCGTAGAGGTCGTCCAGGGACTGTCGCAGCACGGGTCCGTCGTTCACGCCGGGCTGCAGCACGACCTGGGTGTGGAACCGGATCCCGCCCGTGGCGAGCTCGCGCAGCTGTGGGATGATGGCCGGCGCCCTGGGATTGCGCAGCAGCCTGCGGCGCACCACGGGGTCCGTGGCGTGCACCGATACGTAGAGCGGCGAGAGACGGTACGCGATAATGCGCGCGACGTCCCACGACTTCAGGTTGGTGAGGGTCGCGAAGTTACCGTAGCGGAAAGAGAGCCGGTAGTCGTCGTCGCGGACGTATAATGTGCTCCGCAGCCCCGGCGGGAGGCCATCCACGAAGCAGAAGTCGCAGCGGTTGCCGCAGCGCCGTACGCGGGGCGGGTCGAGTCCGATGCCCAGCGGTACGTCTAGCGGCCGCTCCACATCGTATTCGAACACCTCCCCCTCGGGCGAGCGAGCCAGCAGCACGAACCGCTCCTCGGCCGACAGGAACTCCCAGTCGAGGAAGTCGCTGAGCCCGCGCCCGTCGATCGAGAGCAGCTCGAACCCCGGAGCGATCCCCAGCTCGGCCGCGACGGAGTCGGGATGCACGGTCTGCACCCGGACCATGGGCGAACAAGCCTCCTGTTGAGCCGACCCGATGCCATGAACCTGCTAAGATAACCGCGCGGTCGCTCGCTTTGTGAGGGCGTTAGTGGGTCGCGACGAAGATCGCGCCGCCGCGGTGATCAAGCCCGAATTGGCGGCGCCCCGTGGAGGGGTCGTAGTAGCGGATTGAAGCGACGAGCTGCGACGGGATCTCCTGCGGCTGTGCCGGTCCGCCCATGCGGACGTCGTCGAGATAGATGACTAGCTCGCCGGGCTCGGTGAAGCCGTACTCCTCCGGCGGCTCGAGCCACTCGGGACGCAGCCTGGGCACCACCTCGAACGTGTTGGCCCAGTTCCAGCTCTCGGCTCGGATCTCCTCCGCCGTGATGACGTCGTCGGGACTCACCGTGCTCGAGCCGGTGCCGCCGCCCGAGCAGGCGGCGGCCACCGGCAGCGCCACGATCCACGATCGCAGCGAAACGCCCGTCACTCGCTTCCGCCCTCCCGCCGGCGATAGCGCCATCCCACGGCGCCGCCCGGTTCCAGCTCGAGCGAAATCGTGTGGTATGCCTGGGGCGCCAGCGAAGGCACGTCCACCGTGCCCGTAGCGATCACGTCGCCGCCCTGGTCCAGGAAGTCGAACTCCAGAGTGAGGGGCCCGAGCTCGCGGGCGGTCAGGTTCGACACGACGCCGTTGATTCGGTTGGAGACCGCAGTGTGGACCATCTGCGTGACCGACACCGACCAGCCGATCCCACCGTCCGCGAGCGCGACGTACTTGCGGGTGGAGTCGCGGTTCCCCGCGAGCTCCCACGCCGCCGCCATCATGCGCACGTTGTGCGGATTGAGCGGGTCCATGTCGAGCAGCCGCTGCGCGAGCGCGCGGAGCTGGGCCCCGTTCTCCAGATTGTAGTACGCGCGGCATAGCAGGAGGAGCGCGTCCCGGTAGTACGGATTGCGTGCCATGACGGCCTCGAGGAGTCGCGCAGCCTGCTCGACGTTTCCCTCGTTGTACAGCGCTACCCCGGCCTGAGTGAGGTCTCCCACCGCGACGTCAGGTTGCGCCGCGAGGCTCTCGATCATGCGGTCTATCTCTGCCGTGTGTCCCACAATCGAGTAGCGGCGGAGCACGCTGAGGGAGACGGTCACATCGTCGGGGAAGGCGTCGAGGTAGGTGGCGTACGCCTCGAGCCCCGGCTGCAGCGCCGCAGCGGCGGCGGCACTGTCGCGGGCTGCGAGGTCCGTGGCCTCCGGCAGGGCCGCGCGCCCTGCCGCCAAGCGCTGGGCGAGGCGGGCCGAGTCCCGCTGTACGGCGCGTCGCGCCTCGGGGCGCAGCGCCACCCCGGACCATTCGGCGATGAGCTCGGCTAGCATGGTCGAATCCCGTGCTACGGCCCGTCGCAGCGAGTCGCGCCTGATGCGCGAGGCAGCTACCCGATTCACCGCTGGATCCTGGTAGGCCGTGGCCTCATGGGCGCGGGCCAGCTCCAGCAGCGCCTGCCGCGTGCGCCTCTCATGGGCTGGATCGCCGCTGGCGAGCTCGACACCGAGCTCCACGTACTTGGTGGCGGAATCGAGCTGGCCCTGGCCGGCGTACATCATACCCATGAACAACAGGAGTTCCGCGTCCTCGGGCTCGAGGCGGCGGGCGATCTCGAAGAAGAAGACTGCCCGGTCGATGTCGTCCTGCTGCCAAGCCTCGATGGCGCCGACCTTGGCTTGCGGTGCCATTTCACGGAGGTATGTCATGGCATCCTCGCTGCACTGCGGCGCAAGCGCAGTGGCCTGACCGAACGCCGAGTCTGCACCGAGGAGATCCTCGTGCTTCGCATAGTACCGGCCGAGGTAGTACCACACCGTCGGATCGTCGACCCGCTCGTGCACGGTGAGTGCCCGGATAAGCAGATCGTGGGCATCGCGCAGCCGCGCGGCGGCTTCTGCCTCGTCGTCGACCTTGGCCGATTTCTCGAGGTGCTCGAGGGCATCCTCGACGATGCGATGCTCTGGCTCCACGTCGCAGGGTGGCTGAGGTGGTGGCCACTCCTGCGCCAGGAGGGGCCCCGTACAGATGGATAGAACAGCGCCGGTCAGGGTCGGGAGGAACATCCGTCGCAGCGAGACCATAGATCCTCCTCGCGTCTCTTGAGGGAGAGATAATGCCTGACGCGCGAGGCGGCAATCGGCGGGAGGCGCGGCGACTGGAGAGACGCCCGGTGCGCCGCTTCGCGGGTGGTGGTCAGCGGCTCATTCGCGGTCCAGCTCCTCCCGTATCCGCACTAGCAAGTCGCCCAGCGCCCACGGCTTCCGCAAGATCGGCACGGAGGGGTCGAGCACGTGGCGCGCGCCCGACTCGCGGCCAGCGTAGCCGCTGGCGAGGAGGAACCGCACGTCCCCACCCTCCTCAATGAGGGTACGATGCAGCTGGGCGCCCCCAACCTTCGGCATCACGAGGTCTGACACCACCAGATCGACCTCATCCCGGTGCGCCCGGTACAGCTCGAGGCCCTCCTCGCCGTCGGCCGCGGCGAGCACGGTGTAGCCGAACTTCTCCAATACCCGCTTGGCCGAGCGGCGCAGCGTGTCCTCGTCCTCCACCAGCAGGATCGTCTCCGTCCCCCCGGGGACGCCGTCCAGGGACTCGATGGGATCGAGGTGGCGCGCGGCCCCCTCCACTGCCGGAAAGTAGAGTTCGACGGTCGTGCCCTGCCCCACCACACTATGCACGTTGACGAAGCCGCCGTGCTGCTTGGTCAGCCCATATACCATCGCCATGCCGAGGCCCGTGCCCACGCCCGGTTCCTTGGTGGTGAAGAACGGCTCGAAGATCTTGGAGCGCACGTCTTCGTCCATCCCGATCCCCGTATCCCGCACCCGAATGCAGACGTAGCGACCAGGCGCAAGCCACGGCTCGGAACCCGAGCTGGTCTCGGGCACCTCGGGCGGTTCCGTTACCTCGATGCGCAGCGCGCCGCCCTCAGGCATGGCGTCGCGGGCATTCGTGGCGAGGTTGAGGAGTATCTGCTCAACGGCGCCGGCGTCGGCCCGCACGGCGCTCACGGACTCGTCGGCATCGATGCGGATGCCGATGCTCTCCGGGAGCACCCGGCGCATCATCGAGGATAGGTTGGTCACCACGTGCGCCAGGTCGGTCGGCACCATGCGCAGGTCGGCATGCCGGCTGAAGCCCAAGAGCTGCTTCGTCATGGTGGTGGCCTTGCGGGCCGCCTCCTGGATGTCCAGCAGCTCGGGCATCATCTCGTGATGCTCCGCTTCGAGAGTGGCGGCGACCAGCTGAGCGTTGAGTGTGATGACCGACAGCAAGTTGTTGAAGTCGTGCGCGATGCCGCCTGTGAGCTGCCCAATGGCCTCCATCTTCTGCGCCTGTCGCAGCTGCGCCTCGAGCGCTCGCTGCTCCGAGACGTCCTGCACGATCATCTCGAAGAACTCGAGGTTTCCCTCTTCGTCGTGCATCGGGCGGCCGCTCACCCGTACCGTGATGTGCTCTCCGCCCCTGCGCTTCCACTCGAGCTCGAGGTTGTCGATCCGGCCGCTCTCGCGGTACTGCTCCACCAGCCGGGGGCGCTCCTCGGGATGGGCGTAGACGTCCCGCTCCATGTCCACGGCCATCAGTTCCTCCTCCGAGTCGTAGCCGAGCATCTCCACCAGCGCAGGGTTCACCGAGAGAAACCGTCCTTCCGGGCTCGAGCGGTAGATGCCGTAGTTGGCGTGCTCCACCAGCCCGCGGTACTTCGCCTCGGAGCGCCGTAGTACCTCGTCGGCCTCCTTGCGCTCCGAGATGTCGCGGGCAAATGCGATGCTGTAGGCCAAGCCGTCGAACTCCACGTAGTTGGCGGCTACCTCGACGGGGATGAAGCGACCGTCTTTGGCACGATGCCGGGACTCGATGGTGAGGGAGCCGTGCGCCTTGAGGTGGTCCCAGTATCCCAGCCAATGCTCCTCAGGGAAATTGGGGTCGATGCCGGAAACCGATAGCTGCCGCAGCTCGTCGGCCGTGTAGCCCAGCATCCGGCAGGCCGTGTCGTTCACGTAGAAGAACCTGCCGTCGGCGTCCATCCAGAAAGCCGCGTCGCTCGCCCGGTCGACTGCGAACTGGGTGAAGTGGAGAGCGCGCTCGCGCTGCTTTCGCTCCGTGATGTCCCGGCCTACCGACTGCAACTCCACCAGGCCGCCGCGCTCGTCGAAGATCCCGCGATCGGTCCACTGCTGCCAGCTGACCTTGCCGTCGGGAAGGACCACGCGGTGCTCGTCGGTCTCGAGCGGGTACTCCGGGCTCAGCCGCTGGATCTTTTCCAGGATCTGCTGGCGGTCCTCCTCCACCACCTGCGGCAGCAAGCTCGTGCCCACCAGCTCCTCGCTCGTACCGCCGAAGTAGTTGGAGTAAGCCTGGTTGACAAACGTGCGGGTGCCGTCCGGTCGCCAGCGGACGATGAACTCGGTCTGGTCCTCCACGATGGCACGGTAGCGGGAATCCGACTGGCGCAGTGCCTCGTCGGATCGCTTCCGTTCGGTGACGTCCACGGCGATGCCGATGCATCCGGTGGTCCTCCCACGAGCATCGCGCAGCGGCTCGAGCAAGACCTCGTAGGAGTTGCCGCCCCAGTCGAAGTCGTACGAGACCCGTCCCTTCTCCATCGCGAAGCGGTGCATCGCGATGGGCTCGAACCGGGGATCATCGGTCCCGAAGTACTCGAATAGGGTCATCCCCACGACCTGGCCGGGCCGAAGGTTCAGGGCCGAGAGGCCAGCGCCACCCGATGAAGTGAAGCGCAGATCCTTGTCCACGGTCCACAGCAGGGCCGGCACCTGGTCGATGAGCAGCTGCAGCTTGGCTTCGCTGCTACGGCGGCGCTCCTCGGCCCTTGAGACCGCGCTGATGTCGTGGAAGACCTCGAGGACGGCCGGGCGCCCCTCGTACAGCAGTCCAGTGTGATAGATCTGAAAGGTGCGGCCTCCGAGCACGCCCGTGGACGTGATCATGGCCGTCTCGCCAGGCGCCACCCCCTGGTGCAGCGGGCAGTGCTCGCACTGTGAGCGGTCGTCCCGGTAGACCTCCCAGCACTTCTTGCCCACTGCGTCCTTGCTCAGCAGCTGCTCCTGGCGCTCGCTGACGAAGAGCAGAGTCCCGTCGGGCGCGACGATGTCGAAGCCGAGGGGGAGCGCGCTGAGGAGGACTTGGGAGAGCGCCGCGGGCGGGGGGGTCATGCGGGGGGTGGGACGGCCTCACCCGCGGAGAGCGCGCTCTCCTCCAACAGGTCTTGCAGCTCACCGAACACCTGCGGATCCCACCAGCCCTTGTCGACTTCCTCCTGCATCGTCTCCAGCGCGTCGTCCGGCGTGAGCGCGGGCTTGTAGGGGCGCTCCGTCGTCAGGGCGTCGTACACGTCGACCACCTGTAATACGCGGGCGGTTATGGGGATCTCCTCGCCGGCGAGGCCGTCGGGATAGCCCGATCCGTCGTAGCGCTCGTGGTGGTGCCGGATTATGGGCAGGACCAGCCCGAATGACAGGATCGGGGAGCAGATGTGCTCGCCGGTAACGGGATGTTGACGAATGACCTCCCACTCCGCTTCGGTCAGTGGGCCCGGCTTGAGGAGGATCGAGTCCGGGATCGCCACCTTCCCGATGTCGTGCAGCACGCCGGCGCGTTGCAGCGCCGTGGTCTCCTCGACGGTGAGGCCGATGCGCCACCCCAGCGCGGCAGCGTACGCGGAGAGCCGCTCACAGTGTCCCTCGGTGTAGGGGTCCTTCATCTCGATGCTGCGGGCCAGCGCCAGCAGCACCGCCTCCGCCCGCTCCAGCTCGTCGGTGTAGCTCTTCATCCGTAGGAGGGAGCGCACCCGCGCCAGGAGCTCGATGCGGTCGGGTGGCTTGGTGATGAAGTCGTCCGCGCCCGCTTCCAGCCCTCGCACGCGGTCGTCCACTGCCGACAGACCGGTGAGCAGTACGACCGGAATGAGGCGTGTGTCGGGATTTCCCTTGATGAGGCGGCACACCTCGAACCCGTTGAGGTCGGGCATGAGGACGTCCAGCAGCACCAGGTCGGGCTTCACCTGCCGGATCGCCTGGAGCGCGCCGTTGCCGCCGTCCACCGTGGCGACGGTCAGGCCTTCGGCCTGCAGTAGCTTCGCGAGGCTGGTCCGCACGCCGGCGTCATCGTCGACCAGCAGGATGGTTCGATCCATGCGCACCCTGTGCGTGACGGCGTCGGGGGATTGCATCGGTCCCGATCCGGTCACGGGCCCGATATGACGATCATTAACGTCGGCCCTGGGATCGCAAAACCGGGGAATCCCCTACGTGCGCTGCAATGTGGGGTGGGCTAGTTGCCTGCGGTAGGCCCTTTTGGGGACAGAGGGGGTGGCTCGTGGGACATTCCTCCGTGCTCGGGGAGGGCTAGCCGCCGCTCTCCGTCTGTAGCCAGCGCACCGCGTACTGCACCAGCTCCGCGGCCGAGTCCAGGTGAAGCTTGCGCTTGAGGTTCTCGCGGTAGGTCTCAATGGTCTTGACACTGAGGCCCAGCTCCTCCGCTACCTGTCGCGTACCCCGGCCGGCCCCGATCAGGCGAAGCACCGTGAGCTCCCGATCGGTCAGACGCTCGATCGGGGTTCGCTCCCGGCCCCCGCCGCCTCCCACGAGCCGGTGCAGCAGCTTGGTCTGGAGCGTTTCACTCAGGTACACCTCGTTGCGCAAAACCTGGCGCATGGCGTGGAGGATGCGGTCCGGGGGCTCCTGCTTCATGATGTATCCCTGCGCGCCCGCGCTTAGCGTGCGCTCGGCGTATACCGACTCCGAGTGCATCGAGAGCACCAGTACCTTTACTGCCGGCCACTGCTCCCGGATCTGCTTCACCAATTCCAGCCCGTCCGAGCCGCTCAGCGAGATGTCCACGATCGCTAGATCGGGGGGGCCTCGCTCGATGGCAGCCAGCGCAGCTGGGGCGTCGCCCGCCTCGGCGCACAGCTCCATGTCGCGCTCGGCGTCGATCAGCTGACCGAGCCCCTGACGCACGATGGGGTGATCGTCGACGAGCAGCACTTTGGCCTTGGGTCCCTGCGCTTGCCCATGCCTTCCCGTCTGGTTCACGCGATCCCCTCCCTGCCGAGCGTGGGAAACGTGCAGCGCACCACCGTTCCGCCGGACGCCTGCCGCTCGAGCGCGAGCGATCCGCCGATCATGCGTGAGCGGTACCGCATGATGCGCAGGCCCATTCCCTTTTCCTCTTCGAGCGGTTCGGGAATCCCGACGCCGTCGTCCTGTACGGTGAGCGTCGTACGGTCGCCCTCCGAGGACAGCTCGATCGTGAGGTGCTCCGCCTCGCCGTGCCGCACGGCGTTGGTCACGGCCTCCTGCGCGATGTGGTACACGTGGCCGCCGAGCACGCGATCGGTGATCGCCACCGCCTCGTCGGCCCGTACCGCGCACGAGATGTCGAACAGCATCTCGGCGTTGGCTCCCAGATCCTCCAGGGCCCCGGCGAGCCCCGCCGTCTCCAGAGCGGCTGGGTAGAGGCTTCGCGAGAGATATCGCGTCTGGGCGATGGCCCCATGTGCCAGCAGCGCGATCGCCTTGGCGTCCGCGGCCTCCCTCTGCTGCCGCGACGTGAGCTTCCGCTCCAGCGCCGTGAGGAGGAACGCCATGCCCGTGAGCTGCTGTCCGAGGCCGTCATGGAGGTCCTGCCCGATACGCCGCTGCTCCCGCGTGCTCACCTCGAGAATCTCCTCCTCCAGGCGCTTGCGCTCGGTGATGTCATGGATGATGCCCTGGTAGCCGATCACGCTCCCGTCCCGCCCACGGCGCCGGCTGGAGGTGAGGAGGCAGTCGATTACCGATCCGTCCTTGCGGCGCAGCTTGACCTCGAAATCGCGCACCGATCCGTCCTGGGCTACGGCTGCCTGGAAGCGGTCGCGGTCCCGCGGCTGGTCGTAGAGCTCGCGGGCGTTCAGGCGCTCGAATTCCTCGGGCGCGTAGCCGAACAGCTCGCAGGCGGCCTGGTTGAAGTCCACGAGCTCGCCCTTGGTGGTCGTGATGTAGATGGCGTCTCTGGAATCCTCGAACAGCGCACGGTACCGCTGCTCGCTGTCCCGCAAGGCCTCTTCCGCCTTCTTGCGCGCCGTGATATCGCGGCACGTGATGCGCAGCTCGATGGGGCCACCCCGCACCCCGGTGGCGACGCGTACGCGCTCCTGCACCCACAGGACGGAGCCGTCCTTGCGGACCTTGCGGAACTCCAACTCACTCGCCCCGCCGCCACCGGCGCGGAAGATCTCCGCCACCTGTTGCTGCACGCGTGCGAGGTCATCGGGGTGCACCACGACCCAGACGGGACCGCCCACCAGCTCGCGCGGCTCGCACCCGAGGCAATTGGCCCCAAACCGGTTCACCGAGAGGACCGTGCCGTCCTCGGCCACGGTGAAGTGCATGTCGGGTGAGTTGTCGTACAGGTCTTGGTAGCGCTCTTCGCTCTCCAGGAGCGCCTTTTCGGCGCGCACTCGCTCCCGGGCGGCCGCCTCCAGCTCGGCGACGCGCCGGCGCAGGGCGGACAGCTCGTCCGCTGGTCGGGTCCTGGTCTTGCTGCCGTCCGGCATGCTCTCCCCGACGAGTGTCTGACGCTCCAATCTGGGACGGTGCTTGGGACGGTGCTAGGGCATGGGCGCGGAAGGGCCCGCTGCGAGCACGAGCGAGACCACCCAGAGCACCACGCCAATGGCCGCAACCGCTAAGGCCACGTCAATCCATGTGACGCCCAACGACTTCTTGCCGAGTGAGCGCCGCGCGGCTTGACTGACAGTCCACCTCCGTCGGCCCCACACCAACCACCCAGCAACCATGATTGCCACTACCGCGACGGGGCCAACCAGCATCACGAGCACAACTAACCGCATGGGCGGGAACCTACGCGCCCTGGTCTGCGGCGCCAGGCTGCGCTCTGGCTGTTAGACCCGGGCCACCGGGGCACACGGCCGGTCCCTGTGCTGACAGGAAGCCCAGGACAGGGCCCGAGTCCCATCCTGGGCGGTGTGTGCTTTACAGAGCGGGCGACCGGATTCGAACCGGCGACGTCCAGCTTGGGAAGCGGCGACGGCCGTCGCACCCGCGACGGCCGCTCACCCACCAACGTCTTGCACGGCACCAACTTACGCGCAGCAAGCCCGTCGCGCAAGCGACGGCGAAGGACGGTGAAAACCGGCCGTCTTGGCACCACGAGCGACACCGCGAATGAGCTGCGCGAAGCGCTCTGGCGGCTGCACCGCGAGGTGAGAGAAGCCTGACACCCTCGCGGCCCCACTCGGCCGCTTGATAATCTCGTGAGGTGGTCCAAGAGCCCCCCGCTCCAAAACCGGGGGTTGCAGGTTCGAGTCCTGCCGGGCCTGTGGGGTTTCTGAGCGATCCACCCTCGCTCTGGACACACGTTTGGACCAATGGGAGCCGCCGTCGGTCCCCTTGGATGGCCGGCGGCCTTGCCAGGCCTCGGGTCGGCGCTAACCTGTGCGTCTGCCGCGGGGGCCACCCTCCTCCCGCCGGGCAGGCCTCGTCTGACTCTCAAATGTCCCACCCGGAGCACCCGCCGCCCCCTAAAGGGCCTAGCGCGGCCGAGGCACCCGGCGACCTCGCTCAGGGCATCGGCTGAGCGACTCTTAACACGCTCCCGTCCGGCTGGCGATATTCCGCGCTAACCGAGTCACCGACAGCGGCCTGCAATGTACCGTCATGTGGCACTGGTCCTGCTCGAACAGAGGGCAATGACCCGTGCCATTCGTTGGCTGCAGACCCTTTCGGGGTTGCATCACCAAGCCACAATGGAACACTCACCTCAACCCACCGGACATGCGGCCAATTGGCGGCACGCTCCAAGGCTGGCTCCATATCACCGCTGGCGATCTCGATGGTGCCCCAGCGAGGCGTGAGGTACGTGGTGTCGCCTGTGAGATCCTCGATGAGCATCGGCAAGTGGAGCGTGCCGGCGATCTCGTGAAGGTACGGCTCGAGTTCGGTCACCCAGTGTCCGTCGTCCATCCCGACGTTGAAGATCCCGCAGGTGTACTCCGTGCCATCATCGAGGGTGCACCAGGAGGGCCGCAGCAGGAGTTCTTCCGTGTCGCCCTGCGCGGTCGTGATCTCGACCCGCGCACGCACTTCGTCCGACGGCGCGTAGGCTCCGTCGTAGGGTACGCCGGTTACTGTCAGCATGTCGGTGGCACCTGATACTTCAAGCTCGACGTGGAGCTCCGTCAGCCGCGGGTTCTCGATGGACACCGACAGGTCCAGCTCGGTCGGTACGCTGCAACCGGCCACTGCCAGAGCTACGACGAGCGAGCCCAAACCGCCGACAGCGATCAATGGGGTCGTCCATGTCCTCTTCATGGCTCTACCTCCAGCAAACACAACGGCGACCCCAGCGTGACCCTTGGGCCGGCCGCCCGACGCAGCGAGGCGGCCGGCCTAGTTTGCACTACTAGCACGGGGGCGCGCTCATTGTAACCGTAATATACTTCTGCCTGAACTTCTCCTGGCCATCGGCCGATTCAACAGTCAGGTTCAAGAACCCGGAACTCACCCCCCAGAGAGTGATCTGGCTCTGATTCCCCGACCCGATGCCTGACCACGTGTAGCTGTACGGCGGGAGTGCGCCGCTCACCACAGGGCATGCCGACCGAGGCGGGATTCTCCCCACGTCTCACATGGCGGCTACCCCGG